>JAFYWF010000067.1 GCA_017558145.1 Lachnospiraceae bacterium
AATCTCAGGGTGCTGAAGTAGACTTTGCAATTGCTGGAAAAGAAGATAAATTACGTGTATATACTACAAGACCAGATACATTATTTGGTGCAACATATATGGTAATTTCTCCAGAACATCCAATGATTGAAAAATACAAAGATGAACTTAACAACTATGATGCATTAGTTGAATATAGAGAAATGGCTTCTCGTAAATCTGATTTCGAACGTACAGAACTTGCAAAAGATAAAACTGGTGTTATGATTGATGGTTTATGTGCAATTAACCCTGTTAATGGAAAAGAAATTCCAATTTGGGTTTCTGACTATGTATTAATGTCTTATGGTACAGGTGCTATTATGGCGGTTCCTGCACATGATGAAAGAGATTGGGATTTTGCTAAAAAATTCAACATGCCAATTATCGAAGTAGTAGCTGGTAGTGAAGTAAGTGTTGAAGAAGCTGTTTACACAGATGTTGCAACAGGTACATTAGTAAACTCTGAATTCTTAAATGGTCTTTCTGTAGCAGAAGCGAAAGAAAAAATCATTGCATTCTTAGAAGAAAAAGGAATTGGTACAGCAAAAACTAACTTCAAGCTTCGTGACTGGGTATTCTCCAGACAGCGTTATTGGGGTGAACCTATTCCAATTGTTAAATGTGAAAAATGCGGTTATGTAGCTCTTAATGAAAGTGAATTACCATTAGAACTTCCAGAAGTAGATAGCTATATGCCAACAGATAATGGTGAATCTCCATTAGCAGCTATGACTGAATGGGTTAAAACAACATGTCCATGTTGTGGTGGTCCTGCTGAAAGAGAAACAGATACTATGCCTCAGTGGGCTGGATCTTCTTGGTATTTCTTACGTTACACAGATCCTACAAATGATGATGCATTAGCCAGCAAAGAAGCATTAGAATACTGGTTACCGGTAGACTGGTATAATGGTGGTATGGAACATACAACATTACACTTATTATATTCTCGTTTCTGGCACAAATTCTTATATGATAACGGTGTAGTTCCTTGTAAAGAACCATATCAGAAGAGAACATCTCACGGTATGATTCTTGGTTCCAATGGTGAAAAAATGTCCAAATCCAGAGGAAACGTTGTTAACCCAGATGAAATCGTAGAAGATTTTGGTGCAGATACACTTCGTACTTACGAAATGTTCATCGGTGCATTTGACTTAAGTGCATCCTGGTCTGATGATGGTGTTAAAGGTTGTAGAAGATTCTTAGATCGTGTATGGAAATTACAGGATATCTTAGTTGATGGCGATACTTATAGTGCTGATATGGAAACAAAAATGCATCAGACAATCAAAAAAGTTAGCAATGACTTTGAAAATCTTAAATTTAACACTGCAATCGCAGCTATGATGGCATTAATTAATGATTTCTATAAAAAGAATGCTGTTAACAAAGCAGAATATACAACATTAATTACTTTATTAAATCCAGTAGCACCTCATATTACAGAAGAATTATGGGCTGCAATGGGTAACGAAGGAAGAGTATATCAGACAGCATGGCCAGCATATGATGAAGCAAAAACAGTAGAATCTACTATTGAAATTGCAGTTCAGATTAATGGTAAAACAAAAGCAACAGTAAAAGTTGCAGCAGATGTAGATAAAGACACTGCAATTGCAGCTGCAAAAGAAGCTCTTGGTGATAAGTTAAGTGGAAACATTATTAAAGAAATTTATGTTCCCGGAAAAATTGTTAATATCGTAGCTAAATAAAAGAATGATATAAAAGATGGTGTTTATAGTTTGCATAAAATAGGACTATAAACACCATTTTTAAATCTTTCATATTTAATACAAAAATTTAGAGGGACTATTTCAAATTCCCTTGATAATGAACTAGGTTCTGTTTTTAAACATTTTTATTACTTGATCCATTTTCTTGATTTCATCTTCAGAAGCATATCTTTTTAAAACGGGTATAATTTTATCAATTTCCTGCTGTGTATAAGTAATATTTTGGGATTTTGCTTTCGTTGCTAAAGACATAAAGAAAGGGAAGAGTTCTTTACCTGTATATTTTTTGCTTTCAAAAAGCATGTTTTGTAAAAATTGCAGTTTAGGGATCGGAATATTTTTGAGATCAGGATCTTGCATCCATTCTGTATTTTGATTCATAATAGCCTCCGTTATTATATATTAATAAAATTAATTATTCTCATTCATAAACATGGAAAACATAGCCATTTGTTCTTCAGACAACATATTTTTAAGTAAATCCATCATATTTGTCTCACCATTACCAAACATGGAGTCTGAATGAGTGGTACCGGACATAGAGGACATAAATTGTTGGATTATTGGCATATATTCTTGAAAACCTTCCATCATTTGCATGATATTTTGTATTTGAGAAAATTGGGAAATTAATTTTTTTTCTTTTTCATTGCAGTACGGAATCAACATGGGAAGTAATTCTTTTAAATCTAAAGCCTTCTTTTTGGAAAAATCAGCAGAATATAAACTGACAGAATATTCTTTAAAAAAATTCAAGGTAAAGGAAAGCTCTTGCCATTTAATGAAGATAGCTAATTTTTTTTGGTAATCAGGTTCCAAATAGGGAAGTAGTAGTTTTAATATTTTCATATGATTGGTAGTATATAAAGTGTCAAAAGCCAGTATGGCTTCTGAGGAATCTTTATGATTTGAGTTACAACTTTCCATAACCGGCTCCTTAGATTTCTTTGTTTTATCCTATGAGGTAATAAATTAATATATGACTGAGAATAAACATATTATTGTAAGTCAATATGTAAGAAGGCGTCGAAAATCGACGCCCTTTAAAATTAGCAGCCAGAATTGTTGTTTCCGCAACAGCTGAACAGTACAAGAAGGATAATAATCCATTCACAGCTATTACCGTTGTCGCCACATCCACCGATTCCCATGTTACCTAATAAACCGCCACCATTGTTGCCACATCCACCACAGAAGAATAATAGAATAATAATCCAAATCCAGCTGCTGCATCCTCCGTTGTTAGTATTTGTGTTAGAAGTGCCGCATCCACATCCGCAGCTTGTTGCTGTTAAATCGCTCATATAAAAGCCTCCAAATTTTTCTATGCTTTATCTTATGTAAGAATACTTGTCAAGGTTTCTAAATTTTTAAAATAGTATAAAATATAAAAAAGATAAATAAAAAATTTCTTTTAATTGCGTATGCAATGTTTTGTAATCGTGATATGAATCATAAAACGATGATAAAACCGACAGATAAATATGATAAAATACTTGCATAAATTTTCATATATTGTAAAATAAATTATGTATGTATAAAAAGTAAAGTGGAGAAAATATGTCGATGAATGACTATATTGTCAATGGACGTTCTTTTCGTACCGCTGAGGAATATAAAGCAGCTCTCAGGGATGAGAAAAAGATAGAAATTATAACGAAGAAATATGAAAATGCTGATAAAGATGGAAAAGAACATATTATCAATGTAATAAAAAAAGGTGATGTAACCTTTGAAACCCTTATGGGGGAAGATTTCTTCTATGAATTGGAAGAAAAACATGCAGAGTACATGAAAAAATCTTCTAATAATAATAAAAAGAAGAATAAAATCAAAAAGAAAGAAAAACTAAAGAACGAAAAAAAGAAGAAAAATGTAAAAGAGACTAAAAAACAAAATAAAAAAAAGGTTGAAATAAAAAAATCATCTTCCAAAGCAAAGAAAAGTACGTTAAAAGAGAAGGAATCAAAGAAAAAAACTTTGGAAGATTATGATGCTGTTATGCAGGAGCGTATCAAATACGAGTGGTATCTTCAGGAAAAGAAGCGAAGAAGAACGGTTTTGTTTTGCTCTTTAGTTGCAATTTTTTGTTTGGGATATGTATTTTTCTATTATTACTTTTATGAGAAGAACTCTAATGAATATGAACATTTAGCTTCCTTAAAAACAGAGGAAAATTATATAAAAGATAATAAAGTACATATTAATTATATCAAGGAAGAAGAGAAAAAAGACTTAGTTGTTCTGGAAAAATATAAAAAATTATTTTCTCAAAATAAAAGTCTAATAGGATGGATAAAAATTGACGATACAAATATAGATTACCCTGTTATGCAGACAGTGAACAATGAATATTATTTGGATCATAATTACAATCAGCAGTACGACAAAAATGGTTCCATTTTTTTGGACAAGGATTGTGATATAACCAATCCCGGTACCAATATGATTATTTACGGACATCATATGAAGTCTGGAAAGATGTTTGGGAATCTGAAATTGTATAGTAGCAAAGAATATTATGATAAACATCCTATCATCCAGTTCGATACTATCTACGAAGAAGGACGATATCAGATTATGTATGTTTTTCGTTCTAAGATATACAATGAAGATGAGATTGTTTTTAAATATTATCAATTTTTTGAAGCATCAACGCCGGAAGAGTTTGATTCGCATATGAATGAAATGGCGAAGATGTCTATGTATAACACTGGTGTCACAGCAACCTATGGCGATAAGCTAATTACCTTATCTACCTGTGATAATTCTGAACAGGATGGTAGATTTGTGGTAGTAGCAAAAAAAATAAATTAGATAAATTCCCTAAAAAGGAGAGACTATCATGGCTAAAATAGCTAAAAAGAAAAAGAAAAATTACAGATTACGTAAATCCGTACGAAGAACACTTGGTGCGTTATTTATGATGTCTGCTATTATTGTGGCAGCAATTCCTTTTCCGGATGCAGCTGCTACGGAAGAGATTCCAGAATCAGGGACAACTAATCCCGGCATTAATGATGATCCTCTTCCTAGTGATTTAGGGGTTAAATATATTTATAATCCTAAAACTGAAGAGCAAATCGATGCTTTGGATGATATTTTTTCTACACCTGTTGGTGAAGGTGCCGATGCGGATGATATTACCAGTGAAACCCATTTTATTCCCAAGGATAGTGATAAGGATGCCAGTGGTAATTACTATGGTGCTTATTTTTTAAGAACTACATCTAGCAAAGAGAAAATGTTAATACGTCAGTTTGATTTTATTCAACGAGAATTTGATATGAGTCAATATGGTGTAATTGTAGAGTATTTTGACACGTTTTCGGAAGAAGTTATAGAACTGGACCCAGCGATTGTAACCGGCTATGAAACAGAATCCATTTCTGCTGTTGAAGATTTTTATTTAGTAGGTGGAGCGGGTACAGAAGCTATTACATATGATTTATCAGCAGATCAAACTACATTAGAACAACAAAAAGCGAAAAATTTCTTTAGTCAATTTTATCCGGAAATGTTAAAGACATATACCAATAATTATAATGCAGGTTCTACTACAGAAGCATTATCGATAGTACCAGCTGCGGATCAAAATCTTGATAGAGGTAGAGTGTATTGTTGGTTAAATGATGAATACGACTTTACTTTGGAACGTGTTATTGATAAATCTACACGTGCTTCTGCATCTACCAATGGTTCAGATACATATATTTATGTTAAGAAATTTGTTGGTCCGGCAGAAAATGCTGATAAATACGTATTAGAAGATGGATATAAGGTGCTTGATAGAGCTACTATTATTGCTATTGGTGAAAATGCCTTTAAGGGAGTAAAAAAAGTAAAACAAATTACATTCCCTGATGATATTCAATATATTGCAAATAAGGCATTTAAAGATTCTTTTATTGATAAGTTTATAATTCAGGGTGCATCAGCAATTGGACATGCTGCTTTTGCAGGATGTACGGATTTGGTTGAAGTATCAATTCCTAATGTTACGGTTTTGGGCGTGGATGCATTTTATGGATGTCTAAATTTAGGAAAAGTTGAGTTTAATACGCAAACAACAGAAATTATGGATGGTGCGTTTGCCGGCTGTTATGGGTTGAATAATGTAGATTTATCTAAAATTAGCTCAGGATGTAATATCGGAGAAGGTGCATTTTTTGATTGTGGCTTAGGACAATTAACAATAGGCACTGCAAATATTATTTCTTTGGGCAAAGGCTCTTTTGCCATGAATTCATCCGGAGATGACAATTTAACAGAATTAGATTTTACAAATGCAAGAATTGAAAAAATAGGTGATTATGCATTTTCAGGCCGTGAATACCTTACAAAAGTATGTATGTCTAAAACTTATGGTGATGAAAATAGTGCTGCAACTTTAAATGACAGAACATTACCTTCTACGATATTTTATGGATGTAGAAACTTAGAATTGTTAGTTTTTCCTGAAAATTGTGGTTATGTATTGTATAATACAACGCAGTATCCGGATGGAGAAGCAAGTTCGATTTTTAATCATATTCTTAATGAAAGTTTTGCTGTTCAGGGACCTGCTATGGCAGGAAGTGAAAAAGCGAAGCAGAGAGAATTAACTTGGTATTGTAGAAATGGTAAGAAAGCTTACGTACCTTATATGTACCAGGAAAATGGAAAGATATATTATGAAGTTAAAAGTGGTATTTATCTATTAGGTTTAGAAATAGATAAAGCCTCCCAGACTGCTACGATAGCAAGATGTGAATATGTTGATCCTGATGTGACAGGAAATGGCAAATTAGATATTCCTTCAAAAGTTGGTCCATATGTTATTACAAAATTTGGTGATGGTTGTTTTGATGATGTAAAAGATGAATTTACTGAAATTACTGTACCAGATAATACAATTACTGAGATTGGAGCTGAGGTTTTTAAAGGATGTGATAGTATTACAACTGTTACATTAGGTGATTCTGTAAAAACAATTGGTAAGAGCGCTTTTGAAGATTGTTCAAGTTTAACTTCTGTTACTATTGGAAAAAATATTTCCAAATTAGGTGATTCAGCATTTAAAAACTGTATCTTATTAACTGATATTAAATTTGAAACACCTGATAATGCGGATAATTTTCCTTTGGGAAATATTGGAAAAGATGCTTTGGCAACAGGAAGTAATAAATTAACTATAACGGGTACATTAAAAGAGAATTATGGTCCATTTGCTTATTCTATGGATCCGCAAAATTATGTTAATAGCAAGTTAGGAATTCGTATTTGTTATAAAACAACAGAACCTTCCAGATTAACTGTAATTTTAGATAATAGAAATAACTATCCTACTTTAGTTGATTATCCTAAATATGATGATTTAAATGATGTTAAAGTTTATGAGTTGGATGCTGAAGGAAATGAAACAGAGAATAAAATTGGATTATTAGATAAATTCAATAGAGAAGATCAATCCTTATCTCCAGCAGAAGAAGCTATTATTAACTCAACATTAATAGTTGATATACCGGCTGGAATCAAGTCTATTGATGTAAGGGGATATTTAACAGATTCATCCTTGTTAACTTTGGAAGATAGTGGACAAATTGTAAGTAATTCTGCAAGTAGAAAAGTTTATTTTGAAAATAATAGTGACTATAAGTATTATGATACCTATAAAAAGTATGGTCTTTTTAATGGGGATATTAATGATTCCGCTGAAGAAGATGATGTTAGGGGTGATGATAATCTTATTGGCATAAAAATGTATACAGTTGAGTATTTGCCAACAATTTCTAACGATGATTTGGAAGTGTTAGGAGAAGATGAATATACTGGTGGAGCTTTTTATAATTGTGAGAATTTACAAAATGTAGATTTGGGTTCTGCGATGAAAGATGTTGGAACCCTTCCATTTCTTGACTGTTTATCTTTAAAAGTTGATGGTGTTGATGCAAGTAAAACTGCAAATTTTGAAGCTCAAAATGGTATATTATACGAAAATGTTGCTGGATATATAGATGCAGATGGAAATTCCGTAAATGGTAAAAAAATAATAGAAGTATTTCATAGTAGAGGAATCGATGGTGATGCAGATGTAAATGCAACTAAGGATCCAAAATTAACTGAGGTTGTAGAAATTGCTCCAGGTGCATTTATGAATACCAATATTGGTTCTGTTGATTTAACAGGAACTCCTAAAGCATTAAGTGTAATACCTGAAAATTGTTTTAAGGATAGTGAAGGATTAGTAGAAACTATATTACCGGAAAATATTAGAATTATTAAAGACGGAGCATTTGAAAACACAGGTGAAAATACGAATGTTGTTATTAAAGGTAAAGAAGTAGATATTCAAAATGAAGCTTTTAAGGGTAATAAAGCAATTGTAAGAACTTATAAAAATACAGCTGCTTACAATGCTGCAGAGGATATACCAGGTGTTACTGTCAAAGCATTAGATGATACTTTCCGTGTAGTATTTTATAACTCTATTACCGGTGATATTATTAAAACTGAATATGTAGAAGATGGAGAAGCTGCAAGAGAACCGTACGGTGATGAATTGCCCCAAAATCCTGGAATGAAATTTAAAGGTTGGAATACAGATGAATTTAAGAAAGTTACGAAAGATTTAACTGTATTGGCTTTATATGAACCTGACGAAACAGCGGGTGACGGTACAGGAAGTAATCCAGGTGGAAATACTCCGGGAACAAATGTTAATGGTGGGATAGATACTGATGGTGATGGAAAGCCAGATGTAGACGCCAATGGTAATAAATTGTATAACTTAACTGTTACATCCGGAAGTGGAAGTGGTAGATATGCGGCCGGAACAGTAGTAACTATTAATGCTGGTGCAGCTCCTAATGGAACCGGATTTGCTAATTGGAGTTCTACCAATAATAATGTTATTTTTAAAGATTCTACAAAACCTACTACAACATTAACCATGCCTGCAGAGGATACAACAGTTGTATGCAATTTCACAGGATATTATAGATTAGATGTCGTATACGGAAGTGGAAGCGGTAGTTATCCAGCGGGTGCAAAAGTTACTATTGAAGCTGTAGATGCTCCACAGGGCAGAAGTTTTGCAAGTTGGAGAAGTTCTACAACAGATTTGGAGATTGAAAATACTAGAAAACAAATAACAACTGTTACAATGCCAAAAAGTAATGCTAAAGTAACTGCTACATATATGGACAACGGAACTCTTAGTGGAAATTCAACATCCAATAATAATACTTCGATTATTATTACGAAACCGGGAATTTCTAATACTCATACTGCTTCAGCATATGTAAGTGGGTCTTCTGATAACTTTATTGTTAAAATTTCTGAAAGTTTGGAAGCAACAGAAGAAGTACAGAAAGCATTGCAGAAGAAATATCCTGATATGTCCAGAATTAAATATTTCGCGATGGATATTAGTTTATATGATGCAAAAGGTATTAATAAGATTACAGATACAACAGGTTTAAAGGTGAATATTACAATGCCTATTCCGGATGCTTTAAAAGAATATGCCGGAAATAATAGGGTTGGAGCTGTTGTAAATGGGGAATTAGAAACTTTGAATCCTAAATTTACTACAATTAATGGAGTGCCAAGTATTACATTTACAGCGACTCACTTCTCGCCATATACCATTTATGTTGATACCGGTAATCTTACGGTAAGCAATACTTTGGACTCTACTCCAAAAACAGGAGATGGAATCCATCCAAAATGGTTCTTAAGTATTGGTTTAGCTTGTATTTCTATTATTCTCTTTACTAAGAGAGATAGAAGATATACAGCAAAAGCCTATCGTTAAACAAGACAAAACATTTATAATAGTGAGAAATACCAAGTGTGTTTCTCACTATTTGTAAATATTCAGAATGTTAAATAGTTTCTTCTGAATATTTACAAATAGTAAAATATAACATGTGGAGATAACAATATGGGAAAAATCCGTAAAGTAATTGGTACCTTGTTATTAATTACCGCGATTCTTATAACACAGATTCCGGCAGTTCCAACAAGTGCAGCACCAAGTGCAGATTTTCAAGTAGATAGAGGAAAATTAGTAAAATATTCAGGCACAGCATCCTCTGTGTCTATTCCTGATACAATTAAAATCATTGGAGCAGAAGCATTTGCAGGAAATACAACATTAACTTCCATTGATTTGGGAAAAAATGTAACAGATATTGAGTATGGTGCTTTTCAAGACTGTACTTATTTATCGAATGTGAAGATGCCGGATACCATTGTTAATATTGGAATTGGTGCATTTGCAAATAATACTTCCTTAAAGAAGATTACATTACCTAAAAATCTGGAAAATCTTGGTTCCGGAGCGTTTGCAGGTTGTGAAAACTTAAGTACGATTACGGTACCAAAAGAAAATCTTAATTTTGTTTATGAAAAAAATGTTTTATATAATAAAGATAAAACTATGATTTATTGTTTTACTGAAGGTAGTAAAGAAGCATCCTTTTCGATGCCGGATAGTGTTATCGATATTGATGAATATGCTTTTTGGGGGAATGATTATTTAAAGGAAGTTCTTTTAAGTACTAATTTAGTAGAAATTCCAAGTTATGCATTTTCTAACTGTCGTAATCTGTTAGCTGTGGTAATCCCTTATTCAGTAAAGAGTATTCAATCCAAAGCTTTTGAAAACTGTATTAATTTACAAAAAGTGATGATTCCGGCTTCTGTTTCTTACATTCATACTACAGCTTTTGATGGGTGTCCGAAATTAGTCATTTCAGCAGATTCCGGAAGTGTTGCAAATGAATTTTATAATAATTGGAAAATTGTGAATCAAATTCAGATAGATGCAGGTGCTGAGGACGGCGATACGGTAGTTGATGAAGGTGGTAATGTTTATATCGTTGGAAGCGATGGAAAATTAGTTATAGTTCAGAGTGGAAATAATAATTCCGGTTCTACTTCAGGTTCTGCCATGCATGATCCCAGTAATGTAGATTATATTCCGGAGTTTGATCCTATTTTACAAAGTGAAGACGGTATTCTTGGAAAAACAATGATTGTTGGACAAAATGCGGTTGTTTTGATGGAGTCTAATGTACCGGTTGTGAATGGTGTCAATAACAGAGATGTTTCCAGTGAGGAAGAAGCAGAAAGTAGCACACCTTTGGTTGACGAAAGTAAGGGTGAGGCCTTACCGAAATATGCCATTTGTTACGATCATATTACCAATTATGCATATTATGGTGATACAAATTTATCAACATATGCGATACCATCTAATATTACAAAAATTGGTGATTTTGCATTTGCCAGAAGTAATCTTACTTCTATAAATATACCCAAAAGTGTAACACACATTGGTTATGCAGCATTTTATCATTGTGATAATTTAAAGGAAATAAGTATTCCTTCTACTGTAACCTGGATAGAACCATCTGCATTTGCACATACTTCCTGGTTAAATGCTTGGGCACAAAATACAAATAATGATGATTTTTTAATTGTTGGAGATAACATCTTAATTGCTTATAAAGGGACTTCGAAGTATGTAGAAATTCCATCTCAGGTAGAAACAATTGCACCTGCTTGCTTTTTAGGACATTCCGAAATTTTAGGTGTTAATATTCCTGATTCTGTAACGATTATTGGGGAAGAAGCTTTCAAAGATTGTACTTCTTTGCAGGAAGTTCATGGTGCAACCAATGTAGTAAAAATCCAAGACCGTGCATTTGAAAATACAGCATTAAGAGAAATTACTATTAATAAATATGTGGAATCTATTGGTGTAGGAGCTTTTAGTTGTGATACAGAACAAGAGAGAACTGTAATATTTAAGGGTGATGAATTACCCAAATTAAGTTATACAGATAGTACTTCCAGATTAAGTAATGATTTTCTTTCTCCTGTATTCAGTGGTAATTGGACAGCGGTATTTCAACAAAAAGATATTGAGTTTAAAGATTCATTATTTGAAAATAAAATTTATGGATTTGAAGGTAGTTTAGCTGTAAAAGATGCAAACGGAGTGATTCAAGTTTTCGACAAAGCTAGTTTGGAAGAGGAAAGTCAATCTGGTGTTATTGTTTCTTCCGAAATTAGTGATTGGGATTCTGAAGATGTGGAAGCGAAGCTTTCTTATTCCGGAGAATATCATTTGAAACTTAAATCGGGAATCAAAACTAACGTAGAAGAAGCTTTTAAAAGGATTTATGGTAACAAAGTTCCTACAATGAAAGTAATCGATATGTCTTTGTGGGATCAAACAGAGACAATTCAGCTTACAAAGCTGGGAACCAACCCTTTAACGGTAACGGTTCCTATGCCTACTGAAATCAAAGGAAATACCATTCATGTTGTTGTATTGGATGAAGATGGACAGTTGGAAAAATTATCTTCCAAGTTAATTGAAGTAAATGGAAAAGCGTATTTGCAATTTTCAACCAATCACTTATCAACCTTTGCGATTTATGCTATGGGGGAAAATGGTGATGTTATTGTGGAAAATGGAAATTTAGAATATACAACTGTTTCAGGTAAAAAAGACTATTCGCCGAACACAGGAGACAATAGTATTCATCCTAAATGGTTTGTAGCGATTGGTTTGGGCGCTTTGGCAATTGTCTTAATTGTTTCTAAACCGAAAAAAAGAAGAAAATTACGGTAACAGGTCAAAATTTGTCACATACACTAATAAAAAAGTGTGAGTGTATTGTGTGGCGGGTAAAAGAACAGATTAAATGTACCAGTGAGGTACAAAGTAAATATAGCGGTAAGAATATTTCGGTAGCCATATTGGATACCGGAATATTTTTTCATCCGGATCTTTCAGAGAGAGTATTAGAATTTCGAGATTTTGTTAAAGGGGAAAAATTACCTTACGATGATTGTGGACATGGAACGCATGTGGCAGGATGTCTTGCAGGAAGTGGTTTGTTATCGAAAGGAAAATATAGTGGAATTGCTCCTTCATGCAATCTAATTATAGGTAAAATACTAGATAAAAATGGATCCGGTAATGTTAATAACATGCTGGAAGCTATTGGCTGGATTTTAGAAAATAAAAATACTTATAATATTAGAATTTTAAATATTTCTATTGGATTTGAAAATAATGTTGATGATTTGAAAATTAATAAACTGATAAATGCATTAGAAGAATTGTGGGAAAATAATATTTTAATCGTTGTTGCAGCTGGGAATAAAGGTCCGAAAGTGAAAAGTATTTCACCTTTAGGTATGGGTAAAAACATTTTTACAGTAGGATGTCATGATTTAGATTATTATAAAGATGGAGTTACTTTATGTGAATCCTATTCCGGAAGAGGACCAAGTATTTTTTCTTTAAAAAAACCGGATTTAGTTGCTCCCGGTACAAATATTATGGCAACAAGTTTTCGATGTAAAAAATCAGGAAATTTTTATATTCATAGTTATGAAATGAAAAGTGGGACTTCTTTTGCTACACCATTAGTTTCTGGTGCCGCAGCGTTACTGTTAGAAAAAAATCCTAAGTTTTCTCCTGAAGAATTGAAACATCGTTTGTGTTATACAGCAACAGATTTAAAGGAACCTTGGAATAAACAAGGGTGGGGAATGTTAAATATTCAAAGAGCATTAGAAATATGAAACTATAGAAAATAATTGTCGAAAATATGATTTAAAAATTAATGAGGAAAAGATTGACACGCTACGTATAATTGTATACACTTATACGTAGCGTGTTATTGTATTTTTTATAGATTAATTTTTAAGGAGATTTATTATATGCCAAATCAGGATATGTTTATGAACAGACCCGTGAGTATGAATCCAAAAAATCATTTGTTAGAAATAGAAGAACATATGTATATTTTGGATGATGTTAAAAAACCTAATGTTTTTCGTAACATGTTTCCATACTCAGAGATACCAAAGATTCCTTTTAATGACAGAACCGTGCCACATAATATGCCAAGAGAGATTTGGATTACAGATACAACGTTTCGTGATGGCCAGCAATCCAGAGCACCTTATTCTACAGAGCAGATTGTAACAATTTTTGATTATTTACATAAATTAGGTGGACCCAATGGTATGATCAGAGCCAGTGAGTTCTTCTTATATAGTAAAAAAGATCGAGATGCAGTTTATAAATGTATGGAACGAGGCTATCAGTTCCCGGAAGTTACCAGCTGGATTCGTGCCAGTAAGGAAGATTTTAAACTTGTAAAAGAAATCGGAATGAAAGAAACAGGAATTTTAGTAAGTTGTTCTGATTATCATATTTTTATGAAATTAAAAATGACTCGTCGTCAGGCGATGGATCATTATTTAAGCGTAATTAAAGAATGTTTGGATGAGGGCATTAGTCCAAGATGTCACTTAGAAGACATCACCAGAGCAGATATTTATGGTTATGTTGTTCCGTTTTGCTTAGAACTTATGAAATTAATGGAAGAATATAAGATTCCGATTAAAATTCGTGCCTGCGATACCATGGGATATGGTGTTAATTATCCAGGGGCTGTTATTCCAAGAAGTGTTCCGGGGATTATTTATGCACTTCATAAGCATGCCGGAGTGCCACATGGTTTGATTGAATGGCATGGTCACAACGATTTTTATAAGGCAGTTGTAAATTCTACTACAGCTTGGTTATATGGTTGTTCCGGCGTTAATACTTCACTTTTTGGTATTGGGGAAAGAACCGGAAATACACCATTGGAAGCAATGGTCTTTGAATATGCACAGCTAAAAGGTGATCTAAATGGTATGGATACTACTGTAATTACCGAATTAGCAGAGTATTATGAAAAAGAAATAGGATACGAAATTCCACCACGAACACCTTTTGTGGGTAAAAATTTCAATGTTACAAGAGCTGGAATTCATGCTGATGGACTTCTAAAAAATGAAGAAATTTATAATATTTTTGATACTGAAAAATATTTGAATCGTCCGGTGTTATGTGCTGTAAGTAATACCTCAGGATTGGCTGGAATTGCACATTGGATTAATACATATTATAAATTGCCACAGGAAAAGCAGGTTGATAAGAATTCTGAATTGGTTAAAAATATTAAAATATGGGTAGATTCAGAATATGCTGCCGGTCGTGTAACAGTACTTACGGATGAAGAATTAATCCAAGTGATAAGTAAAGAAAGTGCTAAATTGAATATTTCTTTAATCTAAATAGGCATGAAAGTAGACTTAATACAAAATGAAAAGAGGTTATTATGGGAAAATATAATGTAAAACAAGAGGTTACAGACAAATTTTCATTACGAGGTCGTGTGTTTCATAAAATCCGAGAAGATATTTTAAGTGGAAAATATAAAGACAATGAAGAATTAAAAGAGGTTGCTATAGGCGATGAATTAGGGGTTAGCAGAACTCCGGTTAGAGAAGCATTTCGTCAGTTAGAGTTAGAAGGGTTGATTCATATTATTCCTAATAAAGGAGCCTATGTTACAGGTATTACTGTGAAAGATGTAAAAGATATTTACATGATGCGTTCTTTGTTAGAAGGTCTTTGTGCAAAATGGGCAACGGAAAATATTACTAAAGAACAATTGGAAGAAATGGAAGAAAATGTGTATTTGGCTGAATTTCATGCGGCAAAAGGTAATACACAGCAGTTGGCAGAATTAGATAATCGTTTTCACGAGATTATGTATGAAGCCTGCAACAGTAAAATGTTAGAAAAACAGTTGCGTGATTTTCATGATTATGTGCTTAGAGTACGTAAGAAAACTTTGTCTCAGAATCAAAGAAGTACGGCATCTAATAAAGAACATAAATTTATTTTTGAAGCAATTAAATCTGGAGACCCTGCAAAAGCGGAAGAAGAAGCAACAAAGCATGTGCTTAGTGCATATGAAAACATTGTAAAAAATGGTCTTCATGAGGCATATGGTTCAGATGAATAACAAATTTAATTAAAGGATTTATAAATAGGAGAGATTCACCATGGATAAAATTAAAATGATTACCCCATTAGTAGAAATGGACGGAGATGAAATGACTCGAATTCTTTGGAAAATGATCAAAGATGAGTTATTACTTCCATTTATTGATTTAAAAACAGAATATTATGATTTAGGTCTTGAGTACCGTAATGAGACCAATGACCAGGTAACTGTAGATTCTGCAAATGCAACATTAAAATATGGTGTTGCGGTTAAATGTGCAACAATAACACCAAATGCTGCCAGAATGTCAGAGTATGATTTAAAAGAAATGTGGAAATCTCCAAACGGAACTATTCGTGCTATCTTAGATGGTACTGTTTTTAGAACACCAATTGTGGTAAAAGGAATTGAACCATGTGTAAAAAATTGGGAAAAACCAATTACATTAGCTCGTCATGCATATGGAGATGTTTATAAAAATGCGGAGATTAAAATTCCGGGTGCAGGAAAGGCTGAACTTTTATTTACAGCAGAAGATGGTACAGAAGTACGTGAATTGATTCATAATTTTAAAGGTGCAGGTATTATTCAAGGTATGCATAATACAGAAGATTCCATTTCCAGTTTTGCAAAAGCATGTTTTAATTATGCTATTGATACAAAACAGGATCTTTGGTTTGCAACAAAAGATACAATCTCTAAAAAATATGATCATACATTTAAAGATATTTTCCAAGATATTTATGATGCTGATTATAAAGAAAAATTTGAGGAATTGGGAATAGAATACTTCTATACTTTAATTGATGATGCTGTTGCACGTGTTATGAAAGCAAAAGGCGGATTTATTTGGGCTTGTAAAAATTATGATGGTGATGTTATGAGTGATATGGTATCCTCCGCGTTTGGATCCCTTGCCATGATGACATCTGTACTAGTTTCTCCAACAGGAGTATACGAATACGAAGCCGCACATGGAACTGTTCAGAGACACTATTATAAACATTTAAAAGGGGAAGAAACATCTACCAACTCTGTGGCAACTATTTTTGCATGGACAGGAGCTTTAAGAAAAAGAGGAGAATTAGATAACATTCCTGAATTAATGGATTTTGCTGATAAATTGGAAGCAGCTACTCTTGGCACTATTGAAGCCGGTAAAATGACAAAAGACCTGGCCTTGATTACATCTTTAAATGATGTGAAAGTTTTAAACTCTGAAGATTTTATAAAAGAAATTAGAAAAACTTTAGAAACATCTATTTCATAAACTAAATTAAGAAAGGTGTTATTATTTTAAGTTGTACGCATCTGTGAGACATTGTATTTGAAGAGCGGACTTTAGTCCGATATTCAAATACAATGTAACGAACAGCAAGCGAACAACAAAATAATAACACCTTTCGTATTCGTTAATTCAATTTTTCACTTAATTCTTCCCAACGCTCCATAAGAGTCATCATTTCTTCTTCTAAAGAATCTTTTTCTTTTTGAAGCTCTTGTAATTTTACAGAATTGGAACAAATTTCCGGTTTTGCCATTTCTTCATCTATTTTAGCAGTTCTATCTTCAATAAAAGAAATTCGTTCTTCACATTTTGTAAGTTCACGTTCTAATTTCCTAACTGCAGCTTGTTGTGCTTTTCGTTGTTTCCATTCAGAATTTTTATCTACAACATTTTCAGTAACAACATTTTTGGTTGAGGTAACAGCAGTTGCGGGTGGAAAAGCAGAAGAGGAATCAACAACACCAATTTGCGGTTTCTTTTCTAAATAGTAATCATAATTACCAAGATAATTGGTTAATGTTTGTCCCGATAAATCAAGAATTCTGGTGGCTGTTTTATTTATAAAATAACGGTCATGTGATACATATAAAACAGTTCCCTCATAATGGTTAAGTGCAGTTTCTAGAATTTCTCTGGACATAATATCTAAATGGTTGGTAGGTTCGTCTAAAATTAAAAAATTACTTTCGGATAGCATCAATTTTGCTAAAGAAACACGACCTCTTTCTCCGCCACTTAAAGTACTTATTTTTTTAAAAACATCGTCTCCGGTAAAAAGAAAGGCAGCAAGGGTATTACGTATCTGTGTATTATTTAAAGAAGGAAATTCATCTGAAATTTCTTCAAATAATGTTTTTTCTCCATGAAGCACATGATGTTCCTGATCATAATAACCGATTGTAACGTTTGTTCCTAATCGCATACTACCTGCATCCGCATCTATAATTTGATTAATGATTTTTAAAATAGTGGTTTTACCGGTACCATTGTCACCAATAATTGCAACATGCTCTCCTCGTTTGATTTCAAAATCCAAATCAGAAAAGAGAGGATGGTTAGGAAAAGCTTTTGTTAAACCTTGTACCTGTAAAACATCATTTCCGCTTATAATTCTTGGAGTTAATTGAATTTTCATTTCAGAATTTGTTTCGGTAGGTTTATCCAATACTTCTATTTTAGCAAGAGCTTTTTCACGGCTTTCAGCACGTTTAATGGATTTTTCTCGATTAAAGGATTTTAATTTTTCAATGACTTCTTCTTGATGCTTAATTTCTTGTTGTTGTTTTAAATAAGCATTTAATCGTGATACACGAAGTTGTTCTTTTTTTATAGCATAATCAGAATAGTTACCACTAAATACAGTAGCTTTTCCCTGATCTAATTCAATTACCTTTCCTGCAATTTTATCTAGAAAATAACGGTCATGCGATACAACAAGAACAGCACCTTTGTAATTTAGAAGATAAGTTTCTAACCAGGCAATAGAATTCATGTCTAAATGGTTTGTAGGTTCATCTAAAATAATTAAATCAGGCTTGGTAAGTAGTAATTTACCTAACGCTACACGTGTTTTTTGTCCACCGGATAATGTAGACATAGGTTTATTAAATTCTTCTTCGATGAAGCCTAATCCTTTTAGAACACCTATCAATTCACTCTGATATTGATAGCCGCCTTCCATTTCGAAGGTATGAGTCATATTTGCATATTGATTCATTAAAGTTTCCAGTTCGGAACCTTCCACATACTTCATTTGTTTTTCTACTTGGCGAATTTGTTGTTCTAATGTAAGAAGCTGTTCTTTTACTTGTAAAAGTGTGTCATATATGGTTTCCTCTCCGGAAATTTCAGTATTCTGAGCAAGATATCCGTAAGATTTTCCTTTTGCAAAGGTAACTAAACCATCGTCAGCATTCATTTCTCCAACAATAATACGTAAGAGAGTAGTTTTTCCAACACCATTGATGCCTACTAAAGCTGCTTTGTCGTAATCTTCTAAATGGAAAGATATATTTTCTAAAATTGGTTTTTCCAAGAAACTTTTTTGAATGTTTGAAACAGATAAAATCATATGTTTATAAATCCTTACTTTATAGTTGTATCTCAAAATGTGTATAAATAATTTAGTAATTATAATATAACTAGTTTAATATAGCACATTTTCTACATCTTTAAAAGGTTTTGTACACCTTGTCATTTGATTGACATAATTTTAACACGTAGTTATAATGTTCATATATTTTATACACAGTAGTGAAGGATGAAATAGGGATATTTAAGAATAAATGCCACAAATGTAGATATTAGGAGGGCAAATCATTGGAATATAAAGAAATATCTCAGGCGGTTATTAGTCGGTTGCCACGTTATTATCGCTATCTGGGGGAATTAAAGGACGAAGGCGTGGAACGTATTTCCTCTCAAGAGCTTAGTAAAAAAATGCATGTTACGGCATCTCAAATACGACAGGATTTAAATCATTTTGGTGGTTTTGGTCAACAGGGATATGGTTATAATGTAGAATATCTTTATGTGGAGATTGCTAAAATTTTGGGCTTGGATAAAGAACATCATCTAATTTTGATAGGTGCCGGTAATTTGGGACAAGCTCTTTTAAATTACAATAATTTTGAGCGTAGAGGATTTATTTTTAAGGGAATTTTTGATCATAATCCCAAATTATATGGTTTGAAAATTAGAGACATAGAAATTAGACCTATGGAAGAGTTAAGTTCTTTTATTAAAAAGAATGATATAGATATTGCTGTTTTAACAATTCCAAAAATATCTGCAGTAACAGTTGCAGAAAAATTAGTTGAATGTAATATCAAAGCTATTTGGAATTTTGCGCATATAGATTTAAATGTACCGGAAAATGTACAGGTAGAAAATGTTCATTTGTCAGATAGTCTTATGAAGCTTTCTTATAATAGTAGTCGTTATCATGATATAGGGAAAAAATAATAGGAGCATCGTTATGGCATCAAAAAAAGAGGATATTTTTATAAAATCTTTGGAAAATAAACGGATTCCTGTTTTGACTTTGGATAATAAATGGCACAGACTATTTACAATGATGGAGCCGGATCGGGAATTGAAAAGATTAGAAGGGGAATTAAATACTCTCTTAAAGCTTCAGGGAAAAATGAATACTGATTCAAAAAGTATTCGTAAAATTAAGAAAAAGCTTATGGATGAGATTGTTCAATTAATGGAACATAATGATGTTGCTTCTGATAAAAAAGTTGAGGAAAATAAACGGTTGATCGAAGAATGTAATCAAAAATTGGAAGATTATCAGGATAAACTGTTGGAAATTCCTAGACAAATAGACGAAGCTAATTATAAGCTTATGATTCGAACAATGGAAATGTGTTATGAGGTTCTTCAGACTAATACAAAAGAAATTGATGAAATTGGCGAATGGATTACAAAAATTCGTGTTGAATTAAAGAAAAATATTGTACGTAAACAAGAAAAAGAAATCAAAAATCATGAATTATATGCATATATGCATGATATTTTTGGAGCTGATGTGGTTGAAATTTTTGATATGAAGCAGGAGCATGTAGATAAAATTATCCAACAACGTGAACAGATGAGAGAAAAGAAAAAACTTTAGGAGCATGCGAAATGGAACCGATAGATTATTTGGTTACTTCAGAAGAAATGCAAAGATACGATAGTAATACTATTCATCATTTTAAAGTGCCGGGAATTGTTTTGATGGAACAGGCTGCGATGGCTTGTTTAGAAGAAATTTTACCGTTATCTGAACAAAAGTCTTGCCGTATTTTGATTTTGGCAGGAAAGGGAAACAATGGTGGTGATGCAATGGCATTGGCAAGACTCCTTCATCAGCACCACAGAGATGTTACCGTTTGCATGGTAACATCAAATGGTGATTTAGAAAATGGTTTTAGTGAAACGGCTAAGTTCCAATATGAAATTTTAAAAGCTATGAATTTACCTATTGTGACACAACTACCGAATGTGTCATATGATATTATAGTAGATGGAATTTTTGGAGTAGGATTAAATCGTAATATTACAGGTTCTATTGCAAATATGATTAAAGAAATAAATTCTTATAACGGAATTAAAATCTCCTTAGATGTTCCATCAGGAATTGATTCTACTACAGGAAAATGTTTTAATGTAGCTTTTGAAGCTGATATGACTCTTACTTTTGCGTTTTTAAAAAGAGGACTTTATTTACTTCCTGGTGCCAGATATGCCGGAAAAGTAATAAAAAAATCTATAGGTATTACCAGGGAGAGTTTTTTAGAACAGTTGCCCGAAATGTTTACATTAACAGGAAATATAAAGGATTACTTGCCTAAGCGGGATTCCTTTGGCCATAAAGGAACTTTTGGAAAAGTGTTACTGATTGCAGGTAGTGCTTCCATGGGAGGAGCAGCTATTTTAGCAGGAAAAGCATGTTTTTATTCTGGATGTGGTATGTTACGTATCTGTACCCACAAAGCAAATAAGTCAGATATTTTGGTTCATTTACCGGAAGCGATGGTAGATGCTTATGAGAATGTTCAACAGGCATCAGAGCAGGTAGAAAAGGGTTTGAAATGGGCAGATGTTGTGGCAATTGGTCCGGGAATTGGTACCGATGATATAGCAAGAATCATGCTTATGAAAGTAATGCGTGAATCCAATAAACCATTGGTTATGGATGCTGACAGTTTAAATTTATTAGAGGATAATAGTACGTATCAAGATTTAAAAGAATTACAACAAAATAGAGATACAAAACGTTCTATAATATTAACACCTCATGTAATGGAACTTTCAAGAATGACTCATAGGAGTAAAATTGAAATTGAAAATGAGGGTATCGAAATAGCAAGAAAGTTAGCCACTGATTTAAAGGCAGTGGTTGTGAAAAAAGATGCCAACACCGTGATTTGCGATGAAGAACATTTAGCTATAAATTTAACAGGGAATGATGGAATGGCTACTGCCGGAAGCGGAGACGTTTTAACCGGAATTACGGCAGCTTTACTGGCCCTTGATTTACCGGTTTTTGATACTGCTTTGTGTAGTGTCTATTTACATGGATTGGCAGGAGATGAAGCTGTTAGAGAAAAAAACAAATATAGTGTACTTGCTACAGATATTATAGAAAGCATTGTAAAAGTACTTTCTTAATAAAAAAGAAAAGAGATAAACTTTTCGGAGGAAATATGAAAAAACATTATGATCGAATATATGCAGCTATTGATTTAGATGCCATTTCTCATAATATGAATGTAATAGCAAAACATTTATTACCGGACACAAAAATTATTGCTGTTGTTAAAACTGATGGATATGGTCATGGAGCAGTACCGATTGCAAAAGAATTGGAAAATCAAATTTTTATGCATGGTTTTGCAACAGCTACTGCTGAGGAGGCTTTTATTCTTAGAAAAGCCGGAATTACAAAGCCAATTTTAGTGTTAGGATATGTTTTTCCTTACGCCTATGAGCAGATGATACATGACGAAATTCGTTTTACTGTTTTTCGTGAAGATATGCTTTCTATCATTGAAGAAGAAGCAAAGAAACAGAATAAACAGGCTTTTGTACATGTAAAAGTAGATACAGGTATGGGACGAATTGGTATCATACCGGAAGTAAAAAGTCTTGAATTTATTTCTAAAATTAAGGATTCAAAGTGGTTGAATTTGGAAGGTATGTTTACCCATTTTGCAAAAGCTGATTATGAGGATAAAACAGACGCGAATCGACAGTTTGAATTATTTTCTGATTTTTATAAAAATGTGGAACAAACGTTACAAATTAAAATTCCTTTTAAGCATTGTGCTAATAGTGCGGCAGCTATGGAAATGCCTCATACGCATATGGATTTGGTTAGAATTGGAATTGCAACATATGGTTTATGGCCATCGGAAGAAATAAAAAAAGAATCTTTTAATTTAAAACCAGCATTTTCGCTTCATAGTCATATTGTATATATAAAAACTTTGGAGGCTGGAAAAGAAATCAGCTATGGTGGAACATATATCACAAAAACAAAAACTAAAATTGCGACGATTCCGGTAGGATATGGTGATGGTTATCCCAGAAATCTTTCTAATATAGGTTATGTATTAATTCAGGGAAAGAAAGCTCCTATTTTAGGAAAGGTCTGTATGGATCAATTTATGGTAGATGTAACAGAGATTGAAAATGTTAACGTAGGTGATGAAGTAGTTTTGATTGGAAGTTTTCATGACGAAACCATTACAATGGAAGCATTAGGTATTATGGCAGATCGCTTCAATTATGAATTAGTTTGTGATATTGGAAAAAGAGTTCCAAGAATTTATTATAAAGATGATGTGGAACGTTATGCAAAGGATTATTTTGATGATTACTTGTTTGAAAGTATTACGTAAGAAAAGGGATTTGTAATGAAATAAGATGGATGAAATCTTATGTAAATAATTATAAATCTTTAGTATACCTTCGAATAATGTGGCAATACTTTTAATGTGATAAAAGCTATATTATATGAAGGAAGTGATATTTTGAGACGCGGGGATGTATATTATGCAGATTTAAGACCGGTAATTGGCTCCGAACAAGGTGGCATTCGACCGGTTTTAATTATACAAAACGATATGGGGAATAAGCATAGTCCAACGGTGATTTGTGCAGCCATTACCTCAAGATTAACCAAACATAAGTTACCAACGCACATAGATTTGGCATGTGCAAAATATGAAATGGTAAAAGATTCTGTAATTTTATTAGAACAGCTTCGTACCATTGATAAAAAAAGATTAAAGGATAAAGTTTGTCATTTGGATGATTTTATTATGGAACAAGTCAATGAAGCGCTAAAGATAAGTCTTGAATTACCTTAATGTTTTTGATATATTTAGGTGATACGAAAAGATATTTTAAGCCTAATGGCAGAAAGAGGAAAATACATGTCAGGACATTCAAAATTTGCGAATATTAAGCACAAAAAAGAAAAGAACGACGCAGCTAAAGGTAAGATTTTTACCATTATCGGAAGAGAAATTGCAGTTGCAGTAAAGGAAGGTGGTCCGGATCCTTCTAATAACTTTAAATTAGCAAAAGTTATTGAAAAAGCAAAATCTAACAATATGCCGAATGATACTATTGAAAGAGGAATTAAAAAGGCGGCCGGAGATCTTGGGAATGTAAATTACGAATATGTTACATATGAAGGTTATGGTCCAAATGGTATTGCGATTATTGTAAATGCATTAACAGATAACAAAAACAGAACTGCTTCCAATGTAAGAAGTGCTTTTACAAAAGGACAGGGAAGTATTGGTACACCGGGATGTGTATCCTTTAGTTTTGATGAAAAAGGCCAAATTATCATTGACAAAGAAGAATGTGATTTGGATGCGGATGATTTAATGATGACTGCATTGGATGCCGGAGCTGATGATTTTAACGAAGAAGATGATAGCTATGAGGTATTAACTTCTCCAGAAGCTTTTGATGATGTAAAAAAAGCTTTGGAAGAAGCAGGTATTGCCCTTGTAAGTGCAGAAGTTACTATGATTCCTCAAAATTATGTGGAATTAACAGATGAAACAGCAATTAAAAATCTTCAGAAAACTTTAGATTTATTAGATGCGGATGATGACGTCCAGTCTGTATATCATAACTGGGATGAATAAAACATCTTAAATTCGGGAGGAACTATTATGAGCAAAAACTATGCAAAAGAGACTATTTGTATTCAGTCAGGATGGCAGCCAAAGAAAGGTGAGCCAAGAATTTTACCTATTTATCAAAGTACAACCTTCAAATATGAAACCAGCGAACAGATGGGAAAATTATTTGATTTGGAAGAAAGTGGATATTTTTACACCAGATTACAGAATCCTACCAATGATTATGTAGCAGCTAAAATCTGTGAATTAGAAGGTGGTGTGGCAGCAATGCTTACATCTTCGGGTCAAGCAGCAAATTATTATGCTATTTTTAATATTTGTGAAGCGGGTGATCATGTAATTATGTCTTCCACAGTTTATGGAGGAACACATAATTTGATAACTGTAACTATGAAAAAAATGGGAATTGAATGCACGGTAGTCGATCCGGATGCTTCTTTAGAAGACTTACGAAAAACAGTTCAACCGAATACAAAATGTGTCTTTGGGGAAACAATAGCAAATCCTGCATTAGTTGTTTTGGATATTGAAAAATTTGCAACTCTTGCTCATGAAGCAGGTGTTCCGTTAATTATTGATAATACTTTTGCAACACCGATTAATTGTAATCCTTTTGAATGGGGAGCTGATATTGTAACTCATTCTACAACAAAATACATGGACGGACATGGTATGACGGTAGGTGGTTGTATTGTGGATAGTGGTAACTTTGATTGGGCGGCTCATGCAGAAAAGTTTCCAGGACTTTGTACTCCGGATGATTCTTATCATGGTGTTACATATACTGAAAAATTTGGAAAAGGAGCCTATATTACAAAAGCAACTGTACAATTAATGCGTGACTTAGGTTCTATTCAGGCACCTCAAAATGCTTTCTTATTAAATGTTGGATTAGAAACTTTACCATTACGTATGGAACGACATTGTAGTAATGCATTAAAAGTTGCAGAATTTTTAGAAAGTCATGAAAGTGTTGCTTGGGTAAATTATCCGGGACTTAAGAGTAATAAATATTATGATTTAGGACAGAAATATATGCCAAAGGGAAGCTGTGGTGTTATTTCCTTTGGTTTAAAATCAGGTAGAGTTGGTGCAGGTAAAATGATGGATCATTTAGAATTAGCAGCGATTGTTACTCATGTAGCAGATGCTAGAACTTGTGTATTACATCCTGCCAGTCATACTCATCGTCAGATGACAGATGAACAACTTGTAGAAGCAGGAGTGGCACCTGATTTAATCCGTTTATCGGTTGGTATTGAAAATGTAGATGATATCATCTCAGATTTGGCGCAGGCAATTGAAAAGGCAGATTAATGAAATTAGAACATGTGGATGGAAACAAAAAAACGGGTAAAATATTGTTTGAAATAGGGATTTTAATCATGGTTGCAAACCTTGTTGGGTCTTATGGAATCTGGCAAGCCATTCTTAGTCAATGGAAAATCATAAATGGTGGTTCCTTATGTGTACAGGCATTTATACATTCTCATGGAGTTTATTTTGTGGAATATTTGAATCAGGAAAGCTTGTATACCTTTATTTTATCTGTTTTATTTTCCTTTTTAGGGAATAAAGTAGAGGTTGTTCCAATAATTAATTTGATTTTTCAGCTATTAGGGATATTATTTTTCTACTTTGGCGCAAAAAAAATAAATAATTTTTGGAGTTCATTGGTAATTCTCTTTTTTGGAATGATTTCCAGTTTGTTTTATTATCCCATTCTATTAGATGATTCCATGCATGGCATTTGGTTTTTATCAGGTCTAATATTTTTGCTTGGAATTTATTTGCTTACAGGTTTAAGCAGAACATTGGTTGGTCATATTTTATTAGGAATATTATTAGGATTATATAGTTATATTGATTTATCAGGCTGGTGTCTTACGATATTCTTTATAATTTTCTCTCTTTTTCATGTGAAAGGAGAAGAAAAGAAAAAAGTCTTACATTTAGTAGGATTCTTTATGGGATGGGTAAATGCATTCTTTGTGATGTTTTATCTTTGGAATAATTTTGCACTTACAAAAGAAAATTTTGTGATATGGTATTATGACAAAATAAGCTTTTTATGCTCTGTACATAAAAGTAGTCAATATGTTGCTTTATTGGGTATTATGACAGTTGGTTTGTTATTCTATGTATTTTTGAAGGTTCGAAACACAGAGTCTCGAGTAAAAATATATGAAAACAAGAATGTTGTAGATGCGAATATTGAAAGTATGAATGATTCTGTAAGTGTACAGGTTACTGAGGGTGTATGTTGTTTGGAAACATCTGAAAATACAAATACATGTGATATAAAAGATAATGGCTCTTCTGTTGAAAATGAACCCATAGATAAACCGGTTATTAAATTTATCGAAAATCCATTGCCATTACCTAAAAAACATGTAAAAAAAGAAATGACATATGCATTTGAACCAACAAAAGATTTGATGCATTATGATTTGAATAATTATGATGTGGAAGATGATTATGATTTGAAAGAAAAATAAATATTTTTTTAACTTAAAAAGAGCTGAATAAGCTCTTTTTTTTATGACATCCTAATACATATAAATAATCATATTTATATGTTATACAGACAATGCCATGTAAATCTTAAGGAGAAAGTGTATGTCAAAAGGTAAGAACTATAATAAAAAAAATAATTCAAATCAAGAAGAGAAAAAAATAAAAGTAGAAGAGAGAATTGAAGAAGAAAGATGGAAGGAAGAACAACTGGAAAAAGATGGAAAAATTATGCTTAATACAAATGAGAAAAAACATAAAATTCAGTTGTTATCGATTATTGGAGAAATCGAAGGTCATGATGTATTAGGTAATAATATTAAATCAACAAAATATGAGCATATTTTACCTATGCTTGCAGCGATTGAAGATTCCAAGGATATTCATGGTGTATTATTGTTATTAAACACCATGGGTGGAGATGTGGAAGCGGGCCTTGCTATAGCAGAAATGATTTCTTCTTTAAGTAAACCTACGGTATCTTTGGTCTTAGGTGGAAGTCATTCTATTGGCGTACCTATTGCAGTAAGCAGCAAATATTCATTTATTGTACCTACGGGAACTATGGTGATTCACCCGGTACGATTAAATGGTCTTGTGATTGGAGCACAGCCTACGTATGATTATTTTAAGCAAATGCAGGATAGGATTATTACTTTTGTAAGTAAGCATTGTAATATTTCAAAAAAAAGATTAGAAACTTTAATGATGCAAACAGGAATGCTCACTAAAGATGTAGGAACAATTTTGGTAGGTAAGGAAGCCGTGGAGGAAGGCTTAATTGATGAAGTTGGAGGAATTAACAAAGCCATTTCAAAATTACATGAAATGATTGAAAATGCATAAAATTTTATGCTATACTGTCCTAGGTATTTTTTTACCAAAGTGAATATTTAGGAAGGTTTTTTTACATTTATGACTACAAATTCAGGCACACGGAAAAGAAATAGTGCTTCTAAAAATACAAATGCAAATAAGAATACAAATGTTAATAGAAGAAGAACAAATGCTGCAACTTATACTACAAAACAGTCACCAAGACAAAGAACTGAGCAAGAGAGAATGATCAGTAATGAACTTACTCTTCTTGTGTTGTTAGCGATTACTATTTTATTATTTTTATGTAATTTTGGAATTATTGGCCCTGTGGGGAATGCAATATCAGGACTTTTATTTGGTTTATTTGGTGTATTAGCCTATCTTGCACCAATATTTTTCTTTGTTGCTATAGCTTTTGGTATCTCTAATCAAGGAAATATTCATGCAATTATGAAATTAATTGCTTCTATAGTTTTATTTGTAATAGTGAGTTGTGTATTACACCTTTTTCAAGGTAAAGATACTTTAGGTGGGGGATATAATATCTCGACAATCTTTAATTTGGGAAAAGATGTACATGCGGGTGGTGGAATCATTTGTGGTTCTATTACTTATCTGTTACATTCGTTGTTAGATACCATAGGAACTGTTTTTGTTTTATTAGTGCTGGCAATTTGTTGTATTGTTATTATTACAGAGAAGTCATTTGTAAATGGTGTGAAAAAAGGTAGCAGATATGTTGTGAGTACTGCTAAAGATGATGCCAAGTATCGTAAAGAAAAGGCTGCAAAACGTAAGGAAGAGTTAATCCTTGAAAAACAAAAAAGAAATGAGATCAATTTACAAAAGCAAAAACAACAGAATGATGAAAATATTGTAAAAGAAGAAAATGATAGTAGAGAAGATGCTGAAAAAATTCTTCGTATGGATAAGAAAATCAGTGGTGTGATGCTGGATACTAAGTTGACAAAAGAAATAACCAAACCTCTTTTACGAAATGATAATTTGCATGAAATTACGTTAGAAGATTTTGAGGAAATAATAGAGGTACAAGAAAAAATTGTTGCTCCAACATCTACTGCACCAGAATTTAATTTTGATAATATTCGTATCCATAGTGCCCATCAAATTGAAGTGGATGATATTGTTGTAGAGGAAGTTTATGAAAATTCCGGTGTTCCAACAGATATGAAAGAGCTTTTACCTAATGTAAATGATATTGAAGAGGAAGCTGTTGAAGAACGTTTTGAAGAAATAGCACCTCCTACAGTAAAAGTAAAACGTCCGGTGGCAAAGTTAGAGGAACTTTCAGAAAAAGAAAAAATAATGAAAGCTGCAGGACAGGATGTGAAAGCTATGAAAGAAGATGCAAAAAAAGCTTCTAAACCATATGTTTTCCCTCCATTATCTTATTTAAAGAAAATAGACTCAGGACAAAGTAAAAATGGAATGGAGCAGTTGAAAGAAACTGCCATGCGCTTACAGCAAACATTGAATACCTTTGGTGTTAAAGTTACGATTACGGATATCAGTCAGGGACCAGCTGTAACTCGTTATGAGTTACAACCGGAACAAGGGGTAAAGGTAAGTAAAATTGTTGGTTTAGCAGATGATATCAAATTAAATCTAGCTGCTACGGACATTCGAATGGAGGCACCAATTCCCGGAAAAGCTGCCATAGGAATTGAAGTACCCAATAAAGAGAATGCTTCTGTTGGTTTACGAGATTTATTAGAAAGTAAAGAATATCAGGATTTTCCTTCTAAATTATCATTTGCAGTAGGAAAAGATATTGCCGGTAAGGTTGTTGTGGCAGATATTGCAAAAATGCCACATATGTTGATTGCAGGATCTACAGGTAGTGGAAAATCAGTTTGTATCAATACTTTAATCATGAGTTTGCTGTATAAGGCGACTCCGGATGAAGTGAAGTTAATCATGATCGATCCAAAAGTTGTTGAACTAAGTGTTTATAATGGAATCCCGCATTTGTTAATTCCGGTAGTTACAGACCCGAAAAAGGCTGCAGCAGCTCTTCATTGGGGAGTAGCGGAAATGACAGACCGTTATCAGAAATTTGCAGATTTTAATGTTCGTGATTTAAAAGGATATAATGCTGAGGTTGAAAGAAGAATTGCTGCCGGAGCCGGAGAAGGCTTATCAAAAATGCCACAGATTGTAATTATTGTAGATGAGCTTGCAGATTTGATGATGGTAGCTCCGGGAGAAGTGGAAGAATCTATATGTCGTTTGGCACAGTTAGCTCGTGCAGCAGGAATTCATTTAATCATTGCTACCCAGCGTCCAAGTGTAGACGTCATTACAGGTTTGATCAAAGCAAATATGCCGAGTCGTGTAGCATTTGCAGTATCTAGTGGTGTTGATTCCAGAACTATTTTAGATATGAATGGTGCTGAAAAGTTATTAGGAAAAGGTGACATGCTATTTTATCCTCAGGGTTATCCAAAACCTGCGCGTATACAAGGAGCTTTTGTTTCTGATGAAGAAGTAGGAAATATAGTAGATTTCTTGAAAAATCAGAATATTGGTAATGTGTACAGCGAAGCTATTGAAGATAAAATAAAGAATATTGGTAATTCATCATCAACGGGGACAAATGGAAGTGGTATTGACGAAAAAGATGGTTACTTTGTTGATGCCGGTAAATTTATTATTGAAAAAGAAAAAGCTTCTATAGGAATGTTGCAAAGAGTATTTAAAATTGGTTTTAATCGTGCCGCAAGAATTATGGATCAGCTTGCAGAAGCTGGTGTTGTTGGAGAAGAAGAAGGCACAAAACCGAGGAAGGTTCTTATGTCATTAGAGCAGTTTGAACAATATATAGAAGATTATTTATAAACCACAAACTTTTGTTAGTTGAAATGAAGTATATTGTAATTATGAATTTTAATATAAAGGATTTGATATTATGAAATGTCAAAAATGTGGAGCAACTCTTGCTTCCGGACATTTATATTGTGACATTTGTGGAGCAGAATATCAGATTGTTCCTGATTTTGAGCCGGAGATTGAAAAAAGCATTGCTGAAAGTTTGTTTGATATTAGTACTTCCTTAAAAGAGAAAGATAAGGATGTTAAAAGTACAGATAGAAAGTCTTTAAAAGATAGAAAGGTTCCTTCTTTTACATTAATTTTAGCAATTGTTTTTATTTTTGCTGCGTTCTTATTTTTAGGAATAAGTAAATATAAGAATGGTACATTCTATAAAAATAAACAAGCTATGGAAGCCGTTCAAATATCTGATTATTACAAAGCATCACAAATTTATCATGATATTCGAAAAAAAAATAATCAAGATGCTTATTGGTACATAAAAGAAGCTGAAGTTAAGATGATGTTGGGTGAAGAAGATGTTGCATATAATTTAGCATTATCAGCATTAGAATTACCACAAAATTCTGAATACGCATATGAGTTTCTTTTTTCGTATCTGGAAGAGCAGAAGAATTATATCAAGCTCATGGAATACTTAAAGAGGTGTGAATATGAGCATTTAAGAGAAAAATATTGGGAATTTTTATGTGTTGTACCTAGACCGAGTTATGAAAGTGGAACATATAATGAAGCGATAGAAATTTCATTTGATAAGGAATATTTAGGAAATATTTATTATACTTTAGACGGAACACAACCGACAAAGAATTCTCAGAAATATGAGGAATCGATAAAAATTGGTAATGGAAATCACATATTAAATGTTGTTTATGAAAATCCATATAACTTTTTAGGTGATGCTGAAACTTTTGAATATCAGATTATTTCAGATACTCCAATGGCTCCGATTGTTAGTGTTTCAAGTGGAAATTATGTTCATGGGACTTTGATTGAAGTTGCTGTAGAGACAGGAACAAGGGTTTTTTATACTACGGATTTGACATCACCAACAATGGAGAGTTTAGAGTATACGCAACCAATACCTATGCCTTTAGGAGAAAGTAATTTTAATTTTATTGCCATTTCCGAAAAAGGAAACGAAAGTGACATTACACAACGTAATTTTATGTTAAATTTAAAAACCGGTATTACATTAGAAGAAGCCGAAATAAAAATAGTTCAAAAATTAATTGCTACAGGGCATATTTTGGATAAAAATGGAGCAATTCAAGACAGATATGGGGTATTTCGTTATTTTTATAAATATCCTATTTCAGAAACAGAAATAGATTATTATGTTTTTGAAGAGCATTATTTGGAAAATCAAATTAATAATCCATTACAAAATTTTTATGCAGTAGATGTTTTATATGGTAACGTTTATAAATTAATTTCAGATGGAGAGGGAAATTTCACAAGAGTCGAATTTTAGTTTATGGCTTGCCTTTTTATATGCTATCTATTAAACTAATAGGAAATATTTTATTAAAACAATGAAATAAATTAAGCGTACGTCTGCAAGCGGACGGAATGGAGGAAGTATGTATAAAATCATAAGAGCAGAAGAACTCACAACAAACATCTATCTTATGGAAGTGGAAGCGCCAAGAGTTGCAAAAAAATGTGAACCTGGCCAGTTTGTTATTGTAAGAATGGATGAAGAAGGAGAACGTATTCCACTTACAATTTGTGATTATAATCGTGAGACAGGAACTGTTACCATTGTATTCCAGTGTGTTGGTTGCGGAACTTTAAAAATGGCGAATTTAAAGTCAGGAGATTCTTTCCACGATTTTGTAGGTCCTTTAGGAAGACCTTCTGAATTGATTGAAGAAGATATTGAAGTTTTAAAAAATAAAAAAATTCTTTTTGTTGCCGGTGGTGTAGGTACAGCACCTGTATATCCACAAGTAAAGTGGCTTCATGAACATGGTGTGGCAGTAGACGTTGTTGTAGGAGCGAAAAACAGGGGCTTATTAATCTTAGAAAAAGAAATGGAAGCTGTTGCCGGAAATTTATACATAACAACAGACGATGGTTCTTATGGTAGAAGCGGTATGGTTACAAATACCATTGAAGATTTAGTGGATAATGGAGCAAAATATGATCTTTGCGTAGCTATTGGACCTATGATCATGATGAAGTTTGTCTGTCTTTTGACAAAAAAATTAGAAATTCCTACCGTTGTAAGTTTAAATCCAATTATGGTAGATGGAACAGGTATGTGTGGTGCATGTCGTGTAACTGTTGGAGATGAAGTGAAATTTGCTTGTGTTGATGGACCTGAATTTGATGGACATTTGGTGAATTTTGATGAAGCTATGAAAAGACAGCAGATATATAAAACTGCGGAAGGTAGAGCTTACTTAAAAGAAAAAGAAGGCGATACTCATCATGGTGGATGTGGAAATTGCAACTAAGGTAATGTGAGGAGAAGATAAAATGGACGTTTTAAATAAAGTGCCTGTTAGAGAACAGGATGCAAAAGAAAGAGCAACCAATTTTAAAGAGGTATGTTTAGGATATAATATGGAAGAAGCTATGGCAGAAGCTTCCAGATGTATTAATTGTAAAAATGCGCAGTGTGTGAAAGGATGTCCTGTTTCTATTGATATTCCTGGTTTTGTACAACAGGTTAAAGAAGGTAATATAGAAGCTGCTTATCAAGTTATTAGTGAATCTTCTGCATTACCCGCAGTATGTGGTCGTGTATGTCCTCAGGAAAGTCAGTGCGAAGGTAAATGTATTCGTGGAATTAAGGGAGATCCTGTATCCATTGGTAAATTGGAACGTTTCGTAGCTGATTGGGCTTGTGAACAAGGAATTAAACCGGAAGGCGCAAAAGAAAAATTAGGTAAAAAGGTGGCTGTAATTGGTTCCGGTCCTGCAGGACTTACATGTGCAGGCGACCTTGCAAAGATGGGATATGATGTGACAATTTTTGAAGCATTACATGAAGCAGGTGGTGTATTAGTATATGGTATTCCAGAATTCCGTCTTCCTAAAAAAGCTGTAGTTGCAAAAGAAATTGAAAATGTAAAATCTTTAGGAGTTAAGATTGAAACTAATGTTGTAGTTGGAAAATCTGTAACAATTGATGAATTGTTAGAAGAGGAAGGATTCAGTGCAGTATTTATTGGTTCCGGTGCAGGACTTCCTAAATTTATGGGAATTCCAGGTGAAAATGCCAATGGTGTATTTTCTGCAAATGAATATTTAACCAGAAGTAACCTTATGAAAGCATTTGATATTAATTCACCAACTCCAATTATGCGTGGTAAAAAAGTTGCTGTTGTTGGCGGTGGTAATGTTGCTATGGACGCAGCTCGTACTGCTTTAAGATTAGGTGCCGAAACACATATTGTATATCGTAGAAGTGAGGAAGAATTACCAGCCAGAGTGGAAGAAGTGCATCATGCAAAAGAAGAAGGAATTATTTTTGATTTATTAACAAATCCGGTAGAAATCTTAAAAGATGATAATGGCTGGGTATGTGGCATGAAATGTGTACAGATGGAATTAGGAGAACCTGATGCTTCCGGAAGAAGACGTCCGGTTGTAAAACCGAACTCTGAATTTGTCATGGATGTTGATACTGTAATTATGTCTTTAGGTACCAGTCCTAATCCTTTGATTTCTTCTACTACAGAAGGATTAGAGATTAATAAATGGCAATGTATCGTGGCAGATGAAGAATTTGGTAAAACAAGTAAAGAAGGTGTTTATGCCGGAGGAGATGCTGTTACGGGTGCTGCAACTGTTATTTTAGCTATGGGTGCTGGAAAAGCCGGAGCTAAAGGAATTCATGAATATTTAAGTAACAAATAACATTTTATAAATAGTGAAGTAAAACTACTTGGAGATAAGATTATGGCATGGTGTCCAAAATGTGAAACAGAATATCGTGATGGGATTGAGGTTTGTGCTGATTGTGGTACTGTTTTAGTTGCAGAATTATCTGATAAAACAACAAATGAAGATCAGAGTTTAAATGAAACTATGGAAGAATTTTTTCAAAACAGTAGCGAAGAAGAGATTAAAGCAATGTTTGAAGAATCAAAAAAAGAAGCTATGGAACGAAGAAAACAGTTGGCAGAAGGTCCTGGTGTTTATATAGAATCTTCAAAAAAGGCAGAAGAATTTAAATCAGGAGGATTTTCGCTTTTGTTTGTTGGTGGAATTGGGTTTCTATTTATTCTTTTGATTTTGTTTAATGTTATTCCATTACATATGAATTTGTTCTCTAAATATTTGATTATTGGAGTCATGGGCACTTTGTTTGTTCTTTTTATTGTGATGGGAATTTTGTCTGTAAAATCCTATAAAAAGTTTGAAATAAAAGCTTCTGAAGAGGATATGCTGACAAAAAATCTTACATCATGGTGTAAGGAAAATATGAAACGCGAAAATATTGATTCAGATTTAGAGGAATCCAGTGAAGAATTATTATATTTTTCACGAACTGAAAAAATGAAGGAAATGATTACTCATAAATTTATGAATTTAGATGCTGCTTTCTTGGATAGTTTTATTGATGATATTTATCCCGAAATTTTCGGATAAAATATAATTAGCTGTTGTAAAAAATGAGTTGATTTTATGCCCATATTTTTACAACAGTTTTTTTGTAAAAGGAATAAAAAAATGAAAATAACAATTGTTTCGGTTGGAAAGATTAAAGAAAAATTTTACAGAGATGCTATTGATGAGTATGCCAAACGTCTTTCTAAGTATTGTAAATTTGAAATTATAGAGGTATCCGATGAAAAAACACCGGAAAAGTGTTCAGAAGTAGAAGAACAACTAATTTTATCTAAAGAAGCAGATAAGATTCTAAAACATATCCGTCAGGATATGTTTGTTTATGTCCTTGCAATTAAAGGTAAAAAATTAGATTCTGTTGCTTTTGCTAATGAAATCAACCAATTAGGTTTATCAGGAAAAAGCTCTATTGCGTTTGTTATAGGTGGTTCGTTAGGATTGCATTCTACTGTTTTAAATAGAGCAGACAGACAGCTTAGTTTTTCTGACATGACATTTCCTCATCAGTTAATGAGAGTGATTTTATCTGAGCAAATTTATCGGTGTTTTCGTATTATTGCAAACGAACCGTATCATAAGTAAGTGGAAGGTAATAATTAAATAGAGATTGGAGTTTAATCGCAGTTATCGGTATTGGTAATTGCGGTTTTTCTGTTTTACAGCATATAAAACTTTAATTATAAGAAATCGTGGCATCATAGATACAATATTGACAAAATATGCCTATTATGAAATAATTAAATTGTCGACATTTATCGACAAAATTAAAATAATTAAGAGGAGAGAGATAGTTATGTATTGTACAAATTGTGGTGAAAACATGAATAATAATCAGGCAGTTTGTTTGAAATGTGGTGTTAAAGTAGGAGAGGGATCTTCTTTTTGCCAAGAATGTGGTGCTGCAACTAGACCAAATGCTGAAGTATGTTTATCATGTGGTGTGGCGTTAAAAAATAAAGGAAAAGCAGGCGATTTAAATGGACAAGATAAAACGACAATGCTTATCGTTTGTTTCTTCCTTGGTGGTTTAGGTATTCATAACTTTATGATGGGCGAAACAAAAAAAGGTGTCTTTAAAATTATTATGCTTCTTTGCTGTGGTTTAGGTGGTGTTTTTGCATTAATAGATTTAATAAAGATTGCAACAGGTTCTTATGTAGTTGATCCAACAAAATTGATCTAATAATTAAATATAGATTGGATTTTAACCGTAGTTATCAGTATTGGTAATTACGGTTTTTTTATTTTAGTTTGTTATAAAAATAGCATATATATTTTTATAACACATAAAATTAAGTATGAAGAAGAATAAACCTATTTTAAATGAAAAAATAATAACTGCATGTCAGCTCCCAAAAGATGTTTTTTTGGGAGCTTCTCTTATTTCTATGGTTGGGAATAGGGAAATTGCTATTGAAAATTTTAAAAATTTAATCAAATATCAACCGGATGTAATAGTGCTTCAATGTAAATATTTTCAGCTTGATATTATTGGTACAGAATTATCTATTGAAGAATATACAAAAGAGGAAATGAAAATTAAAGGAAATATTCAAAATATTAAATTTGTGACAGGGAGTAGTTTATGAATCATTTCACTATAGTTGAAATATGTATTTATGGTGAACAAGCAGAGCGTTTTTTTAACTTATGTTCCTATCATAATCTCAAACTTTATAAAATCAGATTTCAAGATGATAGTTATTATTTTAAAATATCTGCTGCTGATTATTTTTCTTTAAAATCATATGCAAGAAAAACAAAAGTTAAATGTAAAATTATTAAAAAAAGTGGCATTTATTATTTGATTAGAGAATTTATGAAAAGAAAGGTTTTTATTTTTTTACCATTTTTATGTGTATGTATTTTAATATTAAGTTCAAATTTTCTATGGAATGTTCATTTGGATGGTAATCAATCTATTACTTCAGATATGGTAAGGGATTTTCTTTTAACAGAAGGTGTTACTTACGGAATGTCATTAAAAGAAATTCCAATTCAAAAATTAAAAACAGATTTTCGAAAAAAATATCCTCAAGTCACATGGGTTTCCATGTATTTAGAAGGCACATGTTTAAGAATTAGTATAAAAGAAAATAAGGTACAAAATCCTGATTTTTACCAGGAAAATTATTATATGAATTTGGTTGCCCCTGTTTCAGGTGTTGTAGATTCTGTACTTTTAAGAAAGGGAACGTTAGTTGTAAAAGAGGGGATGACAGTAAAGAAAGGAGATGCTTTAATTTTAGGAAAGGTAGAGATACCTGCAGAAGATGGAACAATTAAGTCTACTTCTTATTGTAAAGCTGATGGTGATATTTTTTTGCTTTATGAGTATCCTATTAATGAATCTTTAGATTTAAACTATATAGAAAAAGAGTATACTCAAAACATAATTCAAAAATTTGAAGTTGTATGGAAAGAAAAACAATATTTAGTACCACTTAAAAAAATATCTTTTAAAACCTATGATATTATGTCTGAAGTTATAGATATTCCTCTTATTTCAGTTTTATCATTACCTGTTTCGATTAATAGAAATAGATACTACGAATATAACCCTATTGAAAAGAAATATAGTTTGAAAGAAGCACAATTGATTTTAGATAAAAAATTATCTAAAATATTAAAAACTTTAGAGGAAAAAGGGGTACAAATTATTAAAAAAAATGTTAAAATAAGTACTAATAGTGTTCATGCGAATTTAAAGGGAACGTTACTTTTAAAAATAAAATGTGATGAATACGAGACTTTGGAGGAAGATACATGACAGACAACGAAATATTTTTACCTATGCCCTTGGAGCATAGCAGAAATATATTTGGTCAATTTGATAAATTTGCGAAAAAATTAGAACGAGGGTTTCATGTTTCCATTGTAAATCGAGATGAGGGAATTAAGATTATAGGGAATGAAAAGGATATTCATAAAGCAGAGAAAGTGCTTCGTGAATTGTGGGAGCTATCTAGAAGAGGCAATCAGATTCAAGAACAAAATGTAGATTATGCCATTGCTATGAGTATGGAAGAAAAAGAAGATACATTATTAACAGTAGATAGTGATTTGATTTGTCACACAATAAGCGGTAAACCGATTAAACCAAAAACTTTGGGGCAAAAACAATATGCAGATGCTATTCGTAAAAATATGATTGTATTTGGAATGGGACCTGCAGGAACAGGAAAAACGTATTTGGCTATGGCTATGGCAATTACTGCTTTTAAAAATAATGAAGTTGAAAGAATCATTTTAACCAGACCGGCAATCGAAGCTGGAGAAAAGTTAGGTTTTTTACCAGGGGATCTTCAAAGTAAAGTAGATCCATACTTACGACCTTTATATGATGCTTTGTATCAGATTATGGGGGCAGAAAGTTTTTTGAAGAATATGGAAAAAGGGTTGATTGAAGTAGCTCCTTTAGCATACATGAGAGGGAGAACGTTAGATAATGCTTTTATTATTTTAGATGAAGCACAAAACACGACACCTGCACAAATGAAAATGTTCTTAACCAGAATAGGATTTGGATCCAAAGTTGTTATTACAGGAGATGCTTCTCAAAAAGACTTGGCGGCAGGTGTGGAATCCGGTCTTGATATCGCTGTGAAAGTTTTAACAAAAATTGAGGATATTGCATTTTGTCATTTGACCAGCAAAGACGTTGTACGTCATCCATTAGTACAGAAAATTGTAAAGGCATACGAAATTTATGAATCAAAAGATAAAGACGGCAAAAAACAAAGCCATTATAAAAGAAATAATTATTAATTTTTTTACCATTATAATTTTAACAGCAATCGTAGGAGTGATAACATATATTTTAAATCGTCCTACAGCAGAGATAATTCGAAATACCATTACTTTTTTATGGGGATGTTTTGTTGTTATATTTTTATGGTATCAATGTAAACACGAAGAAAGTTTGGAATATGATAATCAATATCATCCATTGCGATTTTTGATTGTATTTATTGTGTGTTTTTTTGTTTCTATAGGAATGATATTTGCACCGACTTCAACGTGGGTGTTTTTGTCGATTATGGTTGTATTATCTATGTTTAGTAATTCAATCATAGGTTTAGCAAGTGGAAGTTTTCTTTTATTAATGACTTCTTTTTTGTCGAATAGCAGTGATATTTCCATATTCCATCTTTATTTCATGATAGGACTTTTAGGAGTGTCTTTTTTTCGAAATTTAGATTTGGATTTTCAAGTAGTGGGTCCAATGGTACTTTCATGTATCAGTTCTTTTGTATTGCAAACTGCTTATTTTGTGATTTTTGAAAATCAGCCCTTCACTTTTGGGGTTTTGTTTATGCCATTATTAAATTTATTTATTAATATGGTTTTATTGGTTTTGATTCTAAAATACTTCAGTGGTTTATCTATGTATCTTTTACAAGATAAATATTCTGATATTAATGATCAGGAATTTCCATTGATGTCAAAATTAAAAACAGAAGATAAAGATACTTATTTTGAAGCAATACATACGGCTTATTTAGGGGAACGAATTGCACGAAAATTAAATTTAAATGATAAAGCAGTAAAGGGTTGTTGTTATTATTATAAAATTGCAAATAAATTAATTGAGCAAGAGGATGGAACCCAAATTAGTATTGCTGAATATTATGAGTTTCCGGAAGACTTACAGGAATTAATATTGGAATGTCAAAAAGGAATTTATGGTTCAAAAGAATCGTGTGTAGTTTTAACATCCAATAAAGTAATTAAAACAATTTTGATTTCTCAACAAAATTTCAAAGAAAAAAATATTCCTTACGAAGTGATTATTGATAAGATTTTTGAAAAGTTTTTTGGAACTGATTTATTAAATAATTGTGATATTTCCATTCGTGAATTAAGAATTATGAAGAATACATATATTGAGGAGAACTTATATTATGACTTTTTACGCTGATAATGAAACTAATCATCAAATGGGATTTTCGTGGGAAGAACTATATGAAACAGTCGCTTTGGCTGTATTAGATAGCGAAAAATGTCCTTATGAATGTCAGGTAAATTTAGTATTAACAGATAATAATGGAATTCATGAAATTAATAAAGAAACTAGAAATATTGATAGGCCTACGGATGTATTGTCATTTCCGAATGTTTCTTATGAGAAGGAAGCTGATTTTGAAACATTAGAAGAATGTGGTTTCGATTGTTTTGATCCTGATAGTGGAGAACTTATTTTGGGTGATATTATTATTAGTGTAGATAAAGTAGTTGAACAGGCCGCAGAGTATGGTCACAGCCAAAGAAGAGAATTTGCTTTTTTGATTGCCCATAGCATGCTTCATTTGTGTGGATACGATCACATGACTGAGGAAGAAGAAAAAATAATGATTTCAAAGCAGGAAGCTATTTTAAATCTTTTAGGAATTACCAGAGATAGTGTATAGTTTTTCTTAACTGTGAGGTATTATGACAAAAGTAACAACAAAAAATACGAATGAAAAAAATAGACAATTATACCTTGATATTTCATTATTGGGTATCATTTTGTTTTATATATTCAGAATTCCGTTAACGAATATGGTTGGTAATGAGGGAAACGGATATTTTGCTTTTGCGATTGAAGGTTATGGAGTGTTTGCTCTTTTTTTTGGTAATGCAGTTTATCAGGTTACCATGAAAATGGTGAAAATTCGTAGTCGAAAGCAAATATATTCCACGTGCAACCATATTTATGTATTAGCCTTGATTATTAGTTTTACCATATCAGTCTTAGGTGCTTTGGTTTTATTTTTTGGATCTTCTTATATTAAGTTTACAGATTTTCCAATCTTAACTGCAGTTGGAATAAAGTTTTTAACTGTTTTATTGGTATTTACATCTATTTGTGGCGTTATAAGAGGATATTTTGAAGGGATAGGCACAAATGTACCTACTGCTTTTTCGAAAATTATTGAGGCTTTTATTGCTGGTACAGGTGCCCTTATTTTTACATCAATTTTAGGAAAATATGGTTCGAAAATAGGAGCTTTATTGATTAATAATCAATATAAGTCGGCTTTTAGTGCCGCTGGAATTATTGTTGGATGTATTTGTGGAAGTATATTTTCGTTGCTATTTTTGATAGTGGTAAAAAAAATTTATTCTTATTCTCAAAATAATATAAAACAAAAAAATATAGAAGAAGATAAGTTCTCTGTAAAAAAAATGATTCTAGAATTTACAAAGGTGTTCTTTATTACAATTTTAGAGTTGTTATTTTTTAAAAGCTATAGACTTTGTAATATTTTAATTTTTACTAATGTTTATACTAATAATATCGAAGGAGATAATAAATTATTATCTATTATAGGGGCGTATCATGGAAAAATTCTAGTTTTGAATACGATTTTGATTCTTTTGATTTTAAGTGTTACAGGTCAAAATATAGGAAAGATTAGAAAATGTTATATGAAACGCTTATCTGAGCAGAGTTGGAAATTTTTGTGTGAAGATATCAAAAAAATTTTGATTCTATCTTTGCCATTGTTTGGTATTTTAGGATTTTTTTCAAAAAATATTTTAATGTTTTTTTATAAATCAGCTAGTACTACAGAAACGTTATATTTAAAAATAGGTAGTGTTGGTATTGTTTTAGTTACCTTGGCTATTTATTTCTATAAAATTTTAAAAAAATTAGATTTTAATTTGAGTTTGATTTTTATTCCAATCATCGCCTTTGTCGGACAGTTGGTTGTTATGTATTTATTAGTGAATATGGAAAGTGTTCGAAGTATATCATTTATTATTTCAGAACTTATTTTTTGGGCACTAGTAAGTAGCATGGAGTTTTTTGTAATATTAAGAGCTTTAAAACCAGAAATGTTTCAAATAGAATCTTATTTGAAGAAAGAGAATGTATAACTTAAAAAAATAGGCTAATACTAGTCAAAAAAAGAAAGTTGATTAAGACTATGAAAATTTTGAAAAGTATTGGCTTATATTTTGTATATCCTTTTATGATGTTTTTGTTAGGTATTTTCTCTCATATTTTATATTTGGATTATTTTTATCCAAATAAATATAATGTTTTAGGAGAAAATATAATATCCGATATAAGACCATATCCGGTAACAAATATTTCAGAGATGATTATTACTTGTGATACAAAATATCTTTTATTAGAGCAGAATAATTTAACTGGTGAAATAAACACATTAGAAATACCTATGCCGGAAAAATACTGGGGAATGAATAGAACTACATTAGAAGAAAATCTATATGAATATTTGAGTGATCCTACATTGGAAGATATTGAAAAAGGACTTATAGACATTCAGTTAGAAAGTTTTTCCTCTACTGAAGTTTTAGTAAGAAAACTTTATCAGCCGGTAGAAAAAAATATGGGGTATTATCTTATGGTTCAAGAGGGTAAAATTGTTGTTATGGAAAAAGACAAAAAAACCATTTATTTAACAACAGATATTTACGCAGAAGCTTTGTCGGATTCTTTAAAACAAGAATTGATACAAGGAAAATATATCAATGATATTGAAGAGTTATATGGATTTTTAGAGTCATATACAAGTTAAGAGGATGAAATATGAAGATTGCAATTATTGGTGGCGGAGCTTCCGGTATGATGGCAGCTATTGCGGCTGCTAGAAACGGTGCAGAGGTAACTATTATCGAAAGAAAAGATAGAATAGGAAAGAAAATACTTGCAACAGGAAACGGAAAATGCAATTTTACGAACAAAATCATAAATAATAATGACTATCATAGTCAAAATAACAATGCGTACAGCGACTATATAAGTCAATTTGATGAAAAAAGGTGTATTTTGTTTTTTCAAGAGTTAGGAATGCTTGTAAAAGAGAAGAATGGGTATTGTTATCCGCGTTCTGAACAGGCCTCCACAATTTTAGATTTGTTAAGATTAGAACTTAAGAAATATAATGTGACCGTATTTACTGAGGACTATCCGAATTCGATTGAAAAAAAGAAAAAAGAATTTCAAATTATATTAAATTCCGGGAAGAAATTATACTTTGATCGTGTCATTTTAAGCTGTGGCAGTTATGCAGGAGAGAAAAAAATTTTAGATCCTTCCGGTTACACATATGCTAAAAAATTTGGACACAAAATTGTTCCTATTGTTCCAGCATTGGTGCAATTAAGAGTTGAAAATAACGATATGAAATCTATTGCCGGAGTTCGATGTGATGCCAATATTAGCTTGTTTGTAGATAGAAAACATGTTGTTGATGAAAAGGGAGAGTTGCAATTAACAGATTATGGGATTTCAGGAATTCCTATTTTTCAACTAAGTAGACATGCAGCTTATGGTATTTACCACAAAAAGAAGGTGGTTGCATATATTGATTTTTTACCGGAATATGATATGAAGTCATGGATTAGTTTTGCAGAAAATAAATATATATCTATGCCTGCCAATATTACAGTGGAAGAATTTTTACAAGGCTTTTTAAATAAAAAATTAAATTTATATTTTTTGAAAAATGCTGGTATTAAACCTGACACTAAATTAAGTAATATTTCTTTTTCAAAATTAGAAAAAATGTTACATAACATGAAATCTTGTGAGTTTATCATTCGTTCAACCAATCCTTTTGAAAATGCTCAAATTTGTGCCGGTGGAATATCTATGGATGAGGTGACGCATAATTTAGAGTCAAAAATTATAAATGGCTTATATTTTAGTGGTGAAATACTAGACGTGGATGGACGCTGTGGAGGTTATAATTTACAATGGGCTTGGAGTAGTGGCTATATTGCAGGAAATGCCGCATCTACTATTTAAATATTTAATAAGGGTAGTATTATGATTCGTATACAACAACTAACTTTAGAAATTCCAAAATTAACTGAGGAATGTTTTGCTGAATATGAAATAAAACATTTAAAAGAAAAGATAATTAAGTTTCTTAAAATTATGCCAAATGATTTAAAATCATGGAGTATTGTAAAACGTTCTTTAGATGCAAGAAAAAAACCAAATCTTTATTACAGTTATATTATTAATGTTTGTGTTGATAAAGAAGAACAAGTGATTCGGAAATGTAAGCAAAATAATGTAAGTTTAGTGAGTGAGTTTGTTTATCAGTTTCCTGATGTTAAACCTTCTATTAATGATTCCACAGTTATTGTTGGATTAGGTCCTGCGGGTTTGTTTTGTGGATATTATCTTGCAAAACATGGATTTCGTCCAATCATATTAGAACGCGGGAAAGCTGTAGAAGAACGCATTCATGATGTTCAAACATTTTGGGAAACCGGAATTTTAGATGTTAATTCCAATGTGCAATTTGGAGAAGGCGGTGCAGGAACTTTTTCAGATGGTAAACTGAATACATTGGTAAAAGATAAGTATGGGCGTAATAAAGAAGTACTTCGTGTTTTTGTAGAAAATGGAGCACCTGAAAATATTTTATACGATCAAAAACCACATATTGGAACAGATGTTCTTGTAGATGTTGTACGTAATATGCGTAATAAAATGTTGGCGTGGGGAGCTACGATTCATTACAACACACAAATGACAGAGCTAGTGCAAAATCAAGGTGTTATTAGTGGAGTAAAAGATCAGTTTGGGAATATTTATGAATCGAAAGCTATTGTTCTTGCAATAGGACACAGTGCGAGAGATACTTTTGAAATGTGTTATAAAAACAACATTCCTATGGAGGCAAAATCTTTTGCAGTAGGATTTCGAGTGGAACATCCTCAAGAACTTATTAATGACGAATTATATGGAAAGAATTATCCTTCATGTTTGTCAGCGGCAGCTTACAAAGTTACAGCTAAAACCGATAACGGAAGAGGAGCTTACTCTTTTTGTATGTGTCCAGGAGGATATGTGGTGAATGCCAGTAGTGAAGAGGGAAAATTGGCAATCAATGGGATGAGTTACAGCGATCGCGCAGGGAGTAATGCCAATAGTGCAATTATTATTTCAGTAACTCCTGAAGATTTTGGTGGACAAGGTCCTTTATCTGGGGTAGAATTTCAACGTCAGATAGAAAAGAAAGCATATGATTTAGCAAAAGGAAAAATTCCTGTTCAATATTACAAAGACTTTAAAGGTAAATCAGAACATAAGGGAAGTATTTCAGAACATTTTTTACCCACGATGAAGGGGGAGTATTGTTTTGCAAATGTAAATGAAATTTTGCCGAGACCTTTAAATGAGTCATTTTTACAAGGAATGGAACATTTTCATAAAATTATTCCCGGTTTTGCAGATGATTATGCTTTGGTTTCGGGTGTGGAAAGTCGTACTTCGTCTCCGCTACGAATTTTAAGAGATAATCAGGGACAATCTGCTATAAAAGGTTTGTATCCATGCGGAGAAGGTGCCGGTTATGCAGGAGGAATTACCTCTGCGGCTATGGATGGTATATATATTGCAGAAAATATTGCCCTTAAGTTTGGGAAATAAAAATGGTGATAGAAATGAGTACAGATATTAGGGAATTCATAAAAGATAAAAAAAGAATTGTTATAAAAATTGGCTCTTCCTCCTTACAACATAAGGAAAGTGGAGATTTGGACTATACAAAAATGGAAGTATTAGTCAGAGAATTATGTAACTTGAGAAATCAAGGGAAAGATGTAATTTTAGTTACCAGTGGAGCTATTGCGGTAGGAAAGAAAGCTATTGGACTAAATAAACTGGAACAGGAAGCAGGACATTTAGGTGTAAAACAGGCTTGTGCTGCAGTTGGACAAGCAAGACTTATGATGATTTATCAGAAAATTTTTGCAGAATATAATCAGGTGGCAGCACAAATACTAATGACAAAAGATACGATTGTCAATAATTTTAATCGTCAAAATGCAAAAAATACTTTTACTGAGTTGTTAAATATGGGTGTTATTCCTATTGTAAATGAAAATGATACGGTTGCTACATATGAAATTGTTATTGGTGATAATGATACTTTATCGGCCATTGTAACAGGATTAACAAGAGCAGATTTATTAATATTATTATCGGATATTGATGGTTTGTATACAGATGACCCAAGAACGAACCCAGAGGCTGAATTTATTGAAGTTGTAGAAAAAGTGACTCCTGAACATATGCAAATGGGAAAGAAAAGCACAGGAAGTAATGTAGGGACAGGTGGAATGAATACGAAAATGGTAGCAGCTCATATCGCTACTAATGTTGGAGCTGATATGATTATAGCAAACAGTTCGGATATTCGTATTATTCATCGATTAATGGATGGCAGAAAAATAGGAACTCTCTTTAAAGCTCAAAATAATCCTGAGTTTAATATGGTTGAGTATGTAAAAAACTTGCATCATTAAATAGAAAATGTATGCAGTTGAAAAAATAAGAATGTTTTAAAAAAGCTTTTTAAGCTATATATAACTAAAAAATCAGAAAGTGAATGAGAAGTAATATGTTAGAGGATAAAATCAAACGCATTAATGAATTATATCATAAAGCTAAGGCAGAAGGATTAACTGCTGATGAAGCGAAAGAGCAACAACAGCTTAGAAGTGAGTATATTGCTAATATACGTGCTAATTTAAGAGGACAGTTAAATAATATAAGTATTCAAAATGAAGATGGAAGTGTAGAGAATTTAGGTGAAAAATTTGGAAACAAAACAGGACATTAGAAAAAAATTATTGCTCCATAGGAATTATTTGCCACTGTTAGAACGCAGTGATTATAGTAAACTTATTATGGACTCTCTCATCAATCACGAAAGTTTTGTGTCAGCAAAAAATTTACTTATTTACGTGGGATATCAAAGCGAAGTAGATACTCGTGATATCATACGATATGCTATGCAAAATGGGAAAAAAGTTTTTTGTCCTAAGGTTTTAAGACCGGGCTATATGGAGTTTTATCCGATTAAAGCTCTTTCTGATTTAATTCCCGGATTTAAGGGAATTCCGGAACCCTTTATAACCCATAAGTGTTATCAGCCAAAGGAAGAAGATAATATACTTATGGTAATGCCTTTGGTCGGATTTGATGGAGAAAAAAATCGTTTGGGTTATGGTGCCGGTTTTTATGACCGTTATCTGGAGAGATACCCTTTCATTGAGCGAATTGCTTTGGGGTATGAATGTCAGAAATATGAATCCATGTTGCCTACAGAAACTACGGATATAATACCGAATTATATTATTACGGAAAAAAACATATATTAGGAGAAATAAATGTTAAAGACAAGAGATCAGGCTCCGGTAAATGAACCGGAAAGACAATATTATTTTATGGATATTTGTTCCGGTTATGTAAAAAAACTGGAAGAAGAATTAGGCCATAAACCTACTTGTTGTGTTACTACGTTTGGGTGTCAGATGAATTCTCGAGATTCTGAAAAATTAGTAGGAATTTTAGAAAAGGTAGGATACGATGTCATTGAAGAAGAAACAAAGGCAGATTTTGTAATCTATAACACTTGTACTGTCAGAGATAATGCTAACCAACGTGTTTATGGAAGATTGGGAGCTCTTCACCATCAAAAGAAGAAAAATCCTAATATGAAAATTGCTCTTTGCGGCTGTATGATGCAGGAAGATGCTGTCATTGAAAAATTAAAGAAAAGCTATCGGTTTGTGGACTTGATTTTTGGTACACATAACATATATAAATTTGCAGAATTGTTAACAGCGACCTTTGAAGAAAAAGGAATGGTCATTGATATTTGGAAAGATACAGATAAGATTGTGGAAGATTTACCGGTAGAAAGAAAGTATTTCTTTAAATCCGGAATTAATATTATGTTTGGGTGTAATAATTTCTGTAGCTATTGCATTGTTCCCTATGTTCGAGGAAGAGAAAGAAGTCGTAATTCTGCGGATATTATTCGTGAAATTGAAAACCTTGTAAAAGAGGGTGTTGTTGAAGTTATGTTATTGGGGCAAAATGTAAATTCTTATGGTAAAAATATAGAAGAAAACATTACTTTTGCCGGACTTTTAAAAAAAATTGAAGCAATTGAAGGCTTAGAAAGAATTCGTTTCATGACATCACATCCTAAGGATTTGTCGGATGAATTAATTGAGGTTATGAAGAACTCAAAGAAAATATGTAAACATCTTCACCTTCCGATGCAATCCGGTTCTACAAGAATTTTAAAGGAAATGAATCGAAGATATACCAAAGAATCTTATTTGGAATTAGCAGAAAAAATTAAAAAAGCAATTCCTGATATTTCTCTGACAACAGATATTATTGTTGGTTTTCCGGGAGAAACACATGAAGACGTAAACGAAACGATTGATGTAGTACGAAAAGTTGGTTTTGATAATGCGTTTACTTTTATTTATTCAAAACGAACAGGTACCCCGGCTGCAGCTATGGAAAATCAAGTACCGGAAGAAATTGTGAAAGAGGAATTTAATCGTGTGTTAGAAGCAGTACAGGAAGTATCCAAGGAACGTACCGGTGGTTTAGAAGGACAGGTAGTAGATGTCTTGTTTGAAGAACTAAATGACCATGACAGTACAATGTTGACCGGACGAATGAGCAACAACACGTTAGTTCATGTTGTAGCTGATAAAACATTGGTTGGAAAGATTGTTCCTGTAAAATTAATAGAGTCAAAAGGCTTTTATTACATGGGAGAACTTGTTTTACAATAAGAAAAAAATATGGTAAACTTTTAGCGGGTATGTCCATGGACATACTCGCTTTTATGATGATTATTTTGAGAAGAAAGAGAATAAAATTATGGCTGAATTAACACCAATGATGCAGCAATATTTAAAAACAAAAGAAGAATATCCTGATTGTATTTTATTTTATCGATTAGGCGATTTTTATGAGATGTTTTTTGAGGATGCCCTAACAGTAACGAAAGAATTGGAAATTACACTAACCGGTAAAAGCTGTGGTTTAGAAGAACGTGCTCCTATGTGTGGAGTACCTTATCATTCTGTAGATGGTTATTTAAATAAATTAGTTTCCCGTGGTTATAAAGTAGCCATATGTGAGCAGGTGGAAGACCCAAAACAATCGAAAGGTCTTGTAAAAAGAGAAGTTACTCGTATTGTAACACCTGGAACAAATCTTTGTGTCAATGGAGATGAAAGATGTAACAACTATATTATGAGTATTGCCTATTTTGCAGGTAAAATTGGCTTATCCATTGCTGATGTTACTACTGGTGATTATGAATTAACAGAAGTAGATTCTAACAAAAAATTATTAGATGAAATTATGAAATATAATCCAAAAGAAATTATCTGTAACCAGGCATTTTATGTTAGTGGAATGGATTTGGAGGATTTAAAAAACAGACTTAGTATTAGTATTTCTGCTTTAGAACCATATTTTTATGATGATGACAACTGTAGAAAATGTCTGATGAAGCATTTTAAAACCAATACTTTATCAGGGCTAGGTATAGAAGATTTTCAAAGCGGATTGATTGCTGCCGGAGCATTGCTACAATACTTATATGAAACACAAAAGACGGAATTGTCTCATTTTACACATATTACCCCTTATGTTACCAGTTCTTATATGCTTTTAGACAGTTCCACCAGAAGAAATTTGGAATTATGTGAAACTTTACGTGAAAAACAAAAACGTGGCTCTCTTTTGTGGGTGTTAGATAAAACAAAGACAGCTATGGGGGGACGACAGCTTCGTACCTGGATTGAACAACCTTTAATAAAAAAAGAAGAAATTGATAAGAGGTTGGATGCGGTTAGTGAGCTTTGCAAGGATGGTGTCAGCAGAGATGAAATCAGAGAATATTTACATCCTATCTATGATTTGGAGAGATTACTGGGCAAAGTGAGTTTTGGCTCTGCAAATCCCAGAGATTTGATTGCTTTTCGGAATTCTTTGGAAATGCTTCCTGCAATTAAAACTGTTGTTTCCGGTTTTGAAAAAGAATATTTAAAAGAGTTAAGTGAAAAAATTGATACATTAACTGATTTATATTCTTTAGTAGATGCTGCTATTCAGGAGGAGCCTCCGCTTGCTGCTAAAGAAGGTAGTATTATTAAAGATGGTTTTCATCCCCAGGTGGACAGTTTGCGTCAAGCTAAAACAGAAGGGAAAAACTGGTTGGCTAAACTGGAAGAGGAAGATCGGGAACGAACAGGAATTAAAAATTTAAAGATTAAATATAATAAAGTTTTTGGATATTATTTTGAAGTTACTAATTCCTTTAAAGATATGGTTCCTGATGATTATATCAGAAAGCAGACATTGGCTAATGCAGAACGTTATACCACTGGGAAATTAAAGGAGATGGAAGATACGATTCTGAATGCCGAAGATAAATTATATGCGTTAGAATATGAAATCTTTTGCTCCGTCCGAGATAAAATCAAAGAAGAAGTAGAACGAATTCAGACAACAGCAAAGGTAATTGCAATTTTGGATACCTTAGCTTCATTGGCCTTGGTAGCAGAGCAAAATCGATATGTAAGACCAAAATTAAATGAAAAAGGTATTATTAATATAAAAGAAGGTCGCCATCCTGTAGTGGAAAAAATGATTGTTAATGATATGTTTATTAATAATGATACATATCTTGATAACAATAAACATTGTGTTTCCATCATAACGGGACCTAATATGGCAGGAAAATCAACTTATATGCGTCAAACTGCCTTAATTGTACTTATGGCACAGATAGGAAGCTTTGTTCCGGCAAGCAGTGCCAATATAGGTATTGTAGATCGTATTTTTACAAGAGTAGGTGCTTCGGATGATCTTGCCAGTGGACAAAGTACTTTCATGGTTGAAATGAATGAAGTTGCCAATATTCTTAGAAATGCAACATCAAACAGCTTGCTTATTTTGGATGAAATCGGTCGTGGAACTTCCACCTTTGATGGATTAAGTATTGCATGGGCTGTAATAGAACATATTAGTAATACTCGAATATTAGGGGCAAAAACTTTATTTGCGACTCATTATCATGAATTGACAGAGCTGGAAGGAAAAATTAATAATGTAAATAATTATTGTATCGCTGTAAAAGAGCAAGGTGATGATATTGTATTCCTCCGTAAAATAGTTAAGGGTGGCGCTGATAAGAGTTACGGAATTCAGGTGGCCAAATTGGCAGGAGTGCCTGATATCGTAATTCATCGTGCCAAAGAAATTGTAGAGCAATTAACAGACAACGATATCATAGAAAAGGTACAAAGTATTTCTATAAATGCTACAGCATCATCAAAATCTAAGACTAAAACATTAGATGAGGTGGATTTAACCCAAATGTCATTATTTGATACTGTGAAAGATGAAGATGTTATTAAAGAACTGATGGATATAAATATATCTACTTTAACGCCATTAGATGCATTAAATACTTTGTATCAATTACAAAATAAATTGAAGAATAGATGGTAGCATAGAGATTGAATTTATTAGTAAAATTATTTTTTAGAACTTTGGGTTACTGGTATATTTCTTCAATTCATAGGGAAGAAAATTATGTCAAAAATTCAATTATTAGATAGTGCAACTATTGATAAAATTGCTGCTGGTGAAGTAGTAGAACGACCTTCCAGCGTAGTAAAAGAGTTAGTAGAAAATGCTATTGATGCCGGTGCTACTGTTGTAACAGTAGAAATTAAAGATGGGGGTATTTCTTTTATTCGTGTTACGGATAATGGAAAAGGAATTCCTGCAGAACAAGTACGTGACGCTTTTTTACGACATGCAACCAGTAAAATTCGTACATCTGAAGATTTAAATAAAATTCAAAGTTTAGGTTTTCGAGGGGAAGCATTATCCAGTATTGCAGCTGTTGCACAGGTGGAGATGATGACCAAGCAAAAGGAATCTTTAATGGGAGTTCAGGTTTGTATGGAAGGTGGAAGAGAGATATCCTATTCTCAGGTAGGTGTCCCAGATGGTACTACAATTTTGGTGAAAAATCTATTCTTTAACACTCCGGCCAGACGCAAATTTTTAAAAACACCAGCTACTGAGGGGAGTTATATTGCAGATTTATGTGAACATTTGGCCATGAGTAAACCAGAGGTGGCTTTTCGTTTTATTGCCAATAATCAGGTTAAGTTCCATACTTCAGGCAATGGCGAACTACGTGAAATTGTTTACCGTATTTTTGGAAAGGATTTTATTCGACAGTTGATTCCTGTGGACGCGGAATGGAATGGTTTGAGTATAAAAGGTTATTTAGGAAAACCAACCTTAAATCGTTCAAATCGTAATTTTGAAAACTATTTTATCAATGGGAGATATGTAAAAAGTAATTTTCTTTATAAAGCTGTTGAAGAAGGGTATAAACAATATTTAATGCAACATAAATTTCCTTTTGCTGTATTATATTTTACAATGGATACCGAGAAGGTAGACGTAAATGTACACCCAACAAAAATGGATATTCGTATTACAGATAGTCAATGTTATTTTGAGTTTATTTCAAATACTATTTCCAATATTCTTAAAAATCAGGAAATGATTCCGGAAATGGAATTAGAAAAAAAGACTCAGGAGGTTATAAAATCTGACATTACACCTCGTAATTTAGTTCCGGAGCCTTTTGAACAAAAGCGTATGGAACAGTACAAAGTAAAAGAAGATTTTTCTTATATTACGAATCGTTTGTTTGGAGAGGATTGCATAGAAGAGAATTCTACAAGCATGAGTAGTGTTGCTGAAAATAATAAAGTGACACATATCGTGCATGAAAATGAAAATATATCTTTACATACAAAAGACAATACAAATCAAAACATCTTGGATGCTGAAGTGATAATTCAAAACACTGACGTAATATCACAATTGAATTTGTTTGAGGAGAAAATTTTAAAACAAGAAAATAAAAATAAATTTGAAATTTTGGGACAAATATTTCATACGTATTGGTTGGTTCGTTATGAAGACAAATTATTATTTGTAGATCAACATGCTGCACATGAAAAAATTAAATTTGAAAAATTAATGTCATCCTTTAAAGAAAAACATATTGTATCTCAATCCTTACAACCACCATTAATTTTGCATTTAACTCAAAAAGAAGAAGCTGTTTTAGAAGAATTTAGAACTTATTTTGAAGCTTTTGGATTTGTATGGGAAGAATTTGGAAGTCATTCTATAGCTATGCGCGAAATGCCATTGGAACTTTATGGTAAAAGTGAAAAGAGATTTTTTGAAGAAATTTTAGATGAACTTGTAGAAGAGGGATGCAAAGGTACTCCAGAAGTAGTACAAGAAAAAATCGCGTCTATGGCGTGTAAATCTGCTGTAAAGGGCAATCAAAACATGACAAAATATGAAATGGAAGATTTACTTTTACAATTATTTGAATTAGAAAATCCGTATCATTGTCCTCATGGAAGACCTACCATCATTTCTATGAGTAAAACAGAACTTGAAAAAAAATTTAAACGTATTGTATAGGAGTCCTTATGAAAAAAAGAAAACTGGTGATTTTAACAGGACCTACAGCTGTAGGAAAAACAAAATTATCGATAGCTCTTGCTAAAAAAATTGGCGGAGAAATTATTTCGGCTGATTCTATGCAAGTATATAAACATATGGACATAGGTTCTGCTAAAATACGACAGGAAGAAATGGGTGGAATTCCACACTTCCTTGTAGATGAATTAGAACCCAAGGAAGAATTTAATGTCGTAGTATTTCAAACCAAAGCAAAACAATATATGGAAGAAATATACAGTCGAGGACATATTCCCATTTTAGTAGGTGGTACAGGTTTTTATATTCAGGCTGTACTTAACGATATTGATTTTTCAAAAGATGAGGATAATTACGAAATACGAAAAAAATTAGAAAAACTGGCAGCGCAGGAAGGTGCTGATTATCTTCATAGAAAGCTTAAAGAGGTGGATCCTGTTTCGGCGGAAACGATTCATGCTAATAATATAAAACGCGTTATTCGTGCCTTAGAATATTATGAATTGACCGGAAGGAAAATTTCCGAACATAATCAAGAACAAAGAGCAAAGGAAAGTCCCTATGATTTTTCTTATTTCGTGTTAAACGATCATAGAGAACTTTTATATCAAAGAATCGATAGTCGTGTAGAAGAAATGATTCATGAAGGCCTGGTAGAAGAAGTTAATATGTTAAAAAATATGGGGTATGATCGTTCTTATGTTTCTATGCAAGGGCTTGGGTATAAAGAAATACTTCAATATTTAGAAGGAGAGATTTCTTTGGAGGAAGCCGTCTATATTTTAAAAAGAGATACGAGACATTTTGCCAAACGTCAAATCACATGGTTTAAACGGGAAAAAGATGTTATTTGGGTAAATAAACCTGATTTTGATTATGACAATACCAAGATAATAGAATTTATGTATAGAAAAATATATTCAAAGGAATTTTAATTCATAATTTAAAAAGTGAACTATTTACATAAGGAGAAGATATGGTACAAAAATTATATGAAGAATTTGGAATTTCCAAAGAAGTATATGCTTTAGGAGAAGAAATTTTAAAAGAATTGAAACCTCGTTTTGAGGAAATTGATAAAAATGCGGAAATCAATCAATTGAAGGTGTTAAAAGCTCTTCAGGATTGTAAAGTTAGCGAAGCCTGCCTTTTAGGAACTACAGGTTATGGATATAATGATATAGGACGAGACACCTTAGAAGAAGTATATGCAAAAGTATTTCATACAGAAGATGCCCTTGTTCGTCCACAAATTACATGTGGTACCCACGCTTTGGCGTTGGCATTAATGAGTAACTTACGTCCCGGTGATGAATTATTAAGTCCGGTAGGAAAACCATATGATACCTTAGAAGAAGTAATTGGAATTCGAGAAAGTAAAGGATCTTTAAAAGAATATGGTATCAGTTATTCCCAGGTTGACTTATTAGAAGATGGAAGCTTTGATTATGAAAATATTGCAAAAGCAATTAATGAGAAAACTAAGCTTGTTACAATTCAGCGTTCTAAAGGATATCAGACAAGACCAACCTTATCTGTTTCCCGTATTGGCGAATTGATTTCTTATATCAAAAAAATTAAGCCAGATATAATTTGCATGGTTGATAATTGTTATGGAGAATTTGTAGAAACGATAGAACCTTCTGATGTAGGAGCAGACATGGTTGTAGGTTCTTTGATTAAAAATCCAGGTGGAGGTTTGGCTCCTATCGGTGGATATATTGCCGGAAAGAAGGAATGTGTTGAGAACGCAGCTTTTCGTCTCACAAGTCCTGGGCTTGGAAAAGAAGTTGGTGCTTCTTTAGGAATTCTAAGTTCATTTTACCAAGGTTTATTTTTAGCACCTACGGTAACAGCCGGTGCATTAAAGGGAGCTATTTTTGCTGCAAACTTATTTGAACGAGCAGGATTTGGTGTAGTACCAGACAGTATTGAGAGTCGTCATGATATCATTCAAGCAGTTACTTTTGGAAGACCTGAAGGTATTGTTGCTTTTTGTGAAGGAATTCAAAAAGCGGCACCTGTAGATAGTTTTGTAACTCCTGAGCCGTGGGATATGCCTGGGTATGATAGTCAAGTAATTATGGCGGCTGGTGCCTTTGTTTCAGGGTCTTCCATAGAACTTAGTGCAGATGGCCCCATAAAACCTCCGTATGCGGTATATTTTCAAGGTGGACTGACCTGGCAGCATGCAAAAATTGGAATTTTAACAGCTTATCAATGTGTAAAAAATGCCGGATTAATTTCAGAAAGTGTCGAAGAGTGCGAAAAAAAATAGTACTTCTTTATGTACAGAAATCAGGAATTATGTTAAGATAATTTAGGTGAAAATATTTGTATTTTTATCTTTATCGAAATACAAACGAGAAAGGAATTAACTACCAATGAAACACAAAAATAGCTGGACTTGCCTATTGTTAATTTTGGCTGGAATTGTATTGGGTGGATTTATCGGTAATATGTTTCCTAACAGTTTTTTGAGTTTTGGACAAACTTTTGGACTTACCTCACCTGTTGTTTTAGATTTGGGAATTTTATGTATTACGTTTGGTCTTACCATTAAAATTACCATTGCAAGTATTGTTGGAATTATATTGGGAATTATTATTTATCGCCTATTATAAATAAACGTGTGTATTTTTGATTTTCTAGCCTGGAGAGAGGGGAAAGTGAGAAATATGCAATTACAAAATAGCTTGGTGGAAGATATTCTTCCTTATGAAAAATTTGAAAAGTATGGACCGTCCAGTCTTACAGATGCAGAATTACTTGCTATTATTATTCGTACAGGAACAAAAGAACAAAATGCAGTAGCATTAGGTTCGAAAATTCTTGGACTTGGTACTAATATTGGACAATCTAAGGGGATATTGTCTTTATTACATTTATCTTTGGAAGAATTAATGCAAGTGAAAGGGATTGGAAAGGTTAAAGCAATTCGTTTGAAATGTGTGAGTGAATTTTCAAAAAGAATTGCAATGGAAACTTTTAAATCAGGTATTCGTTTTGATAGTCCTGCAACTATAGCTGATTATTATATGGAGCAAATACGACATTTAGAAGTGGAACAAGTTGTTTTAGTTATGACAGATGGAAAAAATCAGTTTTTAAAGGATACGATTATTTCCCAAGGAACGGTAAATATGTCTTTAATATCACCGCGAGAAGTATTTTTAACAGCTTTAAAAAATCAAGCTGTAAATATTCTTTTGGTACATAATCATCCAAGTGGTGATCCATCACCCAGCAAAGATGATATTAATATTACAAAAAGAATTTATGAATCCGCACGGATCATGAATATCCCATTAGTAGATCATATTATTATTGGGGATAATAAATACATGAGTTTAAAAGAGTTAGGATACTTATAGAAAAGAAAGGACAAAATGATGGCAAATAATATATTTGGTATTGATCTTGGCACAAGCAACATAAAAATTTATAATCGAGCAGATGACTCTGTAATGGTAGAAAAAAATATGATTGCCATTGAAAACAAAAAGACATTTTTTGCATATGGAGATTCTGCATTTGAAATGTATGAGAAAGCACCTGGTAACATTGTTGCTTCCTATCCTGTAAGCAATGGAGTTATTGCTGATATCAAGAATATGGAAACCTTATTGAAATATTTTATTAATGATATTTCAGGTGGATCTATTAAACCTTCGGACTATTATGTAGCAGTACCTACTGATGTTACAGAAGTAGAAAAGAGAGCTTTTTATGACTTGATTAAAGATGCTAATGTGAAAGCTAAAAAAATTATGGTAGTAGAAAAAGCTGTTGCAGATGGTTTGGGACTTGATATTGATGTTAAAAATTCCCAGGGGGTTTTAATTGTGAATGTAGGATATGATACAACTGAAGTATCTATTCTTTCTTTAGGTGGTATTGTATTAAGTCGTCTTATTAAGGTTGGCGGATTGAAATTTGACGAAGCTATTCGTACTGCTATTCGTAACGAGTATAGTTTATTAATTGGTGGAAAAACAGCGGAAAAAGTTAAGGTAAACTTACGCGAGTTAGAAAAAGCCGGAAAACCTGCAGTTGTATATGGACGTGATATCGTTAGTGGACTTCCAGTGGAACGTGAAATTCCAACAGCATTAGTTAGTAATGCATTAATCGAAAGCTTTAACACTATTATTGATAGTATTAAAGTGATTTTAGAACGTACTCCACCGGAATTAGGTGCAGATATTTATAAACACGGTGTTTATCTTACAGGTGGTGCATCTCAGGTAAGTCATTTAGCCGGGTTAATGCAAAAGAGCACAGGACTGAAAGTTAATGTATGCGAAAATCCTATTGAGAGCGTAGCCAGAGGTTTATCAAAAGTAATTAAAGATGATAACTATAAATCTGTAGCGTATTCCATTGAAGGGATGGGAAGATGAGTCCTGTATTAAAAAGACCAAAGGAGAAATTTACGCTGCCAAGTAAATATCTCCTTTTTCTATTAACATGTATTTGTATTGGTATTATGATACTTTCTTTTAAAACTCCCAATATCAATACACCATTAAATTCTGTGGCAGGTATGGTGCTGATTCCTTTTCAGAATGGAATTGCCCAAGTTGGAAGCTGGATTACTGATAAATCGGATCAGTTATTAGAAATTAAAGATGTGTTGGCGGAAAATCAACGTTTAAAAGAAGAAGTTGATCGTTTAACTATCGAAAATACAAAATACCAGCAAGAGCGATATGAGTTAAATCAGTTACGTCAATTGTTAAAGTTAGACGAAGAATACTCTGAATATGAAAAAATCGGAGCTCGAATTATCAGTAGAGATTCAAATAATTGGTTTAGTTCTTTTACTATTAATAAAGGGAGTAAAGATGGTATTAAACTAAACTGTAATGTTATGGCCGGTAGTGGGTTAGTTGGTCGTGTTACTTCCGTAGGCCCTAATTATGCTAAGGTAACAAGTATTATTGAAGATAACAATAATACTAGTGGTTTGTTATTATCCACTGGCGATCATCTGATTGTAACAGGGGACTTAACAACCATTCAAAAAGGAATGATTTCTTTTAGTAAATTAGTCGATAAAAATAATAAAGCTACCGTAGGTGATAAAATTGTTACTTCTAATATTAGTGAACATTATCTTCCGGGTATTTTAATTGGTTATATCAGTAATATTGAAATAGATTCCAATAACTTAACAAAATCAGGCACTTTAACAACTGCTGTTGATTTTGAACATTTAGAAGATGTTCTTGTAATAATGGAATTAAAACAAACGGTAGAACAATAGAAAGGAGGAATAGCAATGCTTTCTGTATTAGTAAGCTCAATATTTCTAATCATTTGCTTCCTTCTTCAGAGTACCATATTTCATAGTTTAAGTATGGGTGGAATTATTCCTAATTTGATGATTATTTTAACTTCATCCTATGGTTTTATGAGAGGAAGAAAAAACGGATTATTAATAGGTTTTTTTTCAGGACTTTTGATTGATATATTTTTTGGCGATATTTTGTGTTTTTATGCCTTGATTTATATGTACATAGGATATTTAAACGGTGTATTTAAAAAAATGTTTTATCCCGAAGATATTAAGCTTCCCATTGCATTAATCATAGGAAGCGATTTACTTTACAATCTTATTGTATATATTATAACTTTTTTCTTGCGGGGGAGATTTCAATTTTTTTACTATTTCCTTAACATTATTGTTCCGGAAATGGTATATACCATTATTGTTACATGCGCACTATATCCGTTGCTTTTAGTTGTTGAAAGATTATTAGAACGGAATGAAAAAGAAGGAGCTTCTAAAATTGTATAGTTCTAAGAAACCTTCCACAAATGTAGAAACAAGTAAATTACTGATTTTGGCAATAAGCCTTCTTTTTGTGGGATGTATATTAATAACTCGAATTTTCAATCTGCAAATAGTAAATGGAGCACAATCTTTAGAGGATTTTACTTTAAAAATCCAAAAAGAACGTTCTATTCCCAGTACACGTGGAAATATTTATGATCGAAACGGTAAAATTTTAGCTCATAATAAATTAGCATATAATGTTACCATTGAAGATGTTTTTGAATCCGGAAACGGAAGAAATGAATCTTTAAATGAAACTTTATTAAAAATGATTCATTTAATTGAAAAAAATGGTGATAAAATCAATGGAGACTTTAAAGTTATATTAGATGAAAATGGAAATTATGCCTATACCGTTACCGATACTAAGCTTCGTCGTTTTAAAGCAGATATTTATGGCTTTGCTGATCCCGGAGACATGAAATATGAGCAGGAAACAGCCACTGCGGAAGAGATGATGGCATATTTAGCCGGATATTCTCGTTATGGTGTGGGTAAATCTATAGATCCTGCTAATCCAAGAGATAGTTTTGTTCTGGGAGAAGGTTATACCAAAGATGAAATATTAAAAATTGTAACTATTCGTTATGCTATGAGTGCTAATGGTTATCAAAAATTTATTCCTACTAATGTGGCCACTGATGTTAATGAAAAAACAGTAGCCAGTATTTTAGAAAATATTGAAAATCTACCAGGGGCAGCTATTCAAGAAGATACGATCAGGGTATATGAAGATAGTGTGTATTTTGCACATATTTTGGGCTATACCGGAAAAATTGATAAAGAAGATTTGGAAAATTTGAATTCAAATTTTTCGAATTCCGTAGGATATCAAGAAGAATATACATTAAATGATATTGTTGGTAAGACGGGAATTGAAGAAACCATGGAAAGTTATCTACGCGGTGTAAATGGTAGTGAAACCATTTACGTGGATAATATGGGTAAGGTAATTGAGTCTACAGATCGAATAGAACCATTAGCCGGCAATGATTTGTACTTAAGTATTGATCATGATTTGCAAGTTGCCACTTATGATATTTTGGAACAAAAACTAGCAGGTATATTAGTAGCAAAAATTATTAATTACAAAAGTTATGTTGTTCCCGAATATCCAAGTGCGAGTTCTTTGTATATTCCTATTGATGATGTATATTTTGCACTTATTAATAATAACGTTATTGATATTAATCGTTTTGATGACAAAGATGCAAAACAAAATGAAAATGCAATTTATCAGGCGTTTCAGAAAAAACAAGATAAAATTTTTCAATCTTTGACAGAACAGTTGTATGAAAAACATACTCCGTATAATAAGTTAACAACAGAATATCAGATATACCAAAGTTATATCGTTTCTATGTTAAAGGAATATGATGTCTTAATATCAAAGGAAATTGATACCAATGATGCGACATATATTGCTTGGACAAAAGATGAGGTCATCAGTTTAGGGGAATTTTTGGAATATTGCATTTCTAAAAATTGGGTGGATGTATCTAAAATTAATTTAGAAAGCAAGTATGCTGACAGTGACGAAATATTTGACAGTCTTGTAGAATATATATTCGATAAATTACAAAGTAATACCACTTTTGCAAAAAAAATGTATAAATACATGATTAAAAATAACGACATCAGTGCTAAACAGGTATGTTCAATATTATTAGAACAAGAAATTGTAAGTATTACGGAAGAGGAAAAAAATAAGTTTTTAAACGGACATATATCTGCTTATAATTTTATGATATTTTTAATTGAAAACTTATATATTACACCTGCACAGTTGGCATTGGATCCTTGTTCAGCTTCTGTAGTCGTAACTAATACAGAAGGAGAAGTGTTGGCATTAGTAAGTTATCCAAGCTATGATAATAATAGATTAGCGAATAGTATTGACTCTGAATATTATACATGGTTGCAAACGGATTTAACGAAACCGCAGTGGAATTCTGCCACACAGCAAAGAACAGTACCCGGATCTACCTTCAAAATGGTTTCTGCTACTGCAGCATTAGAAGAAAAAATTGTAACCACTAGTTCGCCAATTTTATGTAGAGGAATTTTTGATCGATTTACAACAAATCAATATAAATGTTGGATCTATCCTTCAGCCCATGGAAACTTAAATGTTGTTGGTGGTATTGCCAATTCTTGTAACTGTTTCTTTTATGAAGTAGGTTACCAATTAGGAATTCATGGAGATACTTATAATAGTGATTTAGGTATTGAAAAGTTATATCAATATGCTGATTTATTTGGATTAAGTGAAAAATCCGGTGTGGAAATTGAAGAAGCTACACCAGAGGTTTCCAAAGATTATTCTGTTATGTCTGCCATTGGTCAGGGGACTAATAACTATACTACCGTAGGACTTGCCAGATATGTAACTACAATTGCCAATAACGGTACTTGTTATAATTTGAGTTTACTTGATAAAGTTACGGATTCTAATGGTAATCTTTTAAAAGATTTTTCACCAGAAATAAGAAATAAAGTAGAATTAAATAATTCAACATGGAAATCTCTTCATGAAGGAATGCGACAGGTTGTTGTTAAAAGAAGTGATTATTCAATTTTAGCAGCTAAAGGGATACAGGTTGCAGGAAAAACAGGTACTGCGGAAGAAACAAGAAAACGTGCTAACCATGCATTATTTGTAAGCTATGCTCCTTATGAAAATCCTGAAATTACAATAACAACTCGTATTGCTAATGGATATACTTCTAACTATGCTGCAAACTTGACAAGAGATATTTATTTATATTATTTCGATGTAAAGGATGAGGATGCTATACTTTCAGGAACCGCATCTATGCCTGATGTTTCTGCTGCTGGTGGAGATTAAATAGGAGAAAATTTTTATGAAGGATAAGATTATAATAAAAAAATTCCCAAACGGAATCAAATTATTCTTAGATTCAGAAATTACGTTTGAAGAATTACTAAATGAGATAGCTTACAAATTTAGTCAAAATAGGATGTTTTTCAGAGATGCAAAGCTTGCTGTTTCTTTTGAAGGTAGAGAATTGTCAGAAGAGGAAGAACGTTTAATCATTACTACAATACAATTAAATTCTGATATTAATGTTCTTTGTATTGTAGGGAAAAATGATGATACTGATAGAAATTTTGTTAAAGCTATTCAAAAGGTGGATTATCAACAAACTGATAATTATGGCCATTTTTACCGTGGTACCCTAAAAAACAATCAAAAGATTGAAGTTGATTCAAGTATAGTAATTTTAGGGGATGTATATCCCGGTTCTTCTGTGACTGCTTCCAAAGATATTATAATTTTAGGTGGTCTCTACGGTGAAGCATATGCGGGAGTTGGTACAGATTCTTCGCATTATATAGTAGCGTTAGAAATGTCTCCTGAAAAACTTAAAATTGGAGAATTTCGATATAAACCTAATGAAAAATCAAGGTGGGGTATTAAACCTAAGGTACAACCGAAAATTGCATATGTAAAAGATGAGCATATTGTAACAGAACCTATTGCAAAAGATTTGTTGGAGCATTTACCTTTTTATAAGTAATGCATATGCTATAGTTCCCCCTATAGTTTCCGACAGGACAATATTTCAGCTATTTGTGAAAGGAATATGAAAATATGTGTGAAGTTATTGTCATTACAAGTGGAAAAGGTGGTGTAGGTAAGACTACTACCACAGCAAACTTAGGAAGTGGGTTAGCCGCTTTGGGTAAAAAGGTTGTCATGATTGATACCGATATTGGACTCAGGAATTTAGATGTTGTACTAGGGTTAGAAAATAGGATTGTATATAATCTGGTGGATGTTGTAGAAGGTGTTTGTCGAATTAAACAGGCATTGATACGAGACAAGCGTTATCCAGGATTATATTTACTTCCTTCAGCTCAAACAAGAGATAAAACAGCTGTAAATGAACAGCAAATGTTAAAGTTAATAGAACAATTGAAAAACCAATTTGATTATATTTTATTGGATTGTCCTGCCGGAATTGAGCAGGGATTTAAAAATGCAATTGTGGGCGCTAGTCGTGCCATTATTGTGACTACACCAGAAGTTTCAGCAATTCGTGATGCTGATAGAATTATAGGATTATTAGAATCACATGAAATGAATCAAATAGATTTATTATTAAATCGAGTAAGATTTGATCTTGTTAAAAAAGGTGACATGATGTCTCCAAATGATGTAGTAGAAATATTAGGAATACCTCTCATTGGTGTCATACCTGATGATGAACAGGTAGTAATTTCTACTAATCAGGGAGAACCATTAGTGGAAACTGTTTCTTTAGCAGGAAAAGCTTATCGAAATATTTCACAACGTATTAACGGTGAAAAAATACCGATTGAATTGCCCAATTATGTTTCATTTTGGACAAAAGTCACCGGTATTTTTCAAAAACCAACATCGTAATAATTAAAATGAAATAGAGTAGAAAGGTAAAATTTTATGAATACATTTAATTTGTTTAAAAAGAAAAGTTCTGGTGATATTGCGAAAGATCGTTTGAAAATTTTATTAATCTCAGATCGAATTAATTGTTCTCCACAAACTTTACAAATGATTAAACAGGAATTAATTCACTCTATATCAAAATATATGAGTATTGACGAAGAACATGTTGAAATTATATTAAAAAAGAATAGCAAAAGAGGAAAAAATAAAAAGCCATCTTTGTATGCAAATATTCCAATTTTGAATATTCATGAATAACTTAAGAAGGATGTTATGTTAAGACAATATAAATTAAGAGATTATGATTTTAAATTAGTTATATTTGTAATAAGTTTATCTATTATAGGAATTCTAGCTGTTGGAAGTGCAAAAAGTGATTTAATGAATCGTCAGCTGACCGGAGTAATGTTAGGCATAACTATAATGTTAATTGCTTCTTTTGTAGATTATAGTTTTATACTATTTTTTTATCCTTATTTATATGTAATTAACATTTTATTATTGTTATCCGTTACTTTTTTTGGGCGAAATATAGGAGGTGCTCAACGTTGGGTTAACATTATGGGAATTCAATTTCAGCCTTCTGAAACTGCGAAAATATTATTGATTTTATTCTTTGCACAGTTTATTATGAAATATAGGGATAATATTAATGAACTAAAATTTATAGTTAGTTGTATCGTGTTATTATGTGTACCACTTTTATTGGTTTATATGCAACCAGACTTATCTACCAGTATTATGATTATTGTTATATTTTGTGTGGTTTTATTTATTGGTGGCTTAAGTTATCGTATTGTGGGAAGTGTTTTGGCAATTGTTGTACCGGTTATTTCTATTTTTTTCTTTTTGATTTTACAACCGGATCAGAATATTATTAAAGACTATCAGGCAGGTCGTATTTTGGCATGGTTGCAACCGGAGAAGTATGCGGATACTATTGCTTATCAGACAATTAATTCTATGACTGCCATTGGTTCCGGACAACTTTGGGGGAAAGGCCTGAATAATAATGTTATTGCATCTGTAAAAAATGGTAATTTCATTTCCGAGCCGCAAACGGACTTTATCTTTGCTGTTATTGGAGAAGAATTAGGATTTGTTGGTGCTTGTGGTGTAATTGTCCTGGTAATACTTATTGTATTTGAATGTATTAACATTGCCCGCTTATCAAAGGATCTCGCT
>JAFYWF010000068.1 GCA_017558145.1 Lachnospiraceae bacterium
GGTAACCTTACTACTGATTTTATGAAAATCAAAGGTGGACTTTTCCATCAGGCAAATGGTGGATATCTGATTATACAAGCACAGGATATTTTAACTATTCCTCATGCATGGGATGCCTTAAGACGTGTATTTAAAACCAAAGAAATCAATATGGATTCCATACGCGAGTTATCTGGTACCAATATTGCTCCTATTCTAAAACCGGAACCTATCCCTGCCAACTTTAAAGTCATTATGATTGGCAGCGAATACTCTTATGAGATTTTAAACGAATGTGATGATGAATTTGATAAATTCTTTAAAATACGTGCTGATTTTGATTATGAAATGAATCGCACAGATGAAAACATTCTAAAGATTGCAAGATTTATAAAAAGCTTTGTAGAACGTGAAAAGACTTTAGAATTTGATGTAAGCGCTGTTTGTGCTAGTATTGAATATTCCACAAGATTAGCAGCCAACCAGGATAAACTTTCTACCCGCTTTAATTACTTATCTGAAATACTGGGGGAAGCCAACACATGGGCTAACTTAGAAAAAGCTACACTAATTACCTTCAAACATGTTCAAAAGGCAATTGAAGAAAAAGAACTACGTAGATCCTTCTACAAAGAAAAACTAGAAGAAATGCTAGATAAAGAAATCATTATGATTGCTACTACTGGCTCTCAGATTGGACAGATAAATGGCTTAGCAGTTCTTGATATGGGTAATTTTGCTTTTGGTACACCATCTCGCATTACTGCTACTACCTATGTGGGTAAATCCGGCATTGTAAACATTGAAAAAGAAGCCCGCATGAGTGGTCAGACCCATGATAAAGGTATTCAGATAATTACCGGATTTTTAGGTCAGACTTACGCACAAGACTTTCCAATGGCACTTTCTTGTCGTGTATGCTTTGAGCAAAATTACAATGGTATTGATGGAGACAGTGCTTCCAGTACCGAATTATACTGTATTATTTCTTCTCTTTCCGAACTACCAATTCGTCAAGACCTAGCTGTTACAGGCTCTGTTAACCAAAGAGGAGAAATTCAAGCAATTGGTGGTGTTACACATAAAATCGAAAGTTTCTTCGATTTATGTAAAAAACGTGGCCTTACAGGTGAACAAGGTGTTATTATTCCAGTCTCCAATGTAAAAGATTTGGTATTAAAAGACGAAGTTATTGAAGCTGTGAAAAATAAGATTTTTCATATTTATCCAATCACTCATATCAATGAAGGAATTGAACTTTTAATGCAATATCCTGCAGGAGAAAAAGATAACACTGGGAACTTTCCAAAAGAAACTGTACACGGAAAAGTTTATGATAAATTAAAATCCTTTGCTCAATTATCTTCTATTAAAATTTAACTATTGAATTTTATCTCATAAAGCGCTGCCCGTAATAGGTTGCTTCGCACCCTATTACTACGCGCGCATGCGCGCTATAGATAAAATAAAAGGCAAATTATCACAAGTATACTTGTATGATTTGCCTTTTCCTTTATCTGCATCGTTTATTGCGTTCGCTGTTGAAGGGCAAACCCATTGTTCCATTTTGGGGCAACAGATTTTTCCTTAGTCGTGCGGTATCTAGCGTTGCGATACCAGCACTTTTTCTACAATTTTTCATCGGCTATCAAAGTTCAACTGATCGTTCCGCATCGCTAGGAACGCCTAGTTTATAAGTTTTTCTGCAATTCTTCTATCCTATTTCAGCATAAAAAAAGAAGCTATGACGACGCTTTTCGCGTCTAGTCATAACTTCTATTCTTCTTCATTTCTTCTGAAATTTTAGGGGCAAATCTTGGAAAAAGATGTTTGCCTTTTTACATTCGCGATTATTCTACTTCCATTGCCATAAGAGCAATTGATAAAAAATGTTCTAATAAAGAAATCTTTTGTGAAAACTTACGATTAAAAATACGTCTCAATTCCTCAATATTTTGATCACAGATAATTCCTTTATTTGGGTAGGTCACAGCCTTAAGAAAAGCCTTATATGGTGTTCCATTAGGATTTAATGCTGCCGAAATCAGTATGTTTGTATCTACCAATATTCTCATAGACCTTCTACTTCTCCTCTTACTTCTGCAACTAATTCATCAATAGCATCTTCTGTATCAAGACCTACGGAATATGCCTGTCCCTCCATTCCCTTTTGTAACATTTTCATTGCATAAACAGCAGCATTCATCATTACTACTTGGTCTCCTTCACAAATCAATGTTACTCTATCTCCTGTTGACAATCCTAATTTATTTCTAATTTCCTTTGGCAATGTAATTTGCCCTTTTGACATTACTTTTGCATTATCTACTATCATATTCTCCATGCTATTACCTCCTTGTAGGATTTACCCTACTTTTCCTACTTTTAGTATATGATAATTATATACAAAGTGCAAATATTTTATTTATATGTACTTATCGAAAATATTTTTATTTTACTATTATTCATATACAGTTAACACACCATAATATTTACTTATTGTAGAAATGTCATCTACATATCTTCCCACATCTTCTATTCCATAACGGAATAAAAAATAATCCATGTCATGTACTATTCTATATATTTGAATTATATATTCTACATCACGATTTTCTTTGGCTAGTTGCATGCAGTTTATTATATTATCAAAATCCGCTTTCAACAAATCTGTCTTTAAACTATCTCGCATTTCTGTCATTAAATTAATGAAGTTATCCGCATCAAACCTATTATATGTCA
>JAFYWF010000069.1 GCA_017558145.1 Lachnospiraceae bacterium
TAAATCTTCCGATAAAATTCCTCTTTTTAGTTCTAACGGTAGTTCTCCTCTTTCGTCGCATTCAAAATCTGATAACCATTGACCAGATCTTTGATAATCTTCTAAAACAGCTATTTTTCGTTTAACCACTTCATCCATTTTCATAGATTCCGGACAATTTTCCAACACCGTCGCAACTTCTTCCATAAGTTGTTCCATTTGTTCTATTCTGGTAATCACATTTTCTTCAAAAGGTTCTATTCCTGTTGCTACTCTTTTCATAATATCTCTTTCTCATTATCTTAATTTCTTTTGTACTGCTTCTACTACTCGAATAATCTCCACACTCATTTCTTCTCCAAGAATTGGACTTTCCAGCAAACCATCTTCTATACATTCTATAGCATGTGTTACTTCACCTTCAAAATCACTTTCCATAGCAACTTCTACTTCTGTCTTACTGCCGTCTTTGTAAAGATATGCTCTATTTCCTTTCCAATATGCTGGAATCTCAAAATATCCTTTGTCTCCTACTAATAAAGCTTTTCCTTTATTTTCAGCCTGATAAAACCAATTGGATCTCACATTGGCATAAATTCCATTTTCATAAAAAATATCTGTATCCATACCAAAATCACATTTGAATTCCGGATTTCTTACTGCTTCTGCCTGAAATTCCTTCATTGGTGAATCAGCATAAAAATGTGCAGCACAAATAGGATACACACCAATATCGTAAGTGCAACCACCGAAATCTTCTTTCAGCACCCAATGATCTAATGGAAGTCCATCCAGTCCTTCACTACAATACTGTGCTCTAATGGTATGAAGATTTCCAATGATTCCATCTTCAATCATATTCTTTATCTTTTTATTTAACGGTGTAAACATCGTTTTTTCCGCTTCCATAAGAAAACAGCCCCGATCTCTGCCCATGGCAAAAAGTTCCCGTACCTGTTCTTCATTTTTAACCATAGGTTTTTCACAAATCACATGTTTTCCAAAAGCGAAACATAATTTAATCTGCTCATAATGCAAGGCATTGGGTGTACAAATATATACTAAATCCACATTTGTATCCTTCAACATTTCTTCATAGCTTCCATAAGAAACTACTGCTCCATATTTATCTGCAAACTCCTTTGCTTTTTCTAAATTTCTAGAAGCAACCGCATAAAGCTTTGCTTTATCACTACTAACCACACCCTTTGCTACACGATTCGCGATATTTCCAAGACCTAAAATTGCCACATTTTTCATACAATTATTCTCCAGTTATTTTTCATAATTTAGTATAGACTACTATCATTATTGCATACTTTAATCTGAATTAGCAATTGCTTTCCTATCTCTTTCATATAAAAAAGAGACGGTTTTCTTAATCCACCATCTCTTATCTTCTTATGACTTTTTATTAATTTTATTTAACTGTTTATTAAATTTCAACAACTCTTCTTTTGTAAAGTATACATTTCTCATACCAAGCATGCTGGTAAAACGAAGTACTGTTAAACCAGAAATTAAATTCATAGTTCCAGAATCTAAATTCTGAGCAGCTTTTTTCTTCTTTTTAGGTTTTGCATCCTTTTTCTTTGAATCTTTTGGTTTCTTTTCCGCTTCTCCCATTTTCTTTGCAAGAATTAGGATAAGTTTTGCAAACCAGATTTTTCCTTTAAGAGTTTTCATAACATCCCCTAAATTATCATTTAAAGAACATTTTCCTTCTACTTCTACGATATCAAACCAGTTAAGAACTGCTCCTGCTTCTCTCAAAATGTAGTCTTGATTCATTTTATCAACTTTACGAATGATACTTTCATCTCTACATTCACCAGCAACTGCAACTAAAGTAGTTTCACCTACGTTTGGTACTTCAAAACGGAAGAAATGATCTTCTGCTGTTTTTTTCCCAACGCTTTCACCATTTACAAACAATTCTACTTCCGGCTGATTAGAATATACCGTTACTTTTGTTACGTCCTCTACTCTATCGATGTAACGTTTGCTTGTTAGATGCACAAATGGTTCATCAGATAACCATGCCTTATATGCATAGAAAGAGTCTTTTTTATATTTTCTATCCATAGTCATAAGACCTTTATGGTTCTGTCCGTTTTCTCCACCTTCAGCTCTTGCATCAGCACCAAAGTCATACATGTTCCAAACATGAGTTGCCCAGATATATTTTCTTGTGAAAAGTTGCTTTATTAACTCTTCATGATAATATGCCTGATATTCTTCTGTATAATCTCCTTGTTTTGGATTGGATGTATGCCAATTAAGAGCTTCACATCCATATTCACTAACACCAATTGGTGTGTTTGGATATTTTTTATGGAACTCATCAAACCAAGGTCCATTATCCGCTACGTTTCCACCATACCATCCAAAATAGTGGTTGTAAGAAACCACATCTGGAATGTGAACATATTCTTCATCCATACCACAAGTAGAAATACATGCAATAACTGTAGGACGAGTTTTATCCATATCATGAACTAAATCATTTAAAATTCTATGCTGATGAATCATATCAGGATCTTTTGCACCATCCATGGTGATTTCATTAGAAAGCCCCCATACGCAAATAGATGGATGATGATAATTCTGAACAATTAATTCTTTCATCTGTAAAACAGTATTATCATTTGCTTCTGGCATATGTCTGGAAATATATGGAATTTCTGCCCAAACCACCATTCCTCTTTCATCACAAAGATCATAGAAGAACTGATCATGTTGATAATGAGCTAAACGAATCGTATTGGCTCCCATTTCGCAAATATATTCCATGTCTTCAATATGATGTTCTGGCAATAAAGCATTTCCCATATTGAAACGGTCCTGATGACGAGATACCCCACGAAGAGGATACTCTCTACCATTTAATATAAATCCATTTTCAGGATCAATTCTAAAGCTCCGACATCCAAAACGTGCACATACTTCGTCTAAAACCATTTCTTCTCTATGAATTGCAACTTCACATGTATAAAGATAAGGATCCTTTACCCCATCCCATAAATGAGCATTTTTGATTACAAAGTCGCATCTTAATTCTGTAGTTTCACATATATCTACTACGGTTCCATCAGCTTCTTTGATAGTACAAACTAATTTATCACCTGTTTGAAATCCTTCTACAAAAGTTTCTATTGCTACTTTTGCATCGCTACCTTCCATTACAGGCGTCACTTTCAATCCTTTACCACCAAAGTGATCTAAATCAAAATGTGTTGTATTTACTGCAATGACATTGACATCTCTGTAAAGACCACCATAAAAAGTAAAATCTGCTGTCTGTGGATATACTAATTCCGTTGGAGCATTATCAACTACAACTGCAATGGTATTTTCTTCTTCTAAAACATCTGTAATATTTACTCTCCAAGTAGAATAACCATTGTCATGATGTGCCATAAATTTTCCATTTACGTACACATCTGCAGAGTTATTGGCACCATTAATTTCCAAATAATAAAGTTCACCTTTTGGAAGCTCACTTTTTTTCAATTCTTTCATATAACAACAAGATCCACGGAAGTAATCATTTCCCCCATCTTGTCCATCAAATGCATTCCATGTATGAGGAATATTCACACTTTCTGCATTTTCAGATACTACAGATGAAATATCTGCAGTATCCTTGTAAAACATCCAATTTTTATTAATATTTAAAATGTTTCTCATTAAGCAACACCTTTTCTACCCTTTAATACGTTTGTGTTTTCTAATACTTTCTTTTTGCTTAATGGATATACAAAAAGAAGTGTTACCCCAACAATAATATAAAGAATCGCAGGTACTACTGTTGCAATTGCATAAATTCCACTTAAAACTTCTGGAGCCTGTCCTGTTACAGAACCTTCTGCATAACCAATCCAAGCTAAAGACCATCCACCAAGAGCACTTGCTATAGCCTGACCTAATTTACGTGCAAAAGAACATACTGCATAAATAGTTCCATCTTCACGTACATTGGTACGTACTTCCTGATCATCAATAACGTCACTGATGAACGCCCAGATAATTAAGTTAAATAAACCAAATCCAAGCAAACCAATAATATTAACTGCTACATACAACCACATGTTGCTTGTTTTTACGAAGAATAAGAATAAAAATGCTACTGCGCCAGAAACTGCTGCAAAAACACCCAATTCTTTTTTACCAAATTTACGGGACAATGGAACTGCCATAGGTGCAAGAATTAATGCTGGTGCAATACCTGCTGCATTCATAACAGTAAGTCCCATTGTATTTGCAAAATAATCTTTAAAGATATAATTATTAATTGTCTGGTTTAACATCTGTGCTCCCAAGAAGCAAATGTAAACAATAGAAAGACCAATTAAAGCTTTGTTAGATGCAAGAGCTTTTAAAGTATCTTTAAATGATACACTCTGAGCGCTTTCTGTTACCTGCATACGTTCTGTACACATAAAATAACATGCAACGTAGCAAATAACTGCTAAAACAGACATTACAAGTGCAATAACAGGGAACATTTCAGCATTTGCAATTTTTGTTCCATCTTCTAATGTTTTATAAAGGAATGTAGGCATTACTACCCCTACAATAATTTGTGGAATCAAGGATCCTACTCCACGGAAAGTAGAAAGTGAAGCTCTATCATCTGCTTCCGTACTCATTACAGATGCCATAGATCCATATGGAATATTGATGGCTGTATAACAAACACTTCCCCATAATAAATATGTAACAAACATATAAACAACTCTAAGTGTCATTGGTGCATCCATAATAAAAGTCTGATACATCAAAAAGGACGCTACAGCAACCGGACCACAGGCACGTAATAACCATGGTCTAAATTTACCATTTTTTGTTGCTTTTGTTTTATCTGCAATTCTTCCCATTGCAGTGTCTGTAAACGCATCAACAATTCTGGCAACTAAAAACATAGTTCCTACTAAACCGGCATTGATTCCTAAAACGTCTGTGTAAAACACGGTTAAAAATAAACTTGCAAAAATAAATGTAAAATCATTTGCAATATTCCCTAACATATAACCAACTTTGTCTCTCCATCCAAATGGATGAATTATTTTTTGATTACTCATAATAATACTTCCTCTCAATCTTTAGAATTTTTACTATCATTATGGTAATCTAAATTCATATTTTTTATAATAACAATATTTCTACATTTTGTATTATTTTTAGTTTATATTGATTTTTTCTAATATTTTTACAATAATATAAACATCTTTGTATTTAGAAAGGGGTTCATATGAATTTCCAATCAGAATTAACATTTATGATGAATGTTTTAGAAAATATGCATATTCCTGTATCTATCTTAGAGGAACCTTTTGAAAATGCACATATTCATGATTTTGGAATACGAAAAATTCTACATCCTGATATTGATTATGTAAAATATATAAAACATTTTTGTTCTTCTTGTCATTCCCATGTAATTTATAAAGCACACGATGAATTTTTGTTTCAATATATGATACTTAAACTTCCTAAAGATGACCTTTCCTGTCTTCTTATAGGTCCATACACTTTAACAGCCTGGGATGAAAATATATTATTAAATAAAGCACAGGATTTTCACATTTCACCGGATAATTATTTACAATTTCGTGAATGCTATACTCATGTTCCTTTAGTGACCGATTCTTCCTTTCTTTTTACTTTAATTAATACATTTGCAACACAAATATGGGGTTCCATAAATGCATTTACCATGGAAGAACTTACTAATTTCCAGCCATTTCAAGAAGAAACAAAACAAGAATTTGCATATGATTCTAACTCTCTGTTATCCTCTATGAATTATATTGAACAAAAATTTCATGCTGAAGCAGAGATGATGCAAATTGTTTCCCATGGTCAACTTCACAAACTAGAAATGTACTCACATTTGATTCATCTTCAAAACACAGAAAATCGTCTAGGGGACCGTGTAAGAAATGCAAAAAATTACGCAATCATTATGAATACCTTACTTAGGAAAGCTGCAGAAACAGGTGCTGTTCATCCCATTCATATTGATCGAGTCTCTTCTGATTTTGCAAAAAAAATAGAATTACAAACTTCTGAAGCAAGTATTACTTCACTGATTCGAGATATGGCAAGAAAATATACTCTTTTGGTAAAAAATCATTCCTTACAAGGATATTCCAATTTAGTGCGAAAAGCCTTAATTCATATCGATCTGGATTTATCTGCTGACCTAACTTTAAGCACTATCGCTCATCTAGTCGATGTAAATCCTAGTTATCTTTCTACTGTATTTAAAAAAGAAACCGGACAGACGCTAACTGAATATGTAACTTGCAAACGAATGGAACACGCAATTTTTCTATTAAATTCTACAGAATTACAAATTCAAACAATAGCACAATATTGCGGTATTCCTGATGTGTGTTATTTTACAAAAACTTTTAAAAAACACGTGGGTAAATCTCCAACAGAATATAAAAACAATATTATGAAATAAAAAACTGCCATGATAATTCATGACAGTTTTTTTATTTATACAAGTCCCATTATTAAAATAAATAAGATAATCGCCGGAAGAACAAAGGTCATATATGGTCTCATCCAATTTGCAACTTTAAAACCAGTACCCTCATTAGCTTCTGCTACAAATTTATCCCAGCCCCATCCATAACGGGTTACACAGAATAATACATAAATTAAAGAACCACAAGGTAATAAAAGATTACTTACAATAAAGTCTTCCACATCCATGATTCCACTTCCAGGTCCTAACGGCTGAATAAAACTTAATACATTAAATCCAAGAATACATGGTAATGAAAGCACAAATAAGGAAATACCATTGATGAGACAACTTTTCTTTCTTTCCCATCCGAATAATTCACAGGAACAAGAAATAATATTTTCAAATACTGCAATTACCGTAGAAAATGCTGCAAATGTCATAAATACAAAGAACAATGTTCCCCACAATCTTCCCATTGGAATGTTGTTGAAAATATTAGGCAACGTAATAAAAATCAAGCTTGGACCACTGTCCGGTTGTACCCCATAAGCAAAACAAGCAGGGAAAATAATAAGACCAGAGGAAATAGCAACAAACGTATCTAAAATAGCCACTCGTACAGACTCTCCCATCAACGCCCTTTCTTTTCCTATATAACTACCAAAAATAGCCATGGAACCAATGCCCAGACTTAACGTAAAGAAAGCCTGATTCATAGCACCTACCACTACTTCACCAATCCCGATTTCCTTCATTTTATTTAAATCGGGTTTTAAATAAAATTCCAAACCGGCTTTTCCGCCATCCATAAAAATACTGTTAAATGCCAGAACTACCATGATTACCATTAACGCAACCATCATAATCTTAGTTAATTTTTCTACTCCGTTTTGTAATCCCATGGAATTAATAGCAAAACCAATAACTACTACAATAGCCATATAAACAATTAAAGTAACCGGATTAGCCAACATATCACTAAATACATTAGCAACACCTGTGGCATCTTTTCCTACAAAGCTTCCGCGTGCCATTTCCACAAAATACTGCACCATCCATCCACAAACAGTGGTATAAAACATCATTAAAATATAGTTACCTGCCATAGCCAAATATCCGTGGATATACCATTTACTTCCCTTTGGTGCCAAAGCTTCATATAATTTTACAGGACTCTTACGGCTTGCACGTCCTAATGCAAATTCCATAGTCATTACCGGAACACCTAATACAATTAAGAAGAATATGTAAATTAATACAAATGCTCCTCCACCGTATTGTCCACACATATAAGGAAACTTCCATACATTTCCAATTCCTATAGCGCAGCCCGCACTTAAAAGTAGAAACCCCAAACGGCTCCCTAATTTTTCTCTTTCCATACTTTGTTACTCCTCAATATCTCATAATATATTTATATTCAAAATTGCCATTCACTTAATCACTTCAAACTTCAAAACTTTAAATGCATAAAGTGAACATACTGCTACAGTATACATGCAATCTAAATAAATAACAAGACAAAATATCGTTTTTCTAACTATTTCGACATACTTTTTGGCACAAAAACAGCTGTTGCAAAATAAACAGTAAAAGGATTTTAGATATCCAACTTGTACGCATCTGTGAGACATTGTACATTGAAGAGCGGACTTTAGTCCGATATTCAAGTACAATGTAACGAACAGCAAGCGAACAAGGGATACTAAAATCCGGTACTGATATTTTGCAACAGCCACTTTTATGATAATAAATAGATTTTACTTTCTTCCTAAATCTTTCAATCCATCAAACAAATCCAAGTCAGACTGACATACTTTTAAATTAGTGGTTAATTTTTCCCCATTGGGCTTAGTTACCGTAATCTCAAAAACAGTATCTACTTCCACTCCCTTGCCAAATGCAGCTTTACAAAAAGAGAAGAATTTCGGATGATTTTTCTCAAACTGATTTTTTGCTGCCATCATTTTCATCATTGCACCCATATCCATGCCCATACTCTTATCCTCCTACTTCATAACAATTGTCTCTACTGCTTTTCGTTCTGCTTCTAAGGCTGCACCATAAACTTCCATATATGCTTCAAATCCTGCCACATCTTCGCTAACAGGTTCCATCACCTCACCTTTGCTATCCTTAAATACTTTGTTGTTTAAGAAAGCTTCCAAAGTTTCTCCATCATCCTTCTTCGACATATAAGAAGCTAAAATTGCCATTCCCCATGGTCCGCCCTCACCGGCTGTCTCCATAACTGCTACCGGCGCATCAAAGGCTGCCGCTAAAATACTCTGTGCCACACCTTTGGTTTTAAACAAACCACCATGACCATAGATTCGATCTACTTTGACTTTTTCCTCCTTTAGCAAAATATTTAAACCAATTTTTAAAGAAGCAAGAGATGCATATAAATGCGTTCTCATAAAGTTCGCAAGATTAAAGTTTGCAGCCGGTGTTCTGACAAACATCGGTCTTCCTTCGTTTACCTTAGCAATATGTTCTCCTGAATAGAAATTGTAAGCAACCAAGCCGCCACAATCTTTATCGCCTTCTAACGCTTTTCTATATAAGTTACCATATAACTCATTTTTATCAATCTCCATGCCCATACAAGAAGCAAATTCCCCGAAAAGATTAACCCAGGCATTCAAATCTGTTGTACAGTTATTGCAATGTACCATGGCCACGTTATCCCCTGCCGGTGTAGTTACAATGTCCAGCTCTTCATGTACTTTTTCTAATGCTTTTTCTAAAACCACCATGGCAAACACAGAGGTTCCGGCAGAAACATTCCCGGTTCTGACTCCAACAGAATTAGTAGCTACCATTCCGGTTCCCGCATCTCCTTCCGGAGGACACATTGGGATACCTGCTTCCAATTCTCCACTCGTGTCTAATAATTTAGCACCTTCTTCTGTTAAGGTACCTGCAGACTCTCCTGCAACCAATACTTTGGGTAATATTTCTCTAATATTCCATGAGAATGCCTTTACTTTTTCTAAATTACTAAATTTATCAAGCATATCTCCATCATAATTTTGGGTAGTAGCATCAATTGGGAACATTCCGGAAGCTTCTCCTACACCCATAACCTTTTCTCCCGTTAACTGCCAATGAATGTATCCTGCCAAAGTTGTCATATATGCTATTTCAGACACATGTTCTTCTCCACTTAAAATTGCCTGATATAAATGCGCAATGCTCCATCTTTGCGGCACATTAAATTGGAATACTTCACTTAACTGCGTTACAGCCTCTTCTGTCATAGTATTACGCCATGTTCGGAAAGGTACCAATAATTCTTCCTTTTCATTAAACACAACATATCCATGCATCATACCGGAAACACCAATAGCTTCTACCTTTTTTAAAGTCACACCATACTTCTCTTGTACATTTTTCTTTAAATCCTGATAACAAGCCTGTACCCCTTGCCATGCTTCTTTTAAATCGTAAGTCCAAATTCCATTTACCAGCTGATTTTCCCATTCATAACCACCGGTGGCAATTGGATTATGTTCTTCGTCAATCAAAACCGCTTTGATTCTGGTGGAGCCAAGCTCCAACCCTAATACAGCTTTTCCACTTGCTATTAATTCCTTATTTCCCATTGAAATATCTCCCTTCTCATCCTCACCAATACCTTATTACAATCCCATAAGTAAGCATTACAATATTTTAATTATTGTACCATATTTCAACGGCTAATCCTACTTTTTTAACTAACCTTTTTCACTAAAGAATACAACTCCTATCGCTCCCGTTCCCACATGGGTGCCGATAACACTTCCCATAGGTGTTATCTCCAATTTTTCTATTCTTCCTTCATACAAACAACTGTATTTTATTTTGCCATTCTATATATAGCAAGCATATCCTCTTCTACTAAAACCTTAGCGGAACCTTTTTTCCCACCGGAAGCAATGCTACATTTATGAGCCATTAACTTCATTTCTTCTTCTGTTGGGAAAACGCCTAATTCTGTTAAAGAAATAGGCATATGAATTTGTTTAAAAAATTCCTCCATCTTTTCAATCCCCTTTAACGCTACCTTTTCTTTATTTTCATTCTCTTCCACTTCCATAACCTGAGTTGCAAAACGATAAAAACGATGTAAACAATCCTTATATACGTATCGTGCCCAACTTCCCCAAAGAGCTGCCAACCCTGCTCCATGAGCCACATCGTATAAACCTCCCAATTCATGCTCTAACCCATGAGTCGCAAAATCCACTGCGGATGCACCACAACCGGTTAACCCGTTATGAGATAAGCTTCCGGCCCACATAATTTCTGCTCTGGCTTCATAATTGTTAGGATTTTTTTCCAATACCAAAGAATATTTAATTACCGTTCTCATTAACGCTTCTGCCAAAGTATCCGTTAATTCCATGGTATCTCCGGCCACAAAATATCGTTCCATGGAATGCATCAAAATATCGGTACATCCACATGCAGTCTGATAATCCGGTAAAGTAAAGGTTAATTCCGGGTTCATGATAGCAAATACCGGTCTTCCATAGTCACTGCTATACCCTCGCTTAATCAAACCTTCTTCCTTGGTAATAACAGAAGATTGACTCATTTCACTTCCTGTAGCCGCCATGGTCAAAACAACTCCTACCGGCAAGCATCCATCAGCCTGACGTTTACGATCATAAAATTCCCAAACATCACCTTCATTATAAACGCCGTAGCCGATTGCTTTTGCAGAATCCAAGGCACTTCCGCCACCTACCGCAAGAATAAAATCCACCTTTTCTTTTTTTGCCAATGCAATCCCTTCATATACTAAAGATAATCTTGGATTAGGCACAGCTCCTCCCAATTCCACCCAAGAAATATTTTCAGTATCTAAAGCAGCCTTTACTTTGTCTAGAAGACCTGTTTTCACAACACTTCCGGTCCCGTAATGAATCAATACTTTTTTACATTTTTGCTCTTTTACAAGTATCCCTACCTGTTTTTCCGTTCCTTTTCCAAATAATACCTTGGTAGGAGTATAATATTTAAAATTATGCATTGTGTTTTCCCCCATAACAACACAACAGAATTTCATATAGAAATTCTGTTGTTAATTACTTTCCTTTATCTGTTTTCTACAATCTGTCTTGCTACATGTACACCACTTGCAGAGGCATGAGACAAGGAATGTGTAACTCCACTACCATCTCCGATAATATAAAGTCCTTTATGTTTACATTCCAAATTTTCATCCACTTCTACTTCCATATTATAGAATTTTACTTCTACACCATACAGAAGAGTATCGTCATTAGCTGTACCAGGTGCAATCTTATCTAATGCATAAATCATTTCAATAATACCGTCTAAAATTCGTTTTGGAAGCACCAAACTCAAATCTCCCGGTGTAGCAGCCAAGGTAGGACGAACCAAACCTTCTTCAATACGATTCACCGTACTTCTACGTCCACGAACCAAATCTCCAAAACGCTGTACAATAACACCACCACCTAACATATTAGACAGTCTTGCAATGCTTTCTCCATATCCATTACTATCTTTAAATGGTTCTGAAAAATGTTTTGCTACCAACAACGCAAAGTTAGTGTTATCTGTATGTTTACTTGGATCTTCATAACTATGACCATTTACAGTTACAATACCATTGGTATTTTCATTTACCACCGCACCGTGTGGATTCATACAGAAGGTACGTACATTATCTTCAAATTTTTCTGTACGATACACAATTTTACTCTCATATAATTCATCTGTTAAATGTGAGAAAATAACTGCCGGAAGTTCCACGCGAACTCCTAAATCTACACGATTGGATTTTGTAGGAATGTCCATTTCATGACAAATTTTTTCCATCCATTTACTTCCGATACGTCCAACAGAAATAACGCACTGTTCACAGTCATATTTATTGCCCTGAGCATCAATTGTATAACCGTTCTCAGTCTTTACTACATGATCAACAGCACAATCAAAATAGAAATCAACTTTTTCTTTTAATTCGTTATAAATATTTTCTAACACCACGTAATTAATGTCTGTACCCAAATGACGTACAGAGGCATTTAATAACTTCAATTTATTCTGCATGCAGATTTTATCAAACTTAGAACCTGCAGTCGAATACATCTTTGTACCTTCTCCGCCATATGCCATATTAATGTCATCTACATAATTCATTAATTCTAATGCTTTTTTCTTACCAATATATTCGTATAATGTTCCACCAAAATCATTGGTAATATTATATTTTCCATCAGAAAAAGCTCCAGCTCCACCAAAACCACTCATAATAGAACAACTTTTGCATTTAATACATGTCTTTACTTTTTCCCCATCAATTGGACATTTTCTTTTATCCAATGCATGTCCAGCCTCAAATACCCCTATTTTTAAATCTGCATTCTGTTTTATCAATTCGTATGCAGCAAAAATTCCTCCGGGACCTGCTCCAACGACAATCACATCATACTTCATTTTAAACATCCTCTCTTTCGATTTCCATATTTTTGGGCAATACTAAATTTAATACAATAGATACTACAAAAACAACAGCAACCACATTAGCAGAAAATACTGACTGAATGATTGGCGGAAAAACATTCCATAATCCAATTTCACTGGCAGAAGTAAATCCAATTCCTACCGCCAGGGATAATGCTACAATAGTTACGTTTCTCTGAGTAAATCCTGCTTTTGCAATCATTTCAATACCGGATACCATAATGGTTCCAAACATCATAATTGTACATCCACCTAATACAGATTCCGGTAATGATGCAAAGAAATTACCAACCGGTGGTAACAAGCCTGCTAATATCATAAAGACTGCTCCCGTGGCAATCGTAAAACGATTTACTACTTTAGTCATAGCAATCAAACCAACATTTTGTGAAAAACTGGTTACCGGTGGACATCCTAACAATGCTGAAAATGCAGACGCAAATCCATCACATGTCAAGGAACCACTAATTTCTTCCGACGTAATTTCTCTTTTTAAACCACCGGATACCATAGCTGTGGTATCTCCAATCGTCTCTGCTGCAGAAACCATAAAAATAATAGCAACAGAAAAAATAGCTCCCAAATTAAATTGAGGCATATAAGGTAAAACCTTCGGTAATGAAACCATTCCACCTGACATAATCACCGATAAATCTACTCGTCCCATGCAAACAGCAACCACATATCCTACAATCAAACCAACTAATACAGATAATTGTTTTAAATATCCTTTAGCAAAAATATTCCATCCGATACATACTACCAAAGTAATAGTTCCTAATAACAAATTAGGAATAGAACCAAAATCTTCTGTATAGCCTCCTCCAAAGGATCTTGCTCCTACACTAAATAACGAAAATCCAATAGAAGTTACCACAGAAGCAGCAACTACCGGAGCAATAATTTTTCTCCAATACTTCGCTAATATCCCCATGATTCCTTCTAAAATACCACCACAAATAACAGCACCTATCACAGAAGGATAGCCATAATTTACTGCTACAGTACAAAGAACGGTCACAAACGTAAAACTTACTCCCATTACAATTGGAAGCTTTGCTCCTACTTTTCCTATAGAATAAATCTGGATCAATGTAGCAATTCCTGCCACAAACATAGCATTTTGTAATAAAACAGCTATTTCTTCCTGTGGCAATCCTGCAGAAGTTGCAATGATGGTAATCGGTGTTAAGTTGGCTACAAACATAGCCAAAATATGCTGAATTCCAAAAGGAATAGCTTTTAACAATGGTACTTTTCCATCTAATTTATATATATTATTCACATTAGAATCTTTCGTAATATTCATTATTCTTCTCCTCTCTTAGACTTTTCAATCATATCATATTGTAAATTTTTTCGAAAGGTAATTAAAACACATATCTCGCAAAAAAAGCGAAACCACCTTTGTAGTTTCGCTTTTCATAACTATATGCAGGAAATGGGACTTGAACCCACACAGTATTGCTACCATACGGACCTGAACCGTACGCGTCTGCCATTCCGCCATTCCTGCGAACAGATTACATTTTATCTGTTCTATATTTTTTTGTCAATAGAAAGTTAAATTATACTGTTAAAGATATCCCCCGTAGAAAGTGCATTGTAACTACCATCTCCGGTATATAAACTTGACTTGTTACTTTCACTATATGCTGTATTGCCAATAGAAACGGCTCTCATGGAGGTTAAGTAAGATAATGAATTATTTCCTTGAAATAATTTTTTTACATCTTCAATATCAGATTTCATAAAAGTATCTTTATCCACTACCAACTGATTATTTTTATCTATGGTAATTCCCATTCCATTCAGCTCTTTTTCATAATCATTTACCAGATCTATCAAACCTTCTGTGCCACGAATAATATTTTTGGAACCAGAATCTATACCTTCTTCAATCAACGTATTATAATTCTTTGCAAACTCTGATACTGCAGAATATACTTTTTCCATATTATCAGAACCAAATACTGACTTGCTGCCTCTCTGCATCAATTTACTTGTAGTATCTCTCAATGCATTAGCATCCGTTTGAATCTGTTTTAATTCCTTAGATTCTGATGCTTCTTTTTTATTTGTTACATTATTCTTTGAAGTAGTATCTTTTACATCTGCTTCTTCTTTTTTATAGTACTGTTTCAAAAGCTTCCCATAGGTTCCGGATTTAATACTATTATAATCAGATAAATTAATAGAATTTAATAAGTTATTACTATTACCGTTCTTTGAATTATTTAAACTTGAAAACAAAAAACTATAATCTTGTCTCCCATTAATATTGATACCCATATAATCCCTTCCTTCCTATCTCTACATAGAATCTGTCTGCTGTTTCCTTAATTGTTCTACTTCTTTTTGTAAAGCAGCAATCTGCGCTGATGCCTGCTCCAATTTAGAGTCCAGCATCTGAATATCAGTTTCTGATGTCACAGACGCTTCTGCCTGTTCTTTTTCCGCTGACTTGTTTCCATACAAATCCTTCTTCCAAGCTGATTCCTTTTTTTCATCATATATGGATTCCGGTTGTGGAATCATCGTTGTTTGCTCAAAATATTTAGGATCTATGTCTATACGATAAGTATCATATGTAACCTCTCCCAAATGCATATTTGTATCGTCATGATCTGTTACCGGTATATAGTCTTCTTCGTCATCTTCCGGATTTTTCTTAATAGCTATAAAAGTATAAATTAAAATACCGGATAATAATAAAATTGCAACCAGTAATGCCATGATAACATATTTTTTTGCAACTAACGTAAAACCACCCTCAATTTCATCTTGTGGTGTAAATATTACATAATCACTGCTTATAAATCCTTCTTCACCTTCAAAATCTATCACATACCAATCCGGCTCCACAATTCCCTTTACCTCAATCTCCATTCCTTGAGATAACGTTCCTAACTTATCATAGCTTTTGGATGGTCCACTACGTACATTCAAATTTTCTGCTTCTACAGTCGCAACCCCTTTCAAAGGTTCTACTTCTGTTGCGTACACCGGTAAAGAAATAAGCAAAAACAATGCCATACACATGATAATAAACAATCTCTTCATTTGCTTTCTCTTCCTTTCATTTGTATTATAGCACGAAACTTTTGAAAGACAAAATATGTTATCTTTATTTTTTCTTAATTTTTTATTAAAAAGTACTTGACGAATATAGTATGTGATGATATTATACTACTTGTGTTGCGGATGCGATACATAATAGTTGCGGAAGTGCTGGAATTGGCAGACAGGCAAGACTAAGGATCTTGTGCATGTATTTGCGTGTGGGTTCAAGTCCCATCTTCCGCAGTAATCATTGATGCGATAAACGTTATGTTTATCGCATTTTTTTATGTTCCGGTGCGTACAAAAATTAAGTGTAAACTGTTTACACTTTTTTACACTCTTCTTTTGAATTAACATTTAGTGTTTTTTCAAGCTCATTTCTCTTCTGTTCATCTGAATAACGCGAAAAACAATAATGCTTGATATACGTCTGTACGTCTCTATGCCCACCAAACTGCATTGCATCTTTCAAATTAATGTTTGGGTTATCTGCAATCTTTGTCAGGCATGTTTTACGAGTCTTATGATTTCCCTTTTTCACAAATCCCAATTCCTTGCAATATCTGGTGTACTTCTTATCTATTGATTGAGATGTTATTCTCTTACCACGATATATGAAAATATAATCTTCTGCACCGCAGGAAAATCCTCTTTTCAAATTTGCATCCTTTATCTTTTCAAAGACTTCTAATGCCGAAGAAACCACATAAATAGTTCGATAGCCTGCATCTGATTTTGTATGTTCTACTACGGAAATATCATAGTGCCATTTTTTCTCTGCACTTTGTTCATACTGTTTTTGCTCCATACGTCTGATATGTAAATATGAACCTTTCAAATCTTTCCATTTTAACGCAACCAATTCTCCAACACGCAATCCCAAAGAAAAGTTCAATACTACCGCTAAAGCTGTCGTAAGTTCTGTGTTCCGTTCAAAATCTTGCAACGCATATTCTTTTATCCGTTGCTCTTCTTCCTCACTAAACACTTCATATTCCGCTTCCTTTTCCTCTACCGGTGTAAATAAAGACGGATTAATTTTAAAAGCCGAGAATGGATTCGTCGTTAATTCTCCACGTTCCACAAGATATTCAAGACTCTGTCTGATAATAACAGCCATATTATAATAGACTTTTTTCGTTAGCTTTTCTGAAATAATCTTACCTCTTGCCCAATTCTTAAGTTCCAACGTTGTAAACTCTACTATCGGGCGGTCAATAATGTTATCATCTTCATAAAATCTCTTCCAATCGTAATCAATATGGTTCATATAACTGGAATTATTGGTATCTTGCCACTTGTACGAAAACCATTCTGGATAAAGAGTACGCAAAGTCATTTTCTTACGTTTTTCACTCTGTTCCTGCTGCATATAATAGTCCACAATTACCTGTTCCAAATCTTCCCATTTTCTCTTTGCAATCGGTTTCATTTTGCGTGGATGTTTTTCATCCGGCAAAAAAGAATGCCATCTATTGTCTGACTCGTAATATTTAGTTGTGTATTGCTCCATATGTTTTTTGATAATATTTTCTCTCTGTTTCTTAGTCATATCCTCATCATTCACCGGAGCGCTGACTTGTGACTTTAGGATACCTTCTTCTAATACTTCCTGCAAGCAATTTTTAATAATTTCCGGTGATGCAGTATATTGTTGAGGAATGCACCACTCCTGTACTATTGGTCTAATTATTTCCAATTTTCTTCAACTTCCTTTCTTTCATTTGTTTCTCTTTAGCTCTTACATAACGGTTCCTAAGTTGATTTTTCTTTGCTCCAACTTCTTTTTCCATTTCTCCTACTGTTTTAAATTCTCCGCTGTTGATTAGCTCAATAATTTTTTCGTCTGTAAGTTCTTCACACATATAAGTGAATTTTTCTTTTTTACGTCCCGGTTTCTTTAGTATTTTTTCTTCCAACACCTTTAATTGCTTATTCTGTCTTTTTACAACCTCAGAAAAATCATTGATTGTTTCCGTCAATTCATTAATCATTTTTTCTTTTTGAAAATTAGCTTCAATAAGCGCCAAGATTGCATTAGCTGTAACAGTTCCTCTTTGTAGACATTTCTGCAATTCCTCATCAGAATAGTATCTGTAACTTTGTTTTGTTACTTCTTGTCTTAAATTGTTCTGCTGATTGGTAACATTCACGGTAACATATCCCCTTTCTAAAATTACTCATTTATTAGTTAACTTTTTTAAGTTAATTCGTTGACTGTGTTTTTTCTGCAAAAACACAATAAAAACCATCTATTTTTCTTTCCGGAAAATTTTGCTGAATACATACCGGTAATATATTCCGATAACATATTTTTACATAAGTTACAAAAACGCAAAAAACGACAAAGTCCTAGGCGATTTTCTGTCGCTTAAAAATTTGTCGTTTTAATCTTTCCGTTTGTCATTTAATTGTTTCTTCTTTATGTATCGGTAGATTACACAATTACTTTACCTTATCAGAAAACTATTTTTGTAATCTTGCAGCAGTCACTTGTAAATCCTTTATTAAGGCATCTGTCTCTGCAGATTTTACTTTTTTCTTTAAATCATGAATTGTGTCTTCTAAATCTTCGTAATCATCTTCAAGTCTTTCTATTCTTGAATAAATGCCACGAAGAGCTAATACGGCTTCTACAAGTAACTCCTTTTCGGATAAGTTCATCAATTTTTCTTTTTCAACATTAATTTTTTCTTCTTCTTCAGCCAAACGTTTCGCTTCTTGACGAGCTTCTATCACTTTTTGCTGTTGTTCTAAACGTTCAGCATTCTCTTTTTGTATTCTTTTTATTTCTTCTTTTTCCTCTTTTTTTCTATCTACATCCGCTTTTATATCGGCAACTATATTTTTAGCTTTTTCTAACATATTTACCTCTTTTAAAATATATTCACTACGTTTTTTCTATTAACCACTCTTGGAAATTATACCATAACTAAAATATTTGTTCTATAATTTCACATTTAATTACTAATTTTAATTTATTATCTTTTTATAACATAGTAAAATAAAGCTTAAAGTAATATAATAAAACTAGAAAAACATCCAAGAAAATATCACTTATACATAATAGGAGGAGCCAATGATTAATAATGTAATCAACATGATTATCAAAAATAAAGAATGGTTATTTAGCGGAATTGGAGTTACCATATTTCTTAGTATTGCAAATTTTTTTCGTAGAAAACACAAAAAATCAACGGAAGAAAAGATTATCAAAATCAACCAAAAAAATACAGGAACAAATAGCCCCCAAATAGGTATTCAAAACAACTATTACAAAGGAGAAAGAAGTGACTGATAATATCTTAATTAAACAAAATTCTTCTTTTGGTTCTGAAACAACACAAATTGCAAATCAAACTAATTACTATGGACTAACCCCAGAAGAAGCAAGCAAACTTGCAATAGATTTATTTATGAACAACTTTCCTAAGCTTCAAGATGAAGCATACAAAGTTGCTCAATCTCGTGTTGATGAACTTATTTCAAACATAGTTTTACTAATTAACCAAAAATATAATACTAATTTTACAGCTTTTTCCAAACCGGATATGCAATACATCTTGTTAAAAGCAGAACAAGGATATGCTAGACGAGGTACAACTGAACTTTGTTCTTTACTCAGTTCCCTCATTGCAGATCGCTCTGCTTGTTCAGAAAATAGCTATTTAGAATTAATCTTAGACAAAGCTATTGAATTAGTTCCCTCATTAACACCTATACATCTTGACTATATTAGTTTAATTTTCCTTTATAAACATGTTAATTTCTACGATCTTACTACATTAGAAAGTATTCAAAAGCGTTTTGCAGAAATTCATACATGTTTTCAATCGCCAACATCAAAAGAATTAATTCCATACCTAAGTATGTTAGGCGTTCTTTCATTAAACTTAGGTAACGCAGTTGAAACATTAGCTGGCACCTACCATTGTAGTCCCCAAGAGATCTCAAAGATTCTACCACCAGAACACAAACTAATCCCCGGCGATTATGGTCTTTCTCCTGCTGGTATAATCCTTGCGATTTTCAATGCACATTCTAAGAGCAAATGGAAATTCGATATATCTGTATGGATTCATGAATAATGGTTTTACTTACTTTTTATACAGTTACTCTTAATGTAAAAAATTACAAATAATAATATTAATAGTAAAATATAACTATAAAAATTTATATGAAGGTGAAAATATGTCTATTCGTTTACAAAAATACTCTTACAGATTTGCAGAACAAGTTCTTAATAGTAATTTAAAACTAAAAAATGAATTAGAAGAAATAATAAATGAAGCATCTTCTGATCTATCTATTTTAAGTCGTCCTAAATATAACGATTTGTTGAAAAATAGTTTTACAAATAGAGGTTGGATAAATCAACCTGATGTTTTCGATCAAGAAACTGATGCCTATGCCAAATTTGACTTTTTAAAAGAAAGAATTGGTGTGGAAGTTCAGTTTGGACATCCCTCATTTATGGGCATTGATCTTTTAAAATTCCAAATAGCATCCTACTCAAATTTAAATCAAATTGATGTAGGAGTATACATAGTAGTAACCAATAATTTTATTAAAGAAATGCCCAGATTATATTCAAATAATAGTGAAATAAAATGGAATGGTTCCTTACCCTTTGAAAAAGTTGTAAAATATCTACCGCATGTTAAAAGTGCCATTCAAATCCCTATTTATGTTATTGGAATAGACATCTAATATTAAATAATGTATTGTTGCCTTTCAGATATTTAGCCAAAGGGGGTATACACATGTCAGATACTATTACTTTCACAATACAAGGTGATAGCGAAGGTTTTGTAACTTTTGAATGTCCGTTTTGCAGTTCAGAATTCAAACTTAAAGCTAGTGAATTTCAATGTGAGAATGAACCCATTGAAGAATTATTCTGTCCATACTGCGGACTAACTAAAGGTCTAAGCAATTTTTTCTCTACAGAGGTTAGAGAACATATTAACGCATTAGTCTATAACTATATGGCTGAAACATTAAATAAATCTTTTGGTAAAATGTCTCGTTCAACAAATCGTTCCAAAGGATTAATAAAAATAACATATAAACCATTAAAAAAAATTTCAATAAATGAATTAAAGGATAAAGATACCACCGAAGCAGAATTCAAATGTACTTGCTGTGAACATAGTACAAAAGTTCTATATTGTGCTGGCGTGTCTAAAATTTTTTGTCCATACTGTGGGGTAGATATATGAATTATATAGAATTAAGAAAATTAAGCCTTGAATTTCGAAGATTATCGAGCAATCTATTAAATAGTAATGATGATAACGCTGACGTTAATCTTTCTCGTTTCTTAAGCTATATAACTAAAAATGAATTTATAAAAAGAATATTAGAACAAAAAATTTCTGGAATTGAATATGACTTTAAGCAATGTTTTCAAATCGAAACAAATGGTTGGTCAGATTTTAATATTCCAACTGATGAAGCATGTCATCTTAAAGCACAGTACGACTATATGATCTTTATCAATGAAACTGATAAGATTAACGTAACAATGCAAGCAATGAATTATTGTTGGTCAGATAGAAAAGTCAACGTAATGATACAAAAATTTTTAAACAAATCATTTAAACCTTTAATTGATTTTATAAATGACCAAATATCTATGGAGATGATTGCTATGGACGAAGATCGTAAAGCTAATCTTAGTAATACATTTATTCAAAATATCGAAACACTTAATGGTACTGCCAACCAGCAAGCTAATGGAACGATAAATAACTATAATACTAATAATGATATTTCTTCTATACTTTCACTTATCAATAAAATTATCCCTTCATTATCATCCATATCAGATATTGATAATGAAGAAATTGATAATGTAAAAGATGATTTAGAAGTTATACAAGAACAATTAACTGCGCCAACACCAAAGAAAAGCAGAATAAATAAAGCATTAGCCGGAATCAAAAAATTTATTAAGGACTTCTCTATGAAACTCTCTGTTTCTCTTGCAACAAGTGCTGTTACAAAGACTGATTGGACTGAACTTATTCAGCAGGTAGAAGACTTTTTAACAAACATATAAACAAGGAACTTTCGTAAAACATTACTAGTACACAAATTATATTACCATTTATATGCAATTTTTCATATATGACTTGAACAATCGCATTGTTTACACTCTGTTTACACACCGCAAGTCAGCACTCCGGAACCTTCCTTTTTATAAGCCTTTCCGGAAGTTGTTCCTTGTTCAAGTCCCATCTTCCGCATTAACCTTTTAAGAAAAAGCCTTGAATTTTCAAGGCTTTTTTTCTTGTTCATTCTTTTTTTAATGATTACCCTGTGATTACCCATTTGAATCGCTGTAATTCGATCTAAAAGCCATTCTTTTACTTCTGCAACATTGATATTAACACTCTTTTCACCCTTGTAATAGGTATTCCATGCCCATAGTAATTTATTTGCATTTGTGTTTGTATTTTTCAATGTTTATTTTCCCTACATCTTATAAAACTCTTCTTTATGTCAAATATATCTGCCATTTCTCATTATTGAATCCCTACATATATGTATGATATAAAATAGATATATTTAAACTAACTCGCTAAGAATACACATAGGAGAAACATAATTATGTACGCGAATCTAATAGAAGAAATTACAAACCTGGAAATATTAACCAATTCATTAAAAGATATGTACGAAAACTTTTCTATGAATTCTGTCATCATGATTATAATGATGATCTTTTGTGTCGTTGGTGGAATCGATAAAATTCGAGGAAATAAGTATGGCTATGGTGAAAAATTCGAAGAAGCCTTTGCCACCATGAAATCTTTGGCTTTAATTATGATTGGAATTATCACACTGGTACCCATTCTTCAGCTTATTTTGGAACCTATGATTACACCAATTTATGAATTTTTTGGTGCTTCTCCTGCTATGTTCGCAGGAACAATTCTTCCGGTAGATTCAGGCGCCTACCCTCTTGCCATGCAACTGGCCGGCGAAAATCTAGCAATCGGTAATTTTTCCGGTATAATTTTAGGAAGTACCTTTGGATGTATTTTTATCGGTATGATTCCTATTTCTCTTGGAATTTTAGATGAAGAAGATTATGAAACCTTTGCCGCTGCAGTTTTAGTAGCAATTATTACTATTCCTTTGGGATGCATTGCTGGTGGTCTGGTAATGAATCTGACACCTTATAAAATCTCTTTAACGACCATTCTGGTTAACTTGATTCCTGTAATTATAGTAGCCATATTGGTTGCCATAGGATTAATACTAAAACCAAAACAATTAATGAATGCCTTTTGTATTATTGGAAAATGTATCAATGCAATTTTAATTATTGCAATTATTATCGCTGCAGTTCAATCTGTAACCGGTCTTCGTCTTCCCCTATTTTACTTAATGGTAGAACCTACTGTAAAAGGCGGTACTTCTCCTCTGACAGACTCTTTATTAATTGTTGGTAATATTGCATTAATTCTTTCCGGAGCCTTTCCTATGGTACTTTGGATTACAAGAACATTCCAAAAACCGATTCAAAAAATAGCAGAAAAAATGGGTATGGACGCCGCAGGAGGCGCTGCACTGGTAGCTACACTGGCAAGTTATTTCCCGGCGCTAGACTTAATAAGAGATATGAATCAAAAAAGTCGCTTATTAGTACTGACATTTTCTATTTCGGCAACCTTTGTACTGGGAGATCACCTGGGTTTTGTTGCAGGTGTTGATCCGGAAATGATTTTTCCTATGATAATTTCCAAAATAACTGCCGGTATTACTGCCATTTTATTAGCCAATCTACTGGCTCCCAAACTTCTAAAATAAAAAACTTCTATTTCGGTTTCCGGAACTGCTTTTATGTAAGTGTTATATGCTTTTTTCATATTTTATATATGCAATAAACATTTTTTGATATTTCTACAGTCATTTTATCTAAAATTCTCTCGAAAAAACCTTCAACTTCTTTGGCATCAACATTTCTTTTTCTTTGAATGTTTTTATAATCCCCGATGTACAATTCATCGGGGATTCACTACCATTTTAGTTTTACATACTCATTTCTTTTCCCATCTCCGGTTCTCCCTGTTTGGTTACTAGCCAATCTCCATATCAACATCCATTTCTTGTATTTCTTGTTCTATAGTTTTCGTGTTTATATCTTTCGCATTTACGTTTTCCTTCGGTTGGTAACCATATACCTGTGTCAAGGTATTTACAACATCTGATAATTTCATATTTTTTACGTCGTCTGTGGATTTATATCCTAAACTATAGGCTATTTGCGCCTCATTAAACACGAATTCAAAATCCTTACTAACCTCCCCTATGGTATCCTCCATACGCAACGAATCTTTGAAATTTTCATTTATCTTATCTAACATCTTGTGCACTTCCGGAATCACGTTACGATCAAGCTTATTAGGTCCCAGATCAACTGTCGTTTTTTCCGATTTTCCTTTGTTTTCATAAAACGTATTTAATCCATTCTCTTTGTACTTATTTTGCCAACCTATGTTAACCCCAAACTGCACTGACTCAACCCAAGACTCAAATAAATTAGCCATTTTCATTCGTGTAATACGCATGGTTGAAGGAAATGGACGAAACTGTTTTTCTTTCGCTGTGCTATAAGCTTTGGCTTTGTCTTTTAATGCAGTCATACGAGAAACAAAGTTAAAATTCGTTCTATCATCAGGGTAACTAACAATATCTTTCATTGCCTGCATCATTTCTGTAAACTCCAGGCTGTCATTGTGATTTCCTTTATGTAAATTTTGTTTCTCCCAAAGTTTTTTTGCACTTTGTTGACAACTTTTAATCCAATCTTCCATAGATACATCTTCCGGAATTTTTTTATTTTCTCCATCAAAAGTTTCGTGATAGGTGTTCTCATATTCGTGTAATGCATTGTTCAATTCATCATTCATTCTTTCTTCTTTTAACTTGTCCAGACGCTTTCTCATGCTTTCAACTTTGCTAAATGTAATCCTACTTGCACTCTTAACCTTATCCAATTTCACTTGCAACTGGTCCATATCTATTTGTAGCTTCTCTGCTTGTAAGCCATACTTCCCTTTCCACGCAGAACCATATCGTTTCTGCTCTATATCCATCATTTCAAAAGCTTTCTTTTGTTGAGTATAAAACGTTTGCCATTTCTGTACGCCTTTCTGCTCCAAACTATACAATTTTTTTAATTTGCTATGCTCTCTATCATAGATGGCTTGTTCTTCTTGTATTGTTCTATCCAGTTCTTTATAGCTTCGTTTTAAATTTTTCTTTTCAACATATTTGATTTTATCGAGAGTTTCTTTCTTAACTTTCAGAAACTTTTCCTTCTTTTTAACTAACTCGTTCAACGTATCCACATATGCTTCTGCCTTAGTCATCAATGATAATTGTTCCGTTCCCGAAAAAATCATATGATAACTCTGCCATTCCTTCGTTCTTGCCAAATTTTCTCCCTGGTTTACAAAGAAACCGTCAATCGTTTTTCTAACAGTCTCATTAATATTTGCAAAAAATTGGTCACTTACCCTCAGTTTTTCTTCCATTTCGTCGCTTTTTTCTTTAGTTAAATGATATAATTCTGCTTCAGAAATTTCTTTTAAAATATTTTTTCTTTCATAAAGCTTCTGTATAACTTCAACCATTCCTTTTTCCAGCCCCAGCTTACCCAAATCATTGATATGTATCATCGAATCATCATGTAATTTAATCGTATCTGAAACGTCTTTATATATTTTATATTCAGCTCTTACTCTATTTTGTTTTGTGATTAATGACATAAACTATCCCTCCGTTATATTAATTTTTAATTGTTCCATTTTTGATGTGGTCATTACATATATTAAATACACCTATTACTAAATACACATAACCTAAATTTATGTAACATATAAAATACAAGATATAACTTTTTAAAGCAATCCTATAAGAACGTTTAAAAGAATTACGAATTTATCAAACTTGGAGTATTATTACTCCTTATCCTCTTAAAAATATTCATATTCTCAATATGCTGAAAAAGGAATATATTCTAAAGTTGTGTAACTTCTTTCATTTGCTTCGATGATTGCTTCTGCCACACCATCGTCATGAGTATCATTTGAAGCATCCCAGTCCTCATCATAGGTAATAAACCAAGGATTATCCTCATCCTCTGCCGCATTAAATATAACCCCCTGCATAAGCTCTAACTTACCATTATTTAAAGAATAATAGTACCAGGCAGAATTGTATGCACTGTTTGATGCTTCATTGGCAATCATATATACCCCTTCTTCAAGCCACTGCAAATAATATCTGTTTCTCTCATGTCCGGAAAGTACATGCACCACTTTTCCGTTTGGTGCAGTATAGACATCGTAAAGCATACCTCCTGAAACATCTTTGGAAACTGCACTGATGAGTAATTCCTCTTTGCCATCCCCATCCAAATCTTTGAATGCATAACCAACATTCTCCAAAGGGCTTCCTTCATAATGATTAGAGATTAACGAGGAAATTCCATTTTCAAAATACTTATCTATACTCCACTCCTGTGCAAGTGCCTGATACACCAACTCCATTTGCTCTTTGTATACATTTTCTTTTCCGCTCTCTTGTGGTTCTTCTTTTTTTACATCTGCAACTTCTTCCACAGATTCTACATCTTCTTCCGTTTTTTCTGCCATTTGTACACTTTCTTCCGTCTCTGCACTTTCTTCTGATTGATTTTCAGACTTTTCCTCTGTGGAATACTCTGTTGTCGAAGAAGCAATTCCTTCGGTTTTCATCTCTTTACTTTGACAACCACTAATCATCATGGCAACTGTCATTAACAATAATACTACTCTTATTTTCATAAACTACACTCTTTTCCTTTTTTCCAATATTTTTATCTGGTATTTTCCAAATTAGAAGCACAAAGACTCAATCCCTCCACGCTAATCTGACGAAGTGATTTCTTAACGGTAAAATACTTTAGTTCCCCCTATTTAACTCTACAAGTCTACGAATATAAGTGTTATGTGCAATTTAAGTCACCCCTACCAACTTATTTCTATTCATGTCTTTGTAAATTCTTATTGTTTATAATACTACTTTTATGTAACCAAATCCTAACCGATACTATGGATTATATTCCTTTTTTCATTTCAAAATAGGTGCTGCTATCATGCACTTCTTTAAACCAGAAGTTACTTTGGCAAATGAGGTAGGTCACTTTATTTTAATAACACTATAATTAACCGTAACACTTTTGCCTAAACCGTGTATATAAAAGTAAGCACTCAACTATCCCAAAAGAAAGAGAGGAACAATATAATGAATTGGAAAAATATTTCTACATCACATAAGGTTGCTACAGTCATTGCCAGCATCGCAGCTATACTTGCAATGATAAATATGGTGAAACCGGAACTATTCCCTATAGACATGACCACTCCTGCTATCTCGGTTTTTACTATATGCGGAGCATTACTCTGCTGGAATCAGAAACGTAAGCTATCTTATCTAATGCTTGCTGCTTCGATTTTTTCACTGGTTTGCTTTTTTTTAGAACTGCTTTTTTTATAATTCAAAAAAAGCCAACTGGATTTACTCCAGTCGGCTATGTCTTTTTTCTCTATACTGCTATCTGCATTTTTATCTTTCTCTGTTTGGCTAAACCTCGACCTCCACGCCAAATACGATAATCATAGAAACACTGACCTAATTATGTAATATATCATGATCCAGCATATTCAGTTCATCTGCAACTTCAATTAAAGTGAGCTGCCAGCCGGAACCATTGATTGCTGTTCCCGGGAAATCCATAATTGAACAAATCGCAAGAGCAATACCGATCATTTCCATATGTATTCCTTGCTGTGTAAATGCCACAGTAAGTCCCATCAACATTCCCCCTGGTATCGGAGGCATAGCAAATGCCACTAATAGATTGGTCAAAAATCCTGTCAAAAGCCATGGTACGGTAATTGGAATACCGCAAGATTTTGCAAACATAATCTCCATACCGAATAATACAAACAACATATCCGGCATAAATAATACCTGTCCCAAAGGAATTCCGAACTCAACTATTTGCTTATGTATCCCTAATTTCTTAACTGCATCCTTTGTATTCGTAGCAAAGGCCGCAGATGTAGACGCTGTCATCAGCAAAATTATCAAAGTCGGAAAAACCTTTTTAAAAAGCAATACTGGAGAAACTTTTTTTCTAAAAGCAATCTGCAAAAAATTCACTATATAAAAAATGGCCATCATAAGAATACTTACTACAATTAATTTCCATGAATCTAACATCGAATCGAGATTTCCATTTAAGATCATGCATGTAAATAATAGAAAAATCAAGATTGGCATGGCAGAAGAAAGTACTGTCATAATTGTCTGAATAATAGAAGATATCTGCTCCACAAGTTTAAAAACATTGTCTACTCTTGAGGAAAGGGTAAGCATTGCTAGTCCTACAATAACTGCAATAAAAATCAATTGCATAGTATTACCGCTTACAAAAGGTTCGAATAGATTAGATGGAACAATTCCATAAATCAAATCAAAAACCTGTGAAAAATTAACATTTCCTCCATTACCTAATTTTACATTATATATAAAATAACCAACTCCTACAGCAAAACAATTAATAAGAAGCATCCTTCCTATAATTGTTTTGATAATTTTACTTCCTATCTTACCAAAATTTTCTATATTACCCATAGAACATATACTACCAAGTACAGAACAAAAAATCAGTGGCCCAGATACTGCTGAAATCAATCCCATAAAAGAATCTGTTGCCGGAGTCAAAAAATAATTATTTATCCCTGTATAAACATCTTTTGGAAGAAAAGTAAGACCAAAGCCCGCAAGCATTGAAAGTATAATTGCAAAAATCAGTTTCATGGTATCCGAAAGTGGTTTTTTCTTAGCTGTAAATATAATACGATTCTTTCCCTTTTTGTAACTTCGAACAGGAATCATACCAATTCCAGCAAGCAGACTTCTGGTAAGTTCATCTTCCTCCTCTATTTTTTCAAAGGGATCATAAGACTCCCCTGGTATAATTACTTCTACTTTTATAGAAGAAATCCGTTTTATACAACGAACAGTACAGGAAACTGTTTCTCCAAAGCGAGCTTGATATGCCAGTAACTCTTCCTCTAACATAAGTTTTATGCGTAATGCCTCACGTCTCTCAACTTGAAAGTTTTCAAGAGATTTCTCCATATCGTCACAAATATTGTTAATGTTTTCATTCGTCAAAAAATATTTTTCCATATCGACTCCCTTCTCACTGTTTCTACCTTATAGTTTAAGAATCATCTATTTGTCAATGTTTTTTGTGTAGAATATCTAAAATAAAAAAACACTGCAATCCCAAATATTTAAGTAATTATGGGATTACAGTGTTCTTGTTAATCTTTGCTAAATATTAAAATTATTGAATAGAAAATCAAAAATTACACCATTGTTTTTCCAATCGCATCCGCTGCCAAAATCGCTGCATAGATATCTTTTGCAGTTACTGCAAAAGGCATATTTACAACAGTATCTACTGCTGTCGCTTCTGCAACTGCCATAATTTCTTCTTCTTTAATTTCTGTAATTCCAAGTTCACCTAATGTTACAGGAAGCCCTACTCTTACACAAAAATCAAGAACTTCATATAATTCTTCTTCAGGAGAATTTTCTAATACTAACTGCACAATGGTACCGAAAGCAACTTTTTCTCCATGATACATATGGTGACACTGCGGAAGTACTGTAAGACCATTATGAACTGCATGTGCACCTGCAAGTCCACCGGATTCAAATCCAATGCCGGAAAGTAAGGTATTTGCCTCTACTACATTTTCAACAGCTTTTGTACAAACATGAGCTTCTGCTGCTAACATAGCTAATTCACCTTCTGCGATCAATGTTTCATAACATTTTTTTGCTAATGTCATAGCTGCTACCGTTGGAAGTCCTCCTGCACAAGAGTTTGCACTGGATGCTTCACATGCTCTTGCTTCAAAATATGTAGCTAATGCATCGCCCATACCGGAAACTAATAATCTGGCAGGAGCTTTCACAATAACATCTGTATCCACTAATACTAAATTAGGATTTGCAGGCAACCAATAATAATCTTCAAATACACCTTCATCAGAATATACTACTGACAATGCTGAACAAGGTGCATCTGTAGATGCAATGGTAGGTACAATTGCTACAGGTATACTGTTTTCATAAGCAACCGCTTTGGACGTATCAAGGATTTTTCCGCCACCAACACCAACTACTACGTCGATACCATTTTCTTTTACAATATTTACTAATCTTGCAATTTCATTTCTGGAACATTCTCCGTTAAAATCTTCATAAAGAATTTCCACTTCTGCTTCTTGAAAAGATTTTTCAATTGTTTCTGCATTTCTCTTTCTTCCGGATGGAGAAACCACAATCAAAGCTTTTTTCCCAAGCTTTGCAACATATGCTCCAAGATTTGCCATTTCACCTGCACCTTGTACATATTTTCCCGGTGCTATAATTACTTTTCCCATAAAAACCTCCCATAATTGATTGATATAAAACTATTACATTCATAGTCTATCATTCTATAGATGTTCCTGCAATGATTTCTCTGATTCTTCTCTATTCAAAAGCAAATTTGTCATACTCAAATTTTATATAAAAAACGCCAAATATCTTGTTATTCGAAAACTTCTTTTTTATAAAAATAGCACCTTACTTCTTTTTAAATTAGATGCTATTCCTCTTAAGCCTTTGTTTTTTTAACTTTTTCAATTCATATCCTTGTTGTATTTAATCAAAAATATGTTTTTGTATTTCAGCATACTTCTCGCGTAATTCTTTTTCTTTTATCTCATCTCCCATTTCTCTATATTCTTCTGCAAGATTATTCATAGAAGCCAAAGTATTAGGATGTTCCTCGCCAAGTATATTTTTCATTGATTCATAACATTGTTCCATTAATTCTTTGGCAATTTGGTGTTCTCCTAATTCACGATATTGTATGGCAAGATTATTTAAAGAAGCTAACGTATCCGGATCTTCCTCTCCTAAAACACGCTTTCTTATTTCATAACACTGCTCCATTAATTCTTTGGCTGTTTCATATTCTTCTAATTCGCCATACTGTAGAGCAAGATAATTAAGAATATTTAATGTATCTGGATCCTCTTCTCCCCAAATACGTTTTTGTATTTCATAACATTGTTCACATAATTCTTTCGCTGTTTCATATTCCTCAAATTCACTATATTCTATAATAAGATTTTGAAGAGAATTTATTGTACTGGGATGCTCTTCTCCTAACACTCGTTTTTGTATCTCATAACATCGCTCAAATAATTCTAATGCTTCTTCATATTCTTCCAATTCGCGATATTCTGTTGCTAAATTATAAAGCGAAATTAGGGTATTCGGGTGTTCCTCGCCTAAAGTCTGCTTTTGCAACTCATAACACTGCTCCCCTAATTTTTTTGCTGTTAAATGTTCTCCCAATGCACTATATTCTAACACAAGATTTATAAGAGCTCCTAAAGTACTAGGATGTTCCTCGCCCAATACATTCTTCTGTATTTCATAACATTGTTCTGCCAATTCTTTTGCTGTTACGTGATCACCTAATTCACTATATCTTGCTACAAGATTATTAAGAGCACCTAAAGTTCTTGGGTGTTCCTCCCCAAATACTTGTTTTTCAATTTTATAACATTGTTCTGCCAATTCTTTTGCTGTGAGATAATCTTCTAACTGACTATATACAATTGCCAAATTATTAAGCGAATATAATGTATCCGGGTCCTCTTCTCCTAATACACGTTTACTTATCTCATAACACTCTTCGTTTAATCTTTTTGCTGTATGGTAATCTCCTAATTGACTATAATCAATCGCAAGATTATTTAAACAGTACAATGTATCCGGATCCTCTTCTCCTAACACACGTTTTCTGATTTCATAACATTGCTCCATAATGTCTTTTGCTTTTTGGTACTCACCATTATAATAAAATACCATAGAATACATACTCATAGCGCGCAGTGTTACATTAGATTCTTTCGGTAAATATTCCATTGCATATTCATAAATAGAAGTCGCTAAGTCTTGAGCACTTTGATATTGTCCCATTTCCAACAAATCATAAATATACACACAAGCACAACGCACTCTTATTATATGGGAACACGGATTTTTCATAAAATAATCATAAATTTTTTTGGATAGAATTGCATTTTTATGATAGTCACCTTCGTATTCTCGAATGTATTCTAATTCATCCAAAAACTCACTTAATTCTTCATCTGAGAAAACAAACTGATTTGTTACTTCCAATATCTCAAACAACCAAGATAACATGCTCCATTGTTCTTCTTCACTTTCGTCATTAAAGATTTCATCTTTTATAAACTCTAAAACTGCTTTTTGTATTTTTTCAATATTCTCGCATACACTCCTTGCCACTACTCTACAAGTCTCATGAAGTTTATATCTCGCACCTTCCGCTTCTACTAAGGAAAGTTTTAAAATGACGCTAAGCTCTGGAAGATAAGAATTATATTCCACCTTATTTGCAATGTTCTCTACCATTTTCACAGTCCATACACTTGGTAACCAAGAGATTAATTCCATTAGCCTGCGGGTAGGCTTATCCATATATCTTAAATATCTTTGAGCTAACTCAGATGTATCTTTCCCAAAACACTCTATGTCGGGTCGACAATTCTTTTTAATTATTTCTTCATATGTTCTTACACATATATCCATATAAACAGGAGTTCCATGACTCAATTCATATAATTGTTCACATAATCTATGATCTGTAATACCAGCTTTTGCAAAATACTGAATCGCATCCTTGTCTGATAAATTTCCCATAAGATGCAGATTCTCTTTAGGCATAATATCTTCTTTCCATTTGATTTTTTCTCGGCCAGCTACCACCCATAGAGTATTTGGGATTTCTACAAGTCGTCTGAAATTTGCATGAATCCAATTATCTTTTCCTACTGATAATTCCCCTTCACTCAAATCATCTATATATCGTTCATATCCATCCAAAAAAATAACAAATGGTCTTGTTCTCTTTATCATATGTTTACCTACATCATACACAAAAAATTGATGCAAATATTCATTGACTAATGTCTTACAATCCAATCCATTTATTAACTTATAAAGATTAGCCTCTCTTCCACTTTCTTCTTTTTGATGCTTAACTTTATTGTTTAAAGATACAATACCATCAATAACTTTTGCTGCCGAACCTACCCCCGGAACAAATTCTCCAACGATACTAAGTGCAACATCCACTATGGGATTTTCTATCAATGATTTTGCCGTTTCTTCTTTTATTTTTTCAAAGTCTCTAGTACCCTCACTACATATTTTAGAAATTGCTGCATCAAAAATCGGAAAAGATAACCCTTTTATCCTTAAACACATTTCCCGTGAAAGGCGAAATAATAAGGCTTCCTTAGTAGTATACTCTTCGAAATTATATGACATATGATCTAAACCGTTACTTTCTTCTACTCGTTCATCAATTTCTTCTCCGATTTTTTTGACTAGAGTACTTTTTCCAATTCCCCCAACACCATAGAAACCAATTGCAGAAACACTACCGGGAATCATAGCATCATAAACATCCCAGAAAGCTTTCCTAGGTTCTTCTCTATCAGTAAATAAATCTTCAGCTTTTTTTGTATTAAAATCCTCAATGGTATAAAGTTCCGGTTGCAGCATATTTCTTCTCCTTTACATTGTATTCTTATCATCCTTTAATTTCAAAAAGGCTTATCCATTTTTCTTACGTTCCTCTAAAAACACATGAATATATATTTTATATAACAACATTATACTATTTAAAATATACACAAGAAAAGATTACTTTTCATTTTATAAAAATATATTTTTCACTTTATAGTGGTAAATCACTAAATTATCTGTTATACTGTACAAAGTATTTAAAAAACAGAGGAGAAATATTATGAACAGTACAATTATTTGGATTCTCGTAACCTTCATTGCTTATATGAGCATGATGTTATTTATTGGAGCATCCTACATGAAAACAGGAAATACATCTGAAGATTATTTTCTAGGTGGAAGAAAATTAGGCGGATGGGTTGTTGCATTGTCAGCACAGGCTTCTGATATGAGCGGTTGGCTTCTGATGGGACTTCCTGGAAGTGTATATGCTTTTGGTACCGGTCAAATGTGGATTGCCGTTGGTCTTTTTCTTGGAACAGTTGCCAATTGGCTTATCATTTCCAATCGACTTCGACGCTATACTATAGTAGCAAACAATTCCTTAACATTGCCTGCTTATTTTGAAAATCGTTTCCATGACAAAAAACGAATTTTACTCGGTATTTCATCTGTAGTAATTGTTATTTTCTTTTTGGTTTACACTGCTTCTGCTTTTGCATCCGGTGGGAAATTATTTAGTACCGTTTTTGGCTGCAGCTATCATGTATCTTTGACCATCGGTGCCCTTATTATCTTGGCATATACCTTTATGGGTGGTTTTATGGCAGTATGTGTGACCGACTTTATTCAGGGTATGTTAATGGTTGTTGCTCTTGTAACCGTACCTTTAGTTGCCTATTTCTTAATCGGTGGTGATGTGAATGGTACCTTAGCACAAACCGGTGTAACAACAGCAAACTTTTTAAATGTTATGAAAAACGGAGATAATACTTTTACTGCAGTAGAAATTATTTCACAGCTTGCCTGGGGACTTGGTTATTGTGGTATGCCACATATCTTAGTTCGCTTTATGGCGGTAAAGAATCAAAAAGAATTAAATAAATCGAAAGGTATTGCCATTGTTTGGGTAGCGATTTCGCTTGGTTTTGCCGTAATTATCGGCGTTATCGGAAGAGCTTATTTGTACCCTACCATTTTAGGAGAAAATGGCAGCTCCACAGAAACTGTATTTATTGAAATGATTACCAAAGCTTTTACACAAGATTTCAGACTTCCTTTCATTGCAGGATTGTTCCTTTGTGGAATTTTGGCAGCTATTATGTCTACTGCAGATTCCCAGCTTTTGGTTACTGCCTCTTCTGTATCTGAAGATATTTATAAAGGTATCGTAAAAAAAGATGCCAACCAGGATAATGTAATGAAAATGAGTAGAATTACTGTTATTGTGGTAGCTTTATTAGCCTACGTAATTGCTTGGGATCCTAACAGTAGCATCATGGGACTTGTATCCAATGCTTGGGCCGGACTTGGCGCTGCCTTTGGTCCTACCGTGTTGATGTCTTTATTCTGGAAAAGATGTAACCTTCCCGGAGCCGTTGCAGGTATTGTTTCCGGTGGCTTAACAGTTATTATTTGGGATTATATTCCACTGATTGCAGGTCAGACTTTAGGATCCGTAACCGGACTCTATTCCCTTGCTATTGGATTTTTAATTAGTATTGTACTTATTGTAATCGTAAGCCTTTGCACAAAGGAACCCGATGCTTCCATTCTGGCAGAATTTGATCGTGTAGTTTCAAACGAAGAAATTTAAAAAAACAGCCTAAAACTATCCCTTAAAAGAATAGTTTTAGGCTATTTCTTTGTTCATCTTACTGCCTACATTCAATAATGAATCCATCACAACAAAATGAAATCTTTTTATGTTTCCTCTTTCTTATCTATAACGTGAATAAATTTTCTTGCATAGTATCGAATATTTTCCTTTGCTACTTCTATTAATCCCCTTGTCAATTCCTTTGCCATTTCTTTCGTTTTATCATCTGTTTCACGAACCGCATCTATAATTTGCGTTAAGGCCTTTCCCGGATCATTAGAAATATCCAACATGGTAGTAATATTAGCTTCTTGCATAATAGTAAACCATGTTTCTGCAAAAGCATGCAACTCTTCGTCCTCTAATCCATATAACCATTCGTTAAAGGTTTCATTTAAAAACAAGCTTCCTCTGTCCAACTTTCCTACTTTTTTGAACTCATTGCCTGCTACATGCCAATTATAGGGATTATGTTGAAACAAACCAACACTGGAGCATTCCACGACCTGATATTCTTCTTTGCTTTGTAATAACATTCCAAAAATAGATGAATGAGGCAAATATTTACAAATTTTTTCCTTGATTTTATTAAAATCAATACTTTCTAATATTTCAGGACGAAATCCCGGGCTATCGAAACTATATACTTTTTCAATTCTGTTTTGCACCTTTTCTTCCACATTCATAGATGCATAAACTGCAAAATTCCCACCTTTTGAATGCCCCGCAATAGTCAACTTATCTTCTATTAGTTCGCTTACTTGCTGTAAATATAGTGCACTAAGACTTTGACCGGTTACCGGTTCTTTAAAACACATATTAAAGTCTTCTTTCCAACCTATCATGGTTTCATCAGTCCCTCGATATATCAGTACTGTTGGACCATCCTCTAGAAAAACTGTCATAGCTGAAAATTGAGTTTCTGCTAAAACACTGGTGATATTGGAAAAATAATTCATCTTCATACGTCGAAAGCGCTTACTTTCCACCATATTCTCAAATAATTCTGTATTATTTTTTCGATATCTTTCATCCACAAATACCTTTTCATAATCAATACAATTGGAAAGTTGATACAAAGATACACTATCCTTATTTTCTGAGGTTGAACCGATATAACCATCTAATTTTAAGTATATAAATTGGGATAATACCAAGGCATCTACTTCATTAAACGGCATATCGCAAAATGTATATTCCCGATATCGCTTTACATAAGATACAATATGACTCATTTAAGTTAGTCTCCTTATACACTTTTTTACCCATACATTTTTTAGTATCTGGCTTCCAAATGCTCTATATTCTTAATCAATAGAGAAATTGTTCCATCCTGATTAGTAATAAATTCCACATTTTTTGAATCCTTATACTGATCCATGGGAATCTTAATTTCTATTCCTGTATCTGTCATCAAATGCTGCTTCTGATATTTTCTTACCGTAGTCTCACTTTGTGGAATCACTTCTTCCTTTACCATATCATATTTTTCCATCTGCTCCTGAAAGGCTACCCGCAAATCCGGTTTTTCCTCAAAAACCTTATCTGCCAAATCTTCCACCACAAATCCACCTTTTTCGGCGATTTCTTCCTGAATAATACATTTGGCATTCATTTGCGCTTCACAGGCACTGTATTCGTCTAACCCTTCTCTCTGTACCTTTTCAATCGCCTTGGTTACAATATTAAGCTTAGTTTTATGTGATAAGTGACTACTACATTTCAAAAACATGTAAGAAAAATAATTGGTCTTTTCCCCGTTTACGTCGTACTTTTTCTCTACTACCTGTACTTGTTTTGTAGTTAAATTAATGATTGCAGCTTCGGATAATTTTTGTGTTTCCGTTGGTAACACTGCTTTATATCGAATAATATCATTCTTATTATACTCACCATCAGCCATAGTTCTGTGAGTATAACTGGACTTAAAATTCATTTTCAAAAATGCCATGTATTCCTGATCACCGCCACGGAAGCGAACTACAAATAAGTCTGCTGAAGGAATATCAATATTGCTGTTCATAATTCCATATAAAAGATTTGCTACCTTCTGACTAAACTCTACAAAAGTATCATCCGTATAATCCTTTAACCACTGATATACTTCTGATTCCTTTTCATAAAACTCACACGCTTTCATATCATCTGTGCCAGTCAGCCTTGCAATATGCTCTCGAATAAAATCTGCAAAATCGGAACCATACTCCAACTCTTCATCCGACAAAACAGGCAAACCAACAGTCGCATCCATAATATGTACAATGACATTTTTTATTCTTATTTCTTCTTTTGCTATCATGTATACTTCCAACCTTTTCCTTTATATATCAAGAATACCTAATCTTAATATTTCCACTTCAAAGAGCCGCCAGTGTTGCCACCGCGACTCTTTAAACTTACTTGAAATACTATTCTTTAGATATTTTATTAAACATCTGACAAACTTTATTCTGCTGATTCTTTCTAATCTAGAAAACCTCTAATCTTTAAATATGCAATAATTACCTCCACTGATTTATCAATTCCGGTAATACTGCTGTTAATCAATATATCCTTATTTTCCCGATCTCCCCATTCACAATCTGTGAAATATTGGTAATAACTACGTCTGATTTTCTCTGTCTTTCTCATCAGCTTTTTAGCTTTCACTTCATCTACATCATTACGTTCCATAATATGTCTAACTTTTGTTTCTTCATTAGCATATACAAAAACATGAACAACATTTGCAAAATCTTTTAACACAATATCCGAACATCTTCCTACGATAACACACGATTCTGATTTTGCTTTTTCAATCATAATACGGGACTGAATTTCAAAAAGTTTTTCACTTAGATTTTCCGATTTATAAGGAAAATATTTTTTATCTGCAATCTCATCTTGCGCCGAAAGAACCTCTTCACTATGTCCCGTTTCCAGGGATGCCATTTCTAAAAACTGACGATCATAAAAAGCGATCCCTAATTTTTCAGCAAGTTTTTCGCCAATTTCTCTACCGCCACTTCCATACTCTCTACCAATAGTAATGATACATCTCTTCGTCATCTGCATTCCCCTTTCTTTTGTATTTTATTTCTTTAATCCCATGATACCACAATCTTTATTTTCCTTAGACGGCCAATAGTGATACTGGTGATTTCCCTGTTCATCTGCTTCATAAGATTCCCACACAGAATCTGAGGTTTTTCCCTTTTGAATCACTTCCCATGCACCATTATCACAGTTTGCATTCCATTCTGTAGTATTTCCCTTTTCATCTACAGTCATGATATACATCTCTCCATGATAATATCCATCCTTAAATCCACCTATCACGTTAGAAATGCATTTTCCCTCTATGGAATCTTCTTTTAAAATCTCATAATCATAACTAAAATGTTCCTGACCTTGTCCATTGGGCAAATCTTTGCTCCATTCTCCATTATAACTATGCTCAATTACACCTAAATTTTCATCCTGGTTTTCTTCTGTATAGATAGCAATCTCCAACCACATTCCTTTACCATGGCGAAGTCCTTCCTTCCATTCTCCAAAATAATAGGAATTATCTCCATATACAGCCAAACCTTTTCCGCTTGGACGTCCTAATCGATCCAAAGAACCATAGTAATAAAACTTATTTTTCCCTTTTAATTCTCTCGATATCTTCTGTACTCTTTCTAAACGTACTAAATCTGCCACAGCATCCAATTTATAAGAATCCCAATATTCATATAATTCCTTTAATTGGTTATCTTCCTGTTTTCTTTCTGTCAAAGTAGCTGCTACATATTTTTCTTTTCCAAGAACATCATATAACGAATTCTTTCCATCACTTTTTTTTGCTATATCTTTGCTGTTTTCTTCCGTTACCACTTGGATATTATTCAGAGCATCTTCCATTTCTTGCGATGTAGCTTCTTCTGTAAGAAGGTCTGTTTCTTCCAATGATTCCTCTACTACATCAACCTTTGTTTCTTCATACGTTTTGACTTCTGCCAATTCTTCATAACTTTCATTCGCTACCATAACATTTTCATTACTACGATATCGAACTTCTCTTCTAATCAACAACGTTAATGCAATGGCTCCTAAAATAATGATAACCACTAAACCAAGAATAACCTCTTTATCTTTAATGTTTTTCCATTCTTTCATACTGATCAATATTCCCCTTTGTTATAATACTTCTTTTTTATGTATTTACACTATAACAAAGAATAACAAAACTTTTATTACATAATTCTTAGGATTTTCTTAAATAAATTAGATTTCGATCAACTCATACTGATTGGTTCCAATTCCGATCTTCACAGCATGTTCAATACCAACTTTCCAATCTGTCGTTGGTGCAGAATCTTTAAAATGATCTCCATGCACTTTAGGCATCTTATCTAACTGACTTCCTGCCATAACCGGTTGTTTGTTTACTGCATCTGCACAAGCCTGATCCAATGCTACAGGGTCAAAGGAAGCAAACATTCCCACATTTGGTACTATCGGAATATCATTTTCTGAATGACAATCACAATTAGGTGAAACATCAATTACAATACTGATATGAAAATGTGGTTTTCCATCTATAACTGCTTTTGCATATTCTGCAATTTTACAGTTTAAAATATCATTAGTTTCATCTTCCGGAGCTTTTACGGCATCCATTGGACAAATACCGATACATCTACCACATCCTACGCATTTTTCAAGATTAATGGACGCTTTCCTATCTGTCATTGCCGGTGCATCATGAGCACAAATCTTAACGCATCTACCACATCCTACACATTTTTCAGTAACAACAAATGGCTTACCGGCACTGTGCATTTCCATCTTTCCTGCACGACTTCCGCATCCCATACCAATATTTTTAATAGCTCCACCAAATCCGGTACATTCGTGACCTTTAAAATGATTCAATGAAATAAAAACATCTGCATCCATGATAGCACGTCCTATTTTTGCCTCTTTTACATATTCTCCACCTTCTACAGGTACTAACACTTCATCCGTTCCTTTTAAACCATCACCAATCAAAACATGGCAATTAGTACTTAATGGCGAAAAACCATTCATATAGGCAGAATCCAAATGATCTAAAGCATTTTTTCTTCCACCAACATATAATGTATTACAGTCTGTCAAAAATGCTTTTCCACCTAAATCCTGAATCACCTTTACTACAGCCTGTGCATAATTTGGTCTTAAAAATGCAAGATTTCCCGGTTCTCCAAAATGCATTTTAACAGCAACATATTTTCTATCAAAATCAATATCTGCAATTCCTGCTGTTGTTATTAATCGTGCTAATTTTTGTGTTAAATTTTCATCGTATGTAGTATGCATGTTTGTAAAATATACTTTTGCTTTTTCCATTGTTTTTCCTATCCTTATCCTAATGTTTTCCTATTTTTTTACTATTCTTAATATACCCTTTGTGCCTACCTACGCTGTCTTTTCTCTATAATTTATACTTGCTTTTGCTGTTCCAATAGCTCATACAACGCATCTTCTCCGATACTTACCCAAGCATCCTCTTCTTCCTCATTCAATCCCAGGTATTCTCTTAAAGTGCATTCCTCGTCACTCATTCCCCATTCGTAACTATAATCATCAATTGCCTCAAATTCAATTTCTCCGGCTAAATATAATTCCTTAAACTTTTTTTCCAAAAGTTTTTCCTCCTTTTAAAAATCCCCCTTTTATAACTAAAAGGGGGATTTATGATGTCAATAAATTTTAGTAACCAATTAACCAGTCATACATTTCCTGATATTTTTTTGCAGAAACTTCCCATGAGAAGTCAGCTGCCATTGCACGGTCAACAATTTTGTTCCATTCACGTTTCTTATCATAGAAAATACGTTCAGCATAACGAATTGCTGCCAACATTTCATGTGCATTGTAGTTGGTAAAACTAAATCCTGTACCTGTTCCTTCAAATTCATTATATGGTTGTACAGTATCTTTTAATCCACCTGTTTCACGTACAATTGGAACGGTACCATAACGAAGTGCCATTAACTGGCTTAATCCACATGGTTCGAATAAAGATGGCATTAAGAACGCATCACAAGATGCATAAATCTTATGAGATCTTTCTTCTGAATAATAAATACTAGCACTTACCTTATTGCCATATTTCCAATCAAAATGACGGAACATATTTTCATATTGTTCTTCACCTGTACCTAATACAACAATCTGAACTGCATCCTGGCAAAGCTCATCCATCATGTACGCAATAAGATCGAAACCTTTCTGGTCTGTAAGACGAGAAACAATACCAATCATAAATACTTTATCGTCTACTTCTAATCCTAATTCTTCCTGTAAAGCGCGTTTATTTTTTACTTTTTCTTTACGGAAGTTAGCTGCATTATAAGTTTTCGCAATATAAGGGTCATTTTCAGGATTAAAGGAATCGTAGTCAATACCATTTACAATACCTCTTAAGTCTCCACTTCTTGCATTCAAGAGACCATTTAATCCTTCCCCATAGAAATCTGTTTTAATTTCTTCTGCATAAGTATCACTAACAGTTGTGATAGCATCTGCATATACAATACCACCTTTTAAGAGGTTTGCATCTTTTTGGAATTCCAATTTGTCAGGTGTAAAGAAGTAATCAGATAATCCTGTAATATTCTGAACATCTTTGATATTCCATTTACCCTGGAATTTTAAGTTATGGATTGTCATAACTGTCTTAATTCCTCTATAGAAATCTCCACCCTGGAATCTTTCTTTTAAATAAACAGGAATCAAACCTGTCTGCCAATCGTGACAGTGAATTAAATCAGGTCTAAATCCAATCATAGGAAGTGCAGAAAGTGCCGCTTTAGAGAAAAATGCATATTTCTCAATTTCATATAACACATCATCTCCGTATGGACGGAATCCACCAAAGTAACCTTCGTTATCAATGAAATAATATGTAACGCCATCATACTCTGCTTCCAAAATACCTACATATACATTTCTCCAATTGAAATCCATGTAAAAGTTATCTTTGAATACTAACTTATCTTTCCATTCCTGTTTCATACATGTGTATTTTGGCAAAATAACACGAACATCATAGTATTCTTTGTCGATACATTTTGGTAATGAACCTACAACGTCTGCCAATCCACCGGTTTTAATAAAAGGTACCCCTTCTGATGCAACAAATAAAATCTTTTTCATTGCTATTCCTCCATTTTTTCTTTAAGTATCTGTAAGCACCATTTACTCCCCCAGGTGCGATACAATCTATAGTTATTATACACCATTGTTTACCGGTACTGCAAGCGTATTCTATCAGCAATCAAGGCAATAAATTCTGAATTGGTTGGCTTTCCTTTTCCCGTATTCACAGTGTAAGAAAAGAGTGCATCCAACGTTTCCATCCTGCCTCTGCTCCATGCTACTTCTATGGCATGACGAATGGCTCTTTCCACACGGCTTGGTGTTGTCTGATATTTTTTTGCAATGGTAGGATATAAAACCTTCGTAATAGAATTTAGCATATCAATATCTTCCACAGCCATCATAATCGCTTCTCTTAAATATTGATATCCTTTGATATGTGCAGGTACTCCTATTTCATGAATCATATCCGTTACATCCTGCTCTAAATCATGTTCCGGCTTTGCTGCTGTTTGTCCAATCAATTGTGGTTCGATGTAGAAACGCTTGTCTCCCTCCAAGGAGAGTGTTTTTTCACCGGGAACGGTAATCATGATTTGAAATTCTTTGTTGGCATTCATTAAATCTGTAAGTATTTGAAACATTTTCTCGTTATCGTTAGTGAACGTTGATTTTAACTGTTCCATAAAATTCTTCCTTTCTTTCATTACAGACATTTTTAGGATACAATTTCCTTTATTAGTGTCCTTGTGACAAATTATAGGGTATTTGTATTTTATGTTACAAGTCTCACCGCTCGCAGGTAATGCCAACATTTTTTATTTTTCGTCTTAAGTAATCAATTACAGACAACCTATGACTCTTGCAATTATGTATAACACTAATAAATGTGTCGAATAAAAAATATAAAATGTATATTTTATCTTTCTTCCTCTTTCTCCATTATAAAATGCTAATAGTAAAAATGCTATTGGTGCTACCGGCTCCCAGCAAAAGGTAATAGCTCCAATCAAAAGCTGATACCATTTATTTTTTTTAAACGCATACAATGCAACAATACTGATAACACCATACATTCCATAATCCAATTGCAATGCTTCCGCTCCCACGGCGAGAACTGCAATTGCTGTTAAACGGAATATCACTTGTGGTACATAGGAAAAATTTGATTTTTCAATATAATCTATAGCCATCATAGCTAAAATTCCTACCGCCAACTCCCAAAACACATTCTGATATTGAAAATCCAACCATTGTCCTGTCAGGGCTAAATCAAAGGGAATCTCGGATATCAAAGCAAACAATATTATTCTTCCAAGATACTTTTTTACGTTAGAGGTATAAGAAAAACCTTCCACAAGCAAAAAACAAAAAACAGGAAACGCCAATCTCCCCACGTATCGCAATGGCCAATAGAGAGAGCCCCAAAAATCATGATCAAATCCCGGTGCACTCATAGTTCTCATAACAATTACCGCACCGATATGATCAATCAACATAATCACCAGTGCCATTATCTTTAGCGTGCTTCCGCTTACTCCGAACTTTTTTTGTTCCATAATTTTCGTGGCTCCCTTTTCAATTTTCTTTATTTACATCTCTTTTATTCTTTGAAATGCTCCCTAATTTTAATTCATTTTTACTACTTCTTTGTAAAAATCTACAGCTTTCGGCAATACCCCACTGGAAATATTTTCATTTAACCCATGAATACTTGCATATTGCTGGCTGTCAATGTAAAGCGGTGCCAAACGAATCGCATTCTCACAAACTTCACTATAGAATTTACAATCTGTTCCTCCTGTCATTACATACGGACAGGTTCCAACTCCCGGAAACACCTTTTCCACCACTGTTTCAATCAAGTGAAATTGTCGACTATTAAAATCTACAATAGGACATGGATAATCTTTATAAATTACTTCCGTTTCTAAATCATACTCTTTTGCCAAATCCGAAATCAACTGAATACTTTCGTCTGTTGGCTGATGATGGATAAAACGCATATTTCCTGTCACATAAGCAGTCTGAGGAAGTACATTTAAGCCATCACTTCCTTTCGCTTTCGTAAATGCTAATGTTGTACGAATCATAGCTCCTGCTGCTGCATTGATTGATGGAAGCACTTTTGCAAGCAATCCCTCAAACAACCACAAGTTAGACATAATCATCTTCAGTGGAAAACTCATATTAGGTGCCATTCTGGCAAACATTTCTTTTACTGTTGGAGTCAACTGGGATTTAAAAGGATTTTTCTTTTCCACAGCAGTCATAAACTTACCAAGACGTACTAATGGAGTATTTTTGCCGGGTGCACTGGCATGACCACCTTTTCCATGGGCAATAAATTTCACATCTCCATATCCTTTTTCAACCACACCAACCATGGCGTAAATTCCCTTCACACCTGCAATCGGTGCTTGTAAAATCATACCTCCTTCATCCAAAATCAGGTCTAATTTTACTCCCTTTTCTTTTAAATAAGAAGCAATGGCAGGTCCGCCATCTCCGCTAACCTCTTCCGTACAACTACTGGCAATATAGACATCCATTGGTGGAATATATCCTTCTGCTATCAACTCCTCAATGGCACCAAAAATACAACACAAACTGGCTTTTGTATCTACAGCACCTCGTCCCCAAACACGACCTGTTTCATCAATATCACCGCTGAAAGGTCCATGTTCCCATTCTCCACCGGCTTCTACTACATCATGATGACTCATAAACATAATAGGAGCTTTTTCTCCGGATCCTTTCCAACAAAAAAGTAAACTTCCATTTAATACATTTTTTTCACATGTTTTATGAACATTTGGGAATTCCTTTTCTAAAACCTTATGAAATTCTAAAAATTTACTTCTATCCTTCTGTTTAGGTTCAGAAATAGTTTCCACCTGAATCATTTTAGAAAGTTTTTCTCCATAAAGAGCTGCTCTTTCACTTTGATCAAATTCTATACTTGCATTCTGTGCTGCTGTGGGTTTTACCATTAAAGTTCTAAGTAACACAACTGCAATAAGAATAAAAATTATGGCTACTATAGCGATGACAACAACCATGATATCTACCTCGTCTATCCTTTTAAGTCTTTTTTATTTTACTATTACTAAAACAAATTTAATAATATTGCCTTTTCTTAGTTTAATTTTCCTTTTTTAAACAAGAAAAATCCGATTCCTAACGCCAATGCACCACTTGGTAACAGCATCAAACTTGTTTGACTGATTAAAGAAGGTACAAAAATATACAATACACTCATCAATACTAATGGTATTACAGCAATCTGTGGACTCTTAATAAAATACTTCAATCCTAAGGCACCAAACAATGCCGGTACCACATTATTAAATGCAGGTAACAAGATGGGATTTTGAAGTACAGGCTGTAAAGGTACCATCAAAATAACACCTACTGCAATGACTAACGTAGTAACAATCGCACTGGTTGCCACACTAATGGTAGAAATAATCTCATGTTCCGGTGTTCCGTCCTGGGTTCCTGCAATCTCCTTAGAGTTCATAACACAAGGAATTTTCATATTGGTAACATTTCCGGTAATAAAAGAAAGATAACTTCCTCCTACACCCAGCATTGGTGTGTATACTAAAAATTCTACAATAGCAACTGGAATATAAATCACTCCAACCTTGGCAAATCCACCTAAAAAAGCTTTAAAATCAGGGGAAACACCAAATACTGCACCTACGATAAATGGCAAAGCTACTAAAAAGACAACGGAAAGCACTAATGTAATTCTACCTAAACGGTGCAGTTTATTATTAAATTCTTCCATAAATATTTGTTTCTCTTTCATATCCACACCTCTACAATCCCATCTGAATCAACACAGCAGCTGCCATGGCAATTAACATACTTGCAGCCAAACTAAAATTATCCAAAACCTTCATATCTTTTTTCACAGTAAAATATTCAAATACTGCCATACAAAGACCCGCAATTACTGCCACAATTAACGGCATAATGTCACCATCATTTGGTGCAAATACTTTTCCAATATAAGAACCTATGTAAGAAGCACAAAGTCCCACAAACATAGCTGTAGTTGCATAAGCTCCAAAGCCCGGCTTACTCTCTTCTCCTGCTTTTTCTTCTTTCTTTGGATTAGATTTCATTTTTCCCATGTATTTTTTCAAAAAGAATATGCAACAGAAAACTCCGCCCAAAATACCAAAGGTCATAACTAATGCTATGGTTACGAAAGAATTCACATCCAACATATCCAATCTAAGACCTGGAAGCCCTAAGCTTTGTGCCGCTATCTCTGCAACGTTTAATTCATACTGCAGAGCACCAATAACAGACAATCGGAGCCAGGAAAACGGTACCCCTAAAGTACCACTTAAAGCAATAACACCTAGTAAAATACTAATAGACGGCAATAAAGTAAATGTTGCACTGGATACAATGGTTTTCTTTAAAACCTGTTTATCCATACCAAGTTCCACTCCTGCCTTGTAACTTTTTACAAGAAACACCACACACATCAGTGTAATGAAAGCTAAAATAGCAGCTACTAACATATAAAAAAAGCCACTATTTACACTACTTAAATAAGTATTCATTTTTCATTTCCTTTCACTCTTTTAATCCGCCCATGATCTTACCAGAACATGGGCGGATTATTTTTTCTTATTTGTTTTTTTGATATATTACTAATAAACCTTTTAATAATAGATCTTCATCTAAAATAATGTCTTTTTTACACAATGGAACCACTTTTTTGGCAAGTCCTCCGGTTGCAATTACGGTTGCCTTCTGTCCCAATTCTTCTTCCATTCTGTCAATAATTCCATCCAATGCACCTGCATTACTATACAACACACCACTCTTCATACAGTCTATGGTATTTTTTCCAATGACTTTTTTAGGAGCATCTAAACTGATACCACTTAACTGGGAAGCTCTGGAGGTGAGTGCATCTAACGCAACTCTCATTCCCGGAAGAATCATACCACCAATGTAATTTTTCTTTTCATCAATGACAGATACCGTAGTTGCAGTTCCCATATCAATCACAATCAACGGAACCGGATATTCTGCTATTCCTGCCACAGCATCTGCTACCAAGTCAGCCCCCAAAGAAGCAGGCTGATCCATAAGAATATTTAACCCGGTCTTGATTCCCGGTCCCAACACCATCACATCTTTTTTGATGATTTTTTCTGCAGCTAATTTTGCAATGTTGGTAATCTGCGGAACTACAGAAGATATAATTCCTCCCTCAATCTTTTCTTTATCAATATTATAAATATCCAAAACTGTCTTGATATCTATGGCATATTCCAATTCGGTTTTGGTTCTGACTGTAGAAAGTCTTTCAATAAAATATGTTTTTTGTTTATCGATGCATCCGATTACAATATTTGTATTACCTATATCAATAGCTAAAATCATAGTATTTCCCAACTAAGTTGGTTCCCTTTCCGTTTTTTAACAGTTTCAACCCTATGTAGAACTTTTATCCTTACTCTTATGATTCACTTTTCGTATTTTTTCCTGCAGAGATATAAATCTTAAGTAAAACCTTGCCCAAAGCAATTACTAAAATTGCTGCCGCAATGGCTTCCGGAATTCCGGATGCTACCACAGTACCCATAATAAGACCAAACACTGCTGTTACTGCCACTTCTTTGGCCTGTGCATACTGACTTGCAAACAAGAAATAAATACTTCCCATAACAAAAATGGTATTAAACATAGAACCCATAAACCCGGTAATTAACAATGCAACATTTTGATTCACTTTCAGTTTCTTCAACAAAATCCAAAGCCATCCTGCTGCAATTCCCATTGCCGTTCTACATCCTACAGACACCCAAATTGCTTTTAAAACTCCTACCAAACCGGTGGTACTTAAAAACGGGGAAAACGCAAAGGATAAAAGTGTTGGTGCCATGGTATTACTAATCAAAGAACATATACCAAAGGTGGCTCCTAGGATTCCTCCTGCCAACGGTCCTAATACAATACTTCCGATAATAACCGGAATATGAACCGTAGTCGCTTTTACAATCGGTAACTGTATCATTCCCAAAGGTGTATTGGCCAACAAAATTACAATTGCCATCATTAATGCTACGGTTACGCTCCAACGAGTGTCTTTTTTCTGCTTATTCATTTTTCATGTCCTCCTTGTTATCGCTCCCTTTCCGGGATGCAACACTGTTTTACTGCCGAACATCCAAATGAATTAATAAAATTACTCTTATGAATACAAACATTCAACGATTCTTTTATTAATTCGTTTTGCTCTGCAATAATAAAATTTTATCCAGAATGACACCGGCTGCATCCTCTTTACTCATCATATCGAGTGACACTTCCTCATTCTGTGTAATCAGAGTCAAAACATTGGTATCTGTTTTAAATCCTGCGCCTTCTACTTTTAAATTATTTGCGCAAATCATGTCCAGATTTTTTTTCTCAAGTTTTGCTCTGGAATTACTGATCATATTCTGGGTTTCCATAGAAAATCCACACAAAAACTGTCCTTCTCTTTTATGTTCTCCCAGATATTTTAAAATGTCATCCGTCCGTTCTAGTTCGATAGACAGTTGATCATCTTTTTTCTTCATTTTTTCATCACTGACGAAAGCCGGTCTGTAATCAGCCACCGCTGCAGCTTTTATTATAATATCCTGTTCTTCACTTACTTTTGTAACAGCGTCAAACATATCCTTAGTAGATGTGATGGAAACCACTTTTACAAATGGTGGAGGTGTTAATGACACCTGACCACTTACTAGTGTAACCTCTGCTCCCCTAAGTGCTGCTCTTTTGGCCAATGCATATCCCATTTTCCCGGAAGAATGATTGGTGATATATCTTACCGGATCAATTTTTTCCTGAGTAGGTCCTGCTGTAATCAAAATCTTCTTGCCTTTCATATCTTTTTCATAGGCAATTTCCTGAAGAATATATTGCAATAAGTTTTCCGGTTCCGGCATCTTACCGGCGCCTGTATCACCGCATGCTAAATATCCACTTGCAGGAGTAATGATGTGATATCCATATTTTTCTAATATTTTCATATTGTCTTGTAAAATAGGATTCTCATACATATTGGTATTCATTGCCGGTGAAATATAGACCGGACATTTACATGCCATAACTGTTGTTGTCAACATATCATCCGCGATACCATGTGCAATTTTACCAATCACGTTTGCGCTTGCAGGTGCAACCATTACTATATCTGCTTTTTTTGCAATGGAAACATGTTCCACCTGAAATTGAAAATTCCGGTCAAAGGTATCTATCAAGCATTTATTTCCTGTCAAAGATTCAAAGGTAATAGGGTGGATAAAATTAGTTGCATTCTTGGTCATTAGCACATGTACATCAGCGTGTAATTTTTTTAATGCGCTTGCCAGATTTGCAATTTTATATGCCGCAATACTTCCGGTAACTCCTAATAAAACAGTTTTGTTTTTTAACATATTGCCTCCAATTTTTTATAATTTCTATATTAATTCTTACATCACTGTAACATATAATTTATAAAAAATCCTTCAAATAAACTCCTACAGAACGGGACATTTCTTTAGAAAAATCCGAATTATATTTTCTGTCACAAAAACGTTGCATCCATTCCTCATAGGAAATGGCTCCGGCCTTATCCTGCCACATTTCTTTCCTTTCTTGTGATGTAATTTCTCGGTACGCATTTTCATGAACTATATGAGATAATTCTACCCTCTTTGGTTTTTCCCGTTCCAACTGTTGCTTTGTCGGATAGCCAAATACCAGCATAACTGCCGGAAATGCATACTGTGGTAAATGCAAAATTTCTTTATGGATTTCTGCATTCTCCATAATATCTCCAATGTAACAACTTCCGATTCCAAGACTTTCTGCAGCAACTACTGCATTTTGTGCAGCAATAGCCGTATCTGTTACTGCTAACATTAAGTCTCCGACTCCCGGTTTTCTTGGCTTTGCTCCTGCATCTTGAAAGCCCTCATACCACTTTTGACAATCTGAAACAAATACCAGTACCATATCTGCTTCTGCAATAAATGGCTGATGATCACAGGTAACCGCCAGTTTTTCTTTTAATTCTTGGTCTGTGACATCAATAATGGTATATAATTGCTGGTTGCCGGCTGTTGGTGCCTGGGTTGCAGCTGTTAAAATCAATTTTTTATTTTCCGGAGATATCTTTTCTCCCGTAAACACCCTGACTGATTTTCGTTTTGTCAATTCCTGAATTGTATTGTTCATGAACTACTCCATCTTAATCTTTTACTATATTTCTTATATATATTGAATCTTTCCTTCTTCAATTCCTTTGATTCCAAGTCCCGGTTCATCAGATACTGTAATATCTTTTTCATTAAAAACTGCTCCTCCAATAATTGGATCTTCACTACAAAGAACGGGACCATCCAAATCAATTTTTGTTATAATCTGTTTTGCGCATGCAAGATGTACTGCCGCATTAACACTAATCTTAGCTTCCAACATACATCCAATCATGCATTCTACACCATAAACTTCCGCAGCAGAAGCAATCTTAAGACCATTATAAAGTCCTCCGCATTTCATCAGCTTAATATTTACCATATCTGCGGCTCTCATCTGCATAATTTTCAATGCATCTTCCGGTGAAAATACACTTTCGTCTGCCAAAACAGGAACATAAGAACGTTCTGTTACGTATTTTAATCCTTCAAAGTCGTGACCTTTTACCGGCTGTTCTACAAATTCAATATCTAATCCTTTTTCCTGCATTCCATTTAAGATACGTACAGCTTCTTTTGGTGTCCAGCCTTGATTTGCATCAATTCGAATTAAGGTTTCTTTAGGAACTACCTGACGAATAGCAGATAAACGTTCTATATCTAACTGCGATTCTTTTCCTACTTTCACTTTTAAACAATCATATCCTTTGTTGATAGCATAAATAGCATCCTGAGCCATAGTATCAGGATCATTTACACTAATAGTAATATCTGTCGTGATGGTTTTTCTGGATCCGCCCATCATTTTATAAACAGGCACTTTATATAACTGTCCATATAAATCCCAAAGTGCCATATCTACCGCTGCCTTTGCACTGGTATTTTTTAAAATGCATTTCTGAACATCCATCATCAAGTTTTCAAAATCATCTACATCTTTTCCGATGATCACTTTTGCAATATGATCTCTGATAGCACCTATAATTGCCCCTGTAGTATCTCCTGTAATAACACCGGTTGGTGGCGCTTCTCCATAACCTACAGCTCCGGTATCTGTATAAATCTCAACTACAACATCCTCTACACTATTTACACTTCTAAGAGCTGTTTTAAATGGCACTCTTAAAGGTACCGAAATCATTCCTAATTTAACATCTGTAATTCTCATTATTCCCCTCCAATAACTTAAAAAACGAAACACTCCTTGCCTAGTGTATCATTTTTTGCTATCATTGTATCATTGTACGCAATATGACGCAAGAATGCAAAAAATATTGCGTCAAAAATTTTACAACTGCTTTGTTATTCAGTACTCGGCCAAAGGGAAAAAACTGCTATCCGTCTTTCCATACTGAATGACAAAATTGTTGCATACTACTTATTGAAAGGAGATCAAAATATGATCACAAACGGATTTACCTATATTGCAGTATTAATCTTTTTAGCTGCAATCCTTGTGTGGTTACAGAAATATACCAAAGCAAAATTCTTTGATTTCGTGCCACCAATTGTTTTATTGTACCTTTTAACCATGATTTTCTGTACTTTAGGAGTATGGGATTTAGCAGAAACAAAACCTGCTTATTCCGCATTAAAGAACAATATACTGTTTGCTATGATTTTCCTAATGCTACTTCGTTGTGACATCCGTAAAATCTTAAAATTAGGTCCTAAAATGTTAGGCGGTTTCTTTGCTGCTTCTGTTTCCATTGGTATTGGTTTCATTGGAACCTATGCTTTACTTCACACAAAATTAGGAAGTGAAGCTTGGAAAGCACTTGGTGCTCTTTGTGGAAGCTGGATGGGCGGTTCCGGTAACATGATTGCAGTTCAAGCTGCTTTCGATATTAGTGAAGCTGACATGGCTTATGCATTAGTTGTTGACTCCATCGATTACTCTATTTGGGTAATGTTCTTACTTTGGGCAATCAACCTTGCTCCAAAATTCAACAAATGGGTAAAAGCTGATACTTCTGCATTAGATGAAGTTTCCAAACGTTTAGAGGAAGATGCAAAAGCTAACGAAGCTCCTATCACTTTTGTAAATATCATTTTATTACTTGGTATGTCCTTAGTAGTTTCTGCCTTAGCACAGAACTTTGGTGCAACCGTAAATGGTACTCTTTCCTTCCTTGACAAATCCACCTGGACTGTATTATTTGTAACCTTAGCAGGTTTAATTGGTGCTGTTACACCGGTTGGAAAAATGGCAGGTACCCAGGAATTATCCAATGTTATGCTCTACTCTGTAGTTGCCTTATTAGCATCCCGTGCAAGCTTCTTAGAATTATCCGATGCTCCTCTTTGGATTGTTGCCGGCTTTATGATTCTTGCAATTCATGGTATTATTCTTGTAATTTTAGCAAAAATCTTCAAGTTAGATATGTTTACTTGTGGTGTTGCTTCTCTTGCTAATATCGGTGGTTCTGCTTCTGCTCCTATTTTAGCAGGTGCTTATAGCGGTGCCTTAGTTCCGGTTGGTGTTTTAATGGCATTGATGGGTTACGTTATCGGTACCGGTGGTGGTATTTTAGTAGCAAAAATCATGTCCTTATTTGCTTAATTTAGATGAAGTCATCTGTAACAAGAATAAAAAACTGATATAAAACGTAAAAAAGCTACACATCATTTTGATCGTTATCTGTTTTCTAACAGTAGCATATCATTGTTGATGTGTAGCTCTTTAATTTTTGAAAATTCATTTTTCTTTAAGCTTCATATCTTGGTAAAGAAACTTTTATAAATTCCTGCTCTAATGCCGGTAAAATCTTTTCAAATACGTCAGACGTTTTCATTTTTATACTGGAAGTGTTAATACATGGATGACATCCGAAAAAATCGTCCTCCAATACTTCTTCATCTACTAATAATTTCACCCTACGTTCTTTATCGTACATAAGACCTAACACAGTTACAGAACCGGGAGTCAAATTTAACAGCTGTTCCATGTCCTGTTCTCCTGCAAAAGAAAGTCTTGCACTTCCTATTTGGGCAGATAAATCTTTGGTTTTAAATGGTTTATCACCCGGCATCAAAAGTAAGTAATAATTTGTTTTTTGACGATTACATAAAAATAAATTTTTACATGTTTTTCCCCCTAACACTTTATCAATTTCTTCGCATACTTCCATGGTAAAAGCAGCTTCATGATCAATTCTGTCATATTCTACACCTAAAGAATCTAAAAAATCATAAGTTTCGATTTCCTTTGTCAATCTATTTGTTTCATCTAATGGTCTTCCTTTTACTAATTCCATTTGTTTATTACTCCCTTTTTTATCATTGTCGTTCCGTTCTTAACTATAGCTTTTCTGATTTGATTTATCAATGTTTTTTATTCATTACTACATGATAAAATTCTTTTCATTTTCTTAAGTTTTTCTTAATTTTTTATTAATTCTTTGATATAATGATTTGAAACCAAAATAAATATATTCATTTTACTTTTGAAGTATTGTTTGCTAAATATTTTACTATTTTTTATTTATCTGATACCTGGAAAGACTTCATCTCAGATTTAAATAACAAGCTATTCCAATTGGTGATATTCCTTGCTGTTGCCATAGGACTCTATCTGTTATTATATAAAGGAATTCGATATCTCATGTGCAAATTCAAATCATTTACACTTGTAGATAGCTCGAAATCTGATAAAATAGTTCCTTATCTTCCTTTACTTTCATTTGTTGTTATTATAGCATGTCGTCTTCCTTGGCTTTTATATTCTTACCCTGGAATTTTGACACCTGACAGCATTAATCAATTTGAACAGGTACTGGGAATGGTTCCATTTAGCAATCATCATCCTTGGGTACATACTATGACAATATCCTTGTTTTATCGTATTGGATGTTTATTTTCTTCTACACAAAATAATGCCTTTGTTTTTTATACCATATTCCAAATTAGTTTTATGGCCTTTGCAGTATCCTACCTCGTATGGGTGATTTCTAAGTACACTAAAAATCTTCCTTTTTTACTTGGACTAATTGGAATTTATGCATTTCTCCCCTATCATAGTGTTATGACATTATGTATATGGAAGAATGTTTTATTTTCCGGCAGTATGCTTTTATTTTGTTCCTCTCTTTATTATTTATTGAAAGAAACTTTTTCCCAAAAATCTATTCTTTCATTGGTTATTTATTTTATTTCAGGATTTTTCATGTGCTTGTATCGTTCTAATGGTTGGTATGCATTTGTACTTTCTCTTCCTTTTTTACTACTCGCTTTTCGTAAAAAATGGAAAATTATGATACCTTTACATTTAGCATTATTATCTATTGTCCTTATTGTAAAAGGTCCTATCATGGATCACTATGAAGTTACGCAACCTGATTTTGTCGAATCTATTTCGATTCCACTTCAACAGATAGGTCGTGTCATTGCAACTGGTCAGGAGTTAACACCTGAACAAGAAGAATTACTAAATAAAGTTTTAAAAACAGAGCATGTAGCAGAACTTTATACCGAATATATTTCAGATAACATGAAGGAATTGGTTCGTGCAAATGATCCCCAATATTTGGAAGAACACAAGTATGATTTCCTAAAACTTTGGATGGAATTAGATTCAAAATATCCTAATATATATTTAGATGCTTACGTTGCACAAACTCACGGTTATTATTCTCCTTCTATCAGCTATTCCGTAGCAGAAGTAGACGGAATCATTAATAACGACACCGGTCTTTACCGCGAATATCTAATTGGAGGAAAATTAATTGTAAAATTAAGAGAAATCCTTCTAAAGCTACAAGAAATGATTCCTTTATATGGTTCTCTTTGGAGCATGGGATCATTATTTTGGGGAACGCTACTATTCCTTGGTTTTACTTTAAGCAAACACAATTCCTTTTCATTAAAAAAAGAATTGAATTATATAGATATTGCGATTGTATGGTTACCTAATCTTGCTGTCATTGCAACCTTACTAATTGCAACTCCCGTAGCTATTGAATTTCGATATGCTTATAACTTAGCATACTGTTTACCACTATATTATTCTATTATGATGATAACAAAAGAAAATAATTAAAGAACTGTCTGCTGCTAAGAAAGGTCTGCTACTAAACAACTGTTTTGAACCTCGTTCATTTACTGTTTGTTTTGTAACAGACCTTTTATTATACTTGTATATCACGTCATTTTATGACAATTAGCTTACGTTGATCTCTCAAATAGAATAGCTCGTAGTTTATGCATCCGCTTTCATTTTTTTCTGTTTTTTTAGGGTCTTTTTTTCAGGATGAAATATATCATAGATGCAAGGAATTACCACTAAAGTTAATAACGTACCATAAGTAAGTCCTCCTATGGTAACCAATGCCATTGGTTTCGATAAATCCGCTCCCATACCTGTTGAAAATACCATCGCAAACAATCCAAAAATGGTTGTTAATGCAGTCATTAATACAGGACGAAGTCTTGTTCTTCCTGCTTCTATTATAGCATCTCTCTTTTTCATTCCCTGTTCTCTTAACTGATTAATATAATCAACCAACACAATACCATTATTAACAATAATGCCGGCTAACATAATAAATCCGATAACCGCTATTACGCTTAATTCGCTTCCTGCAATAAATAAAGCTAAGAAACCGCCTGTAAAAGCTAAGGGTAATGTAAACATGATAATGAATGGCGATAATAAGGATTGGAACTGTGCCACCATGATTAAATACATGAAAGCTACTGCTAATAATAACATTAGCATTAACTGTTCCATAGCCTCTATAATCATTTCATTTTCACCACTAAAGTGTAGACTATAGCCACTTGGAAGATGATAATCCTTCAGAGCATTTTCTACTTCAGTAGAAACAATCCCTACATTATAGCCATCTGCAATCGCTGCAGACACGGAAATATATCTGGTTTGTTCTGAACGATTAATAGATTTTAAACTTTCTTTTACTTCAAATTCTGCCACTTCGTCCAATGCTATTCTAACTTTTTTTCCTTCTTTATCAGTAGCATCTAATTTGATGTTTTTCAAATCTTCACGAGTCATAGAACTATCTTTTTCATTGATAACATAAACATCAAACTCTTTGATTGCTGTCGTTAAGGTTGTAGCACTGGTAGGCGCTGCCAATCTGGTATACAACTGATTAAAAATTTGTCCCACTGTTAAGCCATAATCCATGGCTTTCTGTCGATCTACTAATACTCTGATTTCACCTGTAGACTCTTCCATACCATCTGATACATCTGCAGTACCTTCTACCGAAGCCACGATTTCTGCTACTTCTGAAGCAATTTCCTGTAAAGTATCTAATTCTCGTCCACGTACATCAACACTAATACCGGAACCGGAAAGTGCTGTCATATCCATGGCTGCTGTTTGTATATCTATTTCTACATTTTCTAAATCTGCCATCATGGCTTCAATATCTCTGGCTAATTCTTGGTTTGTTTTTTCTTTCTTTTCCTTTGTTGTAACATAAATAACGGTAGAGTTCGTTGCTTCACTTCCGCCAGTCAAGCTTAAACTGCCTGTTCCAAGCATAGCTCCAATATTTTCAATATCTTCAATAGTGCCAAGTCTTTCTACAATTTCATCAGTTACTTCAGCGGTATCTGCTAGAGGAGTATCCTGTGGTAAAGTAATCGTCATACTTAACTGATTACTATCCATTTCAGGCATAAAAGCAGTACCTTTTGAAATAGACAACAATGCACTTATTACCAAAAGAACTACAATGGCAACTAAAATTAACGCTTTCATATTCAAGCACTTATCTAATACTTTGCTATACCACTTACCTAACTTGTCTGTGAAGCCTTCTTGTGATGCATCTTTTGTAGTTGTTAAGACTTTGGAAGCCATAGCCGGTACCACTGTTAAAGCAATTACCAAACTGGCTACCAAAGAATATCCAATAGTTAATCCCATATCTACAAACAACTGTCTTGTAATACCTTCTGTAAATACAATTGGTAAAAACACACATACCGTTGTTAAGGTAGATGCTGCAATCGCTCCTGCGACTTCTTTACTTCCTTCAACAGCAGCATCCTTCATAGAATAACCCAAATTACGAAGTCGATAAATATTTTCAATAACTACAATAGAGTTATCTACTAACATGCCGATTCCCAATGCTAAACCGGAAAGTGAAATTACGTTCAAAGTTACACCACTAAAGTACATACATACGATAGCTGTGACCAAACTGATTGGAATAGAAACTGCAATAATAATGGTTGGCTTCCAGTCTTTCAGGAATGCAATCAAAATAATAATTGCAAGTCCAAAACCTACGATAATATTGCTGAAAATAGAATCCATAACCATATCAATATAGATTCCCTGGTCCATAAGATTTACTAACTTAAGGTTAGGATTTTCTTCCATCATTTGCACAAATTTATCATTAATCTTATCAGAAACATCTCCAGTGGAATATCCCGTCTGTTTCTGCATCGAAATCATAACACCTGTGCTACCGTCTACATTAGTATAGATATCTGCACTATTATCTGTCATAAAAACATCTGCCACATCACCTAATGTAATAACCTCAATGCCATCCATGTTAAGATTAATAAGAGGCATCGCAATTAATTCTTCTGTTGTGGCTGGTTTTTCACCTACACGAATTAGGTAATCAACGCCTTCTTCTGTTACATATCCCCCCGGCATAGAAAAGTTCTGTGCTGTTAGAAGCGCTTTTACAGTGTCTACCGTTAGAACACCTTCCATATCTGCAGAAAGGTAGGCATCCTGTCTAGCTTCTTCCAACTGCTCAAATCCATCCTTAATCTGTTTCTCGGCGTCCTTTAACTGTTCTTCTGCATCACGTAACTGATCTTTAGCAGATTCGATTTGATCGAAACCAGCTTCAATCTGCTCTTCACCGGATTCAATCTGCGCTTCCGCTGCCGTTAGTTGAGTTTCTCCATAAAATAATTGCGCACTGGCATTGCTGATTTCAATTGCTGCCTTCATTTCTCCAATAGCCAATTCGGCAAGAGCAGCATCGATTTCAGCTTCCCCTTTTTCCAGCTTTTCCATTCCTTCTTGAAGAGGTGTCAGCTGAGCATAAACTTCCGCATAAGCATCCGTACCATAATCAACTCCCTGCATACTCCCAATCACACCAGCTATGATTGGTTTCACAACTACAATTGGTGTATCATCCGTTAATCCTAATTCATCCGGTAGTTGCTTTATTACTTCTTTTTCCTCTTTCGTTGTTGTTTCCAAAGCTAAAAAAGCTGCCAACGTCGGATTACTATCTGAATCCATACCATTTAGTTTATTATATATATCCACCAAAACTCTCTTCATATCCATCTGCTGCAACTTCGTTTGATGAGGAAGCATCATAGTTGTAAGAGCAGATTTTTGGTTCGTAATCTGATTTTTATGTCCTGTCAGTGTTTTCTGCATCTCTGCCATTTGGTCGGCAGCTATATTTTTTTGTTTATCTAACTCTTCCTTTCCACTGGCCAATTCATTTTTCTTTTCTGCAATCTCAGCCTTACCATCAGCTAAATCCTTTTTCTTTTCTTCCAAATCAGCAAGATTTTCATCAATCTCTTTCCAACCGTCAGCAAGCTCTGCTTTTCCATCCGCCAGTTCCTTCTGGCCATCTAGTAATTCTTTCTCAGCATCCGCCATTTCAGAATCAATAGCACCAAAGATTTCTTCATTTAAAGCAGCTATTTTATCTTCACGAATAAGAACATGTACACTTTCTTCTAACAAACCACTGGCAGAAGCACTTGCAACACCCTCAATACTTTCTAATTCCGGTATCAAATAATTGGTGGTATGCTCACTAATTTCAGCAGCTGTCATTCCTTCCACACCAACTGCCGCTACCATAACCGGTAACATATCCGGATTTAATTTCATAATAATCGGATTACCAATAGAGTCATCCCAATAGGACTTAATTTGATCTAAACTCTCTCTAATTTCTAAGGATGCTGAATCCATATTGGCAGCCTGTTCGAATTCCATAATGACCATAGAGTAATTTTCATTGGAAGTAGAACTGATACTTTTAATATTACTAATGGTTGCCATAGATGATTCTACCGGCTTAGTTACTACCATCTCTACAGTTTCCGGACTTGCTCCGGGATATGTTGTCATAACAATGATATAGGGTAAACTGATACTAGGTAACAAGTCTGTGGTCATTTTCATTAGAGATACTACCCCTAATATAATCGCCATAATAACCGCAACCAATACTGTATATGGTTTCTTAACACTTCCTTTTGATAACATATTTCCTCCTAAGTACGCGTATAACTATTTTTATATAAAAACTAATTCAATGTCTATTTTTACTCACATTTATTGATTATATTACATCTATTTTTCGTGTCAATTATCCAATTATTAAAATACTATAAAAAATACGATATCTAAAAAAAAACTTCCTAAAGCAATTCGCTCTAAGAAGTTTTCTATTAAATCCTATTCATTTTAACAACTTTTTTATTTTCGTCTTCATCCTTTGCAAAGCATTATCTGTAGATTTCTCATCTCGCCCTAACACCTTTGCAATTTCCGTATAATTCATTCCTGTCAAATGAAGTTCAAATACCTGTTTCTCAAGTTGACTTAATTCTTTCAAAATTGCATTTTCAATCAATTCTGCATTTTCTTGTTCTATCACCATTTCCTCTGGATTTCTTTCTTTCTCTGAAGGTAACGTATGAATAAGAGAATATTCTTCCTTCCCTTCTTCCGAATTTATAATTCCTCCATAAAAAGAAATATAAGTATTTAAAGGCAAATGTTTTTTTCGATTGGATGCCTGCACTGCTGTATACATTTGACGAGACACACACAAATCTGCAAAGGTATAAAAATTAACATCTCTTCCCATATCATAGTCACGAAGAGCTTTATACAGACCTATCATTCCTTCTTGAATTAAATCATCTCTATCAGCACCTAAAATATACATAGAACTGGCCTTTTTTCGTACCAAATTTTTATACTTATTCATTAAGAAACTGGCCGCATCTTCTTCTCCATCACGATACATAAGTACTAATTCTTCATCACTAGCCAACTTGAATTTTTCTTCATTCACAATAATTACCTTTGTTCCTTTTTTTTAGAGCATTTCCAGTCATTGAAAATGCTTCGTTTAGATTACTGAAGTCTTTGTCTTACAATTTCATAGGCTAATACTCCTGCTGCTACAGACGCATTCAGCGAATCAATGTCACCTTTCATTGGGATAGATGCAATAAAATCACATTTTTCACGAACTAAACGGCTTACACCATCACCTTCATTTCCGATAACAAGTCCCATAGGTCCTTTTAAATCCAACTGGTACATACTGGTTCCTCCCATATCAGCACAAACAAACCACATACCCTCTTTTTTCAATTCTTCAATCGTTTTACTTAAATTGGTAACCTTTGCTACCGGCGTATAATTAAGTGCTCCTGCCGATGTTCTTGCTACGGTAGCTGTAAGACCTACAGCTCTGTTTTTTGGAATGATCACGCCGTGAGCTCCAGCAAGATTTGCCGTACGGATAATTGCTCCTAAATTATGTGGATCTTCGATATTATCTAATAGGAAAATAAAAGGTGCTTCCCCTTTTTCTCTTGCTTTCTGTAAAATATCTTCTACTTCTGCATAATCATAGGCTGCAATGACCGCAATCACCCCTTGATGTTTGCCCGTTTGGCTCATCTGATCCAAACGTTCTTTGGTTACATATTTTACCATGGTATCATGCTTCTTTGCTTCTCTTTTAATGGTCATGACAGGTCCATCCTGACATCCATCTAAAATATATAACTTATCTACTGTCTTTCCGGAACGAAATGCTTCAATAACAGCATTTCTTCCCTCTATATTCATTTCCTGATATGCCATGCTTTTCTCCTAGTCTATCTCTTCCTTTACCAAACTAAAACTTACTATCTTCCCTAGTGTGTTTCATTATCATAGAACTTTCGTTTTTTCTTATCTATTTGTCGCCTATACTGTTATTTTTAACTTTTCCAAACCTTCTTTTACCAAATATAAAATTCTATCTTCCTGATTTAACAAAAACAAATATCCAATCAAAGCTTCCAAAGCAGTTGCCTTTCGATAATCTCCAATGGATGCATTTTTAGCACTTGTTCCTGATTTGGCATTACGTCCTCTTTTATAAACAGCCTGCTCGTCCTCATTTAAAAGTTCCTGAATGACTTCTCCTAATTCCGCCTGGGTTTTTGCTTTTACAATAGCGCTTTTCATTTTATGCAAATCGTGGGGAGAACGATTTGCTCTCTCCACGATGACTGTACGGATAATCAAATCAAAAACACAATCTCCCACAAATGCTAATGTCAAAGGAGAATAGGTTCTGATATCCTTTTCTTCACAGGAAAATTCCTGTTTCATCTTTTCTAAAAAGCTTAAGCTCTTTTCCATTTTACACCCTCACGTGTATCTTCTAACACAATGCCTTGTTCTAACAACTGATTTCTGATTTCGTCTGCTCTGGCAAAATTCTTAGCCTTTCTTGCATCCTGTCTTTCTTGAATCAACTGTTCGATTTCTTCATCTAAAATTTCTGCTTTCTTTTCTAAAATCAAACCACAAATTTCAGCCATAGTATTAAGCTGTGTATATAAAGCATCTACATATGCTTTGCTGCTTTCTGCATTAGCATTGGTATTGGCAAATTTTACAAGTTCAAAAATAGCGGAAATAGCATCTGCTGTATTGAAGTCATCTTCCATTGCTTCTTCGTATTTTGCCATAAATGTTTTAGCTTCATCTAAAGATACAACTTCACCTTCTGTTAATTCTCCTGTGGCTTTACTCTGTAAATCTCTTAATTTTTCAGCAGCGGTTACGATTCTTTCCAAACCATTTTTCGCTGCTTCCATTAAATCTGCAGAGAAGTTCAATGGACTTCTATAATGAGCAGAAAGCATGAAGAAACGAAGTACCTGTAAATCGTATTTTTCACTAATATCACGAACCGTAAAGAAGTTGCCTGCAGATTTGGACATTTTCTTATTATCAATATTTAAGAATGCGTTATGCATCCAATATCTTGCAAATGTTTTTCCATTGGCTGCTTCAGATTGTGCAATTTCATTTTCATGATGTGGGAATACTAAATCTTCTCCACCTGCATGAATATCAATTTCATCGCCTAAATATTTTTTACTCATAACACTACATTCAATGTGCCATCCCGGACGACCATCACACCATGGAGATTCCCATGCCGGTTCCCCTTCTTTTCTTGGTTTCCAAAGTACGAAATCCAATGGATCTTCCTTCTGATCTTCTCCGGACACTAAGAGAGAACGGTTTCCTCCCTGTAAATCATCCAAGTTTTTATGAGAAAGCTTACCATATTCTTTAAAACTTCTGGTTCTGAAATAAACAGTACCATCTGCTGCCGCGTATGCATGACCTTTTTCAATCAAAGTTCCAATCATATCCAACATTCCACAAATTTCATTAGTTGCTAATGGATGTGTTGTTGCAGGTTTTACATTTAAAGCTTCCATATCTTTTTTACATTCTGCAATGTAACGTTCTGAAATTACGGAAGAATCTACCCCTTCTTCAATGGCCTTTTTGATAATCTTATCATCTACATCTGTAAAATTAGACACATAGTTTACTTCTAATCCTTTGTATTCCATATAACGTCTTACAGTATCAAATACAATCATAGGACGGGCATTTCCGATATGGATTAAGTTATATACGGTAGGTCCGCATACATACATTTTTACTTTTCCTTCTTCTAATGGAATAAATTCCTCTTTGGATTTTGATAATGTGTTGTATATTTTCATATCTTTCCTCTTTCTCCGCATAGCGGTTGCTTTTCTATTTCGTTTTTTACTTATGCTTACATTGGGTTGTAACTGTTATTCTTATTCATTTTTCGCAAATCGATTATCATCCCTTGAATTTTGTTCCTTTTTCATAGATTTCCAATAATTAATCTCTTCTTCCAATGCGAAAATCCTTCTTGCCAACTGTTCATTAGTTTTCTGCAACTTCAAAATATCTTCTTCCACCGGATTTGGTAAATTACACTGATCCAATGTTTCTTGCGGGGCTGTCTTTTTCTTTCGTTCTACAATTCTCCCCGGAACACCTACTACTGTTGAATTCGGCGGTACTTCATGAAGCACTACACTACCGGAACCAATTTTAGAATTATCACCGATTTTAAAAGAACCTAACACCTTAGCACCGGCACTAATCATAACATTATTACCAATGGTAGGATGACGCTTTCCGTGCTCTTTTCCAGTACCTCCTAAAGTAACACCCTGATATAAAGTACAATTATCACCAATAATCGTTGTCTCTCCTATAATAACACCATTCCCATGGTCAATAAAGAGTCCTTTTCCAATTTGTGCTCCCGGATGAATCTCAATGCCGGTTTTTCTTACCCCCCTTTGAGAAATCCACCTTGCCAGGAAATAGTGACCATTTAAATACAACTTATGAGCCAAACGATAATGTAACATTACCTTAAAGCTGGGATACAAAAATACTTCCCAGGAAGAATGAATGGCAGGGTCACGTTCTTTAATCAGCTGCATCTCTTCTTTGATGTATTTAATGATAGACATGGCAAAACCTCCTCTATTAATTGAATGCATTCCTATACAGAGCATCTTACTCTATAACTAAAAAAACTCCGTCCCAATTAGAGACGAAGTTTATCCGCGGTTCCACTCTAGTAAGGACTTATCATAAAGTCCTCTCTTAAAATCTGTAACGTAGATGACACGTACCAGGCTAAATATTCACCTAGTCGGCTCCCGAATGCACTTCAGAAATATTCCCGTAAAAGATGCTTTCAGCCGGTGACATCTTCTCTCTGCTACTTTCCCATTTCCTACTTTTTCGTTCTTTGCCTTTTACTATTTATACAATCACTTGAATCTTACTTTAGAATATGAAAATCTACAAACTTTGTCAATAGAATGTTTGGCATATTTTTGTCATACATCCTTCCGGTTTTCTCATTTTCCTTACCATCTACTAAACAATTTCATTCAGAAAAACATTCTTTAATATAAAGGGAGCCAAATCACGAATATGAACATGATATTGTGCTTTTTGACTATCTTCCAGTTTCTGTACCACACTTCCATGACTTTTTACATTCCAATAATATACACCTGAATTTTTAGAAATCAATGGATCTTCCACCTGAAAAATCACTTCTTTTTCTTCTTTGCATTTTACCAGTTTCATCATTTCCTCTAAATGAATAATTCTGGCCATAATTATAGGTTTCGTTGTTTCTTTTTTCTCTATAAAATCCAAGATTCCATCTCTTTCTTCCAAAACCTCTTGCAAAAAAATCTCTTCCTCTTCTTTGGCGTACAGATAAAAGGCTTTTATTTTTCCCTCTCTGAATAGGACATAAATATCTCCATTTTGTGCCAAGGATTCTTTTAACTGCATTTCATAATAAGCCACTGTTCGATGCACATATATCTGATATCTTTGTTTCAAAACGCTATTGGCAAAATCCGCAAGCATCTCCATAATCGGTATCTTAGGAAATATCTGCTTAATTTGTGTTACCGGATATATTCCGTTGAGTTCTTTTTTATGAATCCCCCAAGTAGTATGTTTTTGTTCTGCTGCACCTAACTCTATCAAAGAACTCTCTTCTTGTTCTGCTGCTACTACCTTTGCAAATGTTTGTCCATCACCTTCTCTTAATTCCCATTGCGGTCTCTCATAAATATATTTAAAATCAAAGGGCTCATAAATAGCCGGATTGGCCGGCATCAAAAAAGTAAAAGGTAGCTTTTCTTGATACATCTCTTCCATGGCATGAAGTAATAACGCTCTCATGTAACCCTGATGCCGAAATTCTTTTTTGGTAGCAACTCCCACCACGTAAGATATCTCTTTTTGAACCTCTCCTATTTGAAGCAAATATGGTGTTCGAAACAGCATGGACCGATAGGGATATTCTCCAATCACATAGCCTGTATTTAATTTTACTTTGTGTTGAAAATAATAATCCGTAAATGCAACTGAATCCTCATAAAAAACCTCTTCCCACAAAAAACGGGCAGTTTCACAGGCTTCTGCTTCGATTTTCTTTATTGTCATGCGTTCTTCCTATCCTATTTTAGAACAGCCTCCACACCCTTCACAGTTAGGGCTATCTACTCTTTGATTAAATAAATTTGTAGGACTATCTACCAGACAAATAGCCTGCGCTGAAATTCCTCTTCCTTCTCCCGTAAATCCCATTCCTTCTTCTGTAGTAGCTTTTACATTCACCTGTTCTATATCAATTTTTAAAGCTTTCGCGATATTAGCACGCATAGTATCAATATGAGGTCTCATTTTCGGTGCCTGTGCAATAATTGTGGCATCGATATTTTCAATAAATAAACACTTTTCCTCTAATAGAACTCCTACATGCTCCAATAATTTTAAACTGTCAGCACCTTTCCATTTTTCATCAGTATCCGGAAAATGCTTTCCAATATCTCCTAAGGCTGCTGCACCTAATAAGGCATCCGAAATCGCATGTAACAGAACATCTGCATCAGAATGTCCCAACAAACCTTTTTCATAAGGAATATCTACTCCACCAATAATACATTTTCTTCCTTCTACTAATTTATGAACATCATATCCCATTCCAACTCTCATAATTTGCCTCCACCATATTAATGATTATTTAATTTTGATATATATTACCATGAATTTAAAATTGCAACAATTCTTTCCATATTTTTAAACTTTTCTCAGAATATCTAAAGTATGAGCTCCTGCTCCTATTAAATCCATCCTTTCGCAAGTTGCCATTTGATATTCTACAAAATACTCAAATTCTTCTTCCGTTAACTGATTTAAAAATGGTCTCATGTAATTGGCCGGACCATCAGGAGAGATAATTTTGATTCGCTCCAATCCTGAATCTTCTAAAAGTGCGTTAATATCTTCGATTCTCATATAGTCATATAGATTTTCTTTTTGAGAAATCGTATGGAAATCTTCCGTCAAACGCTTTTCTTCCATACACTCTCCAATATGCTTTTCCTTAAAAGCATAGGTTAAAACACCATATTCATTCATACAATAAGCAACTAGAATAACACCACCTGATTTCGTAACTCTCCTGGCTTCCGACAATGCTTTTTTCTTATCCTCTTGTCCAAACAAATGATACATAGGTCCAAAAAGCAATGTCACATCAAAGATGTTATCTTCAATTTTTTTTAGATTCAAGGCATTTCCCTGCATGGCCTTAACATTACTTCCTTTAGATTTTAATATACCCAAGTTGTATTTTACCAATTCTACAGCAGTTACATCATATCCTTCCTTTGCCAATGCCACAGAATACTTTCCTGTCCCTGCTCCGATATCCAGAATTTTTATTTCTTCCTTAGGAACATTGCTAGGTATCGCTTCATGAATATATTTCATGGATACCCGAAATTCTACTTGTCCATGACGGGAATCCAAGCGCTTCTCTTCGTTAAATTTATTGTAATATTGCACTAAATCGTTCATATTTTCTCGCTTTCATCGTAAAAACAGTACTTTTGGACACACAAAATGATTATAACATTGGCTCCGACAATTTTAAATAAAAGTGGATAATTTTTTATAAAAGATGATACATACTCCAGTATTACATTTGTACACCAACGCACTATCACTTTAATTCCTTAAAGAAAACTCTTGCTTTTTTATGTATTATCGTATACAATGTGTACAATGTTTGGTTTTGTAGAAAATAATGGTAAAACACATCACCATTTTTCGTATTTCCACAAAATCTTTTAGGAGGTAAATTATGATAAATGTAATTACTAATGTCAATTCCACCATCAACGGATTCGTCTGGGGACTTCCAATGATGGTACTTATTTTAGGTGTAGGTGTGTACTTAAGTGTACGATGTGGTTTCCCACAGTTTCGTCATTTCGTACATATTATGAAAAACACCTTAGGCAAAGCTTTCGAAAAAACAGAGAAAAAAGAAGGTTCTGTTTCTCCATTTAAAGCAATGTGTACTGCTCTTGCTGCCTCTATTGGTACCGGTAATATTGCCGGTGTATCCGGTGCTATTGCTATCGGTGGTCCGGGAGCCGTTTTTTGGATGTGGATTTCCGCACTCCTCGGTATGTGTACAAAATTTGCAGAAGTGACTTTAGCCATTAAATACCGTGAAAGAAATGAAAAAGGTGACTGGGTAGGTGGTCCTATGTACTACATCACTAATGGTCTTGGAAAAAATTGGAAATGGTTAGCTTCCATTTTTACTGTATTTGGTGCTTTGGCTGCTTTTGGTATTGGTAACATGACTCAGATTAATACTATTGCAAGTACCATTAACACTGCCATTGCAGGTTTTATTCCAACCACAGAAGCTCAGCAGAAAACTATCGCTCTTATCGTTGCTATTATTTGTGCTATTATTTGTGCTATCGTTTTAATCGGTGGTATTCAGAGATTAGCTGATGTATGTGCTTTATTAGTACCGGTTATGGCTGTCATTTATATTGCAGGTTCTATCATCGTTATTTTATGTAATGTTTCTGCACTGGGCAGTGCATTATCCGCTATCGTAGTTGGTGCATTTAATCCAGCATCTGTAGCCGGTGGTCTTGCAGGTATTGGAATTAAAACAGCCATTACTAAAGGTGTTGGCCGTGGTATCTTCTCTAACGAAGCCGGTCTTGGTTCTGCTCCTATCGCTCATGCTGCTGCAGATGTTGACCATCCTGTAAAACAGGGTATCTACGGTGTCTTTGAAGTATTTATGGATACTATTGTTGTTTGTACTATGACAGCTTTGGTTGTTCTTCTTGGTGTTGGAGTGCAAAACATTGAATATGGCAATAATATTGGTGCAAATCTTACTATTATGGGATTTGAATCTGTATTCGGTCATGGAATCCCTGGAGTTGCAATTGCTGTATGCTTAACTATGTTTGCTTTATCTACAGTTCTTACTTGGGCTTTATACGGTAGCCGTTGTATTGAATACTTATTTGGTTACAAAGCTTCCAAGGTATATCAGGTCATCTTCTGTTTATTTGCTTGTATGGCAGGTACAGTGGAACTTACTCTTGCTTGGGATATTGCAGATACCTTAAACGGATTAATGGCAATTCCTAACTTAATTGCTTTAGCTTTACTTAGTCCTACTGTTGTAAAACTTTCCAAAGAATATTTTACAGAAATTATAAAAAAATAAATTTGCTCTCATGCATATAAGAAACGGTTGATACCCTAAAAGATATGTACGCTCTCACTAGTTCGTCTAGTAAAAAGTTTACCTATCAAAAGAGTATCAACCGTTTCTATTTTATGAAATTTATTTAATTTTTTTTATTTAATTCAACTTATATTTAATAGCAAATCTCTTTAAAAATTCTATCCATAAGTTTTGCATTTTTTAGAGTAAATTCGTGAGAAACATGAAGTTCTTCTTCCCCTTGAATACATCTGCCAAACTGCTCTACTTCCAAACGATAATTTTGTGGTGTATCAATGACCTTTACTTCTTCTTTTCCACCAACATTAATCGTATAAGCTAGCTGACCACATTGGTTAAATTGTACTTCTGATTTGATGGAACCCTTAGTTCCATGGATACGAAAGCTATCAATACGATCAAATCTCTCTTCTGTTTCCGTAGCTAATACCATACCACAATGCATTACCGCTCTTTTCCCGCTTTTAAAATTCATCATTGCAGTTGTATACACGTCAATTTTCTCTTCGGAAAATTCACTGATAGCCTGAACACTTTCCGGTTCTTCCTCTAACATCCATAAAATTTGTGTGGTATTATAACAACCGAGATCATATAAGCATCCGCCTAAAGTATCTCTTCTCATACGGATGTTGCTGATGGGATAATCAGAAGTTATAAACGTACTTTCCATATAAACTACATCACCGATGGTCTTTGCACCGATTTCTTCTTTTATAGCTTTTGTAAATGGACTATGCAAATATGCAAACGCTTCCATCAAAAGTACACCATTTTTCTCAGCTGCTTCTATCATCTGTTTTACGACTTCCCCGGAAGGCGCTAATGGTTTTTCACACAAAACATGCTTTTTTGCTTCTAATGCTTTTATGGTCCATTCATAATGTAAGGTATTGGGCAACGGAATGTATACTGCTTCTACCTCCGGATCTTGCAACAACTCTTCATAGCTTCCATAAGCTTTGTCAAATCCAAAATCTTTTTGAAATGCTACTGCTTTTTCCATATTTCTTCCTGCAATCGCATATAATTCACAATTGTTTGCTTCTTTCATTCCGGGAATTGTTTGATTTTTTGCAATTCCTGCTGTTCCTAATACGCCCCACTTAATTTTACTCATAACTGCTCCCTCTCTTTTTCTATGAATTTTTCCTGCTACTGGCTCCTTAAGCTACCACACTTTTATTTTCTACATCGGCGTTCTGACTTCCATAAGATTTCCATCTAAATCATAAAACCGTACCAGCTTTTGTCCCCATTCTAATTCCATCAACGGTGTTACAAATTCCGTCTCAGAATATAACTCCGTCAGCTTTTGAACAAACTCATTAATCTGTACTTCTTCAAAATATAATTCGCAGGAATGATGCTTCGATACAACTTCTTTCTGTAAAAACTCTTTCCAATAGGCTTCCTCCTGCAATACCAAACCTTCCGTAAGAATGATAGTTTGTCCTTGATCTAAAATTACTTCTAACCCAAAAACATCTCGATAATATTGCTTCGCTTTTTGGATATCCTTAACTACAAGTAAAATATTTTTTAATTTCATAGCATTCCTCATGTAACATGTAATTTTATAAATAAAATACTACATTCATTAATTTCTCTGATTATTTCTTCGAATACTTTCAATAGCAAATGCTACCTTTTCTTTTTCTCTGATTTTAGCTAAAACTGCTTTTACTTCCTCTTCATCATTAAAGGATAAAATCACTTCTACCCCTACATTATGTTTTATGGCACTTCTGGGCGCTGTAATTAAAATATTCTTTGCTCTCAATTCGTCCCAAAACCAATCGGTGTATTCATTCACAGATTCCGTTCCTGCAATTTCTAAATAAATACTTTTTACACTGTTTTTTTGTCTGGTCCCTTTTTCTAACTTAAAAAGAATCGCTGAGGTTATGGCTACCACCAATGTCCCTATCAAAGCTGCGGCATAAAATCCATATCCACAGGCAATCCCAATGGCTGCTGTAGTCCAAAGTCCCGCTGCCGTAGTCAGCCCTGTAATATGATCATGTTCTTTTACTAAAATAGTTCCAACACCCAGAAAACCAATCCCGGAAATCACCTGTGCTGAAATTCTTACCGGATCCGCCACATCTCCCAATTCATGCCACACAAACAGCCCGATTAGAGCTGTCATACAAGCTCCCACACAAACTAAAATATGAGTGCGAAATCCGGCAGGCCGTCTGCTCTTTTCTCGTTCTAAACCAATCAATCCCCCCAGCAGCATTGCCAGGAAAATACGCACTACGACAGATAGGATATTAAACTGCTGTAACCAATTTTCTAAGGTAAACCAATCCATGAAATACCTCCTGTATCATCAGTAAAAATATATCGCTACTACAGATTTATTATAACATATTTGTATTACCGATACCATGAATTCACTCTGTTTTCTTGTACTGCTCTATCCTTCCAACATTAACAATTTCTTTTGGAATAAAATTTTTAAATTAAAGGATTTTTCCATTTCATCAAACAAGATAGTTGCATTACTATCATCTATTGCAGTCACCACTCCCTGCCCATAGGTTTTATGTACTACTACAACACCTTCTGCTAAGTGAAATAAAAATTCCTGATATTCCTGCTCTGAAAATACCACGCTTTTTTCTTTTAAATATGCAGTCTTGCTTGTAACACTTGAATTCTTTTGCTTTACACTAATTTTATTTTCTTCTACAGATTTTTTAGGAAATAGCTGTTTTATAAAAGTAGATATTTCCTTCGTTTGGAACAAATAAAGATTATTTTTCGCTCTTGTTACACCCACATAAAACAATCTTCGTTCTTCTTCATAGGTTTCAATTTCCTGTTTGTCTGCATGTTTATAATTCTTTGGTACTTCTTCCGGAAATATTCCATCATAAACATCCATCAGATAAACATTGTTATACTCTAATCCTTTACTTCCATGAATGGTTGATAAAATAAAATTTGTTTCCTCATGATTTGTTTTATTTTGAATGATGCTTTTTAACTCATCCATACGAGAAAGAAAACTACTTATGGTATCTTCCTTTCCTGCAATCATCTTCATAATAAAAACTTTTTTATCACTTAATCCAGCTCGTTCCATATATTCTTCATATCCCATGTAACGAAGAATACGATTTAACGCTTTTTGCGGATTTTCATTTCTCATATTGTTAAAATGTGTTTCCAATGCTTTCAAGTTTTTTCTGGTATGAGGTTTTAATTCCAAATATCCGAAAATTGCTGAAAATACAGAAATATGATATTCTCTACTAATCTCACACGCTTCTAAAGCCATCTTTTTTGTTAAATAAGTGGATATCTTATAATAAATAAGTTCAAACAAATCTGCATTTTTCATATCATAAGCAAACTTCATAATATTTTGTATATCCACTACTACCCGATGCGTAAAAAAAGAAAGCTCCGCATTACGGATATGATACGGTATTTGATTTCTTTCTAATACATCTACCAAAGGAATGGCACTTTCATTATCACGATACAACACTGCCGTCTGCTCTATACAATCCTGTGCCACCTTTAACAAATAGGAATATTGGGCACTTCTGCTTTTTAATACAACTTCCTTAATCTCCGTTCCCTTATCCTTAGTAGCTTTCATATGTTTTTCGTGACGAAGAGTATTTTTTTGAATAAATTGATCCGCTGCCTCCACAATATTCGCATTGGAACGGAAATTTTCCTCCATTAAAAGAATTTTTGCTCCCTGATGATTTTTTTCAAAAGATAACAAAGCCTCCGGATATGCCGCTCGAAATCCGTAAATACTTTGGTCTTCATCTCCTACCATGAATAAATTCTCATGTTTCGCAGAAAGCAATGCAATTATCTCATGTTGAATTTTGGATGTATCCTGGGCTTCATCCACACAAATATAAGGAAAGCTTTCCTGATAATATCCTAATAATTCAGGAGACGCTTTTAAAAGTCTGTATGCGTACACCATTTGATCATCATAATCCATGCATCCACGCATCTTTAACTCTTTGCAGTACTCTTTATAAATTGTCAACAAATGACATCCTGCTTCTTTTTCCAATTCCAGAATTTCATCATCTGAAAGCATCATATTTTTAATGTAGGTAATATAAGTTTTGATGCCTTTCAAATCACTTTCCGTAGGATATTCCTCTTCGTACTTCTGATATAGGGAAGATAGAATCATAATCAAAACTTTATCATCACTTTCCAAAGTAAAAGGCTGCTTCCCAATTTGATTTCCATAATGCTTAATAATACCTGCACATACACTATTTATGGTTCGAAATTCCATTTGGTTACCTAGCTCATCACCAAAAAAGCGGCTAAACCTTCTTCTCATATCATTAGTTGCTGCCACAGTATAGGTAAGTGTAAGTATTTGAGACGGATGAATTCCATGACAATAAATCATATAGCCCAGTCTTGCTACCAACACTGTTGTTTTCCCACTTCCCGGCACGGCAAGAAGCAGTACCGGTCCGTCCACTGCCTGTACTGCTTCTTTTTGTTGTTTATTTAAATTTATTGGAAATTTCTCCATAAAAATTTCATATGTAATGGCCATCTTTCATTTCCTTTACCTACCATCAAATAAATGCTAACTGTTTTAATAAAAATACCCAAATAAAAATTGTTAGTATAGAAAGTGCTGTTGATACTACCACGATTTCTCCTGCAAGTTCTCCGTCTCCATCCATTTGCTCGGCCATGGTATAAGAAGACACTGCTACAGGTGCTCCGGTCATTAAAAAAATTGGTACTAATGTTTCATTTCGAAACCCCATGGCAATAGCTGCCACTAACACAAGAAAGGGAAAGACAACCAATTTCCCTATCACTGTAATCATTAGTTGTTTCATAGTTTCTTTAACCCTGCTAAAATGAAACTCTCCTCCCAAAACCAAAAGAGCTAACGGTGTAGCTACTTTCCCAATATCTATTACTGTTTTTTCTATCGCATAAGGTAATGATATATTTAACTGATTTAACCCAATTCCCAAAACAGAAGCAATAATCAAAGGATTGGTTATAATTCCTTTCACAATTACCTTACTATTTGGTTTACCACCACGAAATATTTCCAAGGTAATCACTGCTAAAACATTATATATGGGAACTATGATTCCTACTAATAGAGAAGTAATTCCTATGTTATCCTCTCCACATAAAGAAATAGCAAGAGGAATTGCAAATAATACAAAATTGCTGCGAAACAATCCCTGAATCATTACTCCTCGTTTATTATTTTGCTTTTCAATAAAAGGCACTAAACATAATAAAACCAAAAACCACAGTAATAAGCTTATAATTGAAAATAATATTACTTTTTTATTAAATGCTACCAATAAATTAGTGGAATAAATACTTTGAAACAAGTACGTTGGTAAAAATACTTTAAAAACTAACCTATTCATCGTTTTTAAAGCAACTACCTCATACATTCCCAATAATTGTAATCCATATCCTAATGCAATCACTAAAAATAAAGGTAAGACCACATTTAATGATATTATGAAATTATTCATAAATTTTCTTTCCATTCAGCTTCTTTAAAGCCTACAAGGATAGCCTTTTCTGCTATCACCAATGGTCGCTTTACTAACATTCCATTAGTTGCAAGAAGCTGCAATTGCTCCTCTTCGCTCATGGAAGGTAATTTATCTTTTAACTGCATTTCTTTATATAAAAGACCACTGGTATTAAAAAATCTTTTTAAAGGTAATCCACTTTTTAAGTACCATGCTTTTAATTCATCATAGGTGGGATTATCTTCCACTATATGACGTTCTGTATAGTTTATATTCTGTTCGTCCAACCATTTTTTTGCCTTTTGGCAGGTGGTACATTTGGGGTAATGAATAAATAACATATATTTTCTCCTCTTCTATCTCCAAAAAAGTAAACGGATAGTTTCACAATACCATGAGTATGCAATAAAAACAAAAAACACCAAATTGGTGTCTTTTTTATTGCTTTTCAATTTTTCTCTATTTTATATGCTCCGGATAATCCACACCTTCCGGAAGTGGATCCCATGAATTTAACCCTAAGTCCTGTTTGAATTTCGCCTGTTCGAATGTAAGTTTCGGAAAATCACCTTCCAGATATTCTAAAAGTTCGTTAACCCCTTCTCTGGTTGCATTATTAATCAGAAAAACACGTTCACATCCAATATTTATCATCCATTGTTTTACCATATCAATGTTGGCATATGGTGAATCGATTTTAGTAATAACACCAATCAGCGGTCTTAAAATAAAGGAACGGAGACTTGCACCAAATAAGCTGAATGGTTCATCCGCAGCCTGTACAACAGCAACTACATCTGCTTCAAAAGAGAAACATGCAAGACCAACGCTAAAACACTTGGATTCTGCATATTCACCGGGAGAATCAATGGTGTTGTCCTCGGTGGTCGTGTATTGAGTTTTTACATAGTGAAGTTCTTCACCTTTCAATGCCTGTGTCAGAGAAGTTTTTCCAGCTTCACTTCTTCCCATTAAAAATAGTTTTTTCATATTACACTTTATCCTATTTTACTAGCTTCTATGGATTGTACATGTGCCGAAACCAATTTCGCCAAAATATTTTACTACAGATTCTACCGCAGTCTGTACTTCTGCTATTTTTCCGGATACAATTAGGGAACCACAAAAACGATCCATAAACATAATCTGCACATCAGCACTTTTCACAGCAACGTCAGCGGCCACAACAACGGCTTCCCAAGGAGTAAAACGAACGAGTCCAAGTGCTTCTCCTGTATGGTCTTCCCCCTCATGAACTCCAATGTGTAGCGCAAGATTCTGATAGATACGTTCTTCAGATGGATTCAATACATGTGCTAAGCAAACTTCTTTTGCAGGAACACGTACACGGGTCATACGTAAACGCTTTCCCTTGAGGTTTTCAAAATCATCCCGGAAGATTTTTTCTAAAAGCTGCTCTTTTGTTATACGAGACATATATACACTTCCTATCTTTTTGTTACATCGCAGGTTACATACCCCAGTGAATCACGGAAGTAATCTACAATCTCGTTCATTGCTGACATAACGTCTGAAATTACACCTGTAATAATCAATGTTCCTGTGAATCGATCTGCAAATCCCAAATAAACATTGCCACTTTTTACTGCAATATCGGATGCAATAACTGCTGATTCAGGTGGTGTCATATTCATGATACCAATTGCAGCAGAACGATAATCTACATGTGGATCCAAACCGAGTTTTTGATATATGATTGGATCCGGACTTCCCATTACATGTGCGAATGTAATTTCTTTCCCAGCCACTGTTTCCTGTACAATTCTAATCTGTTCTGTATGTTCATTTGCCATAGGTTTTTCCTCACTTTCATACCTATTAAAATTTTACTATTTTGGTAAAAACAAGTCAAGATTTATACTACCACGATAACAAAACTACTGTCTCACAATGCGGAAGTATAAATTCTCGCTTTAACACTTCGCGAACCCGCATGGTTACTGGGTTTTTACACCCCTTTGTCATTTTATCATGTTTGAGTAGTATTGCCTACTCCATTGGCGTACAGACTGCTTGACTTTGTAAACGTGCGGCGGGTACGCCGATAACTTATAACACTTTGATAAGGCAAAAGTGTTGTAAATATCGCTTCTATTTTGGTAATATATCGGTCCGCAGATTTGTTTTGGATAGTATTGTGAATGACTTTAACACCCTTTAATGTTCACTTTTATTCTTTCAATGTCCGCTTTTTACTCTTTGAATGTCCACTTTTCACTTCCAATATCCACTTTTGCAGTTTCAATTTTTACTTTTACCATAACCGATGTTTTTCTTGTACAGTTACAAATACAATTATCTTACAACCAACCATTTAATTATTACCATTCTTTCCTACCAATACCAACTCTTTCTGATACTGTCTTGCAAAGATTTTTCCTTTTCTTCAGCACTTTTTTCATGCTGACGCTTTCCAAGGTATTCATCTTCAGTCGCTACAGATGGATCATACCAGTCAGCCTTCTTATTAGCCCATTCAATCCATTCTGGAGTTATATCTTCATTTTCACTCTCAATCATAGCCTGAATATATTCCCTTATTTCCTTTGCAATTCTATAATCTTCAGCTTTGTTTACAAGCTCTTTTACAAGACGAATTTCTTGTTCTTTTCTTTGCCGATTTTCTTCTCTGCGTCTTGCTTCCTCAGCTTTCTTACGTTCCGCCTCTTCCCGCGCTTCGCGTGTAATTCTATTTTCCTCCGCTTTCTCATACAAAGTAATCAGAATATCACCGAGTCTTTCTTCCAATTTTTCAGACTCACTATCCCTTATGTAACTTCGCTCTCCAAACACAATACGAAGTTTTCCATTATAAACCTTGTCATACTTTCTTATTTGCGGTTTTGATGCCCAACGGTGATTCTTGACTTCATCATTATACTTTACAAGTGCTTGCGCCTCTTGCTTTGTCAATTCGTGCTTTACTTGGTCTTGACTCTCAGCCATTCGAAATCTAACAATATCGTTTTTAATTTTTAATGACAAATCACTATTAATACTTCCACCCAAAGATTCAATTGCTTTAAACATTGTATCTAATATAGCAATCGCACGAGACATACTTTCATCGGACATTTCCTTAAAAAATTCCGGTTCGTTTTCTGGCTTATTATATCTGGGATTATAGTATTGTCTACTTTGTGCTTCTTTAAGCCTCGTCTTATAATCTGCAATATCTTTTTTATATTGAACTAATGTTTTATGTAAGCGTGTATTCTGATTTATCTGAAGATTGCATGCAAGTTCTAATACTTTACTTCTTTCTGTTTCATCTAAAAATTCAAGTATTCCATCCGACCACTTGGATATGTTCTCTGCTTTATTCTGTTGCTGCTCTTCCTCTACTATTTCCACATCTTCTTTTATTTCAGCTTGTACATTTTCAATTATTTCCGTTACTTTCCTAATACGCTTAATCGTCGCATCATTTGTTATCAATAGGAGTTCTGTTTCTTCAATGCCTGATAATTCAACCACTTCTTTTGATACATCTTTTCCCATATTCTTTCTAGTCCAATAACCCGAAGATGGAAATGGTACATTTTCAGCTTTGCATGCAGCAATTAATTTTCCGTAATTCAAATTGTATTTTCTAGCTACTCCTGCAACTGAAAGCGCCCATATTTCATCATAGAGCTGCTTACGCGTCAATTTAACTATTCCTTTTTCATTCTCCATCCCGGCAGCTCCTTCCCTTCGTATTTTTTATTGACATCCTCATATTTTCCTAGCGAAAACGCATACTCAAAAAGTTCTAATTCTGCTGATTGTCGTTTTCGCTTAATAGAAAAACCAAGTCTTTTTTCATCTCTTCAAACTGTTCTATTATAGTATTAAGACTTTTTTCTATATTTTGAACTTGTACTTCTGACGTTCTTCCATATTTATATGCAATTAATCTCTCACCTATTATGTGATATGACCAACTTTCAGAATATGTTCTATCTCTTTCCTCATTGTGAATTGCAAAACCAATTGGTAAAAGATTATTTCGCATACCAATACTTACTGCCATAGGAGATATTCCAAGGTAATCTGCCGCTATTTTACATGTAATCTTATTCATATTTCTAATATCTTCATCTGTATACTTTTGCATAATTCACCTCTTTTTATAATAGCAATTCAATATATCCATTTTGGATTAATGTATTAATTTTTAAATTTGTTTTAATCAACTAGATACATTCTTTGCTAGTGATAATTCCAGTAATTCCTCTGCCACTACTGCCGATTTAATCCTCATCAAATTATCCCAAACATCTTCCTTGCCAAGAAGATTCATTCCTCCATGCCACACAAGTTCAGCATCGATAATTGCAAAATGCTCATCCACCTCATCCTTAACTATAACATGAACTCCTGCTTCCTCCATCTGTTTTATCATCGAATAGTAATGCGCTGAGCTTCCATATGCTGCAGCTTCAGGATTAGTCGTTATTACCGTAATCTTACAACCGGCTTCCACTCTTTGTTTTGTTACATAAATCATTCTATCAATCTTATCCTGTGTAATTTGAGGACTTGAAATAATTATCCTCTTTTCAGCTTCAACCAAATCCTGCTCAAAGATATCCGAATAATTTCCAGAATCATAAATCGCATTTGCAGTTTGTTTCTCCAGCACCATATTGGAAATCAACGAATAACCTAGGCGCTTATATGTTCTAAGCCTCTTTGCATACATATTTTCAAACACTCTTATGTGAGAATCTATGTAATCATATACCACAACATCTTTCTTCCCTTCATAATCACGATGAAGTCTTCCCACATATTGTTCCAAACGCCCTTCAAAAGAAACTGGTGCTGCTAACATAAGTGTATCTAGCCTTGGGAAATCAAAACCCTCACCAATTTTCTGGCCTGTTGCAATTAAAACAAGCGATTTATCATCTGGTATCTCTTTAAGTTTTCGTCTTATCTCTGAATTTTCCTTATCGCTATTATCTCCATATAATAAAAATACATAATCCGCAGCATTTGTCAGATTATCATAGAGTTTTTTTGCCTGTTCCTTATATCTTGTAAGTATAACCGGCGTTCGTCCAGTAGTAATTGCCGATTTTGTATCTTCAACAATCATCTCGCTTCTAACCTGATTATCGCTGATAAGGTTGTATGCGCCATTGATATCATTTTTCGTTTCATTTGTATCAATAACTCTTGTGAATCTTGGATACACAAAATGACCTATTCCTTGAGCTTCAGCACGTTCTTTTGCTGTATAACTGTGTCTTATTGGGCCAAGCAACATATGTATGATTTTCTCAAGATTATCGCCTCTCTTTGGAGTTGCCGATACTCCATAAACATATCTCGCGTTCATTTTTTGCATTACTTCAACAGAAGTGTTTGAACCACAATGATGACATTCATCCATGATAACCATTCCATAAGAATTGATGAATTCATTAAAATTCCCCTTGCTATACATAGAGCCAACCATTGCAACATCAATTATGCCCGTAAGCGTATTTTTATTTCCTGTAAATACGCCTATAACACTGTCTCTTTTCTTTTCCCTACCAGTTTTTGTTCTATATGTAGGTGGTTCTTCGTTTATGTTTAGAAACTTATTTAATTCCTCTACCCACTGTTCCAGTAAATCTTTGCTTTGAAGCAAAATTAATGTATTTACCTTTCTCTGCGAAATAAGATAACTACATACAACTGTTTTGCCAAATGCCGTTGTTGCACTAAGCACACCATGATCATATTGAAGCATTCTATCTGCCGCTAAATCTTGTCCTGTACGTAAATCACCATTAAAGGCAACTCTGATTGGTCTTCCTTTTTCCCGATGATCCACAAGATCGTATTCAATGCCAGCTTCTTTACAGTTACTTATCACTGTATCTCTAAGTCCTCTCGGAAGGCGTATGTATCCATCTATGTCCTGTCCCATATAAATAGCACTAAAATTATAATAATTCGAATACCCTAGTCTCTTGTTTTTATAAAAAATAGGATTATCAAATGCTGCCAGGCTCCTAATTTGATTTTGAATTCTTGGCATAAGATTAAGTGCATCGATATACACGCCATCACCAAGAACTATATGCATCTTACCAACAACATCAGATTTGACAAATGACTGTTTCTTCTTCCAAGGCTTCGGCCTATCCACAACATCAGCCGACGAAACTCCCGTTGTTTCAGATATTTCTGCTTTCCATTTTTGCATAAAATATTCAATATCTTCAATTGATAATTTAGTGGTATGATTCAGAAGTATATCCCACTGATCCGGATAAGCATTCCAATTCTTATCAACAAATGCACTATTACCATTTTTCAAGGCCTGTCCCTGAAGTGGCAATGCTATTAAATTTCCTATACTGCTTGCCGCATCCTGACATGGATACATTCTGTCATAATATTGGAATGACTTCATATTTATTGAAGACTGACCTCTATCAAGCAACAAAAAACCAAAATTTCTAGCAAGAGATGCGGAAATTGGTCTTTTAAAGAAAATCCATACATGCGCTCCTTTTCCAGACCTAGAGCGCTCTACTAATGGTGTAATTCCATTCTTTTCACACATCAAACGAAGTGCATCAACTTCTTTATGCCATTCTTCTGTAACATTAGCAAAATCTGTAGCTTCAGCACCTTTCTCATGATTATCAAAATCAAATACTATAAATCTACATGTTCCATCCGGAAGTAACGGATAAACTCCAAGCACATCGGAACCATCTTCCTTGTAACCTACTAAATGTTCAACAATCTTTTTGGCAGTAAGTTTTGTCCATTTTGTGTTCTCACAATCTTCACAACGAATTTTTTCGCCTCTTTGTTTAGGACATATTCTATCATTCCAACGATTATCGCACTGTGGAAAGTACCCTCCATTTCTTCCGCGCTTTGCATACACGTCAGTTCTTCCCCAAAACATAGCAAAATACTGATTAGCTATATCTTCCGTTATAAATTTGTCAATGATTCTTTCTCCCTGGTCAGGATCGTATTCTGCAGTATCTTCGATTTTATCTTCAAATATGCCTCTTTCCGGATATGCTATATTGGCTTTTTTCAATTTATCTTTTAAATAGTTATTTTCTTCTTGTAACTCTCTTATCAATTTTCGAAGCGAGTCAAGATTTTCAGCTTCAATATTCATTTTCTTATCCTCGCTTTCTAGTAGTACTTACGCATAATTTATCTACTGAAAAACGAATAGA
>JAFYWF010000070.1 GCA_017558145.1 Lachnospiraceae bacterium
AATTCTTCGAATGTCTGGAAGCTTTCTACATCACCTGTCTGAATACTTGCAACTTCACCATTATCATAACCGTTAGAAAATACCATTTCCAATGGACGACACATGTTAAAGAATGCGGAGTCATGCCAACCTTCTGTTTTGCCTGGAACCTGTGGTTCTACGCAACCGATAATGTTGTAGTTTCTTGCTTCTTCCATTTTTATACCACGATTTACAAGTGCTGGGATGATAACATCATCATTGTAGTATGCAGGAAGACCAATACCAGTTCTGGTAAGTTCAGCTGCACGCATCAATAAATCCTGGCTGGAACCATGCCATACACGTACAGATAAGGATGGCATTGGTAAAAATACATGTTCACTTGCTGTGATACACATGAAGGATAAGTCATTAGTAGCATCTCTTCCCTGTACTGTCTGTCCACCAACGATTAAGTTCTGGAATAAGGAATATCCTGCAAAACCTTCTGCACTTGCTGCATCACGGCATTTATTTAAATCATTTAACTTAACCCAAATACAATCTATTAATTCCTGAGCATATTCACGAGTTAATGTTCCTTCTTTGATTCCTTTTTCATAGTAAGGATACATATACTGATCGAATCTACCTGGAGAAATAGAATGTCCACTAGATTCAATTTGAAGGACCTGCTGGATAAACCAGAAGGACTGACAAGCTTCCTGGAAGCTTTCTGCTGGATTTTCAGGAACCTTACTACATACATCAGCAATGGTTAATAATTCCATTTTTCTTGTGGAATCATTTTCATTGTTTGCCATTTCTAATGCTAAAGCTGCGTAACGTTTTGCATAATTGATTACAGCATCACAAGAAATAATGACAGCTTCCAAAAAGCGCATTTTTGTGGAGTAATTTGCATCACCAAATTGGCAGCTGTCCATTTCCTTCTGTGCTCTTGCCTTTACACCCTTTAACCCAACTTTTAAAACTTCTTCGTACTGAACAGTAACGTGTCCTACACCATTGTAAAAATAGTTTCCCGGTGTGAAGAAGTTATATTTCATGGCACGGTGAGTTTCCTGTGCCATATATGAAGAAGCTAATTCACTGGTAGTTTTCCCTTTCCAGTAAGCATTAGCTTGTAATAATCTTTTCTTAGTATCATCTGCAATATAGAAAGGATCGGCACTACGTGTTTCTACCGTTTCAAATTCTGCTTCTAACCAATCATACGAGAATTCAGGATAGGTCTGACATCCTCTTGGAGCAATTGTTGTACTACCAACAATCAACTCTTCCGGTCTGATAATAATAGGAAGATATTTTAAAATATGTTCAAAAGCACGGGCTTTTCTTGTTATTACAGGCTGCCCTTCTGTAGATTGATAGGACTCTGTAATCAGCTCTGCTCTTGCTGCTTCAATCTCCGGCATTTTTGCATACAAATGATCTACTAATCTCTTAATACGATCAGATTTTGCAATGGGAGTAGCATTGTAAGTATTCATCACTTCCTCATTCCTTTCTTACATGATATCTTGTAAATCCTTTGGATACAAACATTGAATATTTAACTTTTTAAAAGTTTCCATCCATCTTGCATCCGGTCTTTTATCTGTCACTACTACATCAATTCTTGATAAAGGACAGATTGTCGCAAAAGCCACTTTATCAAATTTTGAAGAATCTACTGTAAGATATACTTTTTTAGCGGCCTCGATCATGTTTTGTTTAATGGTTCCGGTCTCTTCTTTTCCTTCCGTAACGCCCTTGACAATATCAACACCTTTACATGATAAAAAAACTTTATCAGCGTTATATCTCTTTATAGATTCTGTAGCTCTGCTCCCCAATAAAGACATGGATCCTGCTTTTAAAAGACCTCCGGTTGAGATTATATCCCAACCGGAAACATCTGAAAGCTCTAATAAATTTTCAATCGAATTGGTAATCACTGTTAACTGTTTTTTCTGTTTTATATTCTTTGCAATGAATACCGCTGTTGTAGAGGCATCCAAAAAAATATGTTCACCATCCTTTATTTCTCGACTTATTAAATCTGCAATCTTCTGTTTTCCTACAGAATTGGCTTTCCATCGAACATTAAAGGGCAAGTCTATACTACCAATTTCATTGATGACTGCGCCGCCGTAGCTTTTGATAACATGACCTTCATCAGCCAGTTTATCCAAATCTCGTCGAATTGTCTCTTCCGAAACTTCAAATTCCTTACTCAGTTCACTAACAATTACCTTTTTCTCGGCGTGAACTTTCGCCAAAATTAATTTTCGTCGCTCTACTGCAAGCATCTATCATCTTTCCTTTACATGATGTGTTTCATTAATTTGTCTGAAGGACGAGCAATAACAGAACTATCTAAGAACATTCCTCTGTCAGCGGATTCTGCTTTTGCTTTATCAATTGCAGCCTGTACTGCGGATACACTACCGGTAAGAGTCATGTAACTCTTTCCACACATACCCTTTGCAAGTCTTAATTCTAATAAATCAACGATTGCTGTTTTAGCTGCAAGGTCTGCTGCTACGATTAATGCAGATACATCATAGCATTCAAGAATTCCTAATGCTTCAATTTTTTCTACCTGATTTGTTCCATAGATTGCAGGGAAAATAGAATCATGTGGATTACCTAATACAAATG
>JAFYWF010000071.1 GCA_017558145.1 Lachnospiraceae bacterium
ATACACCAGGAGTTGTCAAGACATACGAAATAGTGAATAATCGCGGAAAACAAAGAATTGTTTCTAGTTTAAACGTGACAGATAGAATGATTTCTCGAATGTTAGCTCAAAAATTAAAGAGAATATATAGAACCGGACTTTATGCAGGAAAGTTTTGCATATCATATAAAAAAAGTCGGTCTTTCTCAAATGGCTTAAAATGGGCGTTTGTAATGGGATTTTGAGTAAAAAAACATAAAGAATTACATGATTTTCATCATAAAGTCGGTCTTTCGATGAGGTTATTTTCGAAAAATAATAGAATGCAGTAAAATCAAGAGATTGCGGACTTAAAGGTAGTTAAGGTAGACCGACTTTTTGGTAAGAAATTAGTTGAAAATTAGAAAAATTATGATAGTATATAATCATAGATACCGTAAATACGGTTGTTGTATCTTACCTATAAGGAATTGAAACGCCAATAATGTCATTTTTTTCATAATTGTTCTCTTGTTGTATCTTACCTATAAGGAATTGAAACGGAACTCCGCTGAGGTTTTATATGTTACTTTCCAAGTTGTATCTTACCTATAAGGAATTGAAACACTGCGCAAATAATGTAAATTACCAGTTCCTCTGTTGTTTGTGTTGTATCTTACCTATAAGGAATTGAAACATAAACCCTGCTTCTTTTGTTTTTACCTCAATACCGTTGTATCTTACCTATAAGGAATTGAAACTTTCCAGCTTTCTTTGCTGAAACATTTTCCAACATGTTGTATCTTACCTATAAGGAATTGAAACATTTCTAAATTAGAATCATTGTATTCAAAACTCTGTTGTATCTTACCTATAAGGACTTCTAAAATAGCACCACATTAGAGGGTGTTATTTTTTTACTTTTAAATAATGAAAAGGAAGGTAAGAGTGTATGTTTGATGTAGAAGAATTATTATCAAAACGGAACCAAAGAAATGCTTTAGAACATTTATTAAGCAAAAAAGATGGATGTGGAATAGATGGTATTAGAATTTCAGAATTTAAAGAATATTGGGAAGTAAATCATCTAAATATTGAAAAAGAGATATGGGAAGGAACTTATACACCAGGAGTTGTCAAGACATACGAAATAGTGAATAATCGCGGAAAACAAAGAATTGTTTCTAGTTTAAACGTGACAGATAGAATGATTTCTCGAATGTTAGCTCAAAAATTAAAGAGATATATAGAACCGGACTTTATGCCGGAAAGTTTTGCATATCAAGATAATAAAGGAATTTTAGCAGCTGTTATTAAGGCAAAAGAGTATGTTGAAAAAGGAAATGAGATAGTCGTAGAAATAGATTTTAAAAATTATTTTGATTGTATACAACTAGATAAATTATATTCTCTCGTAACTAATTATATAAAAGACTGTAAGGTTTGTTCCTTAATAAAATCATATCTTTACTGCAAAATAGAATTCGAAGGAAGAATTAAAAACAAGGAAGTAGGACTTGTACAAGGAAATTCCATTAGTCCAATATTAAGCAATTTGTATTTACATTCATTGGACAAATATATGTCAGATACAAAATGGAATTGGATTCGTTTTGCAGATAATATTTATTTGTTTACTTCAACAAATGACAATGCAATAGAGATATATAATCATCTTTGTGAAAAAATAAAGAATGAATATCAACTAGATATCAATATGAAAAAAAGTGGAATCTACAATGTATTTAATATTTCGATGTTAGGGTATGAATTTTATAAATCAAAAAATAGGATAGAGGTTAAAAAGAAACAATATGAAAAGAGAACAATGTATCAAAAATGGAATCAAAGTGTAATTTCAAAAGTAAATCGTGAATTTCATATTGTGCAAGATGGAATATTGAATAAAAAAGATTATGCACTACTGTTTGAAAATGAAGAAGAGAAACATCATATACCGGTAGAAATAACAAATAGTATTAATATGTATGGGAATATAACAGTTGCATCGAACGTATTGGATACTTTAAGAAAAAAAGGGATAGCTATTAATTTTTTTGATAAGTATGGAAATATTATGGGATATTTTGTTCCTGAAAATTATGGATACTACTCAGCAGCACTTTTGAAACAATGCGAAGTTTATATTAATTCAGATATTCGATTAAATATGGCAAAGAAGATGGAGATAGCAGGTATTCATAATATGAAAGCTAATCTTAAATATTATAATAAAAAGGGGTACGGGTTAAAGAAACAAATTGAAGAATTATCTTTGGAGAACATTGCTATTAATGAGAGTAAGAGCATTGATGAAATGATGTTAATAGAAGCAAGAGCAAGACAAATATATTATATGGCATTTAATGAAATTTTAAAAAATAATATGGAATTCAGGTTTATAAAAAGAACAAAACGGCCACCTTTAGATGAAATAAATGCGATGATAAGTTTTGGAAATACGTTACTTTATAATCAGTTTTTACAGATTATTGCAAAGACTTCGTTAGATCCAAGAATCGGAGTGGTACATGCAACAAATCGAAGAAATTATAGTTTAAACTTAGATTTTGCGGATATTTTCAAACCGATTATTTCTGATAGAGTGATTTTTTCGTTGATAAATTATAAACAAATAAAAGCTGATAAGCATTTTCATAAAAATGAGGATGGCAGTGTTTTTATGAATAAGCAAGGGAAAAGAATTTTTTTGGAGAAATTCGAAGAAAAATTAAATACTAAATTGGTGTTAAAAGGAAAAAGTTATACATACAAGCAGTTAATGGTAGAGGAAGTTCGTAATTTTCAAAAGTATATTTTAAACCAAGAAAAATATAGTCCCTACAAATACTATTGATTGGGAGGTTATAAAATATGTTCGTAATATTATCGTATGATGTTAATCAAAAGAGAGTAGGAAAAGTATTGAAAATTTGTAGAAAATATCTTCGTCATATTCATAAATCGGTGTTTGAAGGAGTGTTGACAGAAGCAGAATTAAACAGACTTAAAAAAGAATTAATTAAGATAATTCGGACGGAAGAAGATGCTATATGCATTTATAAGATGGAGCATATTCATTATGCAAAGAAAGAAGAAGTTGGAGTTGTACAACAGTTTTCGCATATCATATAAAAAAGTAGGTCTTTCTCAAATGGCTTAAAATGGGCGTTTGTAAAGGGATTTTGAGTAAAAAAACATAAAAAATCACATGATTTTCATCAAAAAGTCGGTCTTTCGATGAGATTATTTTTGAAAAGTAGAAGAATGCAGTAAAATCAAGAGATTGCGGACTTAAAGGTAGTTGAGGTAGACCTACTTTTTTGTGAAAAATTAGTTGAAAATTAGAAAAATTATGATAGTATATAATCATAAATGCCGTAAATACGGTTGTTGTATCTTACCTATAAGGAATTGAAACACAAGTTCTTTGATAATTTCTACACTACTTCCCCAATAATTTAAAGTTGTATCTTACCTATAAGGAATTGAAACAAATATAAGCATATGCACTTTTTTGAATATCATTTTGTTGTATCTTACCTATAAGGAATTGAAACGCTATTGTTAAATCTTCTATTGTCATAAATACCTCACTAGTTGTATCTTACCTATAAGGAATTGAAACCATCCATCTTGTCGGCATGGATACCTTCATAGTTTGCTTACTATTGTATCTTACCTATAAGGAATTGAAACATCCTGCAGCGCATCTTCTGCTTCTTGTCCTTCAAGCCCAATTGTTGTATCTTACCTATAAGGAATTGAAACAGTTCCCTGTCTGTTCTTGTCTCAACATCGCCAAGAACTTGTTGTATCTTACCTATAAGGACTACTAAAATAGCACCACATTAGAGGGTGTTATTTTTTTACTTTTAAATAATGAAAAGGAAGGTAAGAGTGTATGTTTGATGTAGAAGAATTATTATCGAAACGGAATCAAAGAAATGCTTTAGAACATTTATTAAGCAAAAAAGATGGATGTGGAATAGATGGTATTAGAATTTCAGAATTTAAAGAATATTGGGAAGTAAAACATCTAAATATTGAAAAAGAGATACGGGAAGGAACTTATATACCAGGAATTGTCAAGACATACGAAATAGTGAATAATCGCGGAAAAAAAAGAAGTGTTTCTAGTTTAAACGTGACAGATAGAATGATTTCTCGAATGTTAACTCAAAAATTAACTTCCTTTTCTGAAAAGTGTGTCTGGCGCTATTATCAGAGAATTTGATGAATATTTATACTTTCGCTAACTGTTTGGGCGATTGTAAAAATTGGTGCTTATTTAAAATCATAAAGTATAAAGTTCTCATTCATTCTTCAAGCTAAAAGGGCTAAAAGAAATGCGAACATATTTTCTGGTTTTTGTATTGATTTATCCATGTGCTTCTGATAGACTGTATTTACGGGGTGTTACCGAAAACGGTAAGCGGTTCGCCTTTCGCCAGGGTGAGTACATTCTGAGAGCTTCCAGTATCTTTGGAGGTGGTACAAATGGAAAATACAGTGAAAGGCAAAAGATAGGATGTTGGAAACGATAGTTAGTATCGTTGGTATTGTAGTGACAGTTATCAGTATCATTGTCACATTAATCAGTATCATGCAGACAACAAAGAAATATAAGCATCAAAAAAGCAACCGCACCGACCAAAGTTAAGTTGCTTTTTTGATATCACACTTTAACTGAGGCGAACCGTTTGCTATCGGTAGCACCTCCTTATGCCTTTATTCTAAGTCGATAGTTCTATTTTGTCAATGATTATATTGCAACAGGTGTTCTGATTCATGTCTTTTTGGTTGCAATTTCTACTGTCCAATTAAAATACTTTTCCGTTATAAAATCCGGTAAACGAATAACTGAAATAAATGCCATGGTTGCCTCCTCCTAAGCTAAAATTACTTCCTTGATTTTTCCATTCTGAATCGTACTTGAAAATATATTTAGGAAATCTTAATTAAAATTATTTACTATTATATATTTCAATGTATATAAAAAGATATATAGAACCGGACTTTATGCCGGAAAGTTTTGCATATCATATAAAAAAGTCGGTCTTTCTCAAATGGCTTAAAATGGGCGTTTGTAAAGGGATTTTGAGTAAAAAAGCATAAAAAATCACATGATTTTCATCAAAAAGTCGGTCTTTCGATGAGATTATTTTTGAAAAGTAGAAGAATGCAGTAAAATCAAGAGATTGCGGACTTAAAGGTAGTTGAGGTAGACCGACTTTTTTGTGAAAAATTAGTTGAAAATTAGAAAAATTATGATAGTATATAATCATAAATGCCGTAAATACGGTTGTTGTATCTTACCTATAAGGAATTGAAACACAACACGTTCCGCCAAAAAGCAAATTAGTTGAAACAATGCTAATGTTGTATCTTACCTATAAGGAATTGAAACGAATAATCCGCATTAGCTGCTTCAGATTCACTATTGTTGTATCTTACCTATGAGGAATTGAAACTTAATAGCTTCTTCGTAAAGAGCTTCACAAGCATTCTTCTGCTGTATCTTACCTATAAGGAATTGAAATACAATCGCGTAGATTGTAGCATTGTCTGTAAATTTAACAGGAAACCACTAATAACACTTATATAGTGTTATTTTTTTTTAAATGATTACAAAACATAGAAAAAATGATACAATCAAAACAAGGTTAAAAAATATAGGATATATAGGGGAAACATGCAGTTAGTAATTCAACATAATCTTCCTACAGAGTTGGTATTACCGATAAATTATCAATATGTAATACAAGGAATGATTTATAATAGTTTACGAATATTGCCGGGGTATGCGGAATTTTTACATAATTATGGATATGATTATGGGGACAGACAGTTTAGGATGTTTACTTTTAGTCGGTTAAAAGGAAAATATAATATAGAAGGAAATAAGATTATTTTTAAAGAACATATTTCTTTTGAAGTGCGTAGTCCTGAAGTATTGTTATTAAAAGTTTTAAAGGCAACTCTTGAACAAAATGGAATTCAATACCAGGATATGAAGTATTATAATGTATCCGCAAGCTTAAAGGATGATACGATAGAGTGTGATGAGTTAAAAATTCGCATGATGACACCAATTGTAGCTTATGAAACAGATATTGTAACGAAAAAGACACATTATTTTGATCCTTATAGTCAAGAGTTTTATGATAGAGTGCAGAAAAATTTAAGAAGAAAATATTTTGCATTTACAGGAAGTGAAGTACTTAGAGATGTGGAATTACTACCTGTAAAAGTACAAGATAGGGATAAATGTGTAACTAAATACAAAGGATTTTATATTACCGGCTGGTGTGGTGAGTACGTTTTAAAGGGGGAACGAAAATATTTAGATTTTTTGTATCAGACAGGAATCGGAAGTAAGAACGCACAAGGATTTGGTATGTTTGAGATAGAATAGGGGGAGAAAAATGATTCAATTAGATGAAAATTGTAAGTTTAAATTAGAATTGCGATTGGAAGCACAAATGCCAATGATACATTTTCAGTCGCAGATGGCAGGAGCAACGATTCGTGCAAGTGAAGTGAAGCCTAAGTTGGATCGATTTATTTTGGAAAAATTGATTCAAAAGACAAAGAAAAATAAGGAAGAATTGAAAGCAGATCCAGAGTTCATTCCTTTGTTTTTAGATGCAAAATCAAATACCAATGATGGTTTTGATTATAAAATGCAGATTACGGTTGCCAATCGTGTGCAGGAAATTGACTTGAATAATGATGAAAAAAACTATTCCATTTTTTATGCTAATATGGGAAGAGAATCGGATAAAAAAATCTATGGTGTATTTTCCAATCCGATTGTAACCATTATTTGTTTCAAGGAAGAACTTAGAAAATTATTGATTCAGTATTTGGAAGAATTTTTCCTGGTGACCAATTTTGGAACTATGCAAAATAAGGGATTTGGGAGTTTTGCACCGGTAGGTTGGTGTAACAAAGGTGTTTTAAATAATGTGCAGGAAAAGGAGATTGCTTCCTACTATCAATCTTTGATTCCAGGATGTCATTGTTATGCCATTCGTTTTAACGGCATGCAGAACCGTTCTTTAGATGTCTTGAATACAGCCTGTCAGGAAAAATCAGAAGTGATTAAAAGTTTTTATTCGAATATGAAGTCGGGACAGAATTTTGGTGGATATTCCAGATCCTATATTTATACATATATGCATAATGTCTACAATATGGGCAATGAAAAAGCATGGATGAAAAAAGAAGGAATTTCTCCTAAACTGGCAAAACCTGATAATGGGAATGAGGAGAAATGGAAAAAACAGGAAGCCTGTCAAGATAAGTATTATTATGTCAGAGCATTCTTAGGAATTGGTAAAAATATAAGTTATGCGAAGAAGTATAAACCGGGAACAACTAATATTGATGCAAAAGATAAAGCTAAGGTTACGGTTACATCTGAGAAATTTGACCGAATATCTTCCCCGATTTATTTTAAGGTAATTCACAATGTGATATTTATCGTTGCTTTTGAAGTACCTGAAGAATTGTATGGAGAAGTATTCCAATTTGAAAGTGATTATAAAGGAGGACAGTCAGGAAAACTGACTGTTCCGAAGAAAGAAGAGTTGAAAAAAACAGGTGGAAAATTTGATATTCAGAAATTTATGGATAGCTATGTAAAATATTACAATACAGAGTTGCCTACCAAAATACGAGGAATTAAAAAGAAGGTGGTGAAAATCGATGCGTAAATTTATTGGAATAACAATAGGTCCTATAGGTGACACTATGGGAGAAGCAACTTCGCCGGGAGCATTGTGGTTTGCCAGCAGTATGTTTTCTGATATTACAAAAAGAATTTGTGAAGCAATTATTCAGGAATTTACAGATACTGTAATTTATTCTCCTTATTATGATAAAAATATTAAATTAGATGATGGAATTGGAAAATTTCACGATCGAATTCTTTTTTCAGTGTCTGATTTTTCCCATGAGAAGATGAAGAATATAGTTACACAGGTAAAAGAAGAAACCGTTGATATATTCCCAAGGGATGAGAAGTTTTGCAATGAAGACAGTAAAAAATTTTTTATAGAATATTTACAAATTCATTATGTGGTAAAAGAAGAGGATGAACTTGAGAAGGAAAATTGTATTTTAGAATTGTCTTCTTGTCTGGATGCTATGGAATTGATGAAAACGTTTCCAAAGGATGATGCCAAAAACCCTATTCGTAAATTATTTTTAGGTGAGGATGAAAACGGAAATAAATACATTAAAAACAGTATTTTATTTCAAAGGGTAACGAAAGAGTCAAATCAGCTGAAAAGAGAGGGAAGAATTAGAAATATTGGTGAAATTGCTTCCTGCAATGAGACATTGGAGGGCAATTATAAGCGTAAGCATTATTATGCCTTGGTATCTGCAGATGGAGATGGAATGGGTAAATTTTTAAAAGGATTATCCAATGAAAAAGTAACAGAATTTTCTAAGTGTTGTCTTGCGTATGCTCAGAAAGCGGCAGAAATCATAGGAAGTTATGGTGGTATGACAATTTATGCCGGTGGTGACGATTTGTTGTTCTTGGCACCTGTAATGACAGCACAAGATGATATTTTTGGATTATGTAATACGATACAGGATTTATTTGTGGAAGAATTGATTGCTTGTGGAAAGTTTTCTGAAAGTACAACATTTCCAACCATTTCTTTTGGAATTTCCATTCAGCATAAAAAATTTCCATTATATGAGGCATTGAAAAATTCAAGCTATTTATTGGCACTTGCTAAGGCAGATGGAGATTTTTCAAATACTGATTGTAAAAAGAATAACATGATGATTGGATTACAAAAACATAGTGGACAGAGTTTAGCGATAGTAGTTTCCAATGAAGCATATAAGACATTTAATACAATCTTGTCTTTAGGAAACGATTATATCGGTGAGCAAAAAGTGATTCATTCTATTTTATATACCTTGGATCAATTCAGCAGTTCTTTAGGTGTATGGAACAGTCAGGCGAAAAAAGAACAGGTTTCTTTAGAAAAATACAAAGAGGTGTGGAATAACTTTTTTGATAATGTGGAACAGACAAATGCCCAATTATACATAGATGGAATTTGTGAATTTTATTACAGTAAATTGGTGATGGGAAAGGAAAGAATTTTTGTACCTTCTTATGCTTATCGTAACAATTTTGTAACAGAAGAGAAGGAACCGCAGACTCAGGATGCGTCTTTGCTTAGTTTGATTTACATATTAAAGTTTAAAAAATTTTTATCAGAAGAGGAGGGAGAAAAATAGTGAAATATTTAGTGAAAATGACTCCTCTGGAACCATATGCATTTGGAACAGAACAGGGATTTGAATACCCAGGAGAAGAGAAAACAGGAAAAGAGTCTTATTTTGTTAAATCAAGATTTTTTCCGGAACAGACAACGATTTTAGGAATGTTAAGATATCTTGTATTGCAGCAGCAGGGGTTACTGAAGACAGATTTTTCATATGATGAAAATGAGCAGAAACAGATGACCGAGTGTGTTGGTAAGGAAAGTTTTTCGTTTTCCAGCGAAGGAGTGCAGGATTTTGGCTACATTTATGGTGTATCTCCTGTTTTCTTATTAAATAACGAGGAACAGATTTATATTAAGAATCCGTTCCAAAATAATGCGGATAAGGGATACAAACCTATGCGTATGAAAGCCGGATATAAAACAGACAAGGGTATCATTTCATTACCTCAAGAGGGTGAATTCGATGTAAAAAAATGGTATGCATCCGGTTATTATAATCTGAACAATGGAGAAATTGTGAACGATATTTTTGATACGCATATTGTGGTTGGAAATCGTAAAAATGATAAGAAAGAGAATTCGGAGGATGGATTCTTTAAAAGAGAAATCATCACGATGAAGAGTGGTTATTCCTTTGGGGTTTTTGTAGAAGCTAAAGAACTTCCAACAGAAACAATAGCCTATATGGGTAAGAAAAAGTCGGCTTTTCGAATTCAGAGTCAAGAAGTGGAGAATGGGGATTTAGCGAGTATAGTAGAATCTGCTTTTAAAGACCATCCGGATACTTGGTATTATGCATTATCAGATATTTTACTGGATGAATCTCCCATATACGAAGAGTTTTGTATTGTGGAAGAAAAACATTTGCGTAACTTAGAAACTGTACACAGCGAAACAAGTTGTCTTCGAAAATTGAAAAAGAGAAGAATCAGATATCAATTGATTCAAAGTGGAAGTGTATTTTATAGAGTATGTAATCTGAATGTTGAAAACGAAAATTGTAAAAAGATTGGATATAACCATTTAGTACGATTAGGAGGAAATTAAAAAATGGCTGCAATCATTGTAAATTTAGAATGCATTACAAACATGCATGTGGGAAACGGCGATGTAAATTATAATATTATTGATAATGAAGTAGAAAGAGATGTGGTAACCGGTTATCCAACTATTAACTCGTCCGGCGTGAAAGGTGCTTTAAGAGAATATTTTGTAAAAAACAAAGTTGAAAAAGCTGATATTGATAAAATTTTTGGAAATGAAAACGGTGGAGAGCTTAAGTTTTTAAATGCTGATATGGTTGCAATTCCTGTCAGAGCATCTGCCGGATCAGAAGCATTTTATTATGTGTCTGTAGAGAAAGCCTTGGAAACACAGAAGAATAATTGTCGCTTTTTCTTAAAGGTTGAAGAAAAATTTGAAGAAGTCAAAATTACGGAAAATAGAGAGGCAGAAGGAATTCCTTTGTCCAAAGCAGTTTCTTTTATGGGAAAAGAAATTAATCTTTTATCGGATGAAGAGTTTCGTAAAATATCACTTCCGGTATTAGCAAGAAATAAATTAAATGACGGAAAAAGTGTGAACTTATGGTATGAGGAAGTGGTTCCACATAAAAGCTTGTTTGCTTTTGTGGTATTAGCAGAAGACAGTGCTAAAGAAACTTTGGATTTATTTAAGAAAACCATAGACGGAAAAATTGTTCAATTTGGCGGAAATGCTTCTATTGGATATGGTTTATGTAAAGTATCTGTAAAGGAGGGCTAATGTCGTGAATAAGAATTTGATTAATCATGAAATTCAGGCGGCATATGATGCTTTGCGTGAATCCAAAATTGTTGACGAAAATGATGGTAGCATTAAGAAAACATATCGAGGACAGATTTCTTCTTTTGGAGCGGCAATTACGATGGGAAGTTTGATATCATCCGTTGCCTTTTTCTCAGCAGATGGTGGTTCTGAGGTAGAACGTTCTAAGTTAATGAAAGCAATCTTACTTGTTTTAAAAAAGGAAAGAGGAGTTTCAGAAAACAAACTCTTTGATTATGTAGTGAATCACAAAACAGAACAGGATAAATGTAAAGAAGAGATTTTGAATGCAGCAATTGCACTGAAACTTGCGATGAATTTATATAAGTTAAAACAGTAGACAGGAGTCTTTATATGGAATTTGTATCAAAAAATATGAATTACATTTTCAATGTGGAGTATTTTCAACATATTGATTTTGGTAAACTAGAAAGTGAAGTTAATGAAAAAAAAATCGAAGATCAGAATAAAGGAATTCGCACTTTTAAGTTTGCAAAGGCAGATTCACCATTGGCGGAATGCAGACAGATGGAGGGATATCAAAGCTTCGCATTATATACCTTATATCCGGGATTGATAATTGGTACCGGAAATCCTCATGAAATTGCGGTTGCAGGTGCGATTAAACAAGGATTTACATTCGATTATGTAACCGGATTACCTTATATTAGCGGATCTACCTTAAAAGGGATGTTAAGATCTTATTTTCCGGGAGATACTTCAAGTTCAGAAAAAAATAAAGAATACCAGGAAATGATTTCAGGTATATTAGGAAAAGAAGTAGATGCAGAGGCATTAAAGGAAGATATGTTTGTAAATAATGATATTTTCCTGGGAGCTTTTCCGGTAATGGATAAAGAAAGAAGTATAATGGAAATGGAGTTTGTTACTCCACACAAGGATAAATACAAGGATCCGAATCCCATTAGTATGGCAAAAGTGAAGCCGGCAATTGCGTTTGAGTTTTCTTTTATATTATCTGATTTTAAAGATCAAAAAAGTGGAAATATATTGGTTAGTGCAGAAGAAAAAAAGAATTTATGTAAAGAATTATTAATTCTTATGGGAATTGGAGCAAAGACCAATGTTGGTTTTGGTAAATTTTCTGTGAATAAGCCTGTGGGAAATAGTTTGGTTGTGAGAGAAAATAGAGCGGATAACAATCATAGGAATAATGCTTCAAGTGGAAGAAATGGAACCAACGGAGCACAAAATTCCAGTCAGGAATCTATGGCCCCAAAATGTAGAACCAAAGGATGCAATAATACTGTAGGAAGAAAGAAGGATGGTTCGTATTTTCCTGTTTGTAGAGAATGTAATCAAAAAAAATGGGGGTAAAAATGAAAAAGCTCATGTTTGTAGATGCTGAAACAGACGGACTATATGGACAGGTATTGTCCATTGGTGCTGTTGTTGTTGAGGAAAACGGCAGAGAATGTAGTTCTTTTTATCAGAAACAGAAAATAGATCCGGATGCTATTCAAGAAGAGTGGGTAAAGGAAAATGTGATTCCTCTTTTGGGAGACTGCGTAGAATGTGAAACAGAAGAGGAACTGTTAGAGGCATTTTGGGCATTTTATATGGAAAATCACCAATGTGATGTGATTGCGGATGTGCCTTATCCTGTAGAAGCATCCCTATTTTACAAATGTGTTCTCAGAGATGAAAAGAATCGTAGATTTTTGGCACCTTTTCCTTTACTTGATTTAAGCAGTATGCTATATGCAAAAGGAATGGATCCGTTGATTAGTAGACAAGAGTTAATGGGAAAACATGTGCAACAGCATAATGGATTGGTAGATGCTAGAATGAGTGCTGAAATTTATTTTAAATACATTAGATAAAAAGGAAATGAGCAGAAGTGATTAAGGAAGCTTTTATTTATGCAAAATCTATTCATATTTTCGGATGGTCTTTTCTGATAAATCAGGAAAAATCAGAAGATAAATTAATTCCTTTAGAAAAGAGTATTTGTAATTTTAAGCAGAGCTTATTTGATTGGGGATGGATAAGAAAGAGATTTGATTTATTAGAAAATGGGGACAAAATTAAAAGAGATGCTTATATGCTAAAACAGTATTTAAGCAGTTCTGCTGAACATATTTTTTTTGAAACAAAAACTCGGGATTCCATATGTACCGTGTACGAATATCCATTTCGAGAAAAAGAATATTATTATTATATTCAAAAAGGAGAGAATGCATATGAATTGCCTATCGAAGCTATAGAATTACATGTATATAACTGTGGTGTAGGAATCTTGTTTTTTAAGACGTTATGCTTTCATAATTATGGTATTGAAGGAATCAAAGAAATTAATGATTATGGAAGAAGAATTAATGTTGCATATATTCCGAAAAGTGAGAAAGATTGGTGCATCTGGGCAGATAAACTAGGAATTAAAATCAAAAATCGTGACAATGATATTGTTGAACAGTCTGTTATGGATTACAAAAAAATGATCACTGAAGTCAATGAAGGTCAAAACATAAGAGTTAATAGATTAAAAATGCAGAATCCGGCAGAGTTTTTGAAATTAATCTTATATGGTAAGTTAGGATGCGAAAAAAAATGTAATGATGGAAGGGAATATTTGTATAAAATTGATTCCTATTCCGACGATAGGATGTTCTTGATTTCCATGATTCGTGATTCTAATCTGTCAAAGGAAGTGAAAGAATTATCAAAAGAAACCACAAATAATAAAGACGGAATGGATGAAAGAATAGCATTAGAGGATAAAATTTATTCTATTTGCTATGCTGATCCCGGTGAAGCTACTTGTCGTGATGCGGATATGAGAAGAGAGTTATTAAAAAATTCTCTTTATAAAAGATGGTTGGATTATGGAAGTTTGTCTGGAGTTACTAGTTATTCTTATGTATTAATCACATCCTATTACGGAGGTATAGATAATAGTGTGGTTCTTCCTTTTTATTACGAATATCTGTATTTGATTTCTTTAGTATTAGCTCAAAGAATTGGAATTGCAAGATTTTCTTGTGATGCTACAAAGAGTGCACAGATGATGCAGATGAAACGGTTTCAGCCATTGAGATGTTTGAAGGAAAGCAGAGAACATTTAAAATTGCAAGAAAATTTTGTAATATTTAATAGTCAGATGCTTGTATTGGAACCTTCCTGTCAGGAACAGGGAATTGAAATATATAATATGCTTCAAAAGCAGTTATTGATTAAGGAAGAACATGAGCAATTTGGAGATCAATTGAAAAATTTATATGAAGCTATCAGTACCTGGCGAAGTAATGTTTGGACACAAATTGGTTCGGTAGGGCTAATTATTGGAGTAATCAATGCGGCTATGGATAAGGATCCAAATGTTATTAAACTAATATGGGAAAAGCTTTGTATGGTATTGCAGATGATGGGAAAATAAAGCAATATTGGAGAATGGTATAGAAAAAGTAAGATTAATTAGCCAAAGAGATTTAGAATTTGCAGGAAATTGTAATTCTTAAGAAATCATTAAGATTATCAAATCCTGTTGACTTTCTTAGTTTTAGGAGATATGTTATATACATACGCATATGTAAAAGGCCTTACATTCTTTGGACTGTTAGAGGGGACAGGAGTGGAGTTATCCCGAGAATGTTGTAACTGTTAATGTTAAATGAGCAATTACTGTAGGGGGCAAAATGAATATGGAATATCCAACCATTGATGTGAAAGCAACAGGTGCACGTATCAAACAGTATCGCAAAGAATGCGGACTTACAATACGTGAAGTATCAGAGTATATGGGTTTTACCACAGACCAGGCGGTTTGTAAATGGCAGAGAGGTGAAAGCCTCCCAACGGTAGATAACCTGTATGCACTTAGTAGATTATATGGAAAAAGTATGGAGGACATCTTAGTCGGAAACGACGAGATGTCCTCTCGTCGTTTCTATCAATACTATACCTACAGTTTAATTTTCAAATAGGGAAAAATTTTTTATGATAGATACAGTAACAGGTAAACGATGACATAAACTGCTTAAGACTTAATTTTAAGGAACCTTGAAAATTGAATATCAATGAAAGATGAGAAGTTCCATAAAATAAGTTAGGTATTTAGGGAGGGAAAAGATGATAAAAGAACATGATGTGATTTTGGCACAGGATCAGTATTATAGTACAGATTGCAAAAAGACCCTAATTAATAACAACGTGCTGGTAGTAGGAACCGCTGGTTGCGGAAAAACCAGAAGTATTGTAAGTCCAAATATCTTGCAGGCTAGCGGAAGTTATGTGATTTCTGATCCTAAAGGACTTCTACATAAGAAATATGGTAGATATTTATCTAGAAAAGGATACGAGATCAAAGTAGTTGATTTTGTACATCCGGAAGATTCCGATCCTTATAACTTTTTCAAGTACATTCATTCCACAAAGGATATTGTTAAGGTTTCACACATGTTGATGAGTTGTTGTGGTGAAGGTAGAAATTCGTTAGCAGATCCCTTTTGGGAGGAAGCAGGAGAAATTCTCTTAAGTGCTTTAATTGCTTATCTGTGGGAGGGGCGCCCAAAGAAAGAGCAGAATTTACGTTGTATATTGAAATTATTGGCAACTTGTGAGATAAACGAAAGCTATGCAAATGAAAAAACTATTTTGGATCGTTTGTTTGATGAAGTCAGAAAGAGAAATCCAAATAGTTTCGCAGTATCCCAATACGATAAGTTCCGTTTAGGAGCAGGTAAAACTCTTCGCTCCGTATTAATTGTTTTGGGAACAAAACTGGGAAGATATGATTTCAAAGAAATGCAAAAAATGACTGCTTCAGACAAAATAAATATGGCAAGCATTGGCTGTAGAAAAACAGCAGTTTTTGTCATTATCAGTGATAAAGACCGTTCCATGGATGGCTATGCAAATTTGTTTTTTACACAAACAATGGATGAACTTTGCAGATATGCAGATGACCGCTGTGAAAACGGTGAGTTGCCGGTGCCGGTAAGATTTATTATGGATGATTTTGCAACAAACTGTGTGATTGCAGATTTTCCGAGAATGATTGCCTCCATTCGTTCCAGAAGAATTTCTACTATGTTGATGGTTCAAACAGAATCCCAGTTAGAAGAATATTATGGAAAAGATGGAAGAACGATTATAGGAAATAGCGACACCTACATCTATATGGGTGGAAATGATTTGGAAACGGCAAGAAATGTAGCGGCCAGATGTGATTTGCCGTTGAAAAAAATATTGTATATGCCGGTAGGAACCAACTGGATTTTCCGAAGAGGACAGTTGCCGGTGAATGGTGTCAATTTTGATTTGGAAGCTTTTGAACAGGAAAAGAATCCAAAGACTGTAAGGAACATAGAAGATTGGCAGAATGTATGTGCCAGTTAAACAATTAGTAATACGAAAATGCCGGTTGAAAAGCCGGCATTTTCTGATATGTGTGAGTGGAGACAAGCTGTCATATAAGCTTGAAGCTCGTGATTTGTATCATTTGATTTAGGAAGAGGGGGACAGCATGAAGAGCAATTTATTAAATGAGATGCAGCAACTATTTTCTGCAGAATGTTTTGTAAATACCATACCAATTCCCAGTTATTTGTTTGTACAAAGATTCGGAAGAGAGATTCAGGAAGAAATGCATGAGATTACATCATTATTACGACAAAAAGATTGGTTCTTCTTTTGTTCGGTTGGTGGAAAAAGTGGTGAAAAATTAGTCACTAATTTTCAAATGGCTTTGGAAAGAAATTCCGGTATCGGAAAGGATTATGCAGGTTGTATCTTGATAGAATTTTCCGGTAAAGAGGAAGAAAAAGAGATAGAAGAGTTGTTGGATTATATAGAAAGTCAAAGGGCAAGACTGCATTGCATCTATACCATAAAGACAGCAGAAAAGGTTAAGGAGTTAAAAAAATTGCTGGAAAACTACGGTTTTGTGAAGGTAGTGCGTGGAGAGGAATATGAAGTTACAGAACAGAGGGAGATTTTTGAGGAGATTGTAACAACATATGGATTTCAATTAGAAGAAGAAGCAAAGGAAGTTATCATAGATTTTTTTCATAAGCAAAAATGGGAGGAAGAGGATCGTGTAAAAATACGAATCCAAAATATGGCTAAGGAAATAGTCTATAACAGGTTAGTAAAAGAGAAACATCAAGATAAAAATATTACAAGAGAAGAGGTTGAAACGATTCTTCATTTATTGCAGGAAAGTAAGAAAACAAAACGTCAAATGGGATTTGTAATGGGAGGGGCAATCGTTGAATAGATTAAATAACACTCGCTTTATGACACAGGAAGAATTTGCAAAACAGTTTGTAGAACTTGATTTATATGCTCAATCTTATCCGACGGGTGGTATTCCGATGCTTGTAAAAGAAAACAAAGTATACATAGATGCAGAAGATAGCCATACTATTATTTTTGGAGCCACAGGAAGTAAAAAAACAAGAATGTTTGTAATGCCATCCATAGGAATTCTGGCGAGAGCCGGAGAGTCCTTCGTTGTAACGGATACCAAGGGAGAACTGTTTGAGAGAACCCTAGGGGATGTAGAGACTCATGGTTATCAAAGCTGTTGTCTGAATCTTAGAAATTTTAAGGATGGGAAGACCTGGAATCCATTGGCATTACCCTATCGCTATTATCATAATGGAAAAAAAGCAAAAGCAATGGAATTTGCTACGGAAATGGCCAAGATGATTATTGGGGAGGATATGTCAGGAGATGCCTTTTGGCCAACCACCGCTATTGATGTGTTGTGTGGATTTATTCTGTTTCTTTTTGAAAAGGCAGAGGAAAATGAATGTCATTTTAAGGCATTGCATGAGCTATGGAATAGTTATACTTCCAATCGTGACAAGATGATAAAAACAATAAAAGAAGAATTTGGCGGCACGATTATTTATCAAAAAGTATCCAGTTTGGATAACCCCTCAGAAAAAACGGTAGGAAGTATAGAAGCATTTGTGGTCATGGGGTTAAATAAGCTAAGTCTTAATGAAGAATTTGTGGATTTTTTATCTCAGGACGGAATCGATATTCAACAGCTGGCAGAAGAAAAATATGCCATTTATTTAGTTATTCCTGATGAAAATACAACCTATCATTTTATGGTCAGTTTATTCTTGGAGCAGCTTTATGAAGTTTTATTGGAGAAAGCTCAAAAGGAGCCGACACAAAAGCTTCCTATACGAATGAATTTTTTGATAGATGAATTTGCCAATATTCCCAAAATACAAAATATGGATGCTATGATTACTGCAGCAAGAAGCAGAAATATTCGTTTTCATTTGATCGTACAAGGAATGAAGCAGTTACAGCAAAAGTATGAAGAGGGTGCGGAAACTATTAGCGGAAATTGCAATAACTGGATATATCTTTATAGTAAGGAATATGAATTATTGCAGGAAATTAGTAAGTTATGTGGTGAAGTTATTTATGATAATAATGTAAGAATGCCTCTCTTTTCGGAGTTTGATTTACAGCATTTGAATAAAGAAGAGGGAGAAGCTTTGGTGCTGGCCGGAAGAAATTATCCCTGTTTATCAAATTTGGCAGATATAGATGATTATCCCTATCCTAAAATAGAAGCAAAACAAATGATGACAAAACAAAGTTGGAAAAAAATCCCACCTTTTAGTTTGGAAAAAAAGAAGGAACAAAGGTATTATTGTGAGCCAGAAGACAAAAATGAAGCTTTCGAGGAATTGGGAGAATTACTAAATTTGCTGGATGATAAATACAAAAGAGAAGAGCATGAATGGCTGGTAGCTGTAGCACCTGATGGTATGATTATGGCAGAAAGTGTTTTTGAGAAATGTTTTATTAAAAACGGTACTGCCATAGGAGTTGTATATGTGGAACAATTAGGGAAAAAGAAAATAGAAATGGAGCATTTGGACTGGTATAAGGCAGATTGTAATACTATGAAAGATTACCTCAGAAAACGCAGATGTATTCCTTCTAAGATATATGGCTCAATACATGATTTTGGTGTTGAAAATTTTACAAAAATAAAAGAAGCTATGGTAGATAAGGAAGATATTATTAGTACAAAGGAGAGTGAAATAGAGCTTCATTTTACAAAGAGTAAGTTTGGGGAACCAAAGCGAAAAATACTCCTTGGAAAATTCAATGCCTATTTGGGAAATTTAGGGGATCAGCATTTGCTGAATATTGCATTTTCGAAAGCAAATGAGGAATTGGAAGGAACAGAATATGAACAGGAATGTTGGAAGGAACTTAGTCAGAAAAATAAAAGTATAAGAGAAAAATACTATAAATTTATGAAAAGAACGAAAAATGGAGAAATGGCAGTATTATCGATTGTAAAAAGATTTTAGTAGTATCTATACCGGTGGTTTAATGTTCAAATAGCTTGAAATATTGTATTCTTCTATTAGCAAGAAACAGGAAGCGGGTTTAAAACCGTGGAAGAAAACTGAATAACAGGAGGAAATGATTATGAATCGTTTAAGTTGGAACCCTAGTGTAGAAGTGGATTCTTATAATGGAATCCGTGAGTTAAGTGTTTACACCAGACATCTGAGTAAGCGTCGTATTTTCTTAAATGGAGAAATTAACAGTGAGATGGCCAACGATATTGTGGCCCAGCTTTTATTCCTGCAAGAGGAATCAGAAGAACCGATACATATCTATATTAACAGCGGCGGTGGCGAAATAAACGCAGGCTTATTTATCTACGATGTGATTCAATCGATCACAGTTCCGGTATATATGTATTGCACCGGAATGGCAGCCAGTATGGCAGCGGTTCTTTTAGCCGGTGGACAACCGGGGAGAAGATTTATTCTTCCACATTCTAAAACCATGATTCATGAGCCACTTCTTAGTGGTGGTGTGGGTGGAAGTGCAACTTCCATTCGGAATATTTCAGATTCCATTTTAGAAACCCGCAGTATTGTAAATGGAATTTTAGCAAAGCATACGGGAAAAACTTTGAAAGAGATCAACAAAGCCACTTCCTTCGATAATTACATGAATGCTGAAAAATCAGTAGAATTTGGAATCTGCGATAAAGTAGTTCAGGGATTGCTGGAAACAGCATAAATTAAACTACTCCATCCTCTTAAATCATAAAAGAGGATGGGGTAGTTTTTGTGTTTTTTAGAGCTGTTTTGTGATATACTGTAGTCATATTTTGAAAAAGAAATTTGGATATAGTGGAGGACGTACATATGACATATGTAGAATTATTTGACAAAACATCCATAGAAAATATTTGTGCTATTTTAACAGATATTCCCCAACGAGTGATTTTTGTAGGGGATAATAAGAAAAAGGTAAGCCGATGGATTCAGTATTATAAAAAAGTATTTTCTAAAAGAGGGCATAACATTGAATTTGAATGTAGGGCTGTATCTAAATGGGATGTGGAACAGGTAATTCAGGTTCTTACGGAAATTGTGAATACTTATGATGATTGTGTTTTTGGGGTAACCGGCGGTGATGAAATGGCATTGTTGGCGTTGGGCATCGTATATGAACGATATCGCGATAAAAATATTCAAATACATAGAATCGGGATTCGTAATAATAAGATTCATGATTGTGATAAGGATGGAAACACGATTTATAAGGAATTGCCATGGTTAACCGTAGAAGAAAATATCCGAATTTATGGTGGAGAAATAGAGCAGGTAAATCAATGGGACTTTGAGAATGGAGAAGAGTTTGCATTAGATGTAAGAAAAATGTGGTCCATTTGCAAAGACGGTGCCAAAAGCTGGAACATCCAAACAGGAGTTTTTGAGGTGATCGCAAATGAAGGTGTCACCAGTGAGGATGGATTAGAGGTATGTGCTGATATTGATCAAGTGAGAGAATATTATAAGAAGCACAGCGGTTCTTATAATATTAATAATGCTCTTATTAAAAAAATGTGTGAACAAGGACTTCTTACCAATTTTAGCGAAACGGAAAATCAGGTGACGGTAACATATAAAAATCTTCAGGTGAAAAAATGCCTTACCAAAGCAGGTATGGCTTTAGAAATGATGATATTGTTGGTTGCGAAAGAATTGCAGGATGAAAATGGAAGACCATTATACAATGATGTAGTAAATGGAGTTTCCATTGATTGGGATGGAGAGCTTCATGAAGAAGAGGATAATACTTACGATACCATCAATGAAATAGATGTTTTGATGATGCATAACATGGTTCCTATCTTTGTATCCTGTAAAAATGGAAGCGTGGATATGAATGAACTGTACAAGCTAAACACTGTAGCAGAGCGTTTTGGTGGAAAATACGCAAAGAAAGTTTTGATTGCTACCAATCTTTCAGGTATGGGTAAAACAGAGGAATATTTGAAACAGCGGGCGCAGGATATGAAGATCAAAGTTTTAGATGACCTTCACGATATGGATGAGACAGTTTTGAAAGAAAAGTTAAGTAAGCTGTGGATTGGATAAAATAGATATAGTTAGATAGAATTTGTAGGCATTGGTTGACGATGAATAGGCGTGGGCGTATAATGCAAGTGTCTGTCAAATGACGGACAAAAATAAAATGAAAGGTCAAAAGAAAAATGAAAATTACAAGAAAAATTGTTTCTATGTGTTTGGCAATGACCATGTTTGTAACCATGTTTACAGTTAGCTCTCTGGATGTTAAGGCAGAAGAAACAGTAATTTTAACTGTGGATGCTTATGACTATGGTTCACAATTAAATTTAAATTTTGCGGTGAATACAGATACTACCACGCAAAAACATTATGATATTAGGTGGTACTATAATGGCACTTTGGTAGAAAACTATACCAGTGAAATTAATACCACTGGTACCTATATTACTTCATGGGAAACTGATGTTTCTGACTGTTTTGGAGGAAATGTATCCGGAGAAGTTACGGTTATGGCAAAGGCATTTTTGAAAGATACAGAAGTAGCTGCCAGTAATGAAGTTGTAATTACTGTAGCAGAGGAACGGCTGAATACGGTTGAAAATATCAGATTAGAAGGAACTACTTTAATGTGGGATGCGGTAGAAGGCGCAGAAAGCTATAATGTAAATTTATCAAAGAAAACCGGGGAGACTTCATATACACAAATTTTTAATGGAAAAGTACAGGATGTTACTTTGGATATTTCTGAATATACGAATGAATTGGACATGGTTAGGGTGAGAGCTTTATCCGGTGATTGTACAAGTTATCTTAATTCGGAGTTTACAAATATTAAAGTGGCGGATCTTCAAGGCGGCGAAAGTATTTCCGGTGAAAAAAAGAATACAACAGAAAACGTTTCAGAAAAAAATACTTCTTCTGAGGTAAGCGAGGAAAAATCTGTAGAAACAACTAGTGAAAAAGCAGATGGCGGCAAGTCTAAAAAGAATGTACTTGCAAGTATATTATCTAATTTGTTTGTTTTTAACTTAAGTGGATGTGGACATCAGCATACATGGAGTGAAGCAACCTGTGCTGCTCCAAAGACTTGTGCAGATTGTGGACAAACCGAAGGTGAAATGTTAGAGCATACATGGGTAGAGGCTACTTACACAGAACCAAAAACATGTAGTGTGTGTAGTACAACTGAAGGCACCAGTATTCCTGTTTGTGTAGCGAAAGAGGGAAATTTTACATATGAGGAATATGAATATGATACTAATGGTGTGAAAATCGGGGCTACTACCTATTACGTGACAAAAACCAATTATGAATACGATAGCAATGGCAATTTGATAGAAAAGATACAGAACGGTTTAAGCGAATTAAAATTCTCTTATGAATACGATGCTAACAGAAATATGATTAAGGAGACTACATATGAATCCGATGGTGATGTTTCTTGTGAGAGAAATTATACATATGATTTAAGTAATCGACTGGTGGCAGAAGAAATGTATGATTTATATTTTGGGGATCCTTATAAAGCATATGAAGCTTTTTATGAATATAACACAGATGGATTGCTCACAAAGGAAACATGGACTGATTATCAAATGGGTATATGGACCGGTGAAAGCATATATGAATACGATGCAGAGGGAAGACGTATATCAGAACAACAAAGTAGCGTATATGACGGACAACGTAGTGAAGCTAGAGTGGAATATGTATATGATGCAGATGGAAGTGGTTATACTACCAATTATTTAGTAGGTGGCGGAATTTATTCCACTTCAGAATATGACCAAAATAATCAAGTAATTAAATCACAGGATTTCTCAGCAGGAATCGAGACTACCTATGAGTATGATGAAAAGGGTAATGTTTCGAGAAAAATCGATAAATTAGCAGATAGTAGTGAAGTTATTAGTGAATATGATAATGAATATGACGATAATGGTAAATTAGTGTGTGTTGCAGAAAAAAGTTTTGTTTCACATACGAAATATGAGTATGATGCCAATGGTTATCTAATTCATGAAATAACGGATGATGAAGATAAAGTTGTATATGAAAATGATACATACGGAAATCCTATTTGTATAACCAGAACCGGTTCAATCTCCGGTGTTACTGAGTATTCCTATGAATATGATGCTTCCGGCAATATGCTTGCAAAAATATATCCAAACGGCAATAAGGTTACTTATGAATATAATACAGATGGTAATTTGGTAAAAGAAACAAGTAATTATTATGAATATATTTATGAGTATGATAATAATAATAAATTAGTAAAATTAACAACGGGTGATGGTTCATATGAATGTTCCTATGAGTATGATGAAAATGGAAATATGATTCGAGAAATCGAAGTAGATTTTGAAAATGGAGTAGAAAAAGATAGTTATATTACCGAATATATTTATGCACCCGTGAAGTAGAAGTAAGTTTATAAGAAAGAAAAATAAGAAGAAGGTATCTTGCAAATAAGGATTACAAGATGCCTTCTTTTGTTATACATATGTTATCTTTTGTGTGGCGGAGTAGTATCATTTGTAAAGCCACCAATGTAGTCTAAAGACACATCATAAAATTTCGCAAGAGTGATGGCTAATTCAAAGGGGACCTCTCTTTCCAGTTTCATAATTATGATAGGTGGTTCGTTGCATATGAAGTATTTCGGCAAGTTTTCTTATGGATAAATCTTTGTCTTCTCTTAAATCTCTGAGCCTATGGTAATGTCCCATTTAATCACCCCGGTGACAGTGTACAACAGATGTTGTACAATCAAGTCAAATGTCCAACATATGATGGACAATGATATTATATGAAAGACTAACTATTAAAAGTCAAGTCTAAAAATGCTAACTATTGAATGAATTGCAGAAATGTATTTCAGATATATCAAGAACATAAGATGAGTTCTTAGAACATTGAAAACTGCATGACAAAAAGAGCATCGTTATAGGTGCTCTAAGAGGAGATATTTACAGAAATGAATTAAGACGCTTGAATGTATGACTGTCCCGATTTTTCCATTGCATAAATGGTTCGCACTAGTTTCTTTGTTGCGTGAGATAAAGCGACATTGTAATGCTTGCCTTCAGCTCGTTTCTTGGCAACGATTTAAGAAGTTGGAAGATGAGCAGACGGCAGACTTTATTAGTTGTGTTGCATTTGGAAAGATAGCAGAGTTTTTAGAAAAGTTCGGTAAAAAAGGTGTGAAGTTCATTGTGGAAGGACGTATTCAGACCGGAAGCTATACCAACAAGGATGGAGTAAAGGTTTATACCTCGGATGTAGTAGTGGAGAATATGGAATTTGCAGAAAGTAAAAGAACAAGTGCTCCGGATGATGCAGCCTTTTTAGAGATACCGGAAGAGATGATTGCAGAGATGCCGTTTCGTTAATTGGGAGAATATTTGTATGTGGAATGAAGAACCAAGAGAAACGGAACTTGCGTTTAAAGTTGCAGACAGAATCATTAGCATCCAAGAATGCGAAGAGGGATATGATTATTCCATTATGGATGAAAACTACCGTGAGATAGATGGTGGTGTATATGATAATCCGGATGTGGATATCAGATATGCATTGCTTGATATTGTGGATGATTTAGCGACGCATCCGGATACGAATGGAGCAAAGGGAAAAATATCTTCGAATGCAAAGTGGGTGCAGCTTGATTTTGATGAAGTATCGGAGCAATTGGATATTGCTAACCTGCCCGGACCGGAAGTATTTATGAGCCGAGTTGTTATGGAATTCAAAGCAAAAACGGAAGAGTGTTTTCGTAAAATAGGCAACATGAGTGCTATGGATATTGAGGAATGTGTGGCAGAATATGTGAGTGCCAAGCTTTATGAAAATGATTTTGATGCGGAGATAATCGGTGTTGTAATATCCGGAAGCAGATGTAGAGGATTGGAAGGTAAAAACTCTGATTTGGATGTGGTAGTACAGCTATCTGGTAATGAAAGAGAAGATGATTTGTTTAATCTTCTTCACGAGGATAAATTCAGAATAGGTGGTGTCTTGGTAGACATCAATCCTATTACAGAATACAAAACCGGAACGCTGGAAGAGTATCTGCCGGTCGTGGAAAAGTATCTGGAAGAGAAAGCAATACAGATGGGAAAGAAGCAATCCGTTACGGCAGATTTGCAATCGAAAAAATGCAGGTGGCAGGAGAGAAAAAGAAGGAATCGCAACGTGATGTGAAGAAAGATGAGACGGTAATTTAGTGCCAGAATGAGAACGGAGTTGAGGTGTGAAAGCCTTGGCTTCGTTCTTTGGCGTTGAAGGGGGGACGATAGAGAATTGTACTATTTGTGCTACTACTTCAGGATATGATATAATTTATTTGTTATGAAATCAATGTAGAGTTGGTACATATTAGAGAGGTAGCTATGATTATTTTACATTTATCAGATATTCATTTTGGACGCGATAATCCTCAATACAACATCCGTGGGGAATTTTGTAACAAGAAAAAAATACTGCAAGACTTACTGATTTCTATAAGGGATAATATGCTGAAACCGGATCATATTGTTGTAACTGGTGATGTTGCTTGGTTTGGCAAGAAGAAAGATTTTGACGAAGCAATAGAATGGTTCAGAGAATTGTTAGATGTAACAAAACTATCTGGTTCAGATATCACATTCTGTCCGGGAAACCATGATGTGAATCGTGCCATATCATTATCCTAAAGCGGATAAATGGGAAGCAAGTTATTCTATAGGGTATAAGGATATTAGTTTGTCTAATAGAGAAGTGTTTCGCATTGTTTCTTTCAATACGGCGTTACTGTCTTCTGTAAAAAAGTATCCGGATGACCAAATGCTCATTGGACAGCCTCAAGTAATGGAATTGTTGAAGCATAATCTGATTAGTGATCATAGAAGTAGTTTTACAATAGCTCTTTTCCATCACGCAGAGCGATTTTTGCATACGCATGAAATTTGTGAGTATGATTATAGATATGCAACATTACCGCTATTGAGAGGTTACGTTGATTTGGTTCTTTGTGGGCATACTGAGACAGGTGGTATACCTGTCTTATATAAACAAATAGGCGGTGCCGAGATGTTGACCGGAGGAGCGGCATACTATTCAGATGATCATGCAAATTCATACTCTATGGTGATTATTCCTGATGTTCAGCCAGATAAAAAAGAACGAGAAGTTTTCCTTTATCCAGTTACTTATTCAGTTGAAAACGGGTGGCATCAGAATATAAGAAATGCTCTTCCTATGGGTGAAAGTAGCATTGTTGCAGGACAGCCAGATTTTAATTGTAGGGCGGATTTTGAGTTGAATTTGTCATACGATGACCAGACTCTGTCGATACCTATGAAAAGCCTTTCTGTTTATACCTTAAATAACAATATTGCAATGTTGAGCAATTCAGAAGATGTCTGTAGAAACTTAGATATATTTTGTAGCGGTCCCGCAGATAGACCAGGCACAGCCAATATAAGTATTAGTATAGCACATATAAAAGAAAATAGTGTAGAAGCTCTTCTTGCTCGTTAGAGTGTTTTTAGTTTTCTTAATCGTGCGTCAGATGCCGAGAATGGGTCATATTTTAAAATCATAGATGTTGCAGGTAATGTAGTCCTGTCAGGAGAAAAAATAAGCTTTAGTGAAAAAGTTGAAAATGAAGGTATTGAGTTCTTAACAAAACTACGAAAAATAGAACTTTACTATGATCTCATGTTTCAGTGCCCCCAAGACAATGCAGAATATAAAAAGGTTGATATTCTGAGTGATTTAATTGAACTTGGCTACACGGAAGGCTTTAAAGCGATTCCGAGGCTAGAGACTTACTCTGTTGATAAAAAACAACTCCTCAAGATGGGCTTTCACTCATTGTTGAATAGACATCTTTACATATTGCATAGAGGTGATTTTCGGTGCCGACTATATGGGAATGATTTTTCGATTGGGAAAATGAATGTTTTGATGGGACCATATACAACTAAAGGCTCTGGAGCTGTTCGTAAGGCCTTAACATATGTAGCAGGCGATAAAAGAAAAGTTCATCTGAAACTCTGCGACAATTCTGTCTGCTATCTTATAACAGACGAAGGTAAAGTTGATATAGATGTCTTAATTAAAAACATGGGAGAATACATCAAAGTAGATAATATGGACTGTATATGGGATTTTATTTATGAAGTTCATTAAAATACCAGTCCGCTTACAAAGAAAACCATGGCTGTTATTCTGGAAATGGAGTATCAGCCGTGGTTTATTTTGGCTATTAACAAAATTATTTCACACCCAAAACCCCGTATTTCACACCCTCGCATCACGAATTTATTGCAAAGATACGATATAATAAAAGAATGGGTATGTATATCCAAAAATCAGCGAAAGGTAGGCGGTCATTATGAAGATAGCGGTCTGTGACGATGACAGAACCACAAGGGAACAAATTGCTTCTTTGATAAGAGAACAGGAGCCGGATGCGGAGGTTGTTACCTTTGAAGCTGGGGAGGAAATG
>JAFYWF010000072.1 GCA_017558145.1 Lachnospiraceae bacterium
CGTCATTGTTTATAGGCAATATCTTGTATATATTGGATTGGATTATTTTATGATCAGATAGATGGATACTGGTATTTACATCTTTGGCTGTTCCGATAGTTTGTGTAATTAATGTGTTTTCTGTTGGTGGGTTGGAACTATAGGAAAGCCCGAAACAAAGGCATCCCATACAAATAAGAACCAATAACGGTAGAAGAATATGTAAGACACTATGCGTCTTATTGGTAGAGTCATCACTCTCCGCTGAACCCAAACAACAAGGTTTTAAAAAACCTTTCAGGGATTAAGCTAGCATTGTATATCAGATGATTAAGGTACTTTTTCTTACCCTCCCACTTTGAGATGAAGACATTCTTGCATCGTTTGGCAATCATTCTTCGGTCAAGTTTTGCTACACTCGGTGCTACATGACGCTTGGAGGTCAATAAATGTAGCAGTGAACGGAAAATGAAGCCTGATTTGACGCCTTTAATATTCTTGTTTACAATCAATTATGTTGAACTTTGTAGCAGGTGCTACATAAAATAAGTATTGTTATGAGAATGAGTTTTAAGGTATCGTATTATGTACGGTCAAACTATGAGAACAAACAAGGGAAATCTCCGCTGATGATTCGGATTTTCCTGAACGGTGAAATGCTCAACTTGGGTTCTTCAGGCTTGTGTGTTGATAAAAAATTGTGGAACAACGCCACGGGGCGAATGAAAGGACGTACCGCCGAAGTCCTCAACACCAACTCGCAACTGGATGTCATTTCCTCTTCCCTTCAAGCCATCTTCAAAAAGCATGAGGAGGACCCGGACTTGACCTTGGACAAGATCAAGAGTATCTATTTAGGGAAAGAGACACCCAAAACCACGTTTCTGGAGATTTTTGACAAATATCTGGATGACATCAAGGCATTGGTCGGCGCAGGAAAAACACAGGCGACCTACACCAAATATTCCACCACCAAAAAACACTTCGTGAAATTCTTGGATATGAAATACGGACGAAAGGACATATTGCCGAGGGAACTTAGCCACATGATGGTGCATGACTTTGACATTTACCTGAGGACAACGGCTATGTTGAAGCCCAACAGTGCCACCAAGACCTTGAAGTTCTTCAAGACCGTCGTTATTCTCGCACAGAAAAGCGGTGTATTGACACACGACCCTTTCATCAACCACCATTTTCATCTGGAGCATGTCGATCGTGGCTTCTTGACAGACGAGGAAATCAGACTGATTATGCAGAAAGAATTTCCGACCGCCCGTCTGGAACAAGTCAGGGACATATTCATATTCTCTTGTTTCTGCGGATTGGCATATATTGATGTGGAGAACCTGACCGAGGACAACATAGTAGAGCTTGACGGGAAGAAATGGATTATGACCCGACGGAAGAAAACCAACATTCCAAGCAACATCCTATTGCTCGATATACCATTAAAGATTGTAGAGAAATACCGCGGCAAGACCAAAGACAACAGACTGCTGCCTGTCTTGTCCAACCAGAAGATGAACGCCTATCTGAAAGAGATAGCCGATGTTTGCGGTGTCAGGAAAACTTTGACCTACCATTGCTTGAGACATAGCTATTTATCTTTCACATTGAAAACAAATGATTTACATAATTAGAATTTACGACAGGTAACGATTTAGAAACGAGCGAAGTTCCCTTATCTGTCTTATTCTGCATTATTGAAAAGAACGCTTCTACTGAATGCAAAGTTATGCTTTTTTTGTTATACAACGATTATATTTTATCAGTTTCTCATTTAAACATTAATTTTCCTGAGTTCCCATCTTTTTATCAAATCCATTTTAACAGTCTTTTCACTTTTCCAATCAAGTCCTCTTTATGAGGACGTAATGATATTTGGAACATAACTTCTGATTCATCAAAACTATTTTCTCTCAATTTTTCTTCATTTCTCATATGATCATCTCTTAATCGTTTCGTAATAATATGTTCATTTCCCCATGTCATCACAGCATATGGAAATATGCATTGTAAAATTTCACGAGTCTGACTATAATTATGTTCTTCAAAATAAAAGTGTGCTATTTTTCTAGCGACTTCTATTGCCAAAGGATCTCTAAAAGAATACCTATTATTTAAGGCTTTCAATATACTTGTAAATATATCTATTGCATCTCTATGGTAACCCATTCGTGCCAATGAAAATGCTAATATAAGTTCAGCATCTATAACTTCATAATCATCACAATCAAATACTTCTCTTAAATTTTCAATTAATATAGTCTGTTCATGAATAAAATCCTCCATATTATCGTTTTCATAACAATGATACATCAATTCTGTTGCCATTGATTTTATGCTTAATATATCCTTTTTATATTTATTTATATCAATATTATGTTGTTCAATATATGCAACTATGTCTTTTAATTTATCTTTTACCTTATCATACTGATTAGTCTTTAAATAAATGTACAATAAATTATGGAACGCCGTAAACATCTCATCATAATTACTTTCAGACACAGTCTCTCCATGTTCGGTTATATATGCGATGCATTCATCAAAATTTTCTAATCCTTCATATGAACGAATAAATACATAATGAAGAAATTCCTTACCTTGCATTCCATTATACTGTAGTTTATACGATTTTGCAATATCATTTGCCTCCGTATAAAATCCAAATTTAGCCAACAACACTAATGCAACTAAAAACGAAGTTTCATTTTCTGAATTAGCAATTAATTTATTTGTTTGTATTATTTTTATAACAGATAAAATATGGTTCTTAAATGAGAACAAACAATGACTAAGTTCAAGACTATTATTTCCACTAATTCCGAAAAATCCTTGTACTAAGTTCAAAAAGTCATATATAATTTTGTAATCTTTTGATAATAAAGCATCAAAGTTATCTCGTAAAACTTGGTGTATATATGGATGCCGTATTTTTATAGCATTGTTGTGAAGCACTATAAGATTGGTTTTCAGAAGTTCTTGTACCACTTTCTTTGAAAAAACATCAAACATACCTTCAATATTGACATAAGGAAAATCATCGTAAGAAATACACCCCAAAAAACCTAAGACTTTCTGAGATTCTAAACTAATTTTATCTATTTGGTAATCTATATCAATACCAATAGCCATTTTTATCAGTAAATCAATGCTATATAATTCATTTCGTTCACTTAAAAATGGGGGAACCATCTCTTTCTTTAAATAGTTATCTTTAAGTATTCTACAAAAGTATTCGGGATCTTTTAAATATAATTTATCATTTTTAATGAAAGAAATAACTAATGGAATACCGTTTGTTAATTTTACAATTTCCTTATTAATAATACGATATTTTTTAGCAATAAACCATTTATTGCAGATATGACCATATAAAAGATTCTCTACAACACGATCTGAAAGCCTAGTAATTATTAATGAAGATTTAATACCTCCATTAATATACAATAGATATTTCTCTTGTTCTTTTTTTCTTGAAGAAATAATGAATACTGGATTATACGAAATACGAAGTAATTCTTCCAAACAATCAGTCTGTTCGCAATCATCTAACCAAATAAGATATTTACTTTCACTTAATAATGTACTTAAACCTTTTGAGCCAGAATTGTCTATTTGTTGTGCCAAATTACTACATGCATATTCAAAACTTGGATTACCAGAGAACCTGTGATACAAAATTTTGTCATAAAGCTTATCCAAATCTTTTTCACATTCCAAAATGGAATGCCCTATAACCGTTGTCTTACCAATACCAGCAGAGCCACAAACAAATATAGACTTACCATCAACAATTCTCTCTATAATATATTTTTTTTCATTAGTTCGTCCCAAGCAAATAGATGAAAACTGGGGAAGAATCTTAATCGTTTTTTTTCTTTTAATAGACTTCTTAATAGTCATAATAGCTAAAATCATAGGAGGTAATCCTAAACAAGCTGTTACAACAATATTCCACCAAGTTACATCCATAATCATATGATTTAATAATTTATATATAAATTTATATATAGCGATATTTACACTACAAATTTAATAAAATTAGTTCTTTCGGAAATTAGAAATACAACTTTTTTGATAACATTTAAAAGAATCCTTCAAAAAAGTAAAAAAAGATTTACTACCTAATCAATCATATTTTCATTACCAGATTAATAATTTCACAAAGAAGATACAAAATGCTCGTTAAACACAGAAATCATGAATTAATTGTAAGAATCTGTGATGAAATGTTTTTATTTAGCACATTGACACGGACTCACAGATTTATTAAATAAATCTCTGCGTCTTGGTATATCTGTGTACTAAATTGGATAAATTCAAACAACTTATAAGAAAAATCTCATATAAATATAATATGCTAGATAAGTTCTAGCATCCGTACTTTTTGTATCTTTGTAATGCTGATCGCTTGAAAATAAACATATCAATAATAAATACTACTTAATATGTTTGTATTATGAAACCAATAAATACATTTACAAGAAACTCAAAAGATTTGCTGCAAATGCAAGTTTTTGGTTTTAAATCCTGTATATTAAATAAATAAGCCTGTCTAACAAATGTAGACAGGCTATCTCATAAGATTAAAATTGTTAGACACAGAAAACAAACGACTTACAAAACTTAAATTTGTAACAGGTAACGATTTAGAAACAAGCGAAGTTCTCTTATCCGTCTTATTCTGCATTATTGAAAAGAACGCTTTTATAATTTAAATAAACAAACATTTATATATCTCAACAATACTTATAATAATAATACTATAAATAAATATACTAGACTCTATAGACAGCAACTTGTAATAGTTTGAAATAGATCTGTGAGGACTAAATTTTCGTTCTATTGTCTCTATATAATTATCAATGATGATAATATCACGATAATCTTTTTTTCCTAAAACATATCTTTTTCTTAATTTTGTCCATTCTGTTAAATCTGCTAATTCACCCATAATATCAAAGCTATTATTATATATGTTATCATATTGTTTCCTGATTTTTTGTAATTTTACTCTTAATCCCAAAGATAACAAAGAAAAAACAATTAATAACACCAATAATATATTAGTATATATTACTATTTTGAGATAATATATAAATAATATTGAGATAGAAAATACAATTGTGATATGAAGCCAAAGTAGAATTCTGTCAATAATATCTTGTGTTTTTGAAAGATCAAAAGTATAATCCCTCAATATAAACGCTTTCTTATCAACATCTTTTTTCAAATCCTCATTAATATTCATGTCTAATAATTTTAAATAATTCTTCTTTGAATTCTTTGTGTAATTTTTGCTTGTCACGTTCACTAAACGATAAAAGCATTGGCTTTTCCCCGAAAGGGGATATAATAGAACAATAAGGATAAACACAAGTATGACAAACTCGAGAAATTTTCTCTGTACAACGCGTATAATATTGTCCGTGTTGATAATATGACATAACCTCCTCTTTATTCTTATTCCAAATATCAGCTTTTGTTATAACCGTTATAACACATTCAACACCACATCCGTTATGAATAAACTCCATCCACTCACTTAACTGAGTAATCTCTGCATTCCTATTGGTTGTAAGGTATGATTCTTTCACATTAGGAACTGGGTCATTTGAGAAAATATTCGCAATCTCGTTTTCTTCTACGTTATTATAGCCATAAGTCACAACATTAATAATACCTTTAATTTGATGTCTCGCTATTTTTTCTGTAGCAATCTGTCTGTTTCTGCGCTGAACGGCTTGCCCTGGCAAATCATAAAATCTGATTTTACGACCATTCTCAAAGACTATTTTCTTATTGTCAATAGTCTGTGTTCTAGGGGCTGGCTGTTCCGTCACAGGTTCCTCTAATAACGCTCTGATAAATTCGGTTTTACCTGCACCACTACATCCATATATTAATACGTTATATGGTGATCGACAATAATAATTAAAAAAATATTGGATTTTCTTACACCATATTACCGGATTAATAATCTTTAATAATTTTGTACCTGATTGAAATAACTCAAGCCATGCCAAACCATCCATATTCCCTTATAATAAATTTATCAATAACATAAATAGCAGTTAATTAAATAACGCAACAATTCAACACCGGAACACTATCTCAAGATTCTACTCATGAAATTAGCATATGATATTATCAGTGCAAAATTAGTAAATAATAATCATATTATCTTGTCTGTTTAAAACAAATATTGCTTGATGCAATTTTTTGGATATTTTTCAATCTTTCATCACAATACAACATTTTTCTCTTGTCTTGTTAACAACCTTCTTTTTTTATTTGGGTGACTTAGAATATTTAATGGTGTACTTTAGCACTGGATTATACTGTACAATTACATTAATATTAAATTAATATGATAAGGCGATTAATTGTTATTCATTTTCATAAATGAATGTTATTCCCTGCATTCTATATGAACATTGTTATATTTACTACGAATAATCTGTTTTATTGTTTCAATCTGCTCAATACAAACATCTTTTCCTAATGTAACCTTTGTTATGCAGGATGTTGGGATAATTTCCCGAAAATAGTCATTGTTCCCGATACCATCTACTAAAACAAAACGTATTTCTTGTTCATCTTCCCATTTAGGAGCATATTTTGTTGCTAATAATTTACTCCAAAAAAGTAAGTTATAATTCCCTCCAGCAGATAAATATCCCCGATTAATAGATTGTTCTACTTTTTTTACATAATTAACAGGCAGTACGATAAAGCCTTTCTTCGGTTTATCTTCTTGTATAAAATGTTTAATAGTTGCTTGCGTATCTAATTCGATACACATACCAGACTCTTTGCCATCTAACCTTGTATATCTTTCCCAGAGAGTCTCATTATTAGAAGTCTTACCTAAACTACAAATACCAATGCTGTTAAATAAATCTCTTTCTTGTTCTTTCTTTTTATCAATAAGGGTAACATCTATTAATCCTTGAGTAAATTCATATATATAGCTATAATCGACCTTATCTATATGACAATCTATAGTATCATTCAACTTACTTGCTCTTGTAAATTGAATGTTTGAGTTTTCAAGCATAAGTCTACCACTTTCATAAGTGAGATATTTATATACTTTCTTTTGTAGATGAACTTGCATTGTTAAACACCTCATCAGTGCTTTCCCGACCTCATCAACTTTATTATTCCTTAGCGTACTCATACTATCATCTTATTATTATGACATGACCTGTACCTTACCATCTACCTCTGTAACTTCTTCATTCTTAAGCATCTGTTGATACACCTTACGGAGTGAATAGATGATATTTTCTCCTGTACGCTTAAAGCCAAACTCACGAGTAGTAACGATAAATAGATCGTCAGGTGTAATGCCAAAACTGTGTTGAGCAATAGTTTTCATTGCTAAAGCTAACTCTTCATTGCAGATATAAGTTATAGGACGCAAATAATCATCATCTGGGTTAGGAACACGCACCTTTACATCTGCAAAGTCTTTTATTCTCACGAACTCATTTTTATCCTCTGTTATCATTCCTTTTAGGTGATAGCGGAAGATATGTTTGACTTCATCACGAACAACAGATGTAGCTTTCTGGCGACCATATGCAGGAGCGATACGCCTACACAACTCTTCAAAATGAATCGGCTGTTCCAATGATATGATGTCCCACGCTATGTCATATCCCTCTCTTGTGCTTCCGTCTTCATCTATAATGTTAAGGGGATATGCACGCTTATACAAATCAAAGCCATAACCCTTATCAACAAACTCAGATGGTTCAATCTTCTCTTCGATTTCGATAATTGGCATTACTGCATCTGCATTGCTGTCACTACTATCTGAGACATCGTTATCCTCCGATTCTATAATCGCACGACCAAGAGTTCTGTTTACGGTAATGCGTCCCATGATGGGAGCCTTACCCGACTTGTCTAATCCGCTCTTTTTGAGGTAGAGTAAAACCTTGAATTTTTCTACTTTCATACGCTTATATTTTTAGTGGCAAAGTTAGCCTGTATATAAGCGTTCTTTACTATGCAAAATGATGACAATCAACGCAATGTGATGCTATTGCAGATTATTTCGTTACCACTCGGCTTTCGGTAACAGCCAAGCTAACGATTTGGTAACTGAACACCTGCTCATAACCGATACTTTTTGCGTTAAGTAGATAGTGCAATAATATCGCTTTTAGTTGTTTCTCAACCGTTTACGTTTTCCTTATTCAATTCCGAAATCGTTTGCTTTGCTACTTAATATCCATTAGCGTCGACATACTTTTGCTACTATGACATTAAGTAAAGGTGTACCCATCGAATCTGTATCAAAAATGTTGGGACATACCAATATCAAGACAGAGAAAACGCATGAATTAAAATGCTTTTAACCAGGTCATTAGTAAACTTTTCAGATAATCTTCATCCCATGCTGCTTTCATTCTTTTTCTTTTGATTGAGGCTTTCTTGTCCTTATGTTGATGATTCTTCAAGATGTTCAATGTTATTTTAGCAATTAAGGAATAATTCTGTGCTGAGTTCTTCCTTTTCCGGTCATCATCCTCGTTGAATGTAACATCCAATTGCCAATGAAGTCCATTCTCAATCCCCCAATGTTTTCTCTTGAACTTTAGTATTCTTTTAGGGTCGTTTTCCAATGAAGTAATGAAATAGTGTCTTTCCGTCACATCTTCTCCCGTAGACTTGTCTATTCTCTAGTTGTCGATGTATCCGAAAGTACGTATCCCTTCCCATTGTTTGAAGATTCTGCCCAAAAAATAAACGTCCGAACAAGTTCGACATGTACGGTTTACAATAAGTCCATGTCCCTCTTCCCGTTCTGAAAACTCTTTCACATATTCACATTCATGGTATTCTCTTACGGCTTCCATCGCAACTTCGATACTTTCCATCAGAGTTGGTTGGTTTCCCTTTACCTCAAGCAGATAATCCGCCTGTTTTTCAATGATTTGTGAAACAATGTCTTTCTGTGTTCCGATTGCATCAATGGTTATAATATCCCCCTCGTGAAGTTCCAAACAGTCCAACAGTCTGGGAATGGCTATGATTTCGTTCTCTTTACTGTCCACCTTTTCCTGCCCTAAAGAAAGACATTGGTCCACAAGAAATGCACTGACCAGATGTAGCTTTTCCATGGGCTTTGGGTTCTTTTCCTGGATACGGAACCCCTCACTGTCATACTTCCCCCTTTCATTCATGCCTTAGCTGATGGTCTTGCCGTCTATGGCAATCTGTCTTCCAAAGTCTTCCTTCTGCTGTTCATCAGCCTCTTGCGCATCATCTTGTTCAAGGTGTATTCCCATGTTTTCCCTCATTGACAACGCCCATTTCCTATAGGAATTCTCCAATAAAGAGGAACTGACCAGACAGAAGAATCTCCTTATCGTATCGTGTGAGGGACTTTCCTCCAATATTGGAAAGAATGAACGGAGAAAGTCCAACCGGACCTCGGCAAAGTCGGCTATTTCATTCCAAGTCTGGCAATTCGCAAACACTCCCATCAAAGCGGACATCATGATGACCGGGGCCGGATGTATAACTTTGGAGGCCTGTCTCGGATCTATTCCATTGACGACATTAGACATGCTCTCCAGGTGTCTTTCCAACTTCTCTCTTAACAAAAAATCTTTAGCTATTTTATCCATAGAAAACTGATTATCAACATATAAAGATAATCAATTTATTGAATGTATGCAAATATTTAGCAGCCTGATTTACAACTAATTCAAACATTCCATGTTTTATCAAGTCCTGCTTTTTCTCTTGCTGTTTTATAATGATTAATTGAAATTAATTCATTTAGACTGATTCTAACAAATTCTTCTAAAAACGGCCGAAATAATTTTATTCAACAAATAAGTATTACTGAAAAATAATAACTTAGTATTCATGCGTTTTCTCTGAATATCAAGACGACTCAAATATATGCTCGTATTACAAATAAGAAAATAGAGGAAGATATGACGAAGTTAGCAGAAAAACTTAAATCATTCAAAATCATTTAAAAGCAACTCTGTTTCTTTGAATAATGTATCAAAGGTAAATAAGGTTATTATATTCGTTCCAATGAATATTATAATGTTGAAAAATAAATGCCCAGTCCTAAATGGTCGGATTGAATAGTTGTACGTTTGTAACGTGATAATTAACCATTTGTTTAACAATTGTTGTGATATTGATATGGAATTTATTCATTTCTTTAAAAAGATGGACTGACTAGGTACGGTAAAGAACGCCGACCAAATCATCGTGTTAGGACATGGCAAGATACTGGAAACAGGAAGCCATGCAAGTCTCATTTGGGAAAAAAGTGCATACTGGAATTTAGTAAAGAATCAATTAGAACTCGGAAACTAAAATGAATGATAAGAACAAAATAGAATTGAGAAGCGAAAAGATTCGCAAGATTATCGGGGATATGCCTTCGGGATTTATCCGGAATGGTATTAGCATTATAACTTGCATATTAATTAATAATATGTACGCTCCTCTGTTTTATCCCATATAAAAACGAACTAAACATCTTTGAATATATTACAACCCCTTAAATAAAAAACATAGGAGAATTTAAAATAAACATTCAAAAAGAACCTTTCTTACGTTTTAAAGAATAAACAATATTTATTAATCTTAAAAAAAACAACATGAAACAGTTTAAAATTATCGTAACATTGATAATTGCACTATTCGCAATATCATGTACAAATGAAGTGAAAGATGTAGTTTTGGAACAACCAAAACAAGGTCTAATAAAAACTGAGTCTTTAAATAATGTTCCCCAATCAAGAGGGGATATTAATCTGGACAATTATTCAGAGGGTTATCTTTGTTCTTCTGATTCATCTTCAATTGTTGCTGAAATATATGTAAAAGACAACAAAGAAGAAACAATTGCATTTGTCCTTAATGAAAAGAATGAAGCCGCATTTTGTGTTCACTTCAAAATTAATTCATTCATTAACGAAAATGCATGCACTTTTGTAGCATACAATGAATTAGAAGAGCCATTAATGGAAGGGCTTTTTGACACTGCAAAAGGACAGATAGAAATAACCAGTATTTACGAAAATGATGTTTTATCGAGAGCTTCCGCTAAAGCATGGTTATGCAATCTAAGTATAGGTATTGCAGGCGGAATTATGTCTACAGCAGCGGGTATGGCTTCTGCTGGTGCCGGATTTGTTGTAGGTCTATCATATACAGCTCTTGCTGTTGCAGCATGTGACGGTTTATGAGAATCACATTCTCACTTCTTATATTTTTGTCTATAATCTTTATTATCATGGGGGAATATTATGAAATGAATTTCTTTTTATCATTAGGAATTACATTTTTGTTCTCTTGTATTGGAGTTTATATTGGACAAAAAATAAAAAACAAATAATCAAAAAAACAAAAGAAAGGGATAATGGTGAGCCTTCAATAAGAGACCCACCATTATTGTTTCCATCAAGAATCTGAATATTCTTGGAAAATCTCAAAGTCGGGCAAGTCTGAAAACTGTTGCTGTTACAGATGCATGGTGGGCATACCAAGGCCTTATGTCTTCAGGGTTAAATATCATAGTTGGAGGTGGTGCTGCAGCACTAGCATCAGCATGTACGGCTATCTTCTAAATATATGACCATGAGTGATTTCCACAAATTTGGTCTTGTTACTATGGTAGGTTGGAATGTAATGCTGATTGTACTAATTAAGATCAATTCTGCAATAAAGCAACTTCCACTTACATATATATTCAATGACGGAACAGGAAGAATTGGTATTTCTATATTCTTTTTTATATGGTCAATTATTTGGTATGGTATTGGCATAAATCAAGGAAAGATTATGTGCTAAGAAGAAAAATGTTTAAAGAAAATTTTTCTTTATTAGATGATGAAAAATTTAATAAAGTATTTCGTTTATATTATGTTAGTGAACAAGCAAAGATTTTTTCAATCGTTTCTCTTACAGCGATTCCATGGTATATATTAGGGTATACGAATGAAAGTATAAGTAAAGAAAACATAATTATAGTAATATCGATGGGCACATTATCTTTGATATGTTTTCTTATTTCCAAAAAATTAAAATAGATTTATTCAGC
>JAFYWF010000073.1 GCA_017558145.1 Lachnospiraceae bacterium
ATGGCTTATCCAGTAGTGCAAAAAACGGAGATATCAGTTATTTGAAAAATTCCTATTTGCAGGAAAATTTAGCCTTTTCTTTTCAAATGAAATTGGCCTGTGACGAATATTATCCTGGATTTGCCAGAAGTATTTATTTAAGAGCCTATCGATATAATATGCATCTGTGTCCCAAGACACTTTTGGTGGAATTGGGAGCACAAACTAATACGGTAGAAGAAATCAAAGAAGCCTTAGGGCCATTAGCACATGTTATTTCCATGGTGTTAGAAAAGAAATAACTGGAATTGGTAATAATGTAATAAAAACACTGGTTTTATGCTGAAATAAAGGAAAAAAAGTAATTGTTACAATGTGAAAAATAGTGTATATTTAACTGTGTATGTGCGTTTGTATGCAAATACGAAAAATTACATAGGAGGAGTAGATATGAACAATAAAAATCAGTTATCTATCAAAAGCATTGTAGCGATTGGTATTGGTGCTGCTCTTTTCTTCGTATTAGGAAGATTTGTAGCAATTCCAAGTCCTGTACCAAATACAACTATTAACATTCAGTATGGTATTTTAGGTGTATTTAGTATTATTTACGGACCAGTAGTAGGTATCTTAACAGGATTCATCGGTCATACATTAATCGATTTATCTTGGGGATCTCCATGGTGGAGCTGGATTATTGCATCTGGTGTATTCGGTTTAATTGCTGGTTTAGCTAAGAAAAACATCAACATCGAATCCGGTAACTTTGGTGGAAAACAGATCGCAGCATTCAACATTTTCCAGGTACTTGGTCATGTTGCAGCATGGGTTGTTGTAGCACCTGTTCTTGACATTTTAATTTACAACGAACCAGTTGAAAAATTATTTGCTCAGGGTGCTTTTGCAGCAGTATCTAACAGTATTTCTACAGCTATCGTAGGAACTATTATTTTAGTAGCTTACGCAAAAACAAGAACAAAAGAAGGCAGCCTTAACAAAGAAAATTAAGATTGACGGGGTTGCAGATTTTCTGCAGCCCTACTTCTATGTTTTAGATAACAACGATAAAAACTTCTATGTAAAAAATAAATGAAATAAAATCCTGTAAAAATGATTAGCAGGTGTGATTTTTCGACGGATTGGCTAGAGTGATAAGGAGAGAAACGTTGAAAGAACCAATGATTGTATTTGAAAATTTTGGATATAAATATAGATCGCAGGCAGAACCTACGGTAACAGATATTAATTTGACCATTCGTAAGGGAGAGCGTGTCATTATTGTAGGACCTTCCGGATGTGGAAAGAGTACCTTGGCACATTGCTTGAATGGATTGAATCCATTTAGTTACCCAGGCGAAATTATGGGAAGCTTGAAAATATGTGGTCATGAAACCAAGGAAATGGGGATTTTTGGCCTTAGTAAGTATGTAGGAACTGTATTGCAGGATACCGATGGTCAGTTTATTGGCATGACAGTATTGGAAGATATTGCTTTTGCCATGGAAAATGATTTGGTAGAGCATGAAGAATTGAAAAAGCGTACTTTGGCAGAAGCAAAAAAAGTGCATTTGTTAGAAAAAATTGATGCTGCACCCCATGCTTTATCCGGCGGTCAAAAACAGCGCGTTTCTTTGGCCGGTGTGTTGGTAAATAGAGTACCTATTTTATTATTTGATGAACCTTTGGCAAACTTGGATCCAGCCAGTGGAAAAGAAGCCATGGAATTGATTGATGAAATACAAAAAGAAACGGATACTACGGTGGTGATTATTGAACACCGATTGGAAGATGCCCTTCATATGGGAGCTGATAGAATTGTTTTAATGCAAGAAGGCAAGATAGTATGCGATGCTACTCCAAGTCAGTTGTTTGCTACCGATATGTTAGAAAAAGCAGGTATTCGTGAACCACTTTATATTACAGCATTAAAATATGCTGGTGTAGAATTAACAGCAGACATGCCATTACAGAGAATTCAAGAGCTTACTCTTTCCGATAAGCAGAAAGAAAAAGTAAGAGAATGGTTTTATCAGGAGCAGTGGACATTGCCAAAAGCAGAAGAAAAGCAGCTTTTGTCAGTGGAAAACATTAGCTTTGGATATGTGGAAAAAACATACAATTTGTATGATGTTAATTTCCAGGTGTTTGAAGGAGAAATGACCAGTATTGTTGGGAAAAACGGTGCTGGGAAATCTACCCTGGCAAAACTTCTTTGCGGTTTTGAAAAACAGAACAAGGGTATTATTCGTTTAAGAGGCAAAGATATTACAGAAGATAATATTAAGGAAAGAGCCAAAACCATTGGCTATGTAATGCAGAATCCAAATCAGATGATTAGCAAACCTATGATTTTTGAAGAGGTGGCATTATCTTTGGAAGTGGCTCACGTTCCAAAGGAAGAAATTCAAGAGAGAGTATACAAAGCGTTAAAAATTTGTGGTTTATACGAATTCCGTAATTGGCCTATTTCTGCGTTGAGCTATGGGCAGAAAAAACGAGTTACCATTGCTAGTATTTTAGTACAGAATCCTAAAGTTCTTATTTTGGACGAGCCAACAGCCGGACAGGATTTTAGACATTATACGGAGATCATGGAGTTCTTAAAGGAATTAAATCGTCAGGGGATTACTGTATTGATGATTACTCATGATATGCATTTGATGTTAGAGTATACCAATCGTTGCTTGGTATTTTCTGATGGCCATTTGATTTCTGATACGACTCCAGTAGAATTATTTACTGATAAAGACTTATTAGAAAAAGCAAATTTAAAGGAAACTTCTCTTTTTGAATTGGCAAATATGTGTGGTTTACCACCGAAAGAATATATTGATAAATTTATTGTTTATGATAGAAATCTCCGTAGTGGAAAGGAGGAAGCATAAATGAGTGCCATTTTATCTTACGTAGAACGTGATTCCGTAATACATAAAATGACCGGAACCACAAAGTTATTCTTTTTCCTTTTTTGGAGTATTGCAGCTATGATTACTTACGATACCAGAGTATTAGTGGGTATGTTTTTACTAGGCTGTGTATTTTTTAAGATTTCGAAATTAAAATGGAGTGAAATCAGTTTTGCGTTGATTTTCATGTTTACCTTAATGGCAATTAACATTATTGGTATTTATGTCTTCGCACCGGAACAAGGCGTGGAAATCTACGGTACCAGACATGTGTTAACAGAGTTATTTTGGAAATATTCCATTACTACGGAACAGTTGTTTTATATGTTTAATTTTTTGATGAAATATATGGCGGTGATTCCGGTAGCTTTGTTATTTATTATGACAACAAATCCAAGTGAGTTTGCTGCCAGCATGAATAAGATTGGTATCAGCTATAGAGTTGGTTATGCAGTAGCTATTGCTCTTCGATATATTCCGGATGTACAGAGGGATTATCGAGAAATTAGCCAGGCACAGCAGGCGAGAGGTATTAGTTTAGGAAAAGAAGAAAAAACACTGGATAGAATTAAGAATTCAGCTGCTATTTTGTTTCCGTTGGTGCTGTCAAGTATCCAGAGAATTGAAACAATCTCCAATGCTATGGAATTAAGGGGATTTGGAAAACATAAAAAAAGAACCTGGATTATGGAAAGACCTATGGTGAAAAGAGATTACATTGGAATTACTTTGGGTGCTGTAGTTATGATAATTTCCATTACCATGATGTTTGTAAATGGTGGAAGATATTTTAATCCATTCATTTAGTGGAAAATAAAATGTGATTTGTCTGCTTAGGGCGGATAAAAGAACGAAAAATTAGAGATATTATTTTTAGGAGAGAATGAATGTCAACAATAGATCAGAGTAAAATTAGAAACTTTTGTATCGTGGCTCACATCGACCATGGTAAATCCACTTTAGCTGACCGTATTATTGAACAGACCGGTTTATTAACTAGTAGAGAAATGCAGGCCCAGGTTTTAGATAACATGGACCTTGAAAGAGAAAGAGGAATTACCATCAAGGCCCAGACAGTACGTACTATCTATAAGGCGAAAGATGGAGAAGAATATATTTTTAACTTAATCGATACTCCGGGACACGTAGACTTTAACTATGAAGTTAGCCGTGCTCTTGCAGCCTGTGATGGCGCTATTTTAGTGGTAGACGCCGCTCAGGGAATTGAAGCCCAGACATTAGCCAACGTATATTTAGCATTGGACCATGATTTGGATGTGTTCCCTGTAATTAATAAAATCGACTTACCAAGCGCAAGACCGGACTGGGTAAAAGATGAAATCGAAGATGTGATTGGTATTGAAGCACAAGATGCCCCTTTGATTAGTGCGAAAAACGGACTTAACATTGAAGAGGTTCTAGAAGCTATTGTAGAAAGAATTCCGGCACCTAAAGGAGATGCAGCGAATCCTCTTCAGGCATTAATCTTTGACTCTCTTTACGATCCATACAAAGGTGTTATCGTATTCTGCCGTATTATGGAAGGTAGCGTACGCAAAGGAACTCCAATTAAAATGATGGCAACTGGTGCAAAAGCAGAAGTTGTAGAAGTTGGATATTTCGGTGCAGGTCAGTTTATTCCATGTGAAGAATTAACTGCAGGTATGGTAGGTTATATTACTGCGTCTATTAAAAATGTAAAAGATACTGCAGTAGGGGATACCATTACAAATGCTGAAAATCCTTGTGCAGAGCCACTTCCCGGATATAAAAAAGTAAACTCCATGGTATACTGTGGAATGTATCCTGCAGATGCGGCTAAGTATACAGACCTTAGAGATGCATTAGAAAAATTACAGTTAAACGATGCTTCCTTACATTTTGAACCGGAAACATCTATCGCCTTAGGATTTGGATTCCGTTGTGGATTCTTAGGATTATTACATTTGGAAATTATTCAGGAACGTTTGGAAAGAGAATACAACCTGGATTTAGTAACAACAGCTCCGGGGGTAATTTATCGAGTTCATAAAAATGATGGTGAAATGATTGAACTTACCAATCCATCCAACTTACCGGATCCTACAGAGATTGCCTATATGGAAGAACCAATTGTAACGGCTGAAATTATGGTTACCAGTGAGTTTGTA
>JAFYWF010000074.1 GCA_017558145.1 Lachnospiraceae bacterium
CACCGTTCTTATGTGGTAAACATGAATTATATCAACAAAATCGAAAATACAGAAATTACACTACAAAATTTATCTTCTGTTCCCGTCGCACAAGGAAAAAGTAAAGAAATTAAAGAATGCTATCTTGCATTTCAAATGGATCGAAATTAAAAAACCGGCATACATATATTTTTGTATGCCGGTTTTACTTCACTCACTGTCTGCACTAAGTTTATAGCCTAGTCCCCAAATTGTTTTAATCAATTTTCCTTTCTCCCCCATTTTACTTCTTAACTTCTTCACATGGGTATCAATCGTTCTTGCATCTCCAAAGTAATCATAATTCCATACATGATTTAAAATTTTTTCTCGAGATAAAGCTATGCCTTTATTTTCCATGAAATAAGATAATAACTCAAATTCTTTATAACTTAATTCCACGTATTCTCCATCAATTACAACCATATGCGCGTTTTTATCTAACTTGATGGAATCAAATTCCAAAACACTTTCTTCTTTTGCCTGACTTCTTCTTAATATTGCCTCCGCTCTGGCTACAAGAATTTTCGGACTAAATGGCTTGGAAATATATTCATCTACACCCAAATCGAATCCCTTTAACTCATCTTTTTCATCTCCTCTGGCTGTTAGCATAATAATGGGAACCTTCGAGGTACTACGAATTTCTTTACAAACTTCCCATCCATCCATTTTAGGCATCATAACATCTAAAATCACCAACGAAATATCTTGGTTAGAATAGAACATTTCCATTGCTTCTACACCATCGGCAGCTTCTAGTACCATATATCCTGATTTACTCAAAAAATCTTTGACTAATTTTCTCATCCTGGTTTCGTCATCTACCACCAAAATTTTTATCATTTCCAAATCCTGTTCACTCCCTTCTGCCAAGAATTATTATATCCTTAGATTGTGTTATTTTTGTGAACAATAGGTCTTTCATAATCCATTTATTCCTGGCTCAGTTTTGCTTCTTTTTCACGAATTTTAGCTTCTCTTTCTTCCAATTGCTGTTGCCAAATAGAATATTCATTTTCAATTTTATATTTATAATTTAATATATTTTTGTTACTTCCAAACATCGTAATGCAAAACATTCCAATAACCAGAATAATTAAACCTATATTTAGCCATAGAGATTTTCTTAATAACTCCTTACTTTCGTCGTATGATTCTTTCACTTGAAAAATTCGAATCGGACGAACTTCTGCTTCTTTAGAGTAAACATGATAAAGAGGTATCGGACTCACCTTTTCCTCCGGAACCCCTCGACGCATTAATTCTTTACGCATTTTTTTCAAAAATTCATGTCCGGCGGGTGTTTTAAAAACCTTATCTTTGATTGCCTTTTCATATATTTTTAAGGTTGTCTGAATATCATCATAATTAAGCTTACTCTCAATAAACATTGCTTTTTTCTTTTCTTCTTTAGCAAGTTGTACATCCATATCATTTCCGTACATATAACCATCTACAATCAATCGTTCTTGATCTTTCATAATAATCACACATCCCTTACTTATAGTTAACTATGAATACTGAGTCCTATTACTCCACCGTATTCTTTTTTAGTATATCACAGAGAAAAAAAACTGCCATACTTTTGTATGACAGTTTTTGTACACTAATCCTATTTTTCAATTTAAACGTCTGCAAGTTTGAACTGTTCAATCATTGCTTTTAAGTTCTGAGACTGTGCCAGCAACTCTTCGCTGGTTGCAGAAGTTTCCTCTGCCGCTGCGGAGTTATCCTGAATAACATCTGCAATCTGTTCAATACCACTTCTAACCTGAGAAATATTCTCTGCCTGTTCTTTAGAAAGCTCGCTGGTTTCTGAAGAAGCATCTGCCAAAATCTTAATACCTTCAATAACTTCACCCAAAGCTTTTGTAGTTCTTGCAGTGATTTCGTTCCCATTATTGATTTCCTGTAAAGATTTAATAATCAATGTCTTGGTATTAATTGCTGACTGAGCACTGTCTGCCGCTAGTTTACCAATTTGGTCCGCTACTACTGCAAAACCTCTGCCAGCTTCTCCTGCTCTTGCTGCTTCAATAGAAGCATTCAAAGAAAGGAGGTTGGTCTGAGAAGCAATTTCTTCAATATCACCAATGATACTTTCAATTTCACGAGAAGTCACTGTAATACGTTCCATAGCTTCTGTTAATAAACGCATTTCCTGATTACTCTGTTCTGCCACATCTGCATACTTCTGAGCACTACGATAAGCATCTGCGGCTTTTTTAGAACTTACCATTGCAGAATCTGCTACACTTTCAATGGTAGAAGTTAACACTTCTACAGCACTAGCCTGCATATTGGCACCTTCTGCCAAAGTTTGAGAATTCTCTGCCAACTGCTGTGCTCCCATAGCCACCTGTTCAGAACCTTCATCAATCTGCTGCATGGTCTGGCTAAGACCAACAATGATATTCATAATAGCATCACGAACAGCTATAAAATCACCATTAAACTCTACTGTCGGCTGTACCGTAAAGTCGCCACCGCCAATTTCAGTAAGCCCCCACTGAATACAATCAATATATTCTTTTAATTTGGCTGTTGCTTTATTAAAGTCTTCCGCCATCTCGCCAAATTCATTCTTATCTTTTAATTCTAAGGAAACATCCAATTCTCCCATTGCAAGCTTATGGCTAGCTTCACGAAGCTTTTTCAACGGAACTGTAATATCATTTGCTGTATATTTAGCAAATAAAATTCCTGCAACCGTCATAAGTGTTACAATAATGAATACTAATATAATTAAAGAAATCGTTAGCCCTGTTAACTGTCTCGTAACCTGATGTCCTGCCTCTACTTCCAATTTTAATAGGGCTTCTGCTTGGCTTACAATTTCTTCGGCCAAAGGAGCAGCTTCATTTTGAAGCAATACATAAGCGTCCAAAGTCTTTCCGGCCTCATCCAAAGCAATTACTTCTTTACGAAGCTCATGATATGACTCTAAATCTGTAATCATAGACTGCACAATAGCCATTTCTTCATCAGTTTCTATTTTGTCATACATAGCCTGAAAATATGTTGTAATTTTTTCATCGGCTTCCGCTAATTTTTCTTTTTTCTGAGCAACAGCATCAGCATCTACTAATGAAACAATATCTCGAATCAAAACACGTTCTTCATTCAAATAAGTAGTATAATGACCGATATCTCCTTGAATAAATCCATTATTTTCCAACGCTCTAGTATAACGAACATCGATTCTCCACAACATAATCATAGCAAAAATCGCTCCTACTGTAGACAATGCTGTTACAATACCAAAGCTTATTCTCATTCGTTTAGAGACTTCCATATCTCTTAAATTCTTCATGAAATTTTTCATAAGGTACCTCCGGTAATTTATTTTAAACCACTTTCCTTACTAATCTGTAAAATTATAACATAATCAACAAATTATGGAAAGCATTTTCTATCATTTTTGACACTGTTCGCCAAAAAGAAAAAGAATCCACAAATGTTGTTCCTGTCCCTACAATAAAGGAAATAATCTTATAACAACAGTCCCTTTGAAAATAAATATGTATTGTAATTAGTAATTTTGTGCATGTACTTCGAAGAAGCTCTGTGAATAATCACACGCCGGACAAACCTCCGGTGCATTCATTCCAACAGCAAGATGTCCACAGTTACGGCATTCCCAAATTTTCACCTCACTTTTAGCAAAAACAGAAGCTGTCTCTACATTTTTAAGAAGTGCACGATAGCGTTCTTCATGATGTTTTTCTACTTCTGCAACATAACGGAATCTCGCTGCAAGTTCCGGGAATCCTTCTTTTTCAGCTGTTTTCGCAAATCCCTCATACATATCTGTCCATTCATAGTTTTCTCCTTCCGCAGCATGAAGAAGATTCTGTGCTGTATCACCTACACCATTTAATTCTTTCAACCACATTAAAGCATGAGAACGTTCATTATCTGCAGTCTTCAAGAACAAATCTGCAATCTGTTCAAAACCTTCATTTTTAGCAACGTTCGCAAAAGCTGTATATTTGTTACGAGCCATGGATTCACCTGCAAAAGCAGTTTCCAAATTCTTCTCGGTTTCTGTTCCTACATATTTGCTTGCACCGGATACTACTTCCTCAATCTTTTCAAAAGCACTTGCCGGTTGTTTGCAAAGTGGACAGATAACATCATCTGTCATTTCGCCTTCATGAATATATCCACAAATTTTACATTTCCATTTTTCCATTGTTTTTTCTCCTTTTTTCAAATCATTGCTTCGATCATAATATTGGGTATGTAACATTTCTTCTGCCAATTGGCTCAAAGGTTTTCCATAAAATTCTTCATATAACAGCTTAATTTCTGAATTTTCATGGCTTAAGCGAAGCTTCATGTTTTCATCTCTTTGGTACAAACTATCAATTCTCGACTTACGACTTTCATTAGCATCAGTCATAAAATCTATAGGTTGTCCTCCTCCTCCGATACATCCTCCTGGACAAGTCATCACTTCAATAAAATGATACTCTTTTTCACCATTTCTGATTCTTTCAATCATCTTACGAACATTTGTTGTTCCATATACAACTGCAACATTTAAGACTAATCCGTTAATTTCCAGACTTGCTTCTCGCAATCCTTCAAATCCACGAACAGGTTCTAATTTTAACAAATCCTTTGTAGGTTGTTCTCCTGTAATATACGCATACGCAGTACGAAGGGCTGCTTCCATTACACCACCGGTATTACCGAAGATTACGCCTGCACCGGAAGCTTCTCCCATAAAATTATCATATTCACTCTCTTCTAATGTTCCTAACTCAATTCCTTCTTCTTTGGCCCATTTAGCAAGTTCCCTGGTGGTGATAACATAATCCATATCACGCATATCTGAGATGCCCAGTTTTTTGCCTGCTGCATTCATTTCCTCACGACGGATTTCAAACTTTTTAGCAGTACAAGGAGTCAAGGCAACATTCACGATTCTTTCCGGATCAATCCCCATCTTTTGTGCAAAATATGTTTTGATTGTTGGCCCTTGCATTCCTATTGGACTTTTTGCAGTTGAAATATGAGGTAATAATTCAGGATAGTAAGTTTCCGCAAATTTTACCCATGCAGGACAACAACTTGTAAACTGTGGTAATGGTTTATCCTGCTTTGTAACTCTCTGTATCAATTCACTTGTTTCTTCTACGATCGTCAAATCCGCAGCAAAATTGGTATCTAATACATAATCTGCACCTAGTTCTCTTATTAAAGATACCATTTTCCCTTGAACAAAACTTCCCTTTGGCATTCCAAATTCTTCGCCCAAAGCCACTCTGACAGAGGGTGAAGTACTTACAATTACAATTTTACCCGAATCTTTAATAGCTTCTTTTACTTTTAAATACTCATAAACTTCTGTAATACTTGCAGTAGGACAAACATTGGAACATTGTCCACAATGAATACAAATTGCTTTCCCACCTGTTTGTTCCAAAGTATATGTACCATGAACCCCAATATCTTTTGTACATACTTCACGACACTGGCCACATTTTACACATAAATCCTCATTACGGCAAATACTTGGATTGTCCTGCTCAATAGGAACTCTTACAGATAAAGACATATGCTTTGTCATTTGTTTTACCTCCTTGCTATCATTATTCTTTTATCCTATCCGCATGAAGTGCGCGGATAATGGTAGGAGCAATAAATAGTGCAACTGCACCGCCAACCAGGGCGGTAATCAATTGTGGATAGCTAAAGGTAGCAGGTAATGCCTTTAACATTGGCTCTTTTAACATCCCCTTAGACAAAAGAGCTTCTGCAAGAATACCACATATTATTTTCACTACTATAAAATATAGAACTGCAAATTTTAAGAATGCCGCTAAAATCCAAGCTATAATCTGTTGTAACATTTTTTTACCTCTTCTATCTGCTAACAGAAAAAGTATCGTAACATAAACCATATTACCTGCTATAATAGCCGGAACAGTTAAAATCTGCGGTGCAATTCCAAGTAAAAATGCAGCTACAGGAGAGAAAAATGCAACTGTTAATCCACAGCTTAATCCTCCTACTAAAACGGCTATTGCCAAACATGCATTTACACAACTACCTGTGACAAGTTGTCCTGCCGGCTTCGTAAGTGTTTGAAGCGTAACAAGTAACGCTAACATGACAGCACTTTCTGTAATCCAAAGAATTTTCTTTTTCATCTTATTTTGTATCCCATCCTTTTCATTATTTTACATATCTAAATTTTTTCAAAATTCTTCATATTTAGACAATAACAAATTTTTCCATAATTGTCAATAATGATTACTACTATCATAATCCTATTGTTCACAACTTACTATCAAATTATAAACATTTCACAAAAAATAAAACCCTTGAAAATCAAGGGTTTAAAGAGTGGACCAGACGGGAGTCGAACCCGTGTCCGAAGCCCCATCCCCTGTACTTCTACAAGCTTAGTCTATCGATTTCCATTCCCTCCTGCAACCAGTGACAGACACCTGATTACATTCAGTAGCTTCATAATACGCCCATATACGCAAAGCTTAGTATATGTCGTTTCCCATCTAAGTCGATGCCAGATTCTCTAAGGATAGGTACTTAGAGTCTGACAGCTGCAACTAGGCAGCGTATGCTAAATTATCGTTAGCGTTTAATTTTAATTTTGCCATTATCGTTTGGCAACGGCTTGCTTCTCCAGTTTCAAAAACCCCGTCGAAACCTTGACTGGCCCTTATTTAATTTTTAATGCTTCCTTATTCTAACGAAACTTTGTGTTTTCGTCAATATACTTGTTCCTATACCTGTAGTATAGTTGACTGTATTGTTATTTTTCACATATTAATCAGCTAATATGCCCTCTTTTCCAAGAATCTATTAAACTTTTACTTTCGAATGCAAAGCATTCAGCAAAAGTTTAATAGATTTCTGATGAAAGACTCACAAACTAAAGATTTCTTATTTTGAATTCTTTTTCCGCTTCACGCTTCATATCCTTCTTCGCAATATCTGCACGTTTATCATACAGTTTTTTACCACGACAGAGACCAATTTCCATTTTAGCTTTACCTTCTTTAAAATATACCTGTAAAGGCACGATGGTAAATCCTTTTTCCTTAATTTTTCCTGTCAATTTATTAATTTCTGATTTATGAAGTAATAATTTTTTTATACGCAAAGGATCTTTATTAAAAATATTTCCTTTTTCATAGGGAGAGATATGCATTCCATATACAAACATTTCCCCATTTTCAATACGAATAAAAGATTCCTTAATACTACATTTTCCCATGCGAAGACTTTTTACTTCAGTTCCATGCAGCACCAAACCAGCTTCTATTTTTTCGTCTACAAAATAATCATGGTACGCCTTTTTATTATTCGCCACCAATTTCATCGTTTCTTTACTCATGGCTCTTTTCTCCTCCCTGTAAACCTCAAACACACATAAAATTGATTCTATTTTGCTGCTTTCAATTAATCCAACTCTTCTTCTGCAATCATAAAATCAATAGTTCTTAAAAACTTATCGGTATTTTCCACCGAAACATTCACTGTCTGACCTAATTTAAATTTTCTACCGGTGTCTCTTCCTACCATTTCATATGCTTGTTCATCATATAAATAATAATCTCCCGGTAGCTTGGAAACATGAACCATTCCTTCTACTGTGTTAGGAAGTTCCACGTAAATTCCCCACTGGGTAACTCCACTGACAACACCTGTAAATATTTCTCCAATATGCTGTTCCATATATTCCACTTTTTTCAACTTGTTAGTTTCTCTTTCAGCTTCTTCAGCACGTCTTTCCAATTTAGAAGCTTGTGCCGCTACCTGAGGAAGAATTTCTACATAATGCTCTATTTTTTTTGACTTCATTCGACCTCTAATCCAGTCCTTAATGATTCTATGAATCTGTAAATCCGGATATCTTCTGATGGGAGATGTAAAATGACAATAATAATCACAAGCTAACCCAAAGTGTCCGGTACAGTCTACCGTATATTTTGCCTGCTTCATACTTCTTAAAGCCAAACGCGAAATCAATGCTTCTTCAGCACTTCCTTCTACTTTACCTAACAACTTTTGAATTTCCTTTGGATGTATTTCTTCTTTGTTCATTTTTATGGAATAACCGAAATTATAAATAAAAGATGCCAACTTTTGTATTTTTTCCGGATCAGGCACATCATGAGTTCGATACACAAATGGCATTTCTAACCAATAAAAATGTTGGGCTACAGTTTCATTAGCAACAAGCATAAAATCTTCAATAATTTTCGTAGCCACATTTCTGTCATACGGTTTAATTTCCACCGGATGACCTTCTTTATCTATCAAAATCTTAGTTTCCGGAAAATCAAAATCTATGGAACCTCGTTTTTTTCTTTTTTTACGAAGAATGGACGCCAATTCTTCCATCTGCTCAAACATTGGCACTAATTCCTTGTACTGTTCCCTTTCTATTTCATCTTTTTCCTCCAGAATTTTCTTCACAGAAGTATAGGTCATACGCTGATTTACCTGAATAACGGTTTCCTCAATAGAATGGTCCACTACCTCCCCTTTTTCATTGATGGTCATAAGACAACTAAGTGCCAAACGATCCACACCGGCATTTAAGGAACATATACCATTGGATAATTTATGCGGAAGCATAGGAATTACTCGATCTACCAAATATACACTGGTTCCTCTGTTTAGTGCTTCTCTATCTAAAGCAGAGCGTTCCTGCACATAATTACTTACATCAGCAATGTGTACTCCCAAATAATAGAGACCATCCTTCACGGTTAAGCTCACCGCATCATCTAAGTCTTTGGCATCTTCTCCATCAATGGTTACCATAACCATATCTCGTAAGTCCGTTCTTCCCACACAGTCAGCTTCCAAAATCTCATCAGGAATTCTTTCTGCCTGATTCATTACCTTTTGGGGATATTCCACTGGCAAATCAAATCCTTTCACAATAGACATAATGTCTACGCCAGGATCATTAATATGACCAATAATTTCAATGATTTTTCCTTCCGGCTTTTTACGTTCATTGCCATAATCCGTCAACTCTACTACTACTTTATGTCCATCTACTGCACCTTTAGAACGTTCAATGGGAATAAAAATATCTTCTGCTAATTTTTGATTGTCAGGAATTACAAATCCAAAATTTTTACTTTTTTGAAAGGTACCTACAATCGTATTGGTTCCTCGCTCAATAATTTTAATTATTTGAGCTTCCTGTCTTTTCCCACTGGATTTTTGGAGTAATGCAACCTCCACGGTATCTAAATGATACGCTCCATTTATTTTATCCTCCGGAATAAACAAATCTTCTTGTCTACCATCTATCTCTACAAACCCAAATCCTCGTTGATTACTGATAAAGGTTCCAATAATTCTTTCTGTTTTCGCATTTGCAGTCTTGGCATCAAAAAGAGAATATTTTCCTCTTTTACTGATCTGAATTTTATCATCCGCAAGAAGTTCTTCCAATGCTCTTTTCAAATTGGAACGTTCTTCCGGTGCCACCTGAAGCATGATAGCCAATTCCTTTTCCTTCATAGGAACATAATATTCATTTTTCATCAGGTCCAAAATCACCTGTTTTCTTTCTTTCCAATTTTTCATAATCTTCTTGTATGATGTATTTACACTGAAATACATCAATACGCTCCTCTCTTTCTTATGGAATAAAAACCATCAATAAGTTATCATCCACCATGCATACAACAGTTCTATTTATAACTGCTTCACTACATACAACTTCCTGACCACCATTTTTAGATAAAAAAGGACATCCTTGTATTTCTACAAGAATGCCCCGAACTCACTTGTTACTAAAATCTGTTAATATTCAAGATTGCTGCAATTACGATAAATGCGATTGCCAGATACTTTGTAACTTTCACCAAAGTTCCTTCCATGGAACGACCTTTGTTTTTGCCCCAATAAGTTTCTGCTGCACCACTAATTGCACCTAATCCTGCAGATTTGCCTTCCTGCATTAATACTAATACTGTTAAACCTAAACAAACTATAATAAACAAAATTGTCAATACGATTCTTAAAGCTTCCATCTTAACCGTTCTTTCCTTTCAATCATCCTAGGCACCAAACCAGATTTCACTTACCTACACCTTACCACATCAATATATAGTAGAGATGAATCAGTATCTAAAATACCTATTTAGTCACATGCTTAGTATTTTAGCACATGAAATACATATTTGCAATACACTTTTTCTAATTTTAGGATATTAAAATGTTGGATTTTTCTAAATTTACTATATTGGACAAAATATAAATTTTGCCTATTTCTTATCCGTTTTATCTTAATATATATTGGATAAATTGTATTCATTTCATCTATAAATCCAATTTACTACTTTTCATTAAAATATTTGCACAATTTCTCAATTATTTTGGATATATAATCTCAATTTTTTACTATCCATCCAATCCATATATTGATTCACCTCTTAATTCTTCTTCTATGAAAAGAAGCCTGTTATATTTAGCCACACGGTCTGTTCTGCAAGGCGCTCCTGTTTTAATCTGACCGCAGGATAATGCTACCGCCAAATCTGCTATTGTAGTATCTTCTGTTTCTCCGGAGCGATGGGATACAATTGTTTTATAACCGTTTTCATGGGCTAATGCAATAGCTTCCATTGTTTCTGTTAAGGTTCCTATTTGGTTTGGTTTAATTAAAATTGCATTTGCACATTTTTCTTCAATTCCTTTTTGTAAACGTTTGGGATTCGTAACAAACAAATCATCTCCTACCAACTGTACTTTACTTCCTAATCTTTTCGTCAGATCCTTCCATCCTTCCCAATCTTCTTCATGAAGTCCATCTTCAATTGAATAAATAGGAAAACGAGAACATAATTCCTCATACAAAGAAATCATTTCTGACGTAGTTCTCATAACGGATAGTTTTTTGGTATCCGGTACAGCTTCTAAAGTAGTATCTTTCACCTTAAAATCATATTCTTTTTCTTCTTTTTTTTGTAAATTTTCCGTTTCTCCAGGGAAAAAATACATTCCGGAATTAGGTTCATATAATTCACTAGCTGCAGCATCCATAGCAAATACTACATCTCTTCCGCAAACATATCCTGCTTCTTCTACTGCTTTTTTCAAATATTCAAAAACTTCAAAAGCATCTTTTAAGTCTGGTGCAAACCCTCCTTCATCACCTACATCTGTAGATTTAGAGTCTGCTGCCAAAATTTTCTTTAAAGTATGATAAATTTCACTTCCCATCCTAAGCGCTTCACTAAAGTTTTTTGCACCTATTGGCATAATCATAAATTCTTGGAAATCAACAGTATTTTTGGCATGTTTTCCTCCATTTAAAATATTCATCATAGGAATCGGAAGAATGAATTTTTCAATTGTTTCTCTATTGGCAGCCCCGACCTTCCCATTGAATTCTTGTGCTTGCTGTTCTTTTTTATGAATATGACTGCTACCATCTATTTTTTCGCTGCATTGTTTTAAATAAATATATAATGGTATCTCTTTTGCCTTGGCTGCTGCTTTCGCTACCGCTATAGAAACCCCTAGAGTTGCATTCGCCCCCAAACCACCTTTGTTCGGTGTTCCATCAATTTCACAAAGCAAGTGATCGAGTTCCCGCTGAGCGATAACTTCTTTGCCTAATACATCCTGCCTAATCTGATGATTTACATGACTTACCGCTTTGGTAACGCCTTGCCCTAAGTACGCTTTTTCTTTATCTCTAAGTTCCACTGCTTCAAACTTTCCGGTACTTGCTCCGGAAGGAACACTTCCTCTTCCTTTGACTGGTTTTGCTCCCTCTATTTTTTCATCTGCTGCTGTTTGCTTTTCTTTTCCCTCTTCCACTTTGTATCGACTGGCGATTACTTCTGCTTCTACCGTTGGATTCCCCCTGGAATCCAGTATTTGTCTTCCTTTTACTTCTGTAATCAAATACGTTTCTCTCATAAAGACCTCCTGAAATTTACTTACATATCCTGGAATATAATTTCATTTTTTCAAATGAATTCTTTAACCAATACTATGTAGTTATTTCCGTAGTATTGCCTGATAGCAGAAAGTTAATCATCCTCTAATGCTCTTTTATTATAATATCTAGTAAAACATATTTTTTGCACTAAATATCTAAAGGATATATGGGACATTTACCTTGGTTTTTTCCACTTTTTTTGCATTTTTTTAAATAGTGGGATGTTTTTGGCTTGCTCATTCACACTTTTTTTACGTTTTTTTAAATAGTGGGATGTTTTTGGCTTGCTCATTCACACTTTTTTTGCGTTTTGGATAAATTGTGGGACATTTTTGATTTGGTTGTTCCCATCAAACCTTAATTTTGATGATTTGGTGGATATGCGTCTAAAATTTCAGTTCCACAAAATCGTAAATATTAAATTTTAGTGGGAAAGATATATCTATTTATGCCTAGATAAAGATTTGTAACCTTCAATCATATCCCTCTAACCTCCTTTTTTTTCCCCAAAAATGCCCATAAATACATTAATGGGACGGTATCAAGCCCCCTACTATTGACATAGAGCTGTCCTAAAAAGAGCTTCGCACTAAGTACGAAGCTCTTTTTTAACTCTACTATTCTATTTCTTATTTTTTAATTAATAAAGATTTACCTGTCATTTCTACCGGCTGTTCTTTACCCATTACTTCGATTAAAGTAGGAATGATATCTGCAAGACATCCACCTTCTCTTAATGTGTAAGCATCATCATAGTTTACTAAGATAAATGGAACTTCATTAGTTGTATGTGCTGTAAATGGAGCACCTGTTTCATAATCTACTAACTGTTCTGCATTACCGTGGTCTGCACAGATAAACATTGTTCCGTCTACAGACTTTAATGCTTCTACTGCTTTTCCTACACATTCATCAACAGCTTCTACCGCTTTGATAGCTGCATCTTCAACACCTGTATGACCTACCATGTCTGGGTTAGCAAAGTTGATAATAATAACATCATATTTATCAGATGTAATTGCTTCTGTTAATTTGTCACATACTTCGTATGCGCTCATCTCTGGTTTTAAATCATAAGTAGCAACCTTAGGAGAGTTAACAAGAATTCTGTCTTCTCCTGCATTTGGCTCTTCTACACCACCATTGAAGAAGAATGTAACATGTGCATATTTTTCTGTTTCAGCAATTCTAGCCTGTGTTAAACCATTAGCTGCTAACCATTCACCAAATGTATTAGTTACAGCAATTTTGTGGAATGCAACTTCTTTGTTAGGAATTGTTGGATCGTAATCAGAGAAACATACGAATTTAACGTCTAATCTTTCTCTATCAAATCCTTTGAAGTCATCATCACAGAATGCTCTTGTGATTTCTCTTGCACGGTCAGGACGGAAGTTGAAGAAGATTACAGAATCCTTTTCTTTGATTGTTCCGATAGCTGCACCATCTTTTACTACTACTGTAGGTACTACGAATTCGTCAGTTTTTTCTACATCGTAAGAAGCCTGGATACCTGCAGGACCGCTTTCTCC
>JAFYWF010000007.1 GCA_017558145.1 Lachnospiraceae bacterium
ATTTACACCAAAGGATTAAAGAAGATGGCTAGAGCATGACGTAATGCTGTAGAAAGAAGAATGTCGGAAAGCCGTGTGAGGGAGAACCTCATGCACGGTTTGATGAGGGGCGGATGAAATTTTCATCCGCCTACTCTACAACAATTCGTATCCAAATAAATAATTTATAGAAATAGGATAATTTATTTATTGGTGGTGAAAGGAGGTAACAATGGAAGAAAATAGAATGGAAAAAAGAAAAAGAAGATATAGATTTTTTTTATATATCAGCCTATGTTCCTCGCTTTTAACCTTAGGACTTGTATGGGTACGGGATGTATGGAACAAGGTTCCTTCCAATATTCATCTAAAAGCAGGAGTAGAGCAGGGATTGGAATTTTATGTTCCTGCAACGGCAACAATATATAAAAATGAAGAACAGGAACAGGTAAATGTGGATTTGAATCAAGAGCTTACTATTTATGGAGAAGCAGAAGATACCTATACGATGGAAGTTGATTTGTTTGGATTTATTCCTTTCAAACAATCGGAAGTTTCTGTGATTCAAGAAAAAAAAGTAATTCCATTAGGATGTTCAGTAGGGATTTATGTTCAAGCGGATGGAGTTCTTGTCATTGATACAGGTGAATTTATAGGTAAACAGGGAAAAAAAGTATCTCCTGCGAAAAATGTACTGAAAGAAGGAGATTATATTTATAAAATTAATCAGAAGACAGTGGAAAGTAAAGAGTTTTTAATGGATGAAATTGCAGCTTGTAATGGTGAAAGTATGATATTAAGTGTTCGTAGAGATGATAGGAATTTCATGGTGGAAATACAACCCTTGCAAGATCAAAAAGGAGAGTATAAATTAGGTATCTGGGTGAGAGATAATGCTCAAGGAATTGGAACTTTGACTTTTGTTGATGAAGAGGGAAATTTTGGTGCATTAGGGCATGGAATTAATGATATTGATACTACAAACTTGATGGAAGTAAAGCAAGGTGCATTATACAAGGCAGATATTATATCTATTACGAAAGGAAGTCGTGGAACCCCGGGAGAATTAACAGGAGTAATTGCTTATGCTAAGAAGTATAAAGTGGGAGATATTTTTCAAAATACAAAAAGGGGTGTATATGGGTTTTTAGATATAACAAATTTGCCTGTGCAGGAAGAAGCAATGCCTATTGCTCTTAAACAGGAAATTAAGCTTGGAAAAGCAGAAATCCTTTGTACTTTAACTGGGGAACCAACAAAGTATGAGGTAGAGATTATTGCAATACAACAGGAAAACGATAATATTAACAGAGGACTGGAATTAAAAGTGACAGATGAAAGATTATTGGAAACAACCGGTGGAATTATTCAGGGAATGAGCGGCAGTCCCATTATACAGGACGGGAAACTTGTCGGCGCGGTAACCCATGTACTGGTGAATGACCCGACACGGGGGTATGGTATTTTTATAGAAAATATGATAGAGCATTGAGTCCGTGCAACAAGCGAAAAGACACCGTACATGAAATTGTTCATATGTATGGTGTCTTTTTGATTGTTATACGGCGAAAGCAGTACATGAGCAAGAAGCGAAGCGGATTGCGAATGTTGCATGGAAAACAAAAGTACAATACGGCGAAAGCAGTACATGAGCAAGAAGCGAAGCGAATTGCGAATGTTGCACGGAAAACAAGTCATATGTTAAAAATGCAAAAAAATTTCTTTATTAATAGCTATAGTATGTAATAGAAAGACAGAAATTAGAGAAAGTAAAAGATAAGGAGAATGAGATATGTCTAATTTAAAAGAGAAAGATACAAAAGAAGCACTTCGTGAAGAAATAAAAAAAATTTTTCAGGATTTTCTTGCACACGAAGGAAAACTACCCATTGGATTTTCAGAACCATACAATAAAATATCTCCTTCCGGATATATATATCGGGGAACACCATTTCATACATATTTAAATAGAATAGAAAATAAGGTAGATTTACTTATGAATCAATCCAAAATTTCAGATTGGCTTTATTTTGATGGAACAATTGAGATTAATACTGCCGTTAAGATGATTGTTGAATGGGCAAGATTACAGAAAGAAGAAGATAAATTATTGCGTGAAAAACGACGTAGGAGTGGAAATAGTATGATGCTAAATACTATCTCCACGTATTGTAATCAAAAGTTAATGGTTGTAACGAATTATGAACCATCATATCAAGCGTTTAATGAAGAATCTATCAGGATATGTAAGAGTGAGAATATTTCTTTTTGCACAATTCTTTCCGAATGTAGTTTGTATGATTATATAGAACAAAAAGAAGTGAAAATAGAATATACAACATTTTGGAATTATCATGATGAAACATATGGAGCTTGGTGGTTAGAGAGTGTTCGTATTTGATTTTTTGTGCTATAATTTAACCGAATGTTGTTGGAGGGGAGAGAAAGATGTTTAATAAATCAGATATAACAAGAAATGAATGTATGTTGGTTAGAGGACAAGCAAAATGTGGATATGATTGGTGGTGGCATTCTTTTACCGGGCGTCATGAAAAGACAGGAGAGGAAAAAGCTTTTTTTATTGAGTTTTTTCTATGCAATCCTGCATCAGGAACCGATATGCCTATTTATGGTCAATTGGATGAAAATAAGCAGAAAGGGATAAAACCTTCCTATTTGATGGTAAAAGCAGGAACTTGGGGAGAAGATGCAGCACAGTTACATCGTTTTTGGGGATGGAACAAGATTGAAGTGAATTTTTCAGCACCATATTCTGTAAAAGGTGATGATTGTTATTTAGATGAAACTAAAACGATAGGATCTATTAATATTTTAGAAAACGAAGCACTGGAACATCCTGAATATATGTGCCAGCATGGAAATATTTCATGGAATTTAAAAATAGATAAAAAGGTCGCATTTAATGTAGGATACGGTGCTGGAAAGTTTTTTAGAACAATGCAACTCTTTGAAATGTTTTGGCATGCAGAAGGTATGAAAACAGCATATTCCGGAGAGATTATTTGGAATAACGAAAAATATTTGGTTCATCCGGATCATTGTTATGGATATGCAGATAAAAACTGGGGAAAAGATTTCACTTCTCCATGGGTGTGGATTTCTTCGAATAATTTAACCAGCCTTTGTACAGGTAAAAAATTAGAAAATAGTGTTTTTGATATTGGAGGCGGAAGACCTAAAATTGGCCCGGTAGCTTTGAAACGAAAGCTTTTATCAGCGTTTTGGTACGAAGGACAATGTTATGAATTTAATTTTTCAAAATTTTGGACATTTACAAGAACAAAATTTGATTGTAAGGAAACAGAGTCACAAATTATATGGCATGTAGACCAAAGAACATGGCGCAATCGTATGGTGACAGATTTAACTTGTGAGAAAAAAGATATGTTGTTAGTCAATTATGAAGCACCTAATGGGAAGAAATTACATAATCGACTTTGGAATGGTGGAAATGGAATTGGAACTGTCAAGTTATATCGGGATGGTAAACTTATAGATGAAATTATGATAAAAAATGCCGGATGTGAATATGGAGAATTTGATGATTAGTATGGAGAAAATCGACAAAAAAAGGTGTCGATGGTGTAACATGAATAATCCGGTATATATAAAGTATCATGATGAGGAGTGGTGTAGTCCAAATTTTGCAGATCAATACTTATATGAAATGCTAATTTTAGAATCTTTTCAGGCAGGCTTATCTTGGGAATGTATTCTAAATAAAAGAGAAAGCTTTCGAAAAGCATATGATAACTTTGATTATAATTTAGTTTCAACTTATGATACAAAGAAAATAGAACAATTGTTGAATAATAAAGAAATTATTCGGAATAAGTTGAAAATAAAGGCTAGTGTTGATAATAGTAAAATTTTTAAATCTATTATCAAAGAGTATGGTTCGTTTTATGATTATTTAAAGCTTTTTACAGGAGATGAAATTCTGTATGAAGTAGATAAAACTACCAATGAAATGTCGGATTTAATTTCAAAGGATTTGAAGAAAAGAGGAATGAAATTTGTAGGTTCTACTATTATCTATTCTTACTTACAAGCCATAGGAATTATTTATTCTCATGATAAAGAGTGTCATTTGTATCGGAATAAATGAACGAAAAACCGCTGCGTAAATAAATTTTATGCAGCGGTTTAGTTTATCATTTCTGATTCTTTTTCAGATTTTTTATTACATAACGATATTTACCAAAATTATAACGTTCTTTCTCCTTGGTAATTGTTCCATATTCAATAGCTTCGGTAGGACAGTTACCGATACAAGCCATGCAATGAGTACATTGATTATGCCATATAGGTTTTTTGTGTTTCATTTTTATGTTATTTAGAGGACAAAGTTTAGCACATTTGCCGCATCCAATACAAGAATCTTTTACATGAAATTCTTTAGCAGTTAACTTATATTTACACCAGATTGGATTAAAAGGAACGGTAATTAATGTTTCAAACAAGAATACATGTCTGGCAGTAAGTTTGCCACCGGTACGGATGGATTCTGTAATAGTATCTAATTCTTGATATGCTTTTGTTATTCTCTCTTCCACTTCCTGTTTCTCGAGCATAGGATAAGAATCATTAGCAACATAATTTCTTGGCATTGTAACCTCTGCATGACCGTGGTAGTTCATTTTTTTCTTTTTGAACATAGATTTTGCGAGTATGCCGGAGATACCACAGTAACCACCACTGGTGAAGATAAAGTAAACATCTTTGCTACCAGTAAAGTTTTGTTCACGTAAGTATTTGCTCATGAAACGCGGCATCTCACATACATAAACAGGCGCACAGATAATAAAGGGTTTCTCAGAGTGAAGAATAGCATGGTCGTCATTCTTAATACGTTCTAGTAAATTGAGACATTCGTCGTCAAGGCGTTTTGCAATTTCTTTTGCAATAAATTCAGTATTACCGGTTGCTGAAAAATATAAAATCATAAATTACCTCCCAAAACTAATATAATAGGCTTTCACTTACCGTTTCAGCCATCTTTTTGTATCCTTCCTTGCTGGGGTGAAGATGATCACCACTATCATAGATTGGTAAAAATGCACTTGGATTTTCAGGATTGCAAAGTGCTTTATCAAAATCAATACATCCGTCTACTAAATTGGTAGTACGCATCCAATCATTAAATTCATTTCTTATTTTTTCCCTAAAATCGGCATAAGTTCTCCAACCTTCAATAGGTAGAAGAGTGCCTAAATAAACTTTGTAACCGTAGGAGCGAGCCTTGGAAATGTAATATTTCATACCATCAATCAGTTCTTCTAAAGTAGGCATATCACTCATAGGACGGAAGGGGTTAATTTCAGTACCTACGGGATGAATAATATCGTTAATGCCCTGTTGGATAATCACGGTGTCAGCACCATCGGTAGGAACTTCATGCTCAAAACGATTGGTGCCTTTAAGACCATAGGATTCGTATGTTATATTATAATATTCTCTTAAAATTCTAGAACCGCTAGTGGCTCTTCTGATGATAGAAGTATGGTCAAAACCTTTCTCGCGACAACGAAGAGCAAGGTAGTTGGGCCAATCCTGTGCCGTAATGGAATCACCGTAGCATACAATACAACGATTGTTTTTTTCTGTAAGAACAGATACGTTACTTAAAAAATAAAAATTATTGGTATTACGGGATATATTGATGGGAATATCCTGTTCAGAGGTTAAATCTCCAATGGCGTAGAGACCGGAGGAAAGAGGGCCACTGGCATAGACCATGGAACGCATCTGAGTATAATCTTCTAAATAAAAGCTGACAAAAAAGATACTTTTGGCAGTCACCTTACATTTTATTTCATCAGAAACAATGCATTTGCCGGCTTCTACAGTAGTAGAAATCTTTCCGGAAAAGGTAACCGGAAGGAAGGAATTGTTTATGAACACAGTTGTTTTACTGATGGTGATTTCTTCTGTGCCACAATAATTATCATATGTTAATCGAATGGCATCTCCTGCAAAATGAGAATAAATGGGGTAGCGCAAGGTGATATTCTTGCTATAGCTTTCAGGTCTGTTTTCAGCAATGGAAACAGCATTTCCCCAAATAGATGTCCAGTGTTTTGTATTTGTTGTCATAATATACATCCTTTGTAAAAATAAAAAATTTTATAGTAAAAGAGTTTTCTTTCTTACTATACCATAAATAGAAGCATAACTATAATAAAACTAATATAAAAATTCGATGGATATAAAAATAACTCATAATATGATACAATATAAAAATGTAGAAAACAGAAAGGAAGGCCTTCATAAGAAAAGAAGGCGTAATGTGAGTGCAAAATGATTCGGGTAGAAAAGTTATCTTACGAATTTCCAACGAAGGAATTATATAAAAATATTTCATTTACATTAGAGGAAGGGCAGCATTGTGCCTTTATTGGAAGTAATGGGACCGGAAAAACCACGTTGGTGGACATGATTTTGGATACGGAAAAATATTTGTATGATGGAAAAATTATAAAAAGTGAAGAATGTAGAATAGGATATGTAAATCAGTTTTCCAAATCTGACAAAGATCAGGAAAAAACAGTATTTGAGTTTTTAAGTGAAAAGTTTGTGGAAAATCAGGAAGAAACCGCCAGAGTTTGTGATGAAATGGCAACCGCAGAGGATTTGGATAGTGTTTTTGAACGTTATCAGAAGTTATTGGATTTGTTTCAGGCAATGGATGGCGATAATTATGAAAGTAATATCAAAAAACAGCTGTATTTAGTTGGTATGGAAAATCATGAAAATATAGAAATTTCGAAACTAAGTGGCGGAGAATATAAATTGCTTCAGGTTGTCAAAGAGATGCTTCTTATGCCAAACCTTCTGATTATGGATGAGCCGGATGTGTTTTTGGACTTTGAGAATATTAACAATTTATGTAAGTTAATTAATTCCTATCAGGGAACCATGTTAGTAATTACTCATAATCGTTATTTACTAAATCATTGTTTTAATAAGATTTTACACTTGGAAAATGGAGATATCCAAGAATTTGATGGTAATTTTACAGAATATAACTTTGCGCTTTTGCAGAAGAAAATCGAATTATCAGAAGCTGCAGTAGCCGATCAGGAAGAGATTGAAAGAACAGAAAAAATGGTTGAGCGTATGCGTAAAGATGCCACCAGAGTAGATATCGCTTCTTTAGGACGTGCCTTAAATGCAAAGGTTACTCACTTAAACAGACTTCGTGCCAGAGCTATCAAATCACCCTTTGTGGATCTTCGTTTGCCTAAAATTCAGTTGCCAAAAGTTGGTGCCAAGGATGTAATATTAAACCTAGATGCTGGTGATGTTATGGAAGTTCAAGAAAATGACTTGGAAAATAATACAGAGAATGAGGCCAAAACGGTACTTACCATTTCCGGATATCAGGTGGCTTTTCAGGAGACTTTATTAGAAAATGTGGATTTAGAGCTTCATGAGGGAGAAAAGGTTGCTATTGTAGGAGCCAATGGAACCGGAAAAACTACATTGTTACGAGATATTTATAAAAATGAAAGTGATAGTATTCAAATTGCGGATGATGTGGAGATTGGCTTCTTATCTCAGCTTCATGGAGAAATGTTGAATGAAGAAAATACAGTATATCAAGAAATGGAAGTCTTAGGTTTTGATAGAAAGGCTGAGATTCAAAACTATTTAAAAGATTATTGTTTTGAAGAAGAAACGTTAACTCAAAAGATAGGACAATTGTCCGGTGGAGAACAGAATCTGTTACAGTTGGCTAAGATTGCTTTAAGTAACGCAAATTTATTGCTTTTGGATGAGCCGACCAGCCATTTGGATACTTATTCTCAGATTGCCTTGGAAAAAGCTTTGGTAGAATACAAAGGGGCAGTGCTGATGGTAGCACATGATTTTTATCATATTGTAAATGTAGCAGACTCTGTGCTGTTTGTGGAAGATAAAACACTTCGCAAAATGAGAATCAGAACCTTTAGAAAGATGATTTACGATAAGCATTTTAACAAAGAATATTTAGAACTGGAACAGAAGAAAAAAGAATTGGAAACCAGAATTGCTTCTTGTTTAAAAAATAAAGATATTGAGATGGCAAAAGAACTTTGTGAAAAATTAGAAGAAGTGATTACACAGATGGATCAGGTTGTGAAATAGCCATACGAAAAAAGTAACATATGGAGTCAGACGTGATGGAACAAGAGAAAATAGAAATTTACGGCACCTTTGGCCCTGCATGTAAAGCTCAGGATGTTTTAGAGGATATGATACGATGCGGAATGACCGGTATGCGTCTTAATTTATCTCATACTACCTTGAAAAAAAGTAAAGAATATATTGATAATTATAAGAAGGCAGCATCGAAGTTGGGATTGAAACCGCAGATTTTAATTGATATGCAAGGTCCGGAACTTCGAATTGGTAATATGGACGAAATCTATTTGCAGGAGAAGCAAACCGCAATGTTTGTAAGTAATGCTGCAATCTCAGGAACGGAAACAAGCAAAGATTTGGTGGTGGAAAATACACAGGAAATACTAAGGATTCCGGTTCCTGTTGAAGTGTTGGAAGTGATAAAAACAAACATGCAAGTATTGCTGGATGATGGTAAAATTCGCACAAAAGTGCTGGAAGTTACAGGGCAAGAGGCTGTTGTTCAAGTTTTGATGGGCGGGAAATTAAAATCACATAAGAGTATAAAAATTGTGGATGTTAATGTAACTATGCCCATTTTAACAAATTATGATATGGAAAATATTCGCCAGGCAAAGGAATATGGTGTTACTGCCTTAATGCAGCCATTTGTATTTTCAGGAGAGGACTTGAAAAAAGTAAGAGAGCTGTTGAAAAAGGAAAAGATGGAGTTCCTTAAAATTTTTGCAAAGATTGAAAATCGCATGGGAGTAGAGCATTTAGACTCTATTTTACCGGAGGCAGATTTGATTGTGATTGCCAGAGGAGATTTGGGGAATGATATGCCTCTATGGGAACTACCCAAAGTACAGAAGAACATAGAATTGGCGTGTAAAAAATATGATAAACCGTATATGGTAGTTACTCAAATGCTTTCCTCCATGGAGGAGAATCCGCTACCTACGAGAGCGGAAGTTTCGGATATTTTTCATGCGGTATATCATGGTGCGAAAGCTGTCATGGTAACAGGTGAAACAGCAGTAGGAAAATATCCCGTAGAAGTGATAAAGTATTTGTCTAATACGGCTTTGGAAGCAAAGAGGTATTTAGAGAATAAAGCAGAATAATTCTTTCCTAAAATAGCCAAACTCATGTATATCTAAGATTATACATGAGTCGATATATGTCGGAAATTAGACCCAAGTATAATTCTTATACTTGGGTTTTTTGTTGTATATATAGTGTATATAAGAAATTTAGAACAGGATTTCTTATAATCGAGAAATGCCTGCTTAAGCATGAGTTTAAGGTAGGGAAACGTAACAGGAGGGTATAAATGAGATTTTATTGCGAAGAAAAAGAAGTAGTAATGGAGGAAGTAAATTCTTCTGAGAATGGTTTGAATTGTCAGGAAGCAGCAAAGCGTTTGGCTGAAAATGGAAAAAACCGTTTGGAAGCAGCGAAAGGAAAGTCTATTTTGCAAAGATTCTTAGAACAGCTTGCAGATCCTATGATTATCATTCTTCTTGTGGCAGCAGCCATTAGTGGAGTATTAGCTGTGATTGAAAACGATAGTTTTGCGGATGTGATTATTATTTTAGCAGTTGTCATTATCAATGCAGTTCTTGGAGTATATCAGGAAAGTAAAGCGGAAAAAGCAATTGAGGCATTGCAGGAAATGTCAGCAGCTACATCCAAAGTTTTACGCGATGGAAAAGTGCAGATAGTACCTAGTGAAGATTTAGTTGTTGGTGATGTGGTTCTTTTGGAAGCCGGCGATGCGGTTCCGGCAGATGGGCGTATCATAGAAAACGCCAGCTTAAAGATTGAAGAAGCAGCGTTAACAGGGGAATCCGTTCCGGTTACGAAATTTATGGATATTATCTATTTAAAAGAAGGCGAAAAAGATGTTTCCTTAGGGGACCGTAAGAATATGATGTACATGGGAAGTACGGTGGTTTACGGTAGAGGAAAAGCTGTGATTACTGCTACCGGTATGGATACAGAAATGGGGAAAATTGCAGATGCATTAACCCAGGCGGTGGAAGGTCAGACTCCATTACAGAGGAAATTAAGCCAGTTATCCGGTATTTTAACAAAATTAGTTTTAGTAATCTGCGTTCTTGTTTTTGCTGTTCAGTTAATCAGAGCAGGAGGATGGGATTTTGAACTTGTTTTAAATTCTTTCATGGTTGCCGTTTCTTTGGCAGTAGCTGCCATTCCGGAAGGTTTGGCCGCGGTAGTAACCGTAGTATTGTCTATTGGTGTTACCAATATGTCTAAAAGAAATGCTATTATTCGTAAGTTGACAGCGGTAGAAACTCTTGGTTGCGCACAGATTATCTGTTCTGATAAGACAGGTACTTTAACACAGAATAAGATGACTGTCGTAGATTCCTTCTGTGGTGATGAAAAACACTTAGCAACTGCCATGGCTTTATGCAGCGATGCTCAGATAGATGAGGATGGAAATGTAACGGGGGAACCTACGGAAGCAGCCTTAGTTGTATGGGCTAATCAATTAGGACTTAAGAAAAAAGAGTTGCAAGCAGAAATGGCCCGTGTGGCAGAAGCACCTTTTGACTCCGGAAGAAAGATGATGTCTACCATCCATAAAGTGGAGGACGGATTTATGCAGTTTACTAAAGGTGCTCCGGATGTCATTATGAAACAATGTGATTTCTATCTTGAAGATGGAAAAGCAGTGCCGATGACAAAGGAATATGCAGATAGGATTCTTGCTGCCAATAAAGAAATGGCAGATAAAGCACTTCGTGTTCTTGCGTGTGGCGAAAGACTTTGGGAGAAACAACCAACGGATTTTGAACCGGAAGAGATAGAACAAAAATTGGTGTTTACAGGTCTTTGCGGTATGATTGATCCGGTAAGACCGGAAGTGAAGGATGCCATTGTGGAATGTAACACGGCAGGAATCCGTGCCATTATGATTACCGGTGATCATGTGGATACCGCATGTGCCATTGCGAAAGAACTGGGTATTTTAACAAAAGGCACTTATGCACTTACCGGTGCTAAATTAAATGAAATGAGTGAGGAAGAATTCCAAAAAGAATTTCGTAACATTAGTGTATATGCCCGTGTTCAGCCGGAACATAAAACCCGTATTGTAAATGCATGGAGAAATGCAGGTTTTGTTACAGCAATGACCGGAGATGGAGTGAATGATGCTCCGTCCATTAAATCAGCCGATATTGGTGTGGGAATGGGAATTACCGGTACTGATGTAACGAAAAATGTAGCAGACATGGTACTGACGGATGACAACTTTGCAACTATCGTAGGTGCGGTAGAAGAAGGCCGTAGAATTTACGATAATATCCGCAAAGCAATCCAGTTCTTACTGGGCTCTAACATGAGTGAAGTATTAAGTATCTTTGCAGCTACTTTACTTGGATTTACCATTTTAAAACCGGTACACCTATTATGGATTAACTTAGTAACTGACTGCTTCCCGGCTCTTGCTCTTGGTATGGAAAAAGCAGAACCAAATATCATGCGTCGAAAACCACGTAATGCAAAAGCAGGTATTTTTGCAGATGGTATGGGATTTGATATTGGTTACCAGGGATTATTAGTTACTGTATTAGTGATGACATCTTATTTTATTGGTCACTATATGGAATCCGGTGTTTGGGAAATTGCAAATAGCCAGGATGGTATGACGATGGCATTCTTAACCATGTCCATGGCAGAAATTTTCCATAGTTTTAATATGCGTTCCCAGAGAGAAAGTATTTTTAAATTGGGCTCCAGGAACAAAGTATTGTGGCTGGCAGGTATCGCAACGGTTATTTTAACAACCTTAGTTTGTGAAATACCATTCCTTGCCAATGCTTTTGAATTTACCAGTGTAAGCTTGGCAGAATATGTGATTGCCATTACGTTAGGTTTCTTGGTAATTCCGGTAGTGGAAGTGGTGAAATTCTTCCAGAGAAAAGTTGGAAATTAAAGAATGGCTGTTTGCTGAATAACATGTATAGTTTTATGTATATTCAGCAAACAGCCTATTTTAATTTTCCAAGTTCCCAAAAAGCCACAGCACTGGCAGCAGCAACATTAAGAGAATCTACACCGTGGGACATAGGAATTTTTACGGTATAGTCACAATCAGCAATGGTTGTGGAAGCAAGACCATCGCCTTCCGTGCCAAGAATAATAGCTAGTTTTTCTTCCTTTAATAAATCCGGATAGTCTATAGAAACGGATTCGTCAGTAAGAGCCATGGCAGCAGTTTTAAAGCCAAGTGCATGTAATTGGTTTATGCCGTCTGTTTCCCAGGTGGGAGGTTTGGTACCGTTTTTTTTATAGACTAAATTTTCAGGAGATTTCTTTGGAATATCCGGACAAATATAAGTCCATGGAATCTGAAATACGGTTCCCATACTAACTCTGGAAGCTCTGCGGTACAAGGGATTACTGCATCCGGCAGTGAGTAATACAGCATCCATATTTAAGGCAGCAGCTGAGCGGAAAATTGCTCCCACATTGGTAGGATTTACCACATTTTCCAATACAGCGATTCGCCTTGCATTTTTGCAAATTTCTTCTACGGTAGGAAGAAAGGGGCGTTTCATGGCACAAAGCAGACCGCGGGTTAATTGAAAACCGGTAAGGTTAGAAAGAATTTCAAAAGGAGCTATAAAAATAGGTATGTTTTCGCACTCCGGTCTAAATAGGATTTTAGCAGCATCTTTTTGCATTTCTTTTTCTTCTACCAGAATCGAGATGGGAATGCAGCCTGCATTCAAAGCCCGTTCAATCACATTGGGACTTTCCGCTATAAAAATTCCTTCTTCCGGTTTGTGACGGCTAAGTAAATCATTTTCAGACAAACGGGCAAAAATATCCAGTTCTTTATTTGAAAAATCAGTAATGTGAATTATGTTTGGCATAAGGCTTCTCCTTAAAATTATTACGTTTATCATAGCATAGCATAAAAAGATGTTTTATGGTAAACTTCATTTAGTAACAAAAGTAAAAAAATAATTTTTAAAATCTAAAAGAATGTTTGTATTTGATATAAGTGAAAAAAGCAAAATGATAAAGTAGAATTTGGAATGGGAGAAAGATTGTTATGGCAAAAGATTTAAGAAGTACTGTGTTTAAAATGATGGAACAGGATGTGTTAAGAGAAAAGAATCAGGTTCCGGAGGATAAGAAAGAACAAGGAAAAAAGAAAAAAGAGAGTAAAAAAGATTTTACTGAAAATAAAAAGAAAGATGGGAAAAAAGATCCTCTAAATAAGAACAAAAAAGAACCAAAACAAGAAGGAAAGAAGAATGATAAAAAAGATTTTGTAAAAAATAATGAAAAACAAAACAATAAAAAACAAAAATTAAGAAATGAAGATAAGCAGAATCTAAAAGAAAAAAATAAGACATCAAAGAACAGGATTTCCGGTTATAGAGATGATTTTAAAGTAAAAGAATTGGAACAGGATGAACGTGACAAAAAGCCAAAATCCCGTTGTCCATACAGTAAAAAATGTGGTGGCTGTCAGTTCATTGATATTCCCTATGATCAGCAGTTAAAGCAAAAACAAAAGAAGCTAACGGAATTACTTGGCGAGTTTGGTAAACCGGAACCCATGATTGGAATGGAACAGCCGGATTACTACAGAAATAAAGTCCATGCTGTCTTTGGATTAGATCACAAGCATCGTCCTATTGCTGGAGTTTATGAAGAAAAAACTCACAGAGTTGTGGATGTGGAAAGCTGTTTTTTGGAAAACCAAAAGGCAACAGCGATTATTCGAACCATTAAAAATATGATTCGTTCCTTTAAAATTAAAACTTATGATGAAGATACGGGATACGGATTGCTTCGCCATGTTTTGGTTAGAACCGGTTTTCAGACAGGACAGATTATGGTGGTATTGGTACTGGGAAGTCCCATTTTGCCTTCTAAGAATAATTTTGTAAAAGCTTTATTAAAAGAACATCCGGAAATTACTACCATTGTAGTTAATGTAAATAATCGTAATACCAGTATGGTGCTTGGTGATAAAGAACAGGTTATCTATGGAAAAGGGTATATTGAGGATGTGCTTTGTGGAAAAACCTTTAAGATTTCGCCAAAATCCTTCTATCAGGTGAATCCGGTACAGACAGAAAGGCTCTATGGTACAGCCATTGAATATGCAGGACTTACGGGAAAAGAAACAATTTTGGATGCTTATTGCGGAATTGGAACCATTGGTATGATTGCTTCAGATAAAGCAAAGCGTGTTATCGGAGTTGAATTAAATTCTGATGCCGTAAGAGATGCCAGAACGAATGCAAAGATTAACAAAATTGAAAATATTGAAATTTACAATAAAGATGCAGGCGAATTCATGGTGCAATTAGCAGAACAAGGAGAAAAAGTAGATGTGGTATTTATGGATCCACCTCGTGCCGGAAGTGATGAAGCTTTCTTAAGTTCTGTGGTGAAATGTAGTCCGGAAAAAATTGTGTATGTGTCTTGTAATCCGGAAACGTTAGCAAGAGATTTGCAGTATTTGACAAAGAATGGTTATAAGGTAAGAAAGATGAGAGGGTGTGACATGTTTAGTCACACAAGCCATTGTGAGACGGTAGTTTTGATGTCTAAAAAAGATAAATAAGAGTAAGAAAATGGCATATTTTCGGGCTTTTCGGAAGTTGGGACAAGAAGCCTGACTACTGAAAAGCCTTGGTTATTTTGTGGGGAAACGGATAATGTGTTTAAAATAGAACTTGGTAAATCTGATTTGACAACTTGGAAACAAGTGTTCAATTTTGCTTTATTGAATGTATTTTGCAGAATAGATGCGTTACGCAGCAGAATAGAAAGTAGAGACAAGCATTTATTTGATGCAGGAATAATTTAGGAGCAGGCTATGGCACGTACAATACATATGATAAAGGAATTGACTGATAAACTGGTTGCTTATGGTGTTGAGCCTTCATAAATATTTGGGTATTAAAGAATAAATAACAGCATATACTATAGTGGCTGTAGAAATTGCTTGACATGAAGTTCAAGGTCAAGTAAGATAAACACAGTGATCGCGTTGCAGAAACCTGTGAGGCCTGCGACCGGGGGAGAACTTGCGGGGTCTCCTCTTTTTTATTTTAAGGAGATATTTTACATGCCAAAGATTTTTTTGAACTATGATCAGCAAATAGAAAAACTGAAGAGTGAAAAAAATCTGCAAATTGATGATGAAGCATATGCCAAGGAAATTTTAAGGCAGACAAGCTACTATTCATTAATTGGAGGATATAAGGACATCTTTAAAAATCCAACAACCAAGAAGTACAAAGATGGAACGAGATTTGAGGATATTGTAGAGTTATATTATTTTGATGAATCTTTAAGGCAATTGCTTTTGAGGTATCTTATTAAAGTAGAAAATGAAATTAAGTCACAAGTTTCCTATTATTTTACAGAGAAGAATGGCGAGAACCAAAAGGAATATCTTGATACTTCAAATTATAATTATGTAGGTAAGAAAAATCAAAGAGATATCGATCGTTTAATGAAGATATTAGAAGGGTATGTTACAAAACCAACGGATTATAATTATATAAATCATGCACAGAAAAAATATGGAAATGTCCCATTATGGGTACTGACAAATGCGTTAACATTTGGGAATATTTCTAAGATGTATATGTTGCTCCCGCAGGATATACAGATTAAGGTCAGTAGAAATTATCAATGTATTAACGAAAGTCAAATGATTTCGATTCTGGCTGTAATGGTAAAATTTAGAAATGTTTGTGCGCATGGAGAACGATTATTTACTTATAGAACGACTGATAGCATTCCAGATTTACCGCTACATATGAAGTTAAAGATTGCTCAAAAGGGTACACAATATGTGAATGGAAAAAATGATTTGTTTTCAGTAGTGATTGCTTTAAGATACCTGTTGAGCGATAATTGGTATAAGGAATTTATAAAGGAGCTTAAAACGCAAATTGATAAATACCTTAAAAAGCATGATAGTATATCAGAGCAAGAGTTATATGAGAAAATGGGATTTCCTGAAAATTGGAAAAAGATAACCAGATATAGAAAACAATAAAATATGAAATCACGAAAGATAAGCCTCTAAGTTTATATTTGGAGGCTTAATTCTATTCGTTTTTCAGTAGATAAATTATGCGTAAGTACTACTAGAAAGCGAGGATAAGAAAATGAATATTGAAGCTGAAAATCTTGACTCGCTTCGAAAATTGATAAGAGAGTTACAAGAAGAAAATAACTATTTAAAAGA
>JAFYWF010000075.1 GCA_017558145.1 Lachnospiraceae bacterium
AAATTATTCATGGTTAGATTGTATTGATTTTATGTTCTGTTTCAAGGATGAAATTATAAGTTACTTATGCTCTTTAGACTCATATTTTTAGTAACATTTACGCATAAAACTGTTTTTTCTGGATCTTGTTAATTTTATAATTACTATAAATTTTATCTAATTTCTATACTATTATTTTAAGTCTGGACACCATGGACACCTGGACACCAAATTTCATAAAGTCTAAATTTTCCTTATTTTAAGCCACTTTCAAAAGTTATTAATGTTTAAACTACCCTGGACACTAAGCTGGACACTTTTTTATGTTTTACACTATATGTACTATCAACACATTCCAAACTCAAGCAAAAAACCGATTGGCATATCAATACCAATCGGTCTGTAAAACTTTTCATTATTCAGTTAGAAAAATAAATTTACATTCTTAATAAAATAGCCTGTCACTTTACCTTAAATCGGTGCTGTTTTTTCTTTATTAAATGTTTGCATCTCTTTTATCCGTTCTCTAATTTCGTTTACGTACACATAATACATTTCATTGGTAATTACTGTATTTCTTAAATCTTCATCTGTAAGAATTTTACCATCAAGATTTTTTACTACAACTGTTAATTCTCTTGATTTTTCTTTATCACTTTTTTTGGACATATTTACACTTCCTTATCAACCTTGCTTGATACCATTTCTGATAAGACATTGTTATATGTACCATTACTCTTGTAGGTTCCAACGTAACGTGCAGCTGCATTTGAAATACTGCTTGCTTTCATGGATACTTTATCAGCAAATGAGTTATGTCCAGTAAAAAGAGTTTTTAATGTATTAATATCTGCTTTCTTAAGTGCTTCTTCATCCAATTCCAGCTTATTCCCTTTTCCTACTGTAAGACCAATTTTTAATAGCACATTTTCATTAGAGTCAGTAACTCCCGTCATCCATACTGCATTTCTTAATACATCTTTTGAATTGGAATCCCCAGCCTGCTCTATCACATCATTATACTCTGCAACAAACGATTTCATTGCTTTTGTAATGGCATCCCAATCATAATCTTCTACCTCAACTTCTTCTCCTGTCTGTTCATCTTTTTTCTTAATTATCTTCTTTTCCCAGAGGTCATCATTCTTTAATGCTTCCACAGATTTTTTTAGTGCATCTGCTCCGTTTTTCATCAATGTCGCTTTCTGCACAGTTTCTCCATCCGCACTCGCTTTTTCTGCATCTTGTTTTGCATAATAAGCTTTTAAAAGTTTTCCATAGCTACCATTTTTAATTGCTGCATAATCCGAAAGACTAAATGAACCACTTGTTGACGGTGCTTGTGTACTACCAAACAAATATGAATAGTCTGCATTGGTATTGTATTTACTTGTATAATCACTAAAATCATTTATTTTTGACATAATATACACCTCCTATAAACGAACATCTACGTGAGTATATACAACCGTTTCTGGTGCAGATACTTCTACTTCTGAATTAACCATTTCTGACGCAGCTTCTATATCTGCAATCTCATATTCCTCTGTATCTGCCACATTTTTATCTTCTTTAATAGAAGTAATGTCTTTCTTATCCTCTTTTTCTTCTGCTTTTTCAATTTTCTGATCTGCTTTCGCAGCCTCTTCAAGTTCTTTATTAGCATCTGCTAATGTATTCATCTGTGCAGATTCTGCTTCTATAGCTTTCTTTTCAACCTCTGCAAGTTCTTCTTTCTTCTTTTCTACATCATCCCCACGAGCCTGATCCAACTTAATTTCTGCTGTCAATACACCTGCTCTGCCTTCCATTTTAGTTGCCACGCTTCCTTGTACTTTAGCCTGAGCCATTGCAGAATCTGCAGAAATCATAGCTTTCATACTCGCCTGCGATAAACCTGTTGCCTGTTTCCCTGCTTTCGAAACAGTTTTCTGACTACCTCCTAACATGTCATTCATAGAGGCTTTTTTCTCTCTTTGTTCTTTCCTCTGTTCAATCTGATGCTGTATTAACTGATTATTTAAATCTGCAATCTGTTGCTGTATTTCCTGTCTCTTTTTCATTTTTTCTTCAAGACTCATCTCTTTATTCTCAGAAATTTCCTGCAACTGCTTTTGAGCATTAGCTATTTGACTCTGCAAATTTTTACTAACAGAATCATTTGATTGCATCATATTAATTCCACCAGCTTGCGTATTAGTTCCATTTATACCATTAATTTTCATATTATCTTCCTCCCGATTTACATTAACGAAGCCATTGCAAACAAGTTCTCTTCTTCTGGCGTTGCTTCTCTATCTTCCACTTGTCCCATCCGATTCTGTGCTAAAGACATTAAATACTTAACCTTATCTAATTCCGCTTCATCACACCAACCTTTTTCAAGCCCATCTTTTACTTCTTGCATATCGCTTTTTATTTCATTAATAACAGTCCGCAATTGCTCTCTGGTTTTTGCAGCAGCAATCTTCCTTGCCATCTTTCCAACATTCACTCCTATTGAAGTTGATACCGTTTCACTTTCATTTTCAGATGCATCTTCATTCGCTTCTACTTCCTCTAGTTCTTCATACTTTTCATCTTCTTCTATCCATTTAATGCTAATGCCTTTGAAACGATCACCAAAGTATTCTGCTAATTCCTGTTCTGCTCTTTTTCGCTCTTCCAATTTTTCCTGTCGAATTTTTTCTGCATAATCTGTCATATCTTGCAAGACTGAACTCTGATTTATAGGTTTGCTAATTGTCCAGCCACCCCAATTACCATTTTCATCACAGAACCAACCTTGACTTATTATTTCCCGTCCATTAGCAAGTTGCTGTTCCCTGAATCTTCTTGAAAAATCATTCAAAAACTTAACGTCTTCTTCAAATTGCTTCCTTGTTGCCTCGTCTGTTCCTAGCTTATCTAAAAATTTAGGATTAACAACAAAGTTAATATCTGATGAATTACCATATGTCTGTCCATAACTTACCGTACCTACAAAAAACTTTGTGCCCGGGAGTTGTTTTTCCATCTCCTGCATGAACTCAAGTCCTGCTGATACAGAATCGGAGATTGTTTTTTCATAACATACTCCCTCGCTCTGCACCGTAGTATAGGAAACAGACTTTGCAATTTCCTCTGCCTTTAAATCAGGCGTGTAATCATTTTGTAACGAATACAAGTAATTACTTCCAATTCCTTTTACTGCCATCCATATCATCCTCCTTGATTATTTTTGATTTAGAAATCCATTTCTAAATATGCAACTAGTTCTGTTATTTCCTATTTCGGAATAATAAAATTCATACTAAATAGACTTGTTGTGAACCGACCATTTTCTGTTGTAAAGCAAAAGAAAAGACACAATCTGTACCCTTTCGTACAAATTATGCCTCTTATCTTTTATTCTATCATCAGCATTACTGTTAATGCAAAACTCTTTTCATCCTGACTTATATCTATATCTCCATAATACTTCTGAGCCACTCTACGTATATTGGTAAGCCCAAAACCATGACTTCTTTTATCTTCTTTTGTAGTTTCTGGTAGACCAGTTTCAGTATCTATTTCTACATACCTACTAATGCAGTTCCTTACTTCCATCATATATGCATTTTTCTTACGATAAGCTGATATTAAAACATACGGATCTTTGCATCCTCTTACACCCTCAAAAGCATTTTCAATCGCATTGTTTAAAATCACACTAATATCAAAAGCATTGATATTCGAATCTACTGGATAAACAAAATTACATTCAAAGTCAATTCCACATTCCTCTGCTTCTTTTTGTTTCTGTGTCAAAATCACATCGGTAACAGGATTTCCAGTCTTTATTCCTTCTACACTCACACAATAAGTTGCTTTCAGTTCCGTTAAATACTTTTCAAATTCTTCTGTTTCTTTCTTCACAAAAAGACTTTCTAATACAGTAATATGATTTCCCATATCATGCTTTAATGCACGGATATTTTCATATAGCTTTTCTACTTCGTTTATATGTTGCTTTGTATTTTCAATCTGTTCCTCTAATAATAAATTAACATTTTCTTCTCGCTGCTTTTCCTTTATCTTTTGATAAGTTACAACCGCAATTAATACAGTAGCAAAGGAAACTATCTGATATAGTACTCGTAAAAATGTGTACCCAGGATGCACATTCCAAATATAGATTTCCATATCTTCTAAATATACTCTTGAGAAGAAATTAAATGTAAAGTATCCTAGCATCACCGTCAATAAAGTAGCAAATAATAACAGCAATTCTTTTTCGGAAATGTCTTCTTTTTTATTAACGTACACCTTATGAAATAACTTAATTACAAAATACATTGCGGTTATAGCCACACTGTAATAAACCAATTCCACAATGATATAAGCTATCCATTGTTTTACAGGATGCATATGCATGTATGGTATATCAATAAATAATTCAAACAGGACATCTCTAAGCAAAAGCGTTACTCCATACACCATCCATCGAAAAAGATACATAACGCTGGATAAAAATACCTTCTGTTTGACATTTCTCTTCTCCAGCAGACACATTGTAACGCAGGCCACAATTGCTCTCCAAAGATAAGGATATATAATCTCTTGTGGCACACAGTAAAAAATAAGCATTGTTACGGAATAACTTACTCCCACATAAAATGCTTTTTCTTTCATAAATGGTTTTATAAATTTATAGAAAAGCAAGCATTCCACCAATATATTCAATATCGCAATTGTATGATTTGCTATTTCCCAATAGACTTCCATATTATTCATAAGCAACTATCCTCTTTTCTGAATGTACTTCATATATTTCTTCACAAATTCCGGATAATTCTGCTTCGCCATAAGAACAGTTCCTTTTTCCAGATAAATTGTAGTTGCATCGTATTTTTCAACATACTTAAAATTCACAAGATACGCTCTATGAGGTCTAAAGAAATTATTCCCAGCTATAGATTCAAGATCTGACATTTTTCCATAGTACTCTATTTCTTCATTCAGCTTATGAATAACCACCTTACGATTAAATACTTCTGCATATACAATTTCATCAATTGCTACTTTTGTATGCACACCACTATTATTAATCAACACGTATCTTTCTTCTGGTGCTTTTTCACTTATATCCTGCAACTTCCATTCATTCACTGCTTTTTGAAGAATAGTAGAAAACTTCTCATGATCAATGGGCTTCACAATATAATTAAATGCTTTTACATCAAATGCCTGGAACACATATTCCTCTACTGCAGTCACGAAAATAAGTATTACATTCTTATCTTTTTTACGTAACTCCCTAGCGGTTTCCATGCCATCTATACCTGACATTTGAATATCTAAAAATAATATATCTACATGCTTATCTGATAAAATTAGTTCTTCTCCAGACTGATAAAAAACAATCTCTGAATCTGGATACTGCTCTTTCACCTTATTTCCAATCAACTCTCTGATGCTCTTCTCATCATCACAAATCGCTATACGCATGGATTCACTTCCTTCAAACTTCTACATACACTCGCAAACTCGTGCTACGCACTTTTTGTCTGTTTCACAGACTGTTTGCTCGTTATCGCGTAGAGAACCAAATGCCAGTTTCACTGTCGCTTGGTTCTCTTTTCGCGTATATTATATCGGAATATCTCCCTTATTTGGACACTGCTATGTTGTGAAACGACCTTTTTATGTTGTAAAATAAAAAGAGCAGTCTCTATTGATATATCATAGAATACTGCTCACTCCATTTACGCTTTCATATCGAATCCGGTTATAATACTTTCTACATTACCTAAAGAATACATCTCTTTGATAAAACTATCCGTAACACTCTTTAAGTTCGGACCTTTGAAAGTATGTTCTTCGATTCTCTGTTCTGTTAGCTTTTCTTCTGCTGCTTTCTTTTCGGCTTTTTTCTGCTTTTCTTTATTCTCCTTTATTCTCTCAAGCCACTCATCAATATCTTCATCTGTGCCTGGAGTATCTGTCACTGTGCATGTATACATTGTCGTATATTCTTCTCCAAATTCAATAGAGCAAGAAACCAATCGCGAACCTCTTGAACTCGCAGAATCTTGCGCAGCCTTTATATAATCAGGAGCTTTAGAAAGTTCTCTTTCTAACCACTGCCCTGTTTTTTCATCTCCCATTGCTTTTCTTAACAATCCTGGTGTAACAGATACTGCCACATTATTTCCTGGCTTCAAACAACTATATCTGTCCATTAAGTAATTTGAATATTCCCTTACATTCTTATATTCACTTGATTTATTTGTTTGGTAACCACTTATAAATCCCGTATTATTTCCTATAACTAAAGCCATAATAATCACCTATCCTGTTCAACTTTATGTATCACTGATCTATATAAAGTTCATCGACATATTCTTATCACGTCTTAGTCTCATTGCGTGAAACGACCTTTTTATGTTGTAAATATTCAAATACTTTATAAAGCAAAGCATTCACAATAAACTCTGCAATTTTGTATAATTAGAGTATCCGCTAAAAAACCTTTGTTTTCAAGGTTTTTCGACATTTCACAACACTTCTCAACAACCCAGCGCCATCGGCACGCCATAACTGGACAATTTAACTCCAAAAGTGACATCAAACGCATCAATCGCCTTAATTAATCCGACACATCCTATTTAAAATAAGTCGTCCACATTCTCATTGGCAGATGAAAATCTCTTAATCACACTTAGTACAAGTCTTAAATTTCCCCTGATAAGCTCTTCTCTAGCTTCCATATCTCCTTCCTTAAAACGTGTAAATAATTCTTCTGTCTCACTTTCTTTCAACCGTGGAAGCTTTGCTGTATTTACGCCACTTATTACAACTTTCCCCTGTACCATCCTTCAATCCTCCTTGGCAATTCTCATGCTTAAAGGATTGGTAAATATGGAGAAAATTATTCATGGTTAGATTGTATTGATTTTACATTCTGTTTCAAGGATGAAATTATAACTTAAATATATTTGTATTATATTCCATATACCTTAAAACCGATTGGTCATATTAATTGTACCAATCGGTCTGTAAAAACTTTCAATATTTAGTTAGATAAATTGGAATTTGTCTCTCCGTCAAACTGAAGGTTTCACCTTATCTGGTTAAAACATGTTTACAATATTTTGTACATCCACATTTTGGACATGTTAACTTTCTTTTGGTAATTGTATGAGGTCCCATAACATAGGATTTCATATCCGGAACAAATCGCTCCTGGCATTCAGGACATTCAAATGCTCCCGCTTCTCTATCTAATACACATGCAATGGCAATTCCCATTACCATTATTACAAATCCAATTCCCATCAATAACACTCTAGTCCATACCTGCATTTCAAACATTCCCGCAACAACAAATAAAGGTATTGCTGCAACAAGTACTAAAACAGCAACCATTGCAGACATTACAATCTTCTTTTTACTTTCTTGAGCTTCTTTCACTAAATTCACCATATTTTCCTCCGCTTTCTTTTTATAATCCATCTCTTGCAATCTTTCACCAGATAGCAGTTCATTTACTGTAATTTCTAATTCATTGCAAAGTGGAAG
>JAFYWF010000076.1 GCA_017558145.1 Lachnospiraceae bacterium
GAATCTATGGCTTATTTATCCGGTATTACATCCAGAATGGGAAAAGTTTCTGATAAAAACACAATTAGTGACTTTGGTAAAGAAGAACAGAAAAGACAGATTTCTATTTCTACATCTGTAGTTCCAATTGAATGGGAAGGATGTAAAATTAATATTTTAGATACACCTGGTTACTTCGACTTCGTTGGTGAAGTAGAAGAAGCAGTTTCTGCAGCAGATGCAGCTATTATCGTTGTATCCGGTAAAGCAGGGGTTGAAGTAGGAACACAGAAAGCTTGGGAACTTTGCGATAAATATAAATTACCACGTATGGTATTTGTTACAGAAATGGATATCGATAATGCATCTTTCAAAAATGTAGTTGAAAGCATGACAGAAACATATGGCAAGAAGATGGCTCCATTCCACCTTCCAATTCGTGAAAATGAAAAATTCGTTGGTTACATTAACGTTATTTCCGAAACAGCTAACAGATGGCAAGGTAAAGATGTAGTAGAATGTGAAATTCCTGACTACAGCAAAGCTAACTTAGAATTATACAAAGAAACATTAATGGAAACTGTTGCTGAAACAAGTGAAGAATTCATGGAAAGATACTTCGGTGGAGATACATTCTCTGAAGCGGAAATCCGTGCAGCGCTTAGAACGAATGTTATGGATGGTTCCGTAGTTCCTATGACAATGGGTTCCAATACTCTTTGCCAGGGTATCTACACATTACTTGATGACGTAGTTAAATACTTCCCAAGTCCGGAAAATAAAGAATGTAAAGGTATTTCTTTAAAAACAAATGAAATCTTTGAAGCTGATTATGATTTCGCAAAAGCTAAATCTGCATATATCTGGAAAACAATTGTAGATCCATTTATTGGAAAATACTCTTTAATCAAAGTTTGTTCAGGTGTAATTAAAGCTGATGATGTAATTTACAACAAAGATAAAGATGTAGAAGAAAAAATTTCTAAATTATATGTAATGCAGGGTGGAAAAGCAATTGAAGTTAAAGAACTTCACGCTGGTGACATCGGAGCTATCGCTAAATTAACAGCAGCTAGAACTGGTGATACATTATCTACAAAAGCAAACACAATTATGTTTGGTAAAACAGATATCTCTACACCATATACATATAAGAGATACAAAGCTGTTAACAAAGCTGATATCGATAAGATTTCTCAGTCCTTACAGAAAATGATGCATGAAGACCTTACATTAAAAGCAATTAATGATGGTGAAAACAGACAGACATTAATCGCAGGTATGGGTGATCAGCACTTAGATGTAGTAGTTAGCAGATTATTAAATGAATACAAAGTTGAAATCGAATTAAGCGATCCAAAAGTAGCTTATCGTGAAACAATTAAGAAAAAATCTGACGTAGAATATAAATACAAAAAACAGTCGGGTGGACATGGTCAGTATGGTCATGTTAAGATGACATTTGAACCATCCGGTGATGTGGAAACAGCTTACACATTTGATCAGGTTGTAGTAGGTGGAGCAGTTCCTAAGAACTTCTTCCCGGCAGTAGAAAAAGGTTTACAGGATTCTGTAGGAAAAGGACCTTTAGCTGCATATCCGGTAGTTGGTGTTAAAGCTACATTGTACGATGGATCTTATCATCCGGTAGACTCTTCTGAAATGGCATTCAAGATGGCTACAATTCAGGCCTTCAAGAAAGGTTTTATGGAAGCGACACCAGTATTATTAGAACCAATCTACTCCTTAACAGTAGTTGCTCCAGATTCCTATACAGGAGATATTATGGGTGACTTAAACAAACGTAGAGGTCGTGTACTTGGTATGAATCCAGTAGCTGGCGGAAAAACAGCAATTGAAGCTGATATTCCAATGGCAAGCTTAAACGGATACTGTACAGATTTAAGATCTATGACAGGTGGTCGTGGTGATTACTCATACAAATTCTCCCGTTATGAACAGGCTCCAAGTGATGTTCAGGCAAAAGAAGTTGCAGCAAGAGCAGCAGCGGTTGCAGAAGGAAGCGAAGAATAAGAAAAAATTAAAAGTAATACTCCGAATTGCGTTATGCAGTTCGGAGTATTTTTGTGGAATAGAAAGTTCTTTCTAGATGATAAAACACTCTGTGAAGATGGGTCAAAGCAGAGGAAATTGTCGTTTTACGACGCTTCAGCGGTACGGAATATGCGTGTATGTGTATTGGCTTTTATAAGTATTTAAGATATAATTTCTTTATTAAATATACTTATTACATATAGAATTCGTATGGGTGATAGAAACGTGAAAATTGTCAAAGATGATATTGAAATATATATAGATGGTAATGATAAGAAATATAAGGACTGCACTTTGTTAGAAATGTTGCAGGATTACGGTCTTTATGTGCCCCATATTTGTAAAGGAAATGGAACTTGTGGCAAATGTAAAGTTAGATTATCAAACGTAGATATTTGCATTCATGAGCAGGAGAAAAAGTCATTGTTAGAAGAGGAGTTACATCAAGGAATTCGCCTGGCATGTAAAGTGAAAATGCAAGAGTTATGGGATAAAGAAGATGTGGAAAATATTGTTGTGGAATTAATCGAATATTGTGAAGACAGTATTTGGATTGAAGGGATTAATTGTGATAAAAGAAAGAACTCTACATTGGATAATAACATTTGTATAGAAAAAAATATAATTGATAATGTGGATAAATTACAAAAGGAATATTTCATAGCTATTGATATAGGTACTACAACTATAGCTATGGCTTTAGTAGAATCAAGTACAGGTGAAATATGTGATACCTATGTTTCTTTAAATCATCAGAGGGCATTAGGTGGAGATGTCATTAGTAGAATATTGGCATCTAATGAAGGGAAAGGACGAGAATTAAAAAATATCATAGAAGAAGATTTGTGGAGAGGAATAAAGAAATTGGGACAACCCCAAAGCGCAAATCAAAAAGATGAAAAAGAACAGGACCTGTTAAAAATAGAAAATAAATTAAGAAATATATCTAAGATTTATCTTGTCGGTAATACGACGATGATTCACTTGCTTATGGGATATTCTTGTGAGAGCTTGGGGAAGTATCCATTTATAAGTAAGCATTTGGGACAGATAGAATGTGTTTTGTCAGAGTGTATTTCCAATGTGAATGAGTTTCAGAAAGTGACCAGAGAAGATAAAGAAGAAAGAAATAATCGTCATACAAATATTGACAATCGAAATGATACATTTTATGAGAATATCAGTAAAATACCGGTTACAATTATTCCTGGAATTTCCGCATTTGTAGGTGGAGATATTGTTGCAGGTATGCTGGTGTGTCCTGATTTTGAAAAGGAAGAGATTAGCCTTTTGGTAGATTTGGGAACAAATGGTGAAATGGTATTGGGAAACAGGGATAAAATGTTGGTTTCGTCAACAGCTGCAGGACCGGCATTTGAAGGTGGAAATATTATTTGTGGAACTGCTAGTATACCGGGAAGCATTTGTAAGTTAAAAATTGAAAATCGTAAACCAATTATAAAAACGATTGCAAATAAATTACCACCGATAGGAATTTGTGGAACAGGATTAGTATCTGCCATTTCTCAAATGAGGAAAAATAAAATATTGGATGCTACGGGGAGATTGCAGTATCCATATGATAGGAACGGATTCGTATTAGGTACTTCACAAATGGGCAAAAAAGTGGCATTATATCAAGAGGATATACGACAATTCCAAATGGCAAAATCTGCAATCAGAGCAGGGATAGAAATTTTAATTCAGGAATATGGATGTAAAATCGAAGATATTAAATGTGTGTATCTGGCAGGTGGAATGGGGGCACATCTTCAAGAGGAAGAAGCCATTTCTTGTGGTATTTTGCCAAAAGAATTTCAGGGTAGAACATTAATTATGGGTAATACAGCTTTGTTAGGTGCCATTGAGATGGGGAAAATGGAAAACCAGACAATATACGAGGATGATGTAAAACGAAAGTTACAGTTTATTCTTTCGAATTCTTTCTTGGTTTCATTGTCGGAAAATAAAGACTTTGAAAAACTTTATATGAAATATATGGAATTGTAACAGGAAGGTTAAGTATGTATAAAACAGAAAAAGCACATTATATCATAACTTTAATAGCGACGTTATTGGCAATGACACTTATTGTTGTTTATACCTTTGGAACTTTTTATGAATTAGCCAAGGAAGATGCTGTAAATATGGGAGAAATTGCAGTTAAGGAAAGAGCTGAGACTTTAGATAATTTTCTTGTAAGTGGAATGGAATCCATGAACATTACAGGTCAAGCTGTTGATTATATGTTAGCTCATGGAAGTGATGTGCAAGCTATTGAAGAATATTTAACAGAAACTTCTGAATATTATGCAAATAATATTAATGAAAATTTTACCGGCATATACGGTTATATTGATGATACTTATGTAGATGGCGTAGGTTGGATTCCTGAAGAGGGATATGTTCCTACCGAAAGAACCTGGTATACGGAAGCTATGAAGGGAGAAGGAAAAGTTGTATTTGTACCTCCTTATGTAGATGCACAAACTGGGCAGGTGATTTTTTCTTTAAGCCGGATGTTGTCTAATGGAAAAGATGTTATTTCCTTAGATCTTGTTATGGATGATATTCAAGTGCTTGCTGAAGGAATTCATTTAAATGAAAATGGGTATGGATTTGTTATGGATCGTGACGGATTAATTGTTGCCCATTCTAATCAGGAAGAAAGAGGGAAAAAATATATTTTGGAAGAAGCTGATCAATATTCCGATATGGAGTATTTGATTCAGAAAATTTTATATGGAACGAAAGGAGCCTTTCCTATTACCATTTCAGGAGAAGAATGCGTTGTTTTTGTAGAAACAGTGGAAGATAATTGGTATGTTGTCATGGTTATCAACTCGGCAGATTTGTTTGAAAAGGTACACAAGGTTCTTATAACCAATGTCATATTATCATTGATCGTATTTATGCTGGTTAGTTATTTTTGTACGACAAATTATCATAACAAAAGAAAAGCCCAGCATTATTCGGAGGAGTTAAAAAAATACCAACTTACTTTAGAGGAACGGGTTTTAGAGCAGACAGAAGAAATAAGAAAACGAACTGAAGAATTAATCTGTATGCAGGAAGATGTCATTGAAGGTATGGCAACGTTAATTGAGAGTAGGGATGGAAATACCGGAGAGCATGTTAGAAATACCAAGAGATATGTATCTCTTATTGTGAAACGTATGAAAGAAAAGGAATTATATAAAAATATGATAGGAGATACATACGTTAATAAATTGGTGAATGCAGCAGCACTACATGATGTAGGTAAAATTACCATTTCAGATATGATTTTAAATAAACCGGCCAGACTGGATGCAAAGGAATATGAAATCATGAAAACCCACTCTACAGAAGGTGGAAAAATTGTTCATCTTATTTTTGGCGAACATGCAGATGAAGAAATGGTAAAAATTGCCGGAGATGTTGCAAAATACCATCATGAAAGATGGGATGGAAAGGGATATCCGGAGGGATTAAAAGAAGAGGAGATTCCTTTGGCAGCCAGAATTATGGCAGTAGCTGATGTTTTTGATGCTTTAGTGTCTAAAAGGGTGTATAAAGAAAAAATTCCGGCAAAAACAGCTTTTTCTATGATCGAGCAGGAATCAGGTTTCCAATTTGATCCTTTGGTAGTAGAAACCTTTTTGGAACAAAAAGATGAAATTTTAGCTGGTTTAGAAGAGTAAAGATTGGATATTTGGAAGCTTACTTTTAAGTAAAAATACATAAGAGGGATGAAAAGAGTGATTTTATGAAAAAAACAATCATTGTAATGCCGGTAGCAAATGAAGAAGCTACGATGGGAAAAATTTTAGATGATATTTTAGCATTACCTTATGATAATTTGTATATTTATCCGGTTATAGATAGTTATTCTAAGGATAGAACGGAAGAAATTATCCGTGAAAAAGAAAGAACAAGTGAAAAAGTAAAATGTATTTTCTATAAAGAATCTACAGGGGTAATCAGTTGTTACCTGGAAGGTTTCAGACAAGCACTTGCAGATGGAGCAGAGCAGATTTTGGAAATGGATGGTGGTGGAAGTCATCTCCCAAAAGAAATTCCACAGTTTATTGAGAAAATGGAGGCTGGATATGATTGTGTCTGGGGGTCTCGTTTTATCGAAGGTGGCTCCATGAGGGAACAGGTTCTTTACAGAAGAATTTTAAGTAAAGGTGGAACCATTCTTGCTAATTTGGTACTTGGAACTAAGCTTCAGGATATGACCAGTGGGTTTGAAGGATTTCAGCGAGAAGTATTGGAAAACTTAGATTTAGATAAATTCCTATCTCACGGTCATATGTACCAAACAGAAATGCGATATTATTGTAGAAATTTAAAGACTGTGGAAGTACCAATTCACTATGTTGGAACAGCATCCAGTTTGAAAGCAAGTTCAGTAACAGAAGCATTACGTATTTTGTTTCAACTAAAGAAAAACGAAGCACTTGTAAAGCGAGTAGGTAAGTAGTGATGAAAAAAGTAAAATATTTGATTTTAGGGGCCGGTCCAGCCGGCCTTACTTTTGCTAATATGCTAAGATTAAGAGGGGAAACTTCTTTTTTAGTTCTTGAAAAAGAAGCTCAGGCAGGTGGATTGTGTCGGTCTGTAAATGTGGATGGCAGTCCTTTTGATATTGGCGGAGGACATTTTCTGGATGTAAGAAGACCAAAAGTAAATGAATTTTTATTTCAATTTATGCCTGAAGATGAATGGCTTTTATTTGATAGAGATAGTCGAATAGAGGTTGCTAATCAGACGGTGGGACATCCGTTTGAAGCTAATATATGGCAATTAGATATTGATTCTCAGGTTGCTATTTTGGAATCCATTGCAAAAGCAGGCTGTAATAATGGTCAACCTATGCCTGAAAAATTTAAAGAATGGATTACTTGGAAGTTAGGTGATAAAATAGCCAAGATGTATATGCTTCCTTATAATGAAAAAATGTTTTCTGATGAACTTGATGAGTTAGGGACCTATTGGTTAGAAAAATTGCCTAACGTAAGTTTTGGCGATACACTTCGTTCCTGTTTGACTCATAAGGCTTACGGACAGCAGCCTGGACATGCATCTTTTTATTATCCTAAAGAATTTGGATATGGAGAAGTGTGGTTAAGAATGGCGGAAGCGATTTCATCCAATATTATATATCAGGCGGAAGTAGCAACATTAGATTGCAATAGGAGAAGTGTAACTACCAGAAATGGTGAGACTTTTATGGCTGAAAATATGATTACTACCATTCCTTGGACCTGCTTTGACAGTATTGTTGGAATAGAAGAAGAGGTGGTTAAGTCTATTGGAAAACTAAAGTCCAGTGCCATAGAAACCAGATATGTTTCTAAAAACCTGGATACAAAAGCACAATGGATTTATGTACCGGAGGAATCTCTCCCTTATCACAGAATTTTAGTACGTCATAATTTCTGTCAGAAAAGCCGTGGATATTGGTTAGAGACAAGAAAAGAAAGAACAGATATGTATGAGGGAGAAGCAGAGTATGCTTACATGAATGATTATGCATATCCGTTAAATACCATTGGAAAGCCTGAAATTATGGAAAAAATACTTGCTTGTTGCAAAGAACAACAGATTTATGGTTTGGGACGTTGGGGAGAACATTGTCATTATAACTCTGATGTGGTTGTAGAATTAGCGATGAAACTTGCGGAGGAAATATAAGAATGAAATTGATGAAAAAAATAATTTTAACCGCAGGTGTATTGGTGGCGTTGGCGGTGGCAATGTTGGTTCTTACCCATACTGCCCAGAATGGGGTAGAGACAACACAAATTCTACCACAAATCAATCCGGATCCTGTGTATGTGGAATGTGAAGAGGGGAAAGAATTAGCAATCTCTCTTGTTGCAAAAGAAGATTTTCAAATAAGTGGATTTCAGATTTTGGTAGTAAACATTTCCGAGGAAAGTAGAGGAACATTGAGAATTGCTTTAATGGATCAGGAATCCAATCTTTTGATGAATCAAATTGTTCCTATTGAAACAGTAACTCCCGGAAAATGGGTTACGATTGCAGGTAATGTAACTTTTACAGCAGGAAATGAGTATTTTTTATCCGTATTAGCGGATGAAAGTGAACCGTACTTTATGCAGGTGCCGGAAGGTTGGGGAAAAGAATTACCTTTTGAAGAAACTGTCTGGGAAGAGGGGCAAGCACTTGCATATGGAATTTCTCTTGGAATCAATCAGGTAGAAGCTACAACAGTTACCTATGGAGATATTTTTTATTATTCCATTCCTACTTGTATTTTGGTAGCAGCGATTGCTCTTTTGGGAATTTGGGTTGGATTTGGAAGAATGCTGGAGGGCATAAAAAAAGTTCCTATGAATAGATTCCTTGAAAAATATGGCAATGATTTGTTCTTAATTTTGATATTTGGAGCAGTTTGTGTTAGTATTTATTCTAGAGCTTATTTAAAAGGGGTGTATATTTCCGCAGATTCTACCGGATATATGAGAGAGGCCATTAACCTAGTGAACGGAAATGGATTTCAATATGACGGTATGGCAGGATACCAATCCTGGTTTGCGAACTGGCCTATTTTATATCCTGTAATGATTGCAGCGGTTATGGCAATTACCAATACCAATGCTTATTTGGCATCTAAGCTGGTGGCAATGTTTGTTGTAGCCTGTATATTGATTTTGTTTAGAATTTTCTTTAAAAAAGATGCTTGGATTTATGCGTTATGTGTTACCAATATTGGTTTTTTGAATCTTTGTTATTATACCTGGAGTGAAATTCCATATATGTTGTTTCAGTTGGGATTTGCTCTTGTTTTAGCAAAAATTATTAAAGAAGAAAAATCTTCTTGTTGGACATATGTAATATTGGCAACTTTTGGTATGGGATGTTTCTTAACCAGATATTACGGTATTTATGTGTGGATTGTCACAGGAGTTTATATTCTTGGATTATATTATTTTTATAGAAAAAATAACGAAAAGGTATTGTTTCATAAAGCTGTGAAATTGACCATTACTGCTTTTGTTTCGGGAAGTTTAAGTGTGGGATATTTAGGGATGAATAAGTTAATGAATGGTATGGCATCGGGAGTAAGTCGTACTATGTGGTGGGATGACTATAGAATTCTTACCAATGATTTGATTGAAAGTCTGCTAACAGAATTTTTTAATATCTTTTCCATGCAGATACCGGAACTGATTGAAAATTTCCCATTTAACCTTAAGGTATTTGTAGTAGTTCTGATTTTAATTGGTTTTGGCTGGATTGTAATAAAAAACGCAAAATTGTTTTCCCGAGAAACTGTAATGATAACCATGGCGGTTATGTATTATGTGATTTTTATATGCATCCGCTATGTATCCTCCATGGATAGTTTTTATTTTCGATTTTTTGAGCCTGCCACCTTTTTGTTTTGCATTGGTATGATTGAGCTTTTGTTGCCATATTTTAAAGGAAAAAAAGTATTTCATTATTTTGCAGGAGTAACGGCTACTTTAGTAATTCTTGCAGTCATGTCCGTATATGATAATGGAGGCATGGATCAGGATGATATTTATTATGAGGCTGTAGCAGCGCAATGGAATCAGGCCTATGAAGAAATTCCTGAAAAATCGGTTATTATTTTTAATGATATTGATTTCAGAGCCTCCTGGTATCGTCCGGATGTAGTGGATGGAACCATTACTCCTCTAGATACTATGGATAGTATTCGAGAAACCTATTATGGTTCAGAATATTTGTGTATCAAGGCAGAATTTGTGGAAACTATGTTGGAATCCGGAGAGTATGAGCAAAATGTGCATGCATGGTTGGAAGATGGCTTATCTGCTGTTGGACAGGAGTATGAATATGTAGTACTTTCGCTGAATAAAAACTAAAAAAATATTTAGGTGTCAAGAAAAAATACTTGATGCATTTAATTGAAGAATGTTGATTTTAAGGCATCTGCGAGATTTGCAGGTGCCTTTTGTGACAATTCTGTGACAAAAATAAAGAGAAGGTTGAAATTTCTATTTGAAATTGGGTTATTATTTAAAGGAATGATGAAATGATAGCGAAGTATGTTTTTACCATTTCACATTGACTCTTATAAAGATAGGTGCGTATAATGTAGTTACAAAAGGATGAAGTATAGTTTGAAAGAATATATAGATAATAGTGAAAATTTAGTTTATAGCAGATGTGGAAAAATTGAGGTGAAGTCGTATGTGTAAGGAAAGAGAATTAAGTTTTTCAATTTATATGTTATATAGTCTTGCAGACAGATGGAAGAAATCCCCGGCATCGGTTTATCAAATCTTAAATTCTACAGGAATTTTGGATGATTACATTATTGCATGTTATGATGTATTGCATACACAGGGAAAGGAGTATCTGATCGAAGATATTACAGAATATATAAAGGAAAAAGGAATTAATGTATGATTGTTTATCATGGGACAACAGAGATAATAGAAAAGCCTGATGTTAAGCATTCCAAGAAATATCTTGATTTTGGAAAAGGTTTTTATTTGACCACTTTTGAAGAACAGGCTAAAAAATGGGCTATCCGAAAAGCTATGAGACAAGGGAAAACAGCTGTTGTTAATAGTTATGAGATGAAGGATAATTTAGAAAAGTATCGGGTATTATCTTTTGCAAAAGAAAATGAAAAATGGTTGGAGTTTGTTTGCGCTTGTCGAAAAGGGGAATCTTTAAATGCAGATTATGATATCATTATTGGAAGTGTAGCAGATGATGATGTATTCAAGACAGTAGATATGTATTTCAGAGGGTTATGGGATAAGAAAAAAGTGCTAGAAGAACTTAGGTATTATAAGATGAATGACCAGATTTGTATTGTGAATCAGAATACTTTAAATGAAATCATTGCTTTTCAAAAAGCATACGAGGTGAAGTGATATGGTGGACAGGATACAACTTTCAGAGATTTATAAACAGAATCTGGAAAATGATATTATCAAAGCATTAGCTGATTTAAAACAGATAGAGTTACGAAAAGCTTTTGATATTTATTATTCCAGTAAATTAGCCGAACAGATTGCAGAAGGATGTTATGGTATTGAGAACATGGATGCGAAATATTTAGCTGAAGATTTGAGTGAGAATGAAAAGGAATTATTTTAGAATGGTTTGCATCAAATTTACACCATTTATATGAAAAAGAGTTTTGATATGATGAAATGAAATGAAATTCAGGAAGTGGGCGAGGAAGTCGTTTCATCATTGGTAACACTAAACAATAGTGTATGTCACATCAAAGAAGGGGTAAGCAAAAAAGCAATGTATTTATTAAAAAATGAATAAAGAAAAATTTTGTTTGAAGTTGAAACTTTTTATTTGTATCAATAGTCTAAATAATGTAAGCAAAACAGATTACAAATGAAAAGGAGAATAAGCAAATGAAAAAGTATTTAGTATTATTAGGAATGGTATTAACATTAGGATTAGCAGTTGGATGTGGAAACAAAGAGAATTTGGAGGCAGAAACAGCAACAAAGACAGCAACAAATATAGAAGAAGGAAAAGTAGTTATTGGAGTTATTGATGAAATAGCGGAAGATTATTACTTTAGCATCCAGGTTGAAGATGGGACATACTATCAGTTCCCATTTTTAGAAGAAAATGATTTTGAACTTGGTGACGCAGGTGTTGGTGATAAAATTAAGTTAATATATGATGGTGAGCTTTCTGATGTAGATATGTTTGATGGAACATTATTAGGTTTTGAATTAGTGGAATAGTCTATAATTTTAATTACTTTGAATTATGGGAAAGATATGCTTTTATGTTCGAGAACCTTTTCTATTATTCAGAATTTTTGTTTGAATAATATTATCCCCTGAAAAAGGACTCTGAGAGATTTCTGGGATTGATAAACTTAGTTATCTTTTTCAAGGGACTAAAGAATATTAGCATCAAAAGAAATGAAATACAACAAAATTAGACAAATAAAAAATATGCTAATATTTATATTCAAATAGTTGCTATAATTTATTTTGTAAAGAAATTACATTAAATAAGATATTAAATATATTTAAAATTATTTATAAATAAAATTAAAATATGTTAATATTTCTGCGTGAAGTATTTCTTTTTTCATAAAAGAAAGCAAAAAGAACAAAAAAGAGTAAAAATGGGAGAGCACTTGTTTTTTTGAACAGGTGCTTTTCTATTTATAATTTGCTAATAATATTATTGAATCAAATTACTTTAAAATTTTTTATGAAATGTAGTATGTAATGAAGGTTGTTAAAATTGTTAACAAGTAATGAGCGTATTTTCAAAATAAATTATATTAATTGGTAAATAAAATCCATAAATATGAAATGTAATTCTATTACAATATTTTTTATATAATGATACAATGGGAAAAAATAGAGAGGGGATGAATGGGATGAAAAAATATGTATTTGGAGTTGATGTAGGCGGAACAGCAATAAAGTTAGGTTTTTTTACTGTTGAAGGTGAACTTCTTGAAAAATGGGAAATTCCAACAAGAACAGAAAATAATTCTGAAAATGTTCTTCCCGATATTGCAGAAGCAATTGAAAACAAGTTAAAAGAAAAAGCGATTGAAAAAGAAGAGGTTTCTGGAGTTGGATTTGGTGTTCCTGGTCCTGTTACTAAAGAGGGAATAATTCAAATGAATGCAAATCTTGGCTGGAGAAATAAACATGTATCAAAAGAACTCGGGGAATTAACAGGACTTCCATGTAAGGGTGGTAATGATGTTAAAACAGCTGGACTAGGGGAAATGTGGAAAGGTGGAGCTGCAGAATATGATAATGCCGTGTTTATTACTTTAGGAACAGGAGTTGCAGCTGCTATTATTGTAGAAGGAAAGGTTATCTTAGGGGCCATGGGTGCCGCAGGGGAAATTGGCCATATCAAAGTTAACATGGAAGAAACAAATGCATGTGGTTGTGGAGGAGTAGGTTGTGCAGAACAGTATGCATCTGGTCCTGGTTTAGTAAGAATGGCTAAGAAAAAATTAGAAGAAAGTGATAAAGCATCTATGCTTCGTTATGATGAAATTACAGCTAAAACTGTATTTGATGCATACAAAGTAGGAGATGAATTAGCAACAGAAGTTGTAGAAGAATTTGGCCATTATTTAGGTTACTCATTAGCTGCGACAGCTGCAGTAGTAGATCCAGAAGCATTTATCATTGGTGGTGGTGTTTCTAAAGCTGGTGATGAGTTAGTAAAAGTTGTTCAAAAATATTACAAACAGTATGTATGGCCAGGCTGCCGTAATAAAGAATTTGTTCTTGCAAAATTAGGAAATGATGCTGGAATTTATGGTGCAGCTAGCTATGTTCTTTAATTAAAATATATAAACTAGTATTGAAAAGTTTAGTAGTTCTGCTTTAAGAGATATTTATAAATATCTCTTAAAGCAGGTAACTATTAGGCTTTTTTTTGTAAAAAAATTAGTAAATGAATAATAAGTTTTTGGCAAAATAAGTAAATATAGTCCGTGTTATGATTGATATAATCCTATAAATAAAAGATAGAATTATGATAAAATCAATAAAATGGGTGGAGTATATATGAAAACAAGAATAAAAAAATATATAGAAAACAATATATGGGGTTCATTAAAAAAACCGTTACCAATCCGTAAGCAACTTTCAAGGATGATAACTTTATGTTGTGTTATTGTAGTTTGTATTCAAGCAGTTGTCATGATTGCAATGGCCATGAATCAGTATGTGACAAGAGAAAGAGAAGATACTTTGTATATATTGGAAAGTGATAATACTAGGATTGACAATATTTTTCAATATATTGGTGAAATTGCTTTATCAATTCAACATAGTATGGCCTTGCGAAATTTTTTTAATAATGGTGCATATGACGAAGAGGTTATGATTCAAGAATTAAAAAGTGTTTCAAATCTTTTTTCAGAAAGAAATTTGTTAGATGCGTTTGAACCTGTTGTAGAAAAAATTTATTTATATAATGAAGCTGATAAAGCTATTTGTAACTTATATTATCCAGTAACTATTTCTGAAAGAAAACAATCTCAGGAGAAAATTGATGAATTATATAGGTTATATAAAAAATCAAAGCAAGAATTTTATTTTCAAGTGGAAGAGAAATGTCTGAATTTTTGTATGAACTTGTATGATTCGGAAATGAAAAAGTTAGGTACTTGTATTTTTGTAATAAATAAATTTGGAATAGAAGATAATTATTCTAATTTAAAAAAAATGAAAAAACCATATTGGATTATAGAACAAAATGAGCAACTAATTTTGGGGGAAGAAAGTAGTTCTCAGTATGAATATAACAAAGTATTGGAACATAAAATGTCGACTGCGTTTGGGTTGATTCTTAAAGCCGGGGTTTCAAAATCTAATATTTATAAATCATTGGTAGTTACTATATTTAGTATATTATTGATTTCATGTATATTAATGGTACTTTTGTCTTTAATGGGGAAAATAGTAGCAATCAATTATGTCCGACCATTAGAAACAATTGCAGAAAAAATGAAACTAGTAGGAAAAGGGAACTTTGATGCTAAGTTAGGTAAGTATAAAGTAGAAGAGTTGCAAAATATCAGTAATACATTTAATGAAATGACGGATCATATTACCTATTTAGTGGAGGAAGTGTATGAAACTCAATTAATAGCACAGCAGTTACAGATTCAATATCTTCAAGCACAGATGAATCCACACTTTATGTTTAATGTTTTAACTATGATTGAGATGAAAGCTGCCATGAATAAAGATAAAGAAGTTCAGGAAATGTTGTACAAATTGGCAGGAATATATCAAGGTAAAATTTTTAGAAAAGATGAGCATTTTATTTATCTGAATGAGGAGATGGAAATCGTAGATTTTTACTTATCACTACAAAATAGTCGTTTTGGAGATAAAATTACATACTCTATTGAATATTCGGGTGGAAAAGACGCTTATGAGAATTTAAAGGTTCCTAGATTGAGTATTGAACCAATTGTTGAAAATGCAGTATGTCATGGGTTAGAACCGAAAGAAGAAAAAGGTCATATATGGATTAAAATATCCAAAACTGACACAACTTTGAATGTTTGCATAGAGGACAATGGGGTGGGTTTTGAATCAGAACAAATTGTAGAGAAGAAAGAGGATAAAAATCATACTCATGTAGGACTTTGGAACACAAATAAAATGATTCACAATTTATGTGGACAGGAATATGGATTGGATATTACAAGTAAGATCGGAAAAGGGACAAAAGTTTGTATTTTTTTACCTGTAAGAAATGGAGAGTAGCATGTGGAATGTAATGATTGCTGATGACGAAAATTATATGTTAGAAGCAATGGCTAATTTAATTGATTGGAAGAAAATGGATTGCCAATTAGTTTTTAAAGCTAAAAATGGTCAAATGCTTTTAGAACAAATAAAGGAAAATCCACCAGATATTATAATTACAGATATTAAGATGCCATTAGTTAGTGGTATTGATGTGGCCAAATATATTTATGAAAATGAGTTACCAATTAAGGTTATTATCCTTTCTGCCTATGCAGATTTTTCATATGCACAAGAGGCAATAAAATATGATGTATGTGGTTACCTTATCAAAACATCAGTAATAGAGATGTTACCGGCAATGATAGATAAAGCAATTAAGCAATTATCAGGTAGGTTAGATAATAAGGAAAGTGAAGAGAAATATTCTGATGATTTGTTAGGACGGTTGCAAAAATATATAGCAGATCATTATACTGATAAAGTAAGTTTGGGACAGATAGCGCAAGCTATTCACGCTAATGGTAGTTATTTAAGTAGACTTTATAAAAGTAGGACAGGACAGAATTTATTTGATGTTATTAATAAAATGAAATTGGACAAAGCAAAAGAGTATATGAATCAAGGATATCGAATTTATGAGGTAGCACAAAAAGTAGGCTTTGAAGATGTGTCTTATTTTTCAAGAGTTTTTCGAAAACATGAAGGATGTTCTCCAAGAGAATATGAGAATAAATTAAGAGAAGAGAAACAAATACAAAATGAAGATAACAAACATTAAAATTATTATAATTATTTGTTTTTGTTGTATCATATCAGGATGTTCTAATCCAAAAGAAGAAATAGTAGAGCTTACGATGATACATGGCTGGGGCAGCACAGAAAAAGATCATATAATTATGCGACAAATATATGAAGATTTTGAAAAAGAATATCCTAATATTCGTTTGAATTTGGTATCTATGCCGTCTTCTTCTGATGTAGTGAACAAAGTAGGGGATTTATTAACCATTGGAGAAATACCAGATATTGTTTTTACCGGGGGAGATGGAAAAGAATCTATTTATGAATTCATGGTAAAAAAAGGATATGCTTTAAATTTAATGCCTTATATTCAAGCTGATGAAGAATTTGTAAAGAATGTATCAGATGTAATTTTGGAAAATTGGACTACAAAAGATGGAGCTTTATATACCGTTTCAGATGTACTTTTGATGGGAGGATATTGGTATAACAAAGAGATATTTAATGAAGCTGGTATAACTGAAGTACCAAAAACATGGGATGATTGGATAAAGGCTTGTGATAAAATCAAGAAGATGAATTCTGAAATTGCGCCGGTTATTTTAGATGGAAATCATATGGCATATCTTATGACTTCCATTTTAGCAGACGAGAATTTAGTAGAATTAGAAAATATTAAAGCATCGAAGATTAATGTTAATTCTATCGCTTTTGATAATATGCTGGTACAAATAAAAGAAATATCCGAGTATGCAATTTTAGCAGGAAATTATAATTATAGAGATACACTTGATAGTTTCAATAAAGGGCAGAGTGCAATATATATCAATGGTGTATGGGCTAATTCCATGATTGATAAAGAACTTTCAGTGTCATATGCATCATTTCCATCTAAAGATGGTAACGGAATAGGAACAATGTCTGCTTGTGTAGGTTATATTTTAGGGAATACTGGTGATGAAAAGAGAATGGAAGCAAGTGTTAAATTCCTAAAATATATGTTGAGCGAAGAAACTGCAAAAAAAATATTAGAGCAGACAGGACAAATCCCATCAAATCCTAATATTGAAATTACAGAACAAAGTTGCGGAACAAGGATGAATCAAGCTGTAGAGAGTATTAAAAATGCAGGTTTGATTATAGAGATACCAAATAATTTATGGAATCCAAATGAAAAAGAAGAATATACTGAAAATATACTTTTGTTCTTGCAAAATAAAATTACAGAAGAAGAATTTCGCAAGTGATTGTCATGGATGTAATATTTATACAAAAAGTAAATATAATCCAATAAAGGTGTAAATAAAATTCGATTTTGTGTAAATGAAATCTATTCATAGTTTAAGCCTCTCATGAGATAATTTGATAGAAGTCAGACAGACTAAAAAATTATTTCATTGGGAGGTTTTTACATGAAAAAGAAATTAATTTCTATGGTATTAGCTTTAACCTTAGTAGCAGGAATGTTAACAGGTTGTGGCGGTGCTAAAGAAGAAACACCAGCTGCAGATAATGCAGCAACAGAAGCTCCTGCAGAAGAAGCAGAAGCTACAGGAGATCAAGAAGTATTAAAATTCTATCATGCATATTTCCATGAAGAATCCGAATGGCCAGTAGCGGCAGTGATGAGAGACATTTATCAGCAGTTTGCAGATGCACACGCAGATGGTCCTGTTGTATTTGAACCAGTAGTTGTAGAAGATGTGTTACAGGTTGCTACAAATGAAATTGCTGGTGGTGAATTCCCAGATATGGTAGATTTTGCTGGTAATGAAGTACCATTAGCAGCTATCGTTCAGGAATTAGTAGTTGATTTAAAACCATATATTGATGCTGAAGGTCTTCAGAGCAAAGTTGGTATCAACTATACAATGAATGATGTTGATGGAAAAGTTTACACAGTACATGATCAGTTAACAACTTTAGGTCTTTGGTACAATGCGGACCTTTATGAAGCAGCTGGAGCAGCTACACCAGATCAGTGGGCTACATATGAAGATATGGCAACTGCTATGGAAGCATTAAGAGCAAGTGGTGTATATGGATATAATGCAGGACAGGGTTCTGAACGTTTATTCAACTCTTATATGGCAGTATTAGATGCAGAAGCTATGGCAAACCCATTAACTCCAGAAGTTATCAATTCAGAAGCTTTTGTTACAGCATTTAAAACAGTAGCTGCTATGGATCAGGCTAATGGTTCTGCTCACTCTACAAACAATGCTGGAGACTTTGGCGCAGATTTTACAGAAGGTAAATGTGCAACATGGATGAACGGTGTTTGGGCTGCAGGAAGCTTTAATGGTCTTGAAGCAAATATTTTACCAGGTATCTATCCATGCAGTGGTGCAATCGCAGCTACAGGTGGCGGATTAACAATTTCTGCTTCTTTATCTGACGCTCAGAAAGAATTAGCATTAGAATTCTTAAAATACATGACAAGTGACGAAGTACAGACAAGAATTTTCTTAGAAGTAAATGCAAACCCATGTAACCAGGATCTTGACTTAGAAGCTCTTGCAGAAGGCGTTGATAACCCTACAGTTAAATTATTAGCTCAGGCTTGTTCTTTAGCAAACAGTGCAGATTCTATTACAACTAATACAGGTTCTGCTTGGGGTGCAGATGTATACACTGCTATTATTAACAAATTGATTGAATGTTCTGTAGAAGGAACAGATATTGATGCAAAATTAGCAGAATTACAGTCTGAATTAATCGCTTTAATTGGCTAATTAGTAATAAAGCCTGTTTTTCTCACAAGAGAAGAACAGGCTTTTTGTTCGATTTTAATTATTTTAGGATATAAAATAATGAGAGGAAAGGGTATAAGATGAATAAAAAATCTAATAGAACAATTTTTATGACATTGTTTTTATTGCCTTCCTGTTTATGTTTCCTGATTTTCTATGCTTATCCTATTTTGCAGATTCTCGTAACATCTTTTTGTAAATGGGATTATACAAATTTGAAAAATCCAACATTCTTCCCAGCGGGAGAATTATTGACTAACTATCAATATATTTTGACTCAGTATCCATATTTTTGGGAAGCTTTGCGTAACTCACTTTGCTGGGCACTGGTAGGTGTAGTAATTCAGGTACCATTAACACTGGTAGTAGCTATTGTAATTTCTAAGGGGTTAAAATTTTCTAAGTTTGCAAGAAACGTATACATTGTACCAAGTGTAATTTCTTCAGCAGCTATGGGTCTTGTATTCTTACAGTTATACAATGCAAGATATGGTCCTATTCAGCAGATTATTCAAAAATTTAATCCTGAGTTTAAAGATAGTATTTTATTAGTAGAAGGTGCAAACTTCTGGGCAATCGTATGTGCATATGTATTTTTCTGCGGTACTACAGCTATTATGTTGTTAGGTCAGATTCATGGTATTGCACCAGAATTGTATGAAGCAGCTAAAATCGATGGAGCTACCGGGTTAAAGAGAGAATTATATGTTACTATTCCATTGGTTAAACCAACAATAAAAACAGTAACAACTATGGCAGCAACTTCAGGTTTCTTACTTTACAATGAAGTGTTTTTCTTGACCAATGGTGCAGCTGGAACAAAATCTATCAGTTTTATCATCAGAGAATTAGCAATTACAAGTAGTAGAACCCAGTATGCCAGAGCAAATACGATTGGTGCAATTCAGATTGTAATCGGTTTAATTTTAGTAGGAGTGATTAATATTATTTTCTCTGAATCAAAAGTAAGTCAGAAAGGAGGAAAAGCATAATGGCAAAAGAAAAAATTAAAGAAAGTAACCCTATGAGCGTGCAAAAAGGGGAAGCAGTCTTTTGTTATATTGTAATGGCGATTATTTGTATCATCGCTTTATTCCCAATTATCTGGGTTTTTATTTCCTCATTTAAAGCTGATTTGTTGGCAGAACCAGGATTTACACTTCCAAGTAAACTTTGCTTTGACGGATATATTAGAGTATTTACGAAACTTGGTATTAGTAAATATTTTGTGAATAGTTTTATTACAGCAACAGGTGGTACTTTACTTAGTATTACAATGTTATCTATGTCTGCATATATTATTGCAAGATTCAAATTTAAAGGAAAAGGGCTGATTACAGCTTGCTTTATGGCAACTATGTTCGTTCCTTCTTCAGCATTAACATTCCCTGTTTATAACTTGATCAAAAATATGGGATTATTTGATACGAGAGTAGGTTTGATATTTGTATATGCTTGTAGTGGTATTGCTGTAAGTTTCATGGTAATTAGAAACTATTTTGCTACAATTCCAGTTGAATTAGAAGAAGCAGCAAGAATTGATGGATGTACTTATTTCCAGACATTTGTAAAAATTATGCTTCCTATTGCAAGACCAGGTATCTTTACTGCTGCAGTATTGGCATGGTTAAATCTGTGGAATGAATTCTATTGGGCTTCCTTACTTATGATTGACAGAAGTAAGATGACAGTACCGGCAATTCTTTCTCAGTTTACTACAAGTTTTGGAACAGATTATAATGGTTTGCTTTCTGCAGTTGTTGTAACTATTATACCACCAGTATTGTTATTTACTTTTGCTAGTAAATACTTTATTGAAGCATTATCTGGTGGTGCGGTAAAAGGTTAAGGAGGCAATATGAAAAAAAAATCAAAAAAAGTAACCGCTATTCTTTTAGGTGCGGGACACAGAGGTGCAGATGCATATGCTTCCTATGCATTACAGTATCCAGAAGAATTAACTTTTGTGGGAGTAGCTGAACCTAGAAAAGAACGCCGTGAGGAATTTCAGAAAGCCCACAATATAGAAGATAAATATGCAGTGGAAAGCTGGGAAGAATTGTTAGCGTTTCCTAAATTAGCAGATTTAGTATTGATTTGTACACAAGACCATATGCATATGGAACCAATGGCAAAAGCTATGGAACTTGGATATGATATCTTAGTGGAAAAACCTATTAGTCCAGTAAAAGAAGAATTAGTTGATTTGAAAGAAAAAACGGAAAAGTATGAAGGAATGATTAGCGTATGTCACGTTCTTCGTTATTCTCCATTCTTCCGTAAAATCAAAGAAATTATTGATGCAGGAACTATTGGTGAATTGATGAATATCCAGCATATGGAAAGTATTGGTTTTTGGCATATGGCACATAGTTTTGTAAGAGGTAACTGGAGAAACACAGAAGAAAGTTCTCCAATCTGTCTTGCTAAAACATGTCATGACTTTGATATTTTATTATGGCTTACTGGAAAGAAATGCTTACGTGTATCTAGTTTTGGTAGCTTAAAGCTTTTCCGTGAAGAAATGGCTCCAGTCGGTGCACCAAAAAGATGTACAGATGGATGTCCTCACAGAAGTACATGTCCTTTCTTTGCTCCTAAGTTTTATTTAGAACATCCAAAAGCTATTGTAGATGGTTTCAGAAAAGTAGTTACTATGGATGAAACTACAGAAGGCTTAATGGAAGCATTAAAAACAGGACCATATGGAAGATGTGTATATGCTTGTGATAATGATGTATGTGATCATCAGGTTGTAAATATGGAAATGGAAGGTGGACTTACAATTAGCTTTACCTTAAGTGCATTTACAAATGAATGTGAAAGAATCATTACATTACAGGGTAGCCGTGGAGAAATTAAAGGATGGATGGAAGAAGATAAGATTGTTGTTACAGACTTTGTAACAGGTAATCAGACTGTTCATAAATTAAATACTCCAAAAGTAGGACATAGTGGTAGTGATGCTTCTATGATGCAAGAATTAGTTTCCTTAATTGCAACAGGACGTCAGAAAGAAAACGTAAGTAATGCTACACAGGCAATTGATAGTCATTTGATTGCATTTGCAGCAGAAGAAAGTCGTTTAGCAAATGGAAAAGTAATTGAATTATAATACTGAAAATAGAGGAAATAATATGTCAAGAATGGATGAAATTAGAAATAGAACAAAGTGGTGGCAGAATGACCGCTTTGGTATGTTTATCCACTGGGGATTGTATTCTATACCTGCTTGTGGAGAGTGGATGATGTCAGAAAAAGAAATGACAGTTGAAGAATACAAAAAGTACTTTGATTTGTTTGACCCTGTTGATTACGATCCTAAAAAGTGGGTAAAAGCAGCGAAAAGAGCAGGCATGAAATACATGGTGCTTACTGCAAAACATCATGATGGTTTCTGTTTGTTTGATTCTGCTTATACAGATTATAAATCTACCAACACAAAAGCTGGAAGAGATTTAGTGAGAGAGTTTGTAGATGCTTGTAGAGAAGAAGAAATTAAAGTTGGTCTTTATTTCTCCATTATCGACTGGTCACATCCAGATTTTCCAAAGTATGGTGATAAACAGCATCCAATGCGTAATAATGAAGCTTATAAAGATGAAAAGATTGATTTTGATAATTATCTTGAGTACATGCATAATCAGGTAAAAGAAATTGTTACTGGTTATGGAAAGTTAGATTTATTATGGTTTGACTTCTCTTATGATGATATGGTAGGAGAAAAATGGAAAGCCACTGAATTAATTACTATGGTTAGAAAGTATCAGCCAGATGTTATTATTGATAACCGTTTGGAAGGTGCAGGAGATAATCATGGTAGCTTAATTAGTGGAGAACCAACTATTTATAGTGGTGATTTTGTAAGTCCAGAACAGATTATTCCACCTGAAGGAGTTGTAGATGTTCATGGAAACCCAGTACCTTGGGAATTATGTGCTACTATGAATAACCACTGGTGCTATTGCAATTTCGACCATGAATACAAAACATCTAAGATGTTGATTCGTAAATTGGTTGAATGTGTAAGTAAAGGTGGAAACTTCCTTTTGAATGTAGGACCTGACGCAAAAGGAAATATGCCAAAAGAAAGTTTGGCTATCTTAGAAGAAATTGGACAGTGGATGGATAAGAACTCTGAAAGTATTTATGGATGTGGAATCTGTGAACTTCCAAAGCCAGAATGGGGTAGATATACTCAAAAAGGCGATATTATCTACGCTCATGTATTTGAAACTCCATTAGGAGCACTTCCATTAACTGGAATTGGTCCAGATCGTTTGGATAAAGTTTACTATGTTTCTGATGGTACTGAAATGAACCGTGGAGAAGCATGGAATACAGTTCTTTTCACAGATGCAGCATTTGTATCATTTGGGGATAACCCAGTATTTACATATGGTTTACCTGATGATAAAGATACTGTTTTAAAAGTAGTATTAAAATAAGTTTTTGTTCTACCTTTATATTATATAGCGGGAACAGTCACATTTACGGGGAAGGGGTGTGGCTGTTTCTGTTTTTTATAGGTAAATTATTTTAAAATTAATAATTTTGAGGATGAAATATGACAGTAAATGAATTTTGGAATGGAATTAATTTACAAGAAAAGCAAAAAGAAGCTGTATTAAAAAAGAATTTTGCTAAAGATGAATGTAATCATTTATGTGATTTATATAAGGAAAATCATAATCGTTTTTTTGAACAAATCTTGAATAAGGAAGATAATGAACTTTGGTTTTTATGGTTGTATAGTCAAATGGCATGCAAGGTTTATGATTTGTATATAGAGGCAAATATTTCAGATAAAGTTTTTTGGGACACTTTTATAGATATTCGTTTGTGGTGCGAGAATGCTGAAAAAGAGTATGGTGTTCTTGGAATAAAAGAATATGAATGGTTTTATAGACATATTGATATGGTATTATTTCGTTTTGGCAGATTGCAATTTGAAGATACTGGAACGGAAATTAATATTCATATTCCACAAGGAGCTCCACTAATATGGGAAGACTGCGAGAAGTCGATAAAAATGGCAAGGGATTATTGGGGGAATGATAAAACTTTTGTTTGCCATTCTTGGCTTTTATATCCAGGATTAGAAGAGCTATTAGACGAAAATTCCAATATTAAACAATTTAGAAAAAGATTTCATGTTATTAAAACAGATTATAATGAAAGAGAAGCAGAATGGCGTATTTTTGGTGAGGTTAAGAAAAATGTAACTGAATATCCAGAAAATACTATGTTGCAAAAAAAGGTAAAAAATTATTTGCTTAATGGAAAGTGTTTAGGAAATGGCTATGCCATATTAAAGTAGAAAAGAAAAAATATAATTTAATGCATATAATAGTGAAAGATGTAAATATAATGCAATGTAATATTAAAGATAATATTGTAAAATAAAGTAAATATGCAAAAGAGAGGGTATTTCAATGAAAAAATTGACGAGGTACATGAAAGATAAATCTGTTAAGTTGAAACTAGATTTTTTGGTTAAAGTAAGTACTTGTTTATTATTTTTACTTGGTCTAGGTGCTTTGTTTGGAGCTTGGCAGTTGAATCAGGAAACAAAAGAGTTGAATGAAAGATGGATTAATGCGAATAATATGATAGCAGATTTGGATAATTTAACAGCTTCTGTTAGATTAGAACAATATGCTCATGTTCTTTCAGATTCTAGAATAGAATTTGAGATACATGAAAATTCCATCAATAAATTAGTGGAAGAAATAGAGGGGTTAATTTCAGAATATGGTTCTTTAGTATCTAATGAAGAAGAAAGACAATATTATGATATGGCTTGTAGTGCATGGGATAATTATATGCAAGTAACAGGTGATGAGTTTATTTCATTAAGTCGTACTTTAAAAGTAGATGAAGCAAACGCTATAATGCTTGGAAAAGGGCTTGACTCTTTTACAGAATTTCAGGAACAGTTTGATCTTTTAGTAGAGTACAATCGTGTAGGAGCCCAAAAAGCTGGTGAACTTGCAAATGTGGTTTTTTATGTGGTATGTATTTTAGTAGCTTTTTTAGTGGTAATAGCAACCGTAATTTCTAAAAATGTTGCAAAAACAATTATTAAAAGTATTACAAAACCTGTAGATGAATTAAAACATGCAGCAGCAGAAATGACTCAGGGAAGATTAAATGCAGAAATCGATTACGAATCTAAAGATGAATTAGGTTCTCTTGCTGATTCCATTCGTGAAGTACAAGTTACATTGGGAGAATATGTTAAAGAAATATCAGAAACATTGGAAGTAATTGCCGGTGGAGATTTAACTAAAGATTTTAATCTTATTACAGAGTTTAAGGGAGAGTTTTACACTATCAAAACCTCTTTTGTTCAAATTTTGAAAGAATTTAATAATTCACTTGAAAAAATTAAAGAAGGTATCATGGATGTAGATCATAGTTCAGAAGAAATAGCTAGTGCTGCACAAGAACTTGCTACTGGAACTGGAGAACAAGCGAGTGCAGTAGAAGAATTAACAGCAACAATTGCATCAGTTAATCACATGGCTATAGAATCTGCAAAAGCAGCTAGTGAAGCAGCTCAAAAAGCTGCAGAATCTGTAAAAGATGCAGAAAGTGAAAGAATGCATATGGAAGAACTTCAAGATGAAATGATTCGCATTAAAGAGATATCCGGTGAAATAGAAAAAATTGTTACAAGTATTGAAGAAATTGCATCACAGACAAGTCTTCTTTCTTTAAATGCGTCGATAGAAGCTGCAAGGGCAGGAGAAGCAGGAAGAGGTTTTGCAGTAGTAGCAGACCAGATAGGGAAATTAGCAACAGATTCTGCGCAAGCTGTAGTAAATACAAAAGAATTGATTGCTAAGACAGTTGAAGCGGTAGATAAAGGTAGTGGCATGACAGAAACAGCAGCAGAAGGGTTCAGAAGAATTATTGGAGAGTTGGAAGGTTTTGCACAAATGGCTTATAGTGTAAGTGAGTCAGCTACTGCACAGGCAGGTGCTTTAGGACAAGTTGAAGATGGAATTGAACAAATTTCTGAAGTAACACGACAGAATGCGGCATCTAGTGAGGAGTGTTCTGCAATTAGTGAGGAATTAGCAGAAAAAGCTAGTAGAATGGCAAATCAAATTCAGAATTTTAAATTACATCAGTAATCAAAAATATCTTCTTAGAATTAAATAATAATGTTAAGGAGATAGATTGGTATTGATGGATAGATTTTCCTTTTTGATAATTTCCTATAAATGATATCTTTATTCCTTTCGAAAATATGTATAGTAGAGTTTTATATTTTTAGAAATTAAAAAAGGGAAAAAAGAAGCACTTGCTATTTGGCAAGTGCTTCAAACTGTATACAAAGTGAATAGAAAATGTAACCTCTGTGAATGTTTATTACATATGCAGAGGTTATTTTAATAATAACTTTGTCTATACTCTGAAAGTTTGTATCAGGATATTATGTGGTATTACTTAAGAATTTTATAATCTTTAGCACAACATATTAGTCCTTCCAATGTATTACTGAAATGAATGCCGTATTTGTGAGCTTTTTCACAATTCATCCATAAATTATGCCTTGGTGGACAATCAAGCACATCAATTTCTTTCTTAATAATTGATAGGAATTGCTTGGTGATTTCATACATAGAGTCTGTTGTTTCACTTCCAAAATTATAGACGCCACCGGGTAAAGAGATAGTGTTTTCCATATTTTCAGCAACTTCTTTTAAATAAGTAACCCCTCTATACATAGAAGAGCTAAAAGAAATAGAGTCTTTAGCATTTAATAAATTAATGAAATAATTACCTTTATTAGAATACATATCATACATCCATTCTGCACGTAGCATTATGGCAGATGGAAGAATATCTAATACTCTTTGTTCCATTTCTAATTTGTGTTTCCCATAAATATTAGCTGGATTTGCCATATTTTCTGAATAAGGTCCATTTTCTGAGGTTCCATTATATACCTGATCTGAACTAAAACAAATCAATTTACGGTTTTGACAAGACTCTGCTAGGTATTGAGGAATAAGAACATTTGCATGATAGGAAGCTTCTGGATTATTTTCGCAAACTCCAGTATCAGCAATTGCTGCAGTATGAATAATTACATCTGCATTACTTTCTTCAATTATTTGTTTAATTTGTTCTTTTGTAGCATTATGTAGAGATGGTGCAGCTACAGAACCTTCTAAAGAATTTAGTAGTTTATTTCCAACAAATCCAGTTGCTCCGGTTATTAATATCATAATTGCTCCTAAAACATTTAAAATATTTTCTGTGTATATGTATCATTATAACATTTTATTATTAACTAAGATAAAGAAAAGATAGAAATAAATGAGAATCGTATTTGTAAGTAAATCATCTATATATTCTTGAGGTAGAATATAGGAAATGGGGTGATTATATTGTCAAAACGAAAGCTATTTGATGTACTTGTAGCAGTTGTTACAGCAATTCTGGTAGTAGCTGACAAGGTAACTGACAAGGATAAAGAAATTGAATAAAGGTTAAAGAAGAAGGGCTTCCCATGATGGGAGGTCCTTTTTCACATTCTTAGGTAACTATTAATTTATATAAACAAGAAAAGGAGAATTTAAAAATGGCAGCAAATGTAGAAACAATGTTTTCAGTAAGGGAGAAACCTTGGCATGGACTAGGTAAGGTAGTAATGGAGGCACCAACATCAAAAGATGCATTAAAGTTAGCAGGATTAGATTGGAATGTAGTTCAAGAACCTATTTACACTGGCTTTCATAATGTGGTGGAAGGTTATAAAGCTAATGTCAGAGATTCAGATCGTAAAGTACTGGGTGTGGTATCCGATCGATATAAAGTAGTTCAGAATACTGATGTGTTTGGATTCACTGATGAATTATTAGGAAAGGGGGTAAGATATGAAACTGCTGGGTCACTACAGGAAGGAAAGAAAGTATGGTTACTGGCAAGACTACCAAGAGAATATATTATTGCAGGTGAAAGAATCAGTCCATATCTTGTATTCAGCAATACTCATGATGGCTCTGGATCAGTGAAAGTAGCAATTACTCCGGTTAGGGTATTATGCAATAACACATTAAATCTTGCACTTAGTACAGCTAGCAGAAGCTTTAGTATTGTTCATACTGGTAACATTCATGACAAAATTCAAGAAGCAAAAAATACTTTATTCATGGCTGAAAACTACATGGATTGTTTAGGTGCTGAATTTGAAGAGCTGAGGAAACAGAAGATGACAGATGCACAGGTAAAGGAATATATTGAAGTACTATTGCCGCTAGAGAAAGATGCTTCAGAACTACAGAGCAAGAACATCATTAGATTACGTGATGATATGAAAAGACGTTACTTTGATGCACCTGATTTACAGAAGGTAGGTAATAATGCTTACCGCTTTATTAACGCTGTGTCAGATTTTGCTACTCATGCAAATCCACTGAGAAGAACTGCTAATTACAGTGAAAACTTATTTGCTAAAACTATTGATGGTAATCCGTTGATTGATAGGGCATATCAGTTACTTAAAACTGCTTAAGTACAAAATGTGACAGTTGATGTTGTGTTGACTGCTATAAGAATCCGAAATGAATTTTTCTAATCTCTTAAAAAATAAATAAACGCTAATTCATACATACGTATATCACGTCGATTAGAGAAAATTCATTTCGTCTTCTTAGAACGATTGTAGAAGTAAAGGTTAATATGAAACATGATGATTATAAATTAAAACTTATTACATTAGATGACGCATCCATTCTTTGTTGTAATATTTAACCTTGGGGTTAGAGTAGGTGAAGTGTGTGGAATTACTTGGGATAAAGTGGATTTAGAAAATTCTACGGTAAGAATAGAGCATTCACTTAATCGCTATAGAAAGTCTGAGTATGGATTTACCAATGCTCTTGGTACTACTAAAAGTAAAGATTCAAATAGAATTATCGTATTTAATAATTTAGTAGCTGAAGCTTTTACCAAACAAAGAAAGTATCAATTGGCGAATGGAGTTGCTGTAAAAGCAATATCTATTGTAGATGATTATGGGAGAGTAATTGGTGAAGCTAATAATTTAGCGTTTACACAGCTAAATGGCAGTGCTTGGAATGAACCAGGAATAATTAAACTCATTCATAGGATAGTAAAGAAGCAGAATGATTTGGCTGAAGTAAATAATACATCTAAGCTGGAATATTTCACACCACATCAAATAAGACATACATATACTACAATGGCATTTGAAGCAGGTGTAGATAGTAAGCATGTTGCAAATCAGTTAGGACATGCATCTGATACTACCACTAGAGATACTTATACACACTTGCATGGTAAAAAGAAGAAAGAGCAGGAAGATATTGTAAATAAAATTAGAATAGGATGAATAATGATGAAAAGAGGTAAACCGGTTACACACAAGTTGTGACTGGTTTATTTTTTGTGTGAGTTTTTTGATGGAGATAAATGCTATATATAATAGGAAGTAATGAAATCATTTTGTGACAAATTTTGTGACAAATTTTGTGACAATCGTGGTGAATGATGCATAATGGTGCAACTTATAATTTTAAAGAAACCTAGAGAAAATGCAGTAATAATCAATGGTGTACAATAGTGGATAAAAAAATATTTCACCCTGTCAAGAAAAAATACTTGACACCTTCTTTCTTTTCTTGTATTATAGCAAAGGTGAGTGTGAAGATTATGGAAAAGTTAGTAGAACAAGGGCTTTTATATGATTTTTATGGAGAGCTTTTGACAAAACATCAAAGAGAAATATATGAAGATGCTGTCTATCAGGATATGTCCTTAAGTGAAATAGCAGAGGAACATGGAATTAGTAGACAGGGGGTTCATGATTTAATTAAAAGATGTGACAAACTTTTATTAGGATATGAAGAAAGGCTTCATTTGGTAGAACGCTTCTCACGAATCAAGGAAAAGATTGAACAAATTGAAAGCCAGACTACTCAGGAAGAGATAAGAGAGTTGGCTACAAAGATTTTAGAGGAACTGTAATTTATGGCATTTGAAAGTTTAACAGACAAACTACAAAGTGTATTTAAAAACTTAAGAAGTAAAGGCCGACTTACGGAAGCGGATGTAAAACAGGCATTGCGAGAAGTTAAGATGGCACTTTTGGAAGCCGATGTTAACTTTAAGGTTGTTAAGCAGTTCGTAAAATCGGTAGAAGAAAGAGCTGTTGGATTAGATATCTTGAATGGTTTAAATCCGGGACAGATGGTGATCAAGATTGTTCACGAAGAAATGATTAATCTCATGGGGTCTGAAACCACCGAGATTGCATTTCAGCCGGGAAAATCTATTACGGTAATTATGATGTGTGGTTTGCAAGGTGCAGGTAAAACAACTACCACAGCTAAGATTGCCGGGAAACTGATTAAAAAAGGAAAGAAGCCATTGTTGGTAGCATGTGACGTATATCGTCCTGCGGCGATTAAACAGTTACAGATAAATGGGGAAAAGCAGGGTGTAGAAGTTTTTGCCATGGGCGAAAACCACAATCCTGTGAACATTGCAAAGGCAGCGATAGAGCATGCACAGAAAAATGGACACAATGTTGTGATTCTGGATACTGCCGGTCGACTTCATGTAGATGAAGACATGATGGCAGAATTGGAAAATATTAAAAAAGAAGTGGAAGTTCATCAGACCTTATTGGTAGTAGATGCTATGACAGGTCAGGATGCAGTAAATGTAGCCGGTGAATTCCATTCCAGATTAGCTATTAACGGCGTTGTATTAACAAAGATGGATGGTGATGCACGAGGTGGTGCAGCGCTTTCTGTAAAAGCTGTAACAGGAATTCCTATTTTGTATGTCGGTATGGGAGAAAAACTTTCTGATTTGGAACAGTTTTATCCGGACCGAATGGCAAGCAGAATTTTAGGAATGGGCGATGTACTTTCTTTAATTGATAAAGTACAGGAAAATGTTACCATTGATACCCAGAAAAGCAAAGATATAACTTCTCGAATGAAAAAAGGGAAGTTTGATTTTGAGGATTATCTGGAAAGCATGAAACAGATGCGTAATATGGGTGGTCTTGGAAGTATTTTAAGTATGATGCCGGGTATGGGTGCTAAAATGGGTGATATTGAGTCCATGGTAGATGAAAAACAGTTGGCTAGAATGGAAGCTATTGTTCTTTCTATGACACCGGCAGAAAGAACCAATCCTAAATTATTAAATCCAAGCCGTAAGCACAGAATTGCAAAAGGTGCAGGAGTGGATATTGCAGTAGTAAATCGTTTTATCAAACAGTTTGAACAAAGCCAGAAGATGATGAAACAGATGTCTGGTATGATGGGGAAAAAGGGCAGAAGAATGCGTTTCCCATTTTAAGTAAGGAAGATAAGCAAGACTGTATTTGCATTTAAAATCTGTATCAGATTTGCGAATAGTAGCATAGATTGCATGAGCAGTCGGCTTTCTAAAATATAAAACTAAAGGATACGGAGAAATATCTCCACAAATAAGAAAGGAGTCATTTAAAATGGCAGTTAAAATCAGATTAAGAAGAATGGGTTACAAAAAACATCCAATTTACAGAATCGTAGTAGCAGATTCTAGAGTAGCAAGAGACGGAAAATGTATCGATGAAATCGGAACATACGATCCAAACGTACAGCCAAGTGCAATTAAAATCAACGAAGAATTAGCAAAAAAATGGTTAGCAAACGGTGCACAGCCAACTGAAACAGTTGCAAAACTCCTTAAAGTAGCAGGTATCGAAAAATAATTGTAGTTATTTTTTGACTTGGAAAAATGCTTTTGGAGGTGGATCATGAAAGAATTAGTGGAAGTTATCGCAAAAGCTCTTGTTGATAATCCGGATGAAGTAGTTGTGACAGAGAAAAAAGAAGGTAGAAACATTAAAGTTGAACTTCATGTTGCACCTACTGATATGGGTAAGGTTATTGGAAAACAGGGTCGTATTGCTAAAGCAATGCGTACTGTTGTGAAAGCTGCCTCTGTTGGAGATAAAACAAAGGTAGATGTTGATATAATCTAACTATGAAAGGTACTTCTTAACAGGAGTACCTTTTTTATCTCATAGGGGAAGGTTATGACTGTTCTATGAGATAAAAAAGGCACTGAGTATAAAGAAAGTTGAGACATATATGGAAGAAAGATTTCAAGTGGGTGTAATTACATCGACACATGGTATTAAGGGAGAAGTAAAGGTTTTCCCTACCACAGATGATGCCAGACGATTTAAGAAAAATATGGAAATAATTCTCGATACAGGAAAAGAAGATATTCTTTTAACAGTAGAGAGTGTAAAATTCTTTAAACAGTTTGTAATTTTAAAGTTTAAAGGAATAGATAATATTAATGATATTGAAAAATATAAAACCAAATCCTTGTATGTTACAAGAGCAAATGCCGTAAGACTGAAAAAAGATGAGTATTTTATTGCAGATCTTATAGGAATAGATGTATGGGAAGATAATGGTGAAAAATTAGGTATCTTTAAAGATGTCATAGAGACAGGTGCTAATGATGTATACGTAATTACATTAGAGGACGAAAAAGAATTGTTGCTTCCTGCTATTAAGGAATGTATCTTAGATGTTGATGTTGAAAATAGAAAAATGACAGTTCATGTAATGGATGGTTTAAGGGATTAATTTATCCATAAAATTTGTTATTTCAATCATATTAACAATAAAGAAGCAGAATGGAGATATCAATGAATTTTCATATACTTACTTTATTCCCGGAAATGGTATTGCAGGGATTGAATACCAGTATTATAGGCCGTGCCTGTGAAAAAGGTTTGTTGTCTATTAATGCTGTAAATATTAGAGATTTTACCACGGATAAGCATAAAAAAGTGGATGATTATACCTATGGCGGAGGTGCAGGTATGTTGATGCAGGCTCAGCCGGTGTATGATTCCTACCAACATGTTGTTAACAACATGAAGACAAGGCAACGTCCCAGAGTGATTTATGTGACACCGCAAGGGAGAGTGTTTAATCAAGCCATGGCTAAAGAAATGGCAATGGAACATGATTTGATTTTTTTATGTGGTCATTATGAAGGTATAGATGAAAGAGTATTAGAAGAAATCGTTACAGATTATGTGTCTATTGGTGATTATGTATTGACGGGAGGAGAACTTCCGGCAATGGTTATGATTGATTCTATATCCAGGATGGTTCCAGGTGTTTTGAGTAATCAGGAATCAGGAGAAACAGAGTCATTTAGCGGCAATTTATTGGAATATCCACAATATTCTCGTCCTGAAGAATGGAATGGAAAAAAAGTACCTGAGATTTTGCTTAGCGGTCATCATAAAAAAATAGAGGAATGGCGATTGGAGCAATCAATTCAGCGTACAAAGGAAAGACGTCCTGATTTATATGAAAAGTATGTGGAAGAACAAAGAAGATTAGAAGCTTTAAATCCCAAAAAGAAGAGAAAATATAAAAGAAATTTAAAAATACAATCAGAAAATCAGGTAAGTAAAAATCAAGAAGAATAATGGGAAAGAGCATAAAAAAGTGGTATATTTTTGATATATTATGCTTGAAAAAAGCTTGATTTATTAAATAACCCATGATATACTATTACAGTTGTTAAGAATCGATGGTCCTCTGTTGCAATCTGCATTAAGAACATCCAGAGAAAAGGAGAAAGACATGAACGAAATTATCAGAAGTATCGAAGCAGAACAGTTAAGAACTGACGTTGCAGAATTTGCAGTAGGTGATACTGTAAAAGTTTACGGTAAAATCAAAGAAGGAAACCGAGAAAGAATCCAGGTATTTGAAGGTATCGTGTTAAAAAGACAGGGTGGAAGCAATAGAGAAACTTTCACAGTAAGAAAAATGTCTAACGGCGTTGGTGTAGAAAAAACTTGGCCATTACACTCCCCTAACGTAGAAAAAATCGAAGTTGTTAGAAGAGGTAAAGTAAGAAGAGCTAAATTGAACTACTTAAGAGAAAGAGTAGGAAAACGTGCTAAAGTTAAAGAATTAGTAAGATAATCTAATAATTTACACGAAAGTTCATGGGCTGTCACAATTAAGTGGCAGCCTGTTTCTTTTTTGAAATTATCGTGCTATACTCTACAAGAGGTGTTAAATACATATGAGAAGTAGAAAAGGATTAAGTTTTTCGCGTAAAAGAAGAAACATGAGTACTCATGTAATGAAAGAAATCATGAGTTGGAGTGCTCACATTTTAGTGGCAATTTTTTTCGCCTTTGTATTAGTTTTTTTTGTAGGAATGCGGACCAGTGTCATTGGTGTGTCCATGGAAAATACTTTATATAATGGTCAACAGGTTTTAGTAAACAGATTATCTTATTTGATTTTTGGACCTAAGGAAGGTGATATTATTGTATTTACTCCGAATGGTAATAGAAATACTCATTTTTATGTAAAAAGAGTAGTTGCGACTCCTGGAGATACTATTAGTATTAAAGATGGAAAGTTGTATGTGAATAATACAATTTCTGATTATGGTTATGATAAAATAATGGATGAAGGTATCCTTGAAAATGAGTTAACCTTAGATGCAGGAGAGTATTTTGTTATGGGAGATAATTGTAATAATAGTGAGGATAGTCGTTCGGGGAATATAGGTCCTGTATCTAAGGAAATGATAGAAGGAAAAGCCTGGTTTGCATTAGGAAAAGGCGTTTCTTATTCTGGTTTTATAAAATAGAAGGGAAGAATGTAACATGAATTATCAGTGGTATCCCGGTCATATGACAAAAGCAAAGCGTATGATGCAGGAGGACATTAAGTTAATAGATTTATTGATAGAATTGGTAGATGCGAGAGTTCCGTTAAGCAGTCGAAATCCTGATATTGACAAGTTGGGGGCAAATAAAGGGAGAATGGTACTGTTAAATAAATCTGATTTAGCAGATCCAAAAGGAAATCAGGCGTGGATGGAATATTTTAAGAGTCAGGGAATTACGGTTTTAGAAATTAATTCCAGGACCGGTAGCGGATTAAAATCTATCCAGAATGCAGTAAATGAAGCTTGTAAGGAAAAAAGGGAAAGAGATAAAAAACGAGGAATTTTAAATCGTCCTATCAGGGCGATGGTTGTAGGAATTCCAAATGTAGGAAAATCTACGTTTATTAATGCTTATGCAGGAAAAGCATGTACAAAGACAGGAAATAAACCTGGGGTTACAAAGGGAAAACAGTGGATTCGTTTAGGAAAGGGATTAGAACTTTTAGATACACCGGGAATTTTATGGCCTAAATTTGAAGACCAGGAAGTAGGAATGCGCCTTGCATTTATTGGTTCCATTAATGATGAAATTTTAATTGAAGATGAATTAGCGATTGATTTGATTAAATATTTGAAAGAGAGATATCCGTTGGCGATTGAAAAACGCTTTCAAATTGAAGAGAATGAAGATCCTGTTATGACATTGGAACAGATTGCAAAAGTAAGAGGATGTTATAAGAAAGGACAGGAAATTGATTATACAAAAGCAGCCTCTATATTGATGGATGAATTTAGAGCCGGAAAATTAGGAAAAATGACTTTAGAATATCCTGTAATGTAAAATGTCTGAAAGCTTGAAATAAGGCGAGAGGAAAGATTTTTAAATGAAAAGTATATTAAAAGAAATTTTAAGTACCAGTGTATATCTATTGGTGGTTTTATTAATCACTTATTTTATTGTAAATTTTGTGGGGCAGAGAACACAGGTAGTAGGAAGTTCCATGGAAAGTACCTTAAGTAATGGAGATAATTTGATTGTAGATAAAATTACATATCGTTTTCAAGATCCGGAACGATATGACATCATAGTATTTCCTTATCAGTATGAAAAAAATACGTACTATATCAAACGTATTATTGGTATGCCGGGGGAACGTGTTCGTATTGATGGTGAAGGCATTATCTATATTAATGGTAAAGAATTAAATGAGTATTATGGGAAGGAAATTATTGTAGATCCTGGAATTGCAAGTCAGGAGATTGTATTGGGAATGGATGAGTACTTTGTTATGGGAGATAATCGTAATAATAGTACGGATAGCAGAGATTCCATGGTTGGAAATATTCATAAAAAAGATATTTTAGGAAGGGCTTGGTTACGAATTTGGCCATTATATAAATTTGAACTATTGGAACATCAGTAAAGATTGTTGTTTACAGAAGGAATGGAATTGGTGCGTACAAAATGGATGTATCAATTCCATTACTTTTATCGTAGTAAAATGTGAGAAAGATAGTGTAATAATAAAGATTATATTTATTTGAACTGGTTTTTACGAAAGGATGGAATATTAATATGGAAGAAAAAATAGGAGTTATAAAAGATATATTTGCAAATGCACCAGTGGAGAAATTATCTGTTATTATTGAGAAGTATAAATCGGATACTAGAGCAGGTGTAAAAAAAGAAATTGAAAAAGCATATAAAAAAATAGCAGCCTGGGAAAAAGAAAAAGAAAGAATTGATGGCTTGTGGAAGTATGAAAGGGAATATGCCTCCTATGGTTATGTTTGTGGAATTGATGAGGTAGGAAGAGGACCACTTGCCGGTCCTGTGGTAGCAGGAGCAGTTATTTTACCTAAAGACTGTGATATTTTATACATTAATGATTCCAAAAAACTTTCAGAAAAGAAAAGAGAAGAGTTATATGATATTATCATGGAAAAAGCAGTGGCAGTAGGCTTAGGATATGCCAGTCCACAGCGTATTGATGAGATTAATATTTTACAGGCAACCTATGAAGCTATGCGAGAAGCTATCAGAAATTTGACAGTTTCACCCGATATATTATTAAACGATGCAGTTACTATTCCGGAAGTGACTGTAAAACAGATTCCTATTATTAAAGGAGATGCTAAGAGTGTATCTATTGGAGCGGCTAGTATTATAGCAAAAGTAACTAGAGATAGACTAATGGTAGAATATGATAAGGTGTTTCCGGAATATGGATTTGCATCCAACAAAGGATATGGTGCGGCGTTACATATTGAAGCATTAAAAAAATACGGACCGACTCCGATTCATAGGAGAACTTTTATCAAAAATTTTTAATGGCGGTAATCTATGGCAATTGATTTATTGAATTCCTTTTTGCAAAGAGGACAAAATGTATCTACAAATTCCCAAAGTGCATCTAACATAAATGTACAAAATTTGCCTCAAAATATACAGGTTATGCGTGCAATCAAGGCATTGCAAGCGGGACAAACGTTACGTGGGGAGATTATCTCTGTAAAAGGAGATGAGGTAAGGTTAGCAATTATGAAAGATGTGTTGATTGATGCCAAGTTGGCTGGAAATATGCAGCTGACAGAAGGGGTTACTATGCCCTTTCAGGTAAAAGCCAATAATAGTAATGGTCTATCATTAATTCCATTATTTACGAATATTGCGTCAGATCCTAATGTGATGAAAGCATTGGAAATGGCAAAGTTACCAATCAATGAGAGAAGTATGGAGATGGTACAGAGCTTGATGGAAAAAGGAATGCCAATTGACAAGCAAAGTCTACAAGAGACTTATCGCGAAGTACTTTCTTTAAAAGACACGCCGGTAAAGGACATCATTTCTTTGAAACAATTACAATTACCTGTCAATCGAGAAAATGCAAATCAGCTGTCTGCTTATGAAAATAATCAACATTATTTAAAAGATACATTTAGCGATATGGGAAAAGTGTTTGCAAATCAGTTTGAGGAATTGGTTTTGGCAGGGAAAACTCAAGAAGTACAAGAAATTCTTGGAAAATTGGAAGTCTTATTTCGACCTATAGTGGAGAACGGAATAAAGCAAGATGAAAATATTTTTATACGAAAAGAAGATGGTGGACTTGAAGGAGCAAAAACAATACCTGATGAAAATATGGTTTTAAGACAAACAATAGAAACGACTGTGAGTGGACAAGTGGGTGATATCAAGGATACACAAGTGCCTAAAACAGCAATGCCGGAAGTATTTGGGAAAGTCATAGAAGATATTCCGCCCAAAACATTACAGTCGGAGGAAGAAAAACAAACAAAAGAGTTAAGTATTTCTATTAAAAATAATCCATGGGAAGAATTATTAAATCATCTTGGAAAAGAAAAAGAGTCAGGGAAAATATCTCGGATGTTTGAAAAAATATGGAATAAAGAAATTAGAAATCATTGGTTGATGGAACCGGAAACTTTGAAGGATAAAAATCAGGTAAAATCATATTATGAAAATTTGGAATCGCAGATACGACAACTTGAAAAAATTTTAGAAGATACCAATCTTTCGAAAAGTCCCATTGCAAAGTTGATCCAAAATACATCATCTAATTTAGATTTTATGAATCAGCTGAATCAAATGCATGCTTACATTCAGTTACCTTTGAAAATGAGTCATCAAAATGCCAAAGGAGAATTATATGTATTCTCTAACAAAAAAAATCTTACAAAGCAGAATGGGAAAGTTACTGCTCTATTGCATTTGGACATGGAATTTTTAGGGAAAATGGATATTTATGTAGCTTTGGAAAATAGTAATGTAAGTACTAATTTTTACTTGGAAAAAGAAGAGTATTTGGAATTGATTGAAAGTCATATGGAGTTATTAACAGCCAGATTGGAAAAAAGAGGTTATAGCTGTTCTGTGAAAGCGACACTTCGAAATGAGGAGGAAGGTTCCGTAATGAAAATGATAGAAAAGCAACAAGGGCAGGCTGTTTTACTATCTACACAGGCTTTTGATGTACGTGCATAAGGGAAAGGTGATTTGATGGATAGAAAGCAGGAAACAAAAGTAAAACAAGCGATAGCATTGGAATATGATCCTACGGAAGATGCTCCAAAGGTCATTGCTTCAGGAAGAGGAGTACTGGCTGAACGTATTGTGGAAAAAGCCAAAGAAGCACAGGTTCCGATTCATCAGGATAGTAAATTAGCAAATACGTTGTCACGATTAGAAATTGGGGAAATGATACCACCGGAATTATATGAAGTGGTAGCAGAAATTTTAGTTTTTGTAGATGCTATGGATAAAATAAAAAGTAAAATGTAGGATGTATAGGAGAGAAGTCGGGAAGGATGAAGATGAATAAGAGAAAAACCGGAACGGCTTATGAAATCATTGCTGCAGAATATTTGAAAAAGCAGGGAATGCAAATTTTGGAAATGAACTATATGGCTTCTCGAGGTGAGATAGATATTATAGGGAAGCAATCGGAAATGCTAATATTTATAGAGGTAAAATATCGCAAGAACGCTTCCTATGGACATCCTTGGGAAGCGATTTCAATAGAAAAACAAAGAAAGATTTGCTATGCTGCAAAACAATATATCTTTATGAAGCAGTGGAAAAAGCAGATTCGCTTTGATGTAGTTAGTATTTGTGGAAATGATATTTTTTGGTTTCCTAATGCTTTTGAAGGTAAAATATAGTAGAAATTTAAAGAAATCTTAATAATTGTATTATCTTTCTCTTAAAGAAGTAGGTTTAATATGGTAATCAGAAATAGGAGAAAAATAAGAGAAAGAGACGAATAACAAGAACAAATGGGGGAAAAGAAATGTACAATATCTTAGTATGTGATGATGAACGGGAAATTGTAGATGCTATTGAAATTTATTTAATGCAGGAAGGGTATCAAGTGTTTAAGGCCTATGATGGAGAAGGTGCCATTGAGGTATTGAAGAAACAGGAAATCCATTTGTTAATTATGGATATCATGATGCCGAAATTAGATGGTATTAGAGCTACCATGAAAATCAGAGAAAATTTTAGTATACCTATTATTTTTCTATCTGCAAAATCCCAGGATGCTGACAAGATTTTAGGATTAAATATCGGAGCGGATGATTATGTTACAAAGCCATTTAATCCATTAGAACTGGTTGCCAGGGTAAAATCTCAGTTGAGACGTTATACACAATTGGGAAATATGGCACAAGAAAGTAATATGATTTATAAAACAGGGGAGCTGATAATCAATGACGAAACTAAAGAGGTGATGGTCGATGGCGAATCAGTTCGTTTAACACCGATTGAATATAATATTTTATTGTTGTTGGTTAAAAACCAAGGACGCGTATATTCTATTGAACAGATTTATGAAAATATATGGGAAGAAGAGGCCATTGGTGCAGATAATACGGTAGCGGTACATATTCGACATATTCGAGAAAAAATAGAAATTAATCCAAAAGAACCCAAATATTTAAAAGTGGTATGGGGTGTTGGATACAAAATAGAAAAAATATAAATGTATCGTCATTTTTATGGCAGATAAAAACTGTATTGTGATACGAAGGGAGAAGGTTATGAAAAAGAAAGCAATCAGTAATAAAAAGAAGGAGTTTTTATTGTTTATAGAACGACTATTAGCTGTCGTGTTAGCAGTTAGTGTTACGTTTATTTTTATGAATTCTTTTTTTCATATTTCTACTTCTTATGGGACAACATACCACTATATGGTATCTCCATTGGATCAGGAACAGTCCTTTGAAGAAAAGGAAATATTTCAAGCATTACTTTCAGGAAATATGCAGCAAATTACTCGATTTGTAGTTATTCGTCATCAAATGGAAACAAATGGTGTCTACGATGAAAATAAAATTGTTGATATTACTCAATTTGCAAATAGAGAAACAGGAACTATAGACAATCAGCCAACAGCAAAGTACTACTTGGATGATTTAATTACTTGGGGAAATTATGGATTTACGTATAAGACTGTAGTAGGAACCTGGGAAGAATTGAATGCAATGTTTGCAAAACCAAAGGCTATTATTCCTGAAAGTGGAATGTTCGAAACGAAGGAGTATGATGCCACTTATGCAGTACAGGAATACATTGGAAATATTGAAGATAATGCGGAAGTTTTAGGATTAGAAGCAACAGATGATGATAAATATGTAATGGAAATTTTAGTAGACAGATACAAAAATGTAGATGGTAAAGATTTGATGCAGAGTGCGTCAAATGTAGAGGAGTATCTGAATTTAAAAAAGAATTTGGAAGAATCTGCAAAAAGTCTGTTTTCTAATTACACAGAATATGTTGCTATGCAAGAACAATATAGTATGGATAATACCAACATAGGATATTGTTTTCAGGTTCCTTCGGAAAAAGGGTTACAGTATTATACGAACACAGAATTACAATTAAAAGGAAAGTCTGCGGATGACATTACAGCTTTAGTGAAGGAACAAGGCGGTAAATTTATTTACTTTAATCCTGATAAAGTACAAATTAATACCAACACAAATATCACAGCAAAAGAAATGAGAAGTATGTTGAAAGAACACGAGTATACTTTTGGTGATGATACCAGAGTGTGGGTATGGGTAGACATTAATTATCCTGTGAATGACAGTTTACAAATGGTGAAAAATGAATTAGATCAATTCCGCCCATATTTTATTACTTTGTTGGGATGTGCATTGTCAGCTTTTATTATTTGTGCATTAATTCTTCTTTATTTAAGTTATAAAGAGGGGCGTAAAATAGATGAAAATGGAAATTTAAAGTATATTATTTTGAAACAAGAACGTATTCCATTGGAAATCTGGACTTTAGTAGCTGTAGCAGTAGAAGTAGCCATTGTATATTATGGATGGCAGATGTTAAAAGGTTATCGTAACGGAACTGTCTCTTATTCTATGTTGCCGGTAATTATCGGATTGATGGTTTTTGTTATGAATGAAGTTGGAATTCGATATTATTTTTCATTGCTTCGTAGAGTGAAAGCAAAAAGTGTATGGAAGACTACATTAGTTTATAAAATATTAAAAGAAACAACAAATGTAATTCGTAATACGATTCAAAATGGTAGTTTGTTATCCAGAACATGGATTCCATACTTGATTTTCCTGATGATTAACCTGATTTTGGTATTATTAGGAGTAGGAGGTGTGATTGGAGCCTTCTTATTAGATTTATTAGTAGGAGCATATCTCTATCGTGAAAGTAAACAAAGGGATGAAATTGTAGAAGGAATCGAAACCATTAAAAATGGTGATTCCAAGTATCGCATTGATACTACGCCTTTAAAAGGTGCCAATTTAAGAATGGCAGAATCTGTTAACAGCATAGGATTAGGAATTCGAAATGCAGTTGAAAGCAGTATGAAAGATGAAAAGCTAAAAACAGATTTGATTACGAATGTATCTCATGATATTAAAACACCATTGACTTCTATTATTACGTATGTGGATTTATTGAAAAGGGAAAATATATCAGACCAGAGAGTTAGGGGTTATATCGATATTTTAGATTCTAAATCCCAAAGATTGAAACAATTAATTGACGATTTGGTAGAAGCATCTAAAATTTCTTCCGGAAATATTAACATTCAATTAGATACTATAAATTTTGCTGAGTTGGTAAAACAGGCTATTGGCGAATTCAGTGAGAAATTTGAGGAAAATAATCTTCAAATAGTAACTAAAATGTCGGAAACAGAAATGTTGATTGAGGCAGATAGTGGACAATTATGGAGAGTAATGGAAAACTTATTCCAGAATATTTCTAAATATGCAATGCACGGAACCAGAGTTTATATTGAAATGGAAGAAGAAGGAGAAGGACTCGATAAGAAGAATATCTTTTCTGCGAAAAATATTTCTGCTAAATATTTGGAAGTAGAAGCAGAGGATTTAACAGAACGTTTTATTCGAGGGGACCAATCCAGACAGACAGAAGGTAGTGGTTTGGGATTATCTATTGCCAAGAATTTAATTGAAGCTCAAGGTGGTGAGTTCGAAGTACAAGTGGATGGAGATTTATTTAAAGTAATTATTAAATTTGATGTAGTAGAAAAGTAATAGTGATAAATTTCTTGTAGGGAACATAAGAAAATGCACCGATGAAAAATCGGTGCATTTTTTAGTGATATAAAAACAAAATTAATTCTAATTAGTCAACGTCTAAAGGTAAACGTTTATTGTAGCAGTCTAAAATTTTATGAATTTTTTCTGCAGGAATCTGAACATTTTCTGTAGAAACATCATGGTTCATAAAATCAATAATAGAAGCAATGTATTTGCTCATGTTAGCCTGCACATAATAAGGACGTTCATAAATTTCTTGAGGAAGATAGTTTAAGTTTGTAGTAATTACTTTTTCAAAATATCCTTTTTCGTAAGCTTCATCAAATACTTTCAAGCCACTAGTGAAAAGACCAAAAGTACAGCAGATAAATACACGTTTGGCATTCATTTCTTTTAACTGTCTTGCAGTATCAATCATACTTTCACCGGAGGAAATCATGTCGTCTAAAATAATAACATCTTTTCCATCTAAGTTGTCGCCTAAGAATTCATGAGCAACGATTGGGTTTTTACCGTTTACAATAGTAGTATAGTCACGACGTTTATAGAACATACCGGTATTAACGCCTAATACGTTAGCGAAATAGATTGTTCTGTTCAAAGCGCCTTCATCAGGAGAGATAACAACAAGATGATCTTTATCAATAATTAAATCTTTTTCAACATCCAATAAAGCACGTGCAAACTGGAATGGTGTAATATAGTTGTCAAAACCTTTTAAAGGAATTGCATTGGCTACACGAGGATCATGAGCATCAAAAGTAATAAAGTTATCAATTCCCATGTTATATAATTCTTCTAACATAAATGCACAGTCTAAAGATTCTCTTGTAGAACGTTTGTGTTGTCTTCCTTCATAAAGGAATGGCATAATTACATTGATGCGATGTGCTTTTCCGGTAGCAGCTGCAATAATTCTTTTTAAATCTTGATAATGGTCGTCAGGAGATTTGTGATTAGTGTAACCATTTACAGTATATGTAAGACTGTGATTTGTTACATCAACCAAGATAAATAAATCTTTTCCACGAATGGACTCTTTAAAGACACCTTTACCTTCTCCTGTTCCAAAACGAGGGCATTCTGCTTTAGCAATATAAGAATCTTCTACATATCCCTGAAAACCGGTTTCTTTACGTAAATTGTTGTTAATACTTTTTCTGAACTCCACCAAATAATTATTGATTTCGTGTCCCATTTCCTGAGCAGAGTCCATAACAACTAATTTTAATGGTGCAACAGGCAATGCATTTTCTAGTGAGTGTAAGTTTGGCATTTCATCCTCCAATAGTATTTATAAATTTAGAATTAATAATTTTAAATTTTACTCCTCTTTATACTATAATCGTCAAAGGATTTAGTGTCAAGTTTAAGGTGACAGAATCTGTATTTTAAGATAAACTGATACTAGAGGTTTATGTGCATGAAAATGCAGAGCAATCTTATAAGTAAAGATAACGGAAATAGAGAAAAATTAACATGGAGACGTTTATGAGAAAAAATATTCATATTATAGATAAAGTATTAGAAGGTAGTATTGCAGAGGAACTGGAAATAGAAGCAGGTGATCAGTTGATTTCCATTAATAATCAGGAAATCGAAGATATTTTTGATTATCAATATTATGTAGAAGATGAATATATCGAAGTTTTGATTAAGAAACCGGATGGAGAAGAGTGGCTATTGGAAATTGATAAAGATCCGGATGAAGATTTAGGGATTGTTTTTGAAAACGGTCTTATGGATGATTATCGATCCTGCCATAACAAATGCATTTTCTGTTTTATAGACCAGATGCCAAAAGGAATGCGAGAAACCTTGTACTTTAAAGATGATGATTCAAGATTATCATTTTTACAGGGAAATTATATTACATTAACCAATATGTCAGATAAAGATGTGGATCGAATTATAAAATATAATTTATCTCCAATCAATATTTCTTTTCAGACTACCAATCCGGAACTTAGATGTAAAATGCTAAACAATCGTTTTGCGGGTCAGGCATTAGAAAAAGTCAAGAAATTTTATGATGCCGGAATTTTGATGAATGGTCAAATTGTATTGTGTAAAGGGGTAAATGATGGGAAAGAATTAGAAAGAAGCATTAGAGATTTGTATGAGTATCTTCCTTATTTAGAAAGTGTATCTGTAGTTCCTGTAGGTTTATCAAAGTTTCGAGAAGGATTATATCCATTAGAGCCTTTTCATAAAGAGGATGCTGTCAAGGTATTGGATATCATTCATAAATGGCAGAAAAAGGCATATGAAGAATACGAATTGCATTTTATTCATGCCAGTGATGAATGGTATCTGTTAGCAGAACAAGAATTACCGGGGGAAGAAAGTTACGATGGCTATCTGCAGTTGGAAAATGGGGTAGGAATGCTACGGTTGTTTATGGATGAATTTGTAGAAAGCTTAGATGCACTAAAAGAAAATAGCCATCAGGAAAAATTAATTCATAGGGAAGAAGTTTCTATTATTACAGGAAAGTTAAGCTTTTCCACGATTCAGGAAGCGGCCAATCGATTGATGGAGGAAGTGGATGGATTAAAGATTTATGTCCATGCAATTCGTAATGATTTTTTTGGAGAAAATATTACAGTAAGTGGTTTGCTTACCGGAACAGATATTATGGCTCAGGGAAAAGAACTTCCATTAGGAAATAGAATGTTATTACCGGAAAATGTTCTTCGAAGCGGAGAACGTGTGTTATTGGATGACTATACCGTTGAGGATTTGGAAAAAACTTTACAAGTATCGGTGGATATTGTAAAATCAAGCGGATATGACTTCGTAAAAACGATATTGAATCACAAGTAACTATAAAGATATATTAAGTAATTGAAACGAATGAAAATGGAGGGACATATGGCGGATAGAAAAAGAAAGCCTATCGTAGCGGTAGTAGGAAGACCTAATGTTGGAAAATCTACACTCTTTAATGCTTTAGCAGGAGAGAAGATTGCCATTGTAAAAGATACACCGGGAATTACCCGTGACAGAATTTATGCAGATATCACTTGGTTGGATATGAATTTTACTTTGATTGATACTGGTGGTATTGAACCGGAGAGTAAAGATATTATTCTATCTCAGATGAGAGAACAGGCACAAATTGCTATGGATACTGCAGATGTTATTATTTTCCTTGTAGATGTGAAGCAGGGACTTGTAGATGCAGATTCTAAAGTGGCAGATATGTTAAGACGTTCTCAGAAACCTGTTGTTTTAGTTGTAAATAAAGTGGATAGCTTTGAAAAATATATGGCAGATACCTACGAATTTTATAATTTGGGAATTGGAGATCCAATTCCGATTTCTGCTGCTAACCGTTTAGGTATCGGTGATATGTTGGATGTTGTAACTTCTCATTTTGATAAAGAGGCTATGGACGCTGAAGAAGATGAAAGACCTAGAATTGCTATTGTAGGAAAACCGAATGTAGGAAAATCTTCTTTGATTAATAAATTGCTTGGGGAAAACAGATTAATTGTTTCTGATATTGCAGGAACTACTCGTGATGCAGTTGATACGGAAGTGATTCATAACGGAAAAGAATATGTCTTCATTGATACGGCCGGACTTCGTCGTAAAAATAAAATTAAAGAAGATTTGGAACACTATATGATTATTCGTACCGTAAGTGCGGTAGAACGAGCAGACGTGGTTGTGCTTGTAATTGATGCCAGTGAAGGTGTCACTGAGCAGGATGCTAAAATTGCAGGTATTGCTCATGAACGTGGTAAGGGAATGATTATTGCGGTAAATAAATGGGATAGTATTGAAAAAGATGACAAGACTATTTACAAATTTACCAGAAAAGTTCAGGATACTCTTTCCTTTATGCAGTACGCAGAAATTATTTTTATCTCAGCATTAACAGGACAGCGTTTGCCTAAGCTTTTCGAAACGATTGATGCAGTAATTGATAATTGTTCTCTTCGTGTAGGTACGGGAGTTTTAAATGAAATTATGACAGAAGCTGTTGCTATGCAGCAGCCACCAAGTGATAAAGGTAAGAGATTACGCTTGTACTATATTACACAGGCTGCGGTAAAACCACCGACATTTGTTATTTTTGTTAATGATAAAGAATTGATGCATTTTTCTTATACTAGATACATTGAAAACCAGATTCGAAATGCATTTGGATTCAAAGGTACTCCTTTGAAATTTATTATTCGAGAGAGAAAGGATAATCAATAAGAATGATTCGTTTGTTATGTTTGGTTGTAGGCTACTTTTTTGGAGCCTTCCAGACAGCCTATTTTTACGGGAAAATGCATGGAATTGATATTAGAACCATGGGGAGTGGAAATGCAGGAACTACCAATACATTAAGAGTACTGGGAACAAAAGCTGGTATGTTGGTATTGGCAGGAGATGTGATTAAAACGGTATTAGCTATTTTGGTAGTTAGATTTTTAGTTCTTCCTAATTTTGTAGTTGGGGATAGAGAATACTTGTATGTATTGTATACTGCTGCAGGAGCTATTCTAGGACATAATTTTCCTTTTTATATGCAGTTTAAAGGAGGAAAAGGGATTGCGTCCACTTTTGGTTTGATTTTTTCTTTTCATCCCTTATTTATTCCGGTAGGTTTTGTTTTATTTTTAGGAACCTTTATGACAACTCATTATGTATCATTAGGATCTTTATTAATTTATGCAGGTTTTGTAATTCAGATGATAATTATGGGACAGACTGGAGCTATGGGAGATATTTCACAATCGGTATTAAATGAAATGTATCTCATTTCCATATTGTTATTAGCTATGGCTTATTGGAAACATAGAGAAAATATCAAACGTTTGTTAACCGGTACAGAAAGAAAAACGTATCTTTTTAAGAAAAACAAAGTAGAATAATATAGGGAATGATGAGTGAAACTATTCTGAAAAATCAACGATGACATAGCTTTTATGTCAGAATGGAGGTTAGGATGGCTAAGATTGGTGTAGTAGGTGCAGGAAGCTGGGGAATTGCTCTTGCAAAATTATTACATAAGAACGGGCATCAGGTGTGTGTCTGGAGTATTATTGAAGAAGAAGTAAAGATGCTTTTGGAAAAAAGAGAGCATTTAGATAAACTTCCTGGAATTAAATTACCTACTGATATGGAATTTACTACGGATTTAGAAAAAAACGTAAAAGGTAAAGATATTGTGGTATTGGCGGTGCCATCTCCATTTATTAGAAGTACTTCTCATAAATTAAAAGAATTGATTGCAGAAGGTCAGATTATTGTCAATGTGGCAAAAGGAGTAGAGGAAGCTACTTTAATGACCATGTCAGAGGTGATTAGTGACGAGATACCACAGGCAAAAGTAACGGTTCTTTCCGGACCTTCTCATGCAGAAGAAGTAGGAAGAGAAATTCCAACTACGATTGTTGTAGGTGCAAAAGAAAAAGAAATTGCGGAATATGTACAAAATGTGTTTATGAATGAAGTGTTCCGTGTATATATTAGTCCTGATATTTGTGGTATTGAACTTGGTGCTGCTTTGAAAAATGTAGTAGCTCTTGCGGCCGGAATTGCAGACGGTCTTGGATATGGTGATAATACAAAAGCGGCTTTGATTACCAGAGGGATAGCAGAGATTACAAGACTTGGAATTGCTATGGGGGGAAAAGCGGAAACCTTTAGTGGTCTTTCCGGTATCGGAGATTTGATTGTGACTTGTGCCAGCGTTCATTCCAGAAATCGTAAAGCAGGAGTGTTGATTGGACAGGGGAAAACCATGCAGGAAGCCATGGATGAAGTAAAGATGGTTGTTGAAGGTGTTTATTCTGCTAAAGCTGCTATTAAATTAGCTGAAAAATTTGGAGTATCTATGCCAATTATTGAGCAGGTAAATCGCGTGTTGTTTGAAAATAAACCGGCAGATGAAGCAGTAAAAGAACTGATGGTCCGTGATAAAAAGAATGAGTACGCAATATTACCATGGGAAGAATAAGAAACGGAGAAAATTTATGAAACGAATTGCACAGTTTTTCAAAGTGAGTTTTAAGCAGTTTGAAATGGGAATGAAGGATATATTTCCGACAATGTCAGAAAAAGAAATCGAAGAATTATATATGGATATTAAGCTTCCTAAAAGAGCAACTACAGGAAGTGCTGGATATGATTTTTGTACTCCTTTTGGCTTTACTTTAAAACCTGGAGAAACTATTAAGATTCCCACCGGAATCAGAGCAAAAATGGAGGAAAACTGGGTATTAAAATTATATCCAAGAAGCGGGTTGGGATTTAAATTCCGTTTACAGTTAAATAATACCGTAGGAATTATCGATAGTGATTATTTTAATTCTGATAATGAAGGTCACATTTTTGCTAAAATTACCAATGATAGCAATGAAGATAAAGTGTTGAGTTTGGAAAAAGGTGCCGGATTTATGCAGGGAATCTTCTTAGAGTATGGAATTACTGTAGATGATGACGCTGACGGTATTAGAAATGGTGGCTTTGGTAGTACAAGTAAATAGATTCTATAAGAAATATGAGTAAAATTACTTATGGGTGATGGAAAATGTACTTATGAAGTAATATTTTAAACTAAAACGAAAGAAGTAGACTGGATTTGGTTAAAAACAAATTCAGTCTTTTTTGATGCATAAAATTTTTTGCATTTCTAAAAAAGGAAAGAAAAACACAATTTGTTGTCGTTAGCATATGATAAAAGTAAGAATAGCAAGAAGAAGGTAGAAATATGAAAGATAATCTGAACGAATATACTTTGTTAAATCAGTTTCCTTTAGGTATGACATATGTTCCTATGCAGGAATTTAACAAGCTATACGAAGATTTAGAAAAAGCATTTCGCTGTGGTACCATTTTTGAAGAATTAAATAAACCATTTACCGGAAGGAGATGTGTAAGATGACTTGTGAACAAAAAAAGTTGTTGCATGAGATTAGTATCCTTTCTTTTACAGTGATCGAGCTTACTTTATTTTTAGATTCACATCCATGTAATCAGGAAGCTATGAGACATTTTGATTATTATAACAGAATAAAAAAAGAAAAATGTGAGGAATATGCCAATATGTTTGGCCCTTTAACATTAAATCAGGCAAAAGGCAGAAGTCAGGAATTTTTATGGACTATGCAGCCATGGCCATGGGAAGGGGGATGTGAATAATGTGGGATTATGAAAAACGTTTACAGTATCCGGTAAATATTAAAACACCAAATGCAAAATTGGCACAATATATTATTTCACAATATGGAGGACCAGACGGTGAAATTGGTGCATCTATGCGTTATTTATCTCAAAGATATGCTTCTCCTTATCGTGAGGTAAGTGCTTTATTAACAGATATTGGTACGGAGGAACTTGGGCATTTTGAAATGGTGGCAACCATTGTGCATCAGCTTACCAGAAACTTAAGTATGGAAGAAATTGAAAAATCTGGTTTAGGTCCTTACTATATTGATCATACTCTAGGTATTTGGCCACAAGCTGCCGGAGGAATTCCATTTAATGCTTGTGAGTTTCAATCCAAAGGAGATGTGATTACAGATTTAGTAGAAGATTTGGCGGCAGAACAGAAGGCTAGAACAACCTATGACAATATTCTTCGCGTAATTGATGATCCGGATGTGGCAGATCCGATTCGTTTTCTTCGTCAAAGAGAGATTGTTCATTTCCAGAGATTTGGAGAAGGATTGAGACGAGTACAAGAGGATTTGGATCCTAAAAACTTTTATCAATTTAATCCGGGATTTGATCGTTGTATGAAATAAAATAATATTTTAAAACCTCCAGATTATAATGCTTATTAGTTGGTATTTGGAGGTTTTATTTTTGAGAGATTGCATGAATATGTAATGATTGATATAATGAGCACAAGTGGATACTCTAAAGAGGAAAAATCAAATTACGAGGTGGATAAAATGTTTTGTAAAAATTGTGGAAATCAGTTAGCAGATAATGCTAAATTCTGTAAATTTTGTGGAGCAAAGATACAACAGAAAACAGGAAATACTCCATTAACAGAAACGAATGGAGAGAATAAGAAAATTAAGGTAGAGAATACTGTTGCAACAAAGCCAAGTAGCGTGGATCATAATGTACAAGAATATTCAATTCCCAAAGCTAAGAAAAAAGGTGTAGGTAAGATTGTTATTTTTGTAATTTTGGTTGCACTGCTTTGGGGTATGATAGGATTTGCGGCTGTAAAAATATATGGAGTTATTACCAACAAAGGTGAAAACCAAGAGTATTCTGTAATAGAAGAAGATGATGATGATATGACGGAAGAATCGGAGGACGAAGAAGAAGAAAACGATGCTGAGGAAAATGATAAAGAAGATAAGACAGAGGATGGAAAGGATATTGTTAATGATGTAACAGAAACAAATCATCTTGAATCAGCAGCGGTTGTAGAAAATGCAATGGAAGATAGTGAAGATGAAATGAATATACATACCTATCAAATTGTGAGAGAGAATGTAAGTTGGTCTGAGGCTTACATTAGAGCAAAAGAAGCTGGTGGATATTTGGTTCGAATTAATACACCGGAAGAAATGGAATATATATTAGAACAAATTTATAGAGAAGGGCAAGAGGATGGAATTTATTGGTTAAGCGGAATGCGTGCATCCAATTCCAGTGATTATTTTTGGGTTGATGAGAATGGTATGTTCCTTTCAGACGTATTGAATAATTCAGAATTTTGGTTGCCGGGAGAACCTTCCTTACGAGATGACTCAACGAATCTGGATGAAAATGTAATGAATATGTTTTATGTGAAAAAACAAGGTCGATTTGTATGGAATGACACTGTAGATAATGTGTTAGAAATAGTTTCATCGTATGAGGGAAAAATCTGTTATATTATTGAATTTGATAATTAGAAACCGCGTTTATTATAAGTGAATAGATATATTTCTACTTGATTTCCACGTTAGTTTGTGTAAGAATGTTACATGGTACTAACGTGGAAATTTTTGCTTGTTTTTAGGAATAGACATAGTTAGTAAGTAGTTTATAAAACATAAGAAATTTGGTTGGAGGAAATCAATGAGGGGATTAGATACGGAAGTTCGTCGTATTCGTAGACAAATTTTCAAAGAAGTTGCGAATTTGGCGTATACATCTGAGAACTTAAAAGATGATGTAGAAGCATTGCCTTATAAAATAGTAGATTATGATGAACCTACACATAGAGAAAATGTATATCGTGAAAGAGCCATTGCTCGTGAGCGCATTCGTTTGGCTATGGGACTTTCTTTAAGACCGGAAAATATGCCGGTACATGTTACTCAGGGGTTAGAAGAAAGTAATATTTCGGAAAAATATTATGAGCCTCCTTTGATGCAAGTGATACCATCTGCATGTAATGCGTGTCCGGAAAATATATATCTGGTAACAGATAAGTGTATGGGGTGTGTTGCGCATCCTTGTAATGAAGTTTGTCCTAAAGGGGCAATTAAAATGGTAAACGGAAAATCCGTCATTGATCAGGAAAAATGTATTAAATGCGGAAAATGTAAAGCTGTTTGTCCTTATGATGCGATTTCACATCAAGTAAGACCATGTTCTGCAGCTTGTGGAGTAAACGCTATTAAGAGTGATAGTAAAGGTCGAGCAGTCATTGATAATGATTTATGTGTTTCCTGTGGTCAGTGTATGGTAAATTGTCCTTTTGCAGCCATTGCGGATAAATCACAGATTTTTCAGTTGATTCGTGCAATGCAGTCAGGAAGAAAAATCATTGCCCAGGTAGCTCCGGCCTTTGTAGGTCAATTTGGACCGAAAGTAGGTCCTAACATGATCAAAACAGCGTTAAAACAACTTGGATTTGCGGATGTTTATGAAACAGCGATTGGTGCCGATATGGGGGCTATTGCAGAAGCGGAACATTATGTGCATGAGGTAGCTACAGGAGAATTACCTTTCCTTTTGACATCTTGTTGTCCATCTTGGTCTGTAATGGCGAAGAAGTTCTTCCCGGAAACCATTGATAAGATTTCCAATGCTTTAACACCAATGGTAGCTACTGCAAGAAAAATTAAAGAAGAACATCCGGATGCATCCGTTGTGTTTATTGGACCTTGTGCATCTAAGAAGTTAGAGGCATCCCGAAGAACGATTCGTTCTGATGTGGATTTTGTAATTACCTTCGAAGAATTAGCAGGCATGTTTGAAGCAAAAGGTATCATCTTAGAGGAGATTGTTGCAGAAGATGAAATGCAGGATGCTACAGGAGCCGGTCGTGGATACGGAGTAGCCGGTGGTGTTGCCAGTGCCATTGAACAGTGTATCCGTGAATATTATCCTGATGTAGAAGTTAATATTGAGCATGCGGAAAGTTTGGCCGAATGTAAGAAGATGTTAATTCTTGCTAAAGCAGGTAAGAAAAACGGTTGTTTGATTGAGGGTATGGCATGTCCGGGAGGATGTATTGCCGGTGCAGGTACTAATATTGCTATTCCACAGGCAGCAAAAGAAGTAAATGCCTTTAAGAAAGCTGCAGCACAGGAACTTCCTGAATTAAAATAGCTATAAAAACACTATGTTTTATATTTAAAGAAAACATAGTTACAGATAAAAATTGAAATTGAAAAGAAGAGAAAAGAGGATAAAAATAATATGAGCAAAGTAAGAACACGATTTGCACCAAGCCCAACAGGCAGAATGCATGTAGGAAACTTAAGAACTGCACTTTATGCATATTTGATTGCAAAACATGAAGGAGGAGATTTCCTTCTTCGTATTGAAGATACAGATCAGGAAAGACTTGTAGAAGGTGCTGTTGATATAATTTATAGAACATTAGAAAAAACAGGTCTTATTCATGACGAAGGTCCAGACAAAGATAAAGGATTTGGTCCATATGTTCAGAGTGAAAGACAGGCTTCAGGAATTTATCTTGAATATGCAAAAAAATTAATTGAAAAAGGAGAAGCATATTACTGTTTCTGTGACAAAGAAAGATTAGCAACTTTAAACCAGAGCATTGGTGGAAAAGAAATTAATGTATATGACAAACACTGTCTTTCTTTATCTAAAGAAGAAGTAGACGCTAAACTTGCAGCAGGTGTTCCATACGTAATTCGTCAGAACAACCCTACAGAAGGAACAACAACATTTTCCGATGAAATTTACGGTGATATTACGGTAGATAACTCAGAACTTGACGATATGATTTTGATTAAATCTGATGGATATCCAACTTATAACTTTGCAAATGTAGTAGATGACCATTTAATGGGAATTACACATGTAGTAAGAGGTAATGAATATCTTTCTTCTTCTCCAAAATACAATCGTTTATATGAAGCTTTTGGATGGGAAGTTCCGGTATATGTTCACTGTCCATTGATTACAGACGAAGAACACCACAAATTATCTAAACGTTGTGGACATTCTTCTTATGAAGATTTAATTGAACAGGGATTTATAACAGAAGCGGTAGTTAACTTTGTGGCTCTTCTTGGATGGAGTCCGGCTGGAAATGAAGAAATTTTCTCATTGGAAGATTTAATAAAAGTATTTGATTACAAACATATGTCTAAATCTCCGGCAGTATTTGACTATACAAAATTAAAATGGATGAATGGTGAATATATTAAAGCGATGGATTTTGATGCTTTCTATGAAAAAGCATTGCCATTCTTACAGCAGGCAATTCAAAGGCAAGTAGATTTCAAGAAGATTGCGGAAATGGTAAAAACAAGAATTGAAGTATTCCCGGATATCGTAGAACTTGTTGATTTCTTCAACGAATTACCTGAATATGATACAGCAATGTATGTTCATAAAAAAATGAAAACAAATGAAGAAACTTCTTTAGAAGTATTAAAAGAATTGTTACCTATTTTTGAAGCTTTGGATGACTACAGTAACGAAAGTTTATATAACACATTATTAGATTATGTTGCGAAAAAAGAATGCAAAAACGGATATGCTATGTGGCCTGTAAGAACTGCAGTAAGTGGAAAACAGATGACACCTGCAGGAGCTACAGAAATTATGGAAGTTATTGGAAAAGAAGAATCCTTAAAGAGAATTCGTAAAGGTATTGAACTTTTAGAGAATGCAGTCTCCAAGTAATTCACAGTTAAAAGCAATTAAACACGGGCAGGGACCTATGCTTGTATTAGCAGGTCCCGGTTCCGGAAAAACCTTTGTGATGGTACAAAGGATTCTAAATCTTATCCAAGAAAAACATATACATCCGGAAAATATTCTGGTCATTTCTTTTTCCAAAGCATCCACATTAGAGTTAAAACAAAGATTTAAAAAACAATTTAAAGAACAAATCATAGAACCAATCTATAAAGAATTTCAAGATAAACAATTTAATTATGATAACCAAAGTATTTCAAATCTGGCAATAAATGGTGAGAAAGTAAATTTTTCAACATTTCATGCATGTTTTTTTCATATTTTAAAAGAAACCTATCATTATACTTCCAAAGACATTATTTCGGAAAAGCAAAAAAGAGATTTAATAAAAACCGTATTATCGAATCCCAAATGTGATGAAGAAAAGATAGAAGACTATCTTAAAAAAATATCCTATTACAAAAATAAAGAGAAAAAAGAATTACAAGAAAAAGAAGCAAAAGAGTTTCAACAAATATTTTATGATTACAATCAAGAAATGCACTTTTTGCATAAGCTTGATTTTGATGATATGGGATTATTGTGTTTGCAATTATTCAAGATCAAGCCTGAAATATTAAATAAATGGCAGGAAAAATTTCAATATATATTAATTGATGAATTTCAAGATATTAATATGGTTCAATTTCGTATTATTCAACTTTTAGCAGACAAATATAAAAACATATTTGTGGTAGGAGACGATGACCAATCCATTTATGGATTTCGTGGAGCTAATCCTCAGATTATGCTAGATTTTAAAAAATATTATCCAAATACAAGTAAGGTTTTGTTGGAAACTAATTATCGGTGTAGTGAAGAAATTGTAAAAGAAGCCTTAAAAGTCATTGAAAAAAATAAGATACGTTTTCAGAAAGAAATTGTAGCTTTTCATAGAAGTATTGATAAAAATGATAGAAGAGATGAGGTAAAGTATAATGGTTTTGAAAATGAACAAAAAGAATATTTTTACATTGGAGAACGAATCAAAAATTTAATTATAAAAGCTAAGTTTACATATTCAGACATTGCTTGTATTTTTAGAACAAATCAGGACATGACAGGTTTGGCTGAATATTTTGCAAGGCACAAGATACCTTTCGTTATGAAAGAGTCATGTAACAGTATTTTCCAGCATTTTATTGCCAAAGATATCTTGGCATATTTACAGTTTTTTCTTGAGGGGAAAAAGAGAAATGATTTTTTAAGAATTATGAACAAGCCATTAAGATATCTTTCCAGAAATGCATTTTCGGATAATACAAACAATATTATAAATTGGAATAATTTAAAAAAACATTATGCAAAGAAAACATATATGCTTCCTATAATAGAGCAATTAGAGAAACACGAAAAATGGATTTTAAAGATGGATTTGTTTGGTGCAGTGCAATATATAAGGAAGGTTGTTGGTTATGAACAATATTTAAAAGAATTTGTCAAAGAACAAGGCGGAAATTTAGAAGAATTTAAAGAAATTTTAGATTTTGTTCATGAAAGTATTAGAAATATGAGGTCTATAGAGGAGTGGAGACAACATATTTCAATTTATGAAGAAGCAATAAAAAATACGGATGATAAAAAAGAAGGGGTACAGATGATTACTATGCATGCTTGTAAAGGTTTAGAATATCCCATTGTATTTTTACCCGATTGCAATGAAGGTAAGATTCCACATAAAAAGGCAGTTACAACAGAAGAAATAGAAGAAGAAAGAAGAATGTTTTATGTGGCAATGACAAGAGCAAAAGAACATTTGGAGATACTTTATATAGAGGATAAATTAAAGAAACATTTACAAAAGAGTAGGTTTGTAAATGTTTAGACTATGAACTAAAAATTGTGGGCCAATAGAAAATAAAAGATAAAAGATAAGACCTTATCGTAATATGGATAAGGTCTTATTTGGCAAAAATAATTTATACGTATTTCATAATTTCTTCCGGTTTGGAAATGATGGTGGTGGCACCTTGTTCTATAAGGCATTCGCGACTTCGAAATCCCCAATCAACGGCAATCATATCTAAGCCGGAATTTTTAGCAGTTGCAACATCCACATCAGAATCACCGATATAAACGGCTTTTTCTTTGGAAACTTCAAAGTGATTTAAAGCAAGATAAACCATATCAGGAGCAGGCTTTCGTGCTACTTCAGGTCTTTCTCCAATTGCTATATCAAATAATCCCGGAAAGTACTGATCACATAATTCTAATACAGCAGGATGAGCTTTGTTGGAAACAACGGCAGTTTTATAACCAAGAGAACGAAGCTGGCGAATTGCATCAATGATGCCATCGTAAGGTTTTGTTTCATCAGCACAATGAATTTTATAATAATCCATATAATCACGATGAATGGCATCTAAGGTTTCAATAGATGTACCGGATACAACAGCTTGTTCAATTAATCTTCGAATACCATTTCCCACAAAGCTTCGAATTTCATCTAAAGTGCGTTCAGGCATATGATGTAAGCGTAAGGTATGGTTCATACAATTTTTCAAGTCTACCAAGGTATCTAAAATTGTACCATCCATATCAAAAACAAGTAATTCATATTTCATAAATTATAACCTCCAAATAAAAACTTAAGTTCAGAAGCTTATGATTATCTGAACTTAAGTAATAATTAAGTATGATAAAGACTATTTATTTCCTTTTTTAAATATCTGTTTTCTAAAAAGAATGATATTTAGAATTATAAAAAATATTACTAAAATTCCCATGGTTAACTCCGGTTTAGTAGGAGCCATAGTGGCCAACAGCATAAGTGGAAATCCAAAGATAATAGCAGGGAAGTTTTGATAAACTAAGTTATCTGCAACAGGACTATTAAAATCCGGGTCAACTTCTCTTAAAAGAATAATTCCGGTACTTGCAGTTCCTGTTAGCATTCCAAACATGGCAAGGAATTGTTCCTGGCTATATTTTTTAAATAATATTTTTGCAACAAAATGATTGTAAATATAGGTACCAACAAGACCAAGAAGACCAAGAACAATCAGAATCCAGAGATAATTACCTAATATGTTCAATTGGATAGCAGAAATACCCGCAACAACCATGATGTCAAAGAAGAAGTTTCGTATTCTTGTCATTAAGAAAGTATTCATATATTTTTTCTTTAAAATATTTTTCTCATATAATTTTGTTACAAATGATTTGGTAACAGTTGCGGCAATGACACCTAAGAGGAAGTTGAAACCATAAATGACAGCTTTCAAACCGGGAAGAAGATTTCCTAACACAGTCATGGCCAAATAGGTAAGAAGATAGGCACCCATAATAAAGGCAAGCTGTACGCTTAGAGTGTCCATGCTTTCAAATACAGGAACGGCATCCTCTTTGTTATTTTCATTTTTTATGGATGCATTTCTTTTTATGACATCATCTACTTTACCGGAACGGCGCAAATAACTTAAATAAAATACACCACCAAAGCTGGCACATAAAAAACCAAAAGCAGCAATAGTTAAGCCAAAACTTTTTCCACCATAGAAACCAAATTGGGTTTCATAAATATTACCATAGTTTAAAGCTTGTCCGGTTCCTTGTCCGAATCCAAAACATAATAATACTCCGGAAACTGGGAAGATATTTTTGATAAATTTAGCTAAGATCATGGTGAACCCCATACCTAATATGGCTTGTATTACATAAGAGGATACCGTAGTAAGACCGGTATTAAAAATTTCAACTTGTCGCTCTTTATTGAGAGTATTTTTGGAATCTGTGAATGTAGAGGCAATAAAACCTAACGCAAGAGTGTGGTAAGTAATAATTTCCAAAATACCGGAGCCGTTTCCACCATAAAAATTAGTGTTAAACATATTAATTCCAAAACAAAGCTTATAAATGGCACTAATTAATAATAGAATTGCACCTCCAAGAACAGAGGTTGGAATCAAAGATTCTTTTAAAATTCGGATATTTTTCTTTATTAAACTAGCTGCTAATAAAGCACATAAAAGCATGGCTAAAAGATTAAATGGTCCCCAAACACTAGAGTCCCAAAAATTGTTCATAATCTAATTCTCCTTTTTGCATATTATGATAACGGAAGTAAACATTTACATATTTAAGTGCATTAAAGGATTTGTTTCCTTTAATCTGGTATACCATATCGTTAACGTAGATATTTAATTTGTTTTTTCCTAATACCGTAATGGATGATATGTTATCGAAACTTAAATGTGAATTATCAATTTCCAATCGGTTACCATATAATCGAAGAGTAGCTTTGTTTTTTAATTTCTTCTTATATCTATATAAGATTACATGGAAGAGACGAATGGTATCTTCGTACATGATGCTATCGTAGTAAGGTTGAAGATCAAGATGCTTCATATACTCACATTGATAATCATACCATTGCCCAATGGTAGAGAATGGGAAGTCGTAAGTAACACCTTGTAATTTTTTGTTTGGAAGATAACGGATTCTTTGATGACAGCTAAGACACTCCACCAGGTCATTTTTGCTTTTAAATATAGTGAGACCGCATTCCGGACATACATAGAGGAAACGTTCCATATATTCTGCATTTTTTTTATGATAAAATTCATCATCTAAATTAGTTTCATCAACATAAAGTTCTTTTTGGATGAGATTAAAAAGTTCATCATCCGAAAGTTTTGTGTATTCATCTACCGCTATAATACGGGAAGGGTAAGCATGTATAGACCCTTTTCTAACCACATCACTCCAACGAGGTTGTGCACCATAACCGCCCTCTAATCGCATAATAGCAACAGGCAGTTTGATTAAACGAATTAATTTAACGATGGAAGGTTTGAAATAGAGGGTTTTTCCGTGAAAGGTACGGTTTCCTTCTGGAAAAAGTGCAATGGTTCCGCCTTCCTTCGCTACTTTAACACAAGATTTGATTGCATTTAAATCTGTGGTTTGTTTTTTGATTGGAATAGGAGCAACTAAAAAATCTAATATTCTGGAAATCAATCCAAGAGAAAAGATATCTTCTGTTGCAAGATAGTAAATAGGACCATCATATGCCATACCTATAAAAAATTGATCAAATGCAGTTTGATGATTCATTAATATTAAATATGGTTTGTCTTTTTTGTATTCTAATTTATCAATGGTAATATGATATTTTTGTTTTATATAAGGTGAACAAAGCATCACAAAAAAGTTACGCACAAACCCGTGCCATGGTTTTCGCCAATTGGTTTTTTTCTTCATATTTATCACTCGTACTTGTTTAATTTTGGAATATTCATAAACAAAATATCCCTATCATATTTTAGTGTTTTTAGAAGATAATTGCAAGAATTTGCAGTATTATAGGAAAAGTTTTCCTCATAAAATTTATTTTTTAAAAGAAGATATAACAAGAAGTTATGACAATTATAAAAGATATATATTTTGAAAATACCGTATCTTATGATAAGATATCATAAAATAAAAAAGAAAGAATACGTTACTTGTGGTTTAGATGATTCATAACGTAGAAAAAAGGAGATAGGTATGAAATTAAATATTTGTTGTATTCCTGGAGACGGAATTGGACCTGAAATTGTAAGAGAAGCAAAGAAAGTGTTGGAAAAAGTTGCAGATAAGTATGGTCACGAAATGAACTTTACAGATATTTTAATGGGAGGAGCATCTATTGATGTTCATGGAGTTCCGTTAACAGATGAAGCAATTGCAATTGCAAAAGCGAGCGATGCTGTTCTTATGGGATCTATTGGAGGAGACACAAACATTTCCCCATGGTATAAATTGGAACCATCATTAAGACCGGAAGCTGGACTTTTAAAGATTCGTAAGTCTCTTAATTTATTTGCAAATTTACGTCCTGCGGTTCTTTATCCACAGTTATCAGGAGCTTGTCCATTAAAAGAAGAAATCAGTGAAAAAGGCTTTGATATGTTAATTATGAGAGAATTAACAGGAGGTCTTTACTTTGGGGAAAGAAAAACGATTGAAGAAAACGGTATGTTAAAAGCCATTGATACTTTAACTTATACGGAAGAAGAAATTAGAAGAATTGCTATCAAAGGGTTTGATATTGCTAGAAAGAGAAAAAATAAAGTAACTTCTGTAGATAAAGCTAATGTATTAGACTCTTCCAGACTTTGGAGAAAAGTAGTGAATGAAGTAGCGAAAAATTATCCGGATGTTACATTGGAACACATGTTAGTTGATAACTGTGCGATGCAATTAGTCAAAGATCCGGCACAGTTTGATGTTATTTTAACAGAAAATATGTTTGGTGATATTCTTTCAGATGAAGCGAGTATGGTAACAGGTTCTATTGGTATGTTATCTTCTGCAAGTTTAAATGATTCCAAATTCGGGCTTTATGAACCAAGTCATGGTTCTGCACCGGACATTGCAGGAAAAGACGTTGCAAATCCAATTGCAACTATCCTTTCTGCAGCTATGATGTTACGTTTCACATTTGATTTAGATGAAGAAGCAACAGCTATTGAAAAGGCGGTAGAAGCTGTATTAGATAAAAATTATCGAACAGGTGATATTATGAGTGCAGGATGTACTCAGGTTGGATGTACACAGATGGGGGATTTATTAGCAGCTGAAATTTAATGAATAGAATATTCCTTTGGACATTTTGCTACGTTAAAGGGTTGAATTTATAATAAATAGTTGGTAAAATATCACTATTCGGGCTAAGAAAAAATGAGCCATCAAGTGTTGAATAGAATCGACATTATAGAAAGAGTGAAGTCGAAAGATAAAGAGGAGTGCTGATTATGAGAAGTGATTCAGTAAATAAGGGTGCACAGCAGGCACCACACAGATCCCTGTTTAATGCATTGGGATACACAAAAGAAGAAATGGAAAGACCATTAATTGGTATCGTAAGTTCTTACAATGAAATCGTACCTGGTCATATGAATTTAGATAAGATTGCCAATGCTGTTAAAATGGGTGTTGCTATGGCTGGTGGAACCCCTATTATGTTCCCGGCAATTGCAGTATGCGATGGAATTGCAATGGGACATGTGGGAATGAAATATTCCTTAGTTACTAGAGACTTAATTGCAGATAGTACAGAATGTATGGCTATGGCTCATGGGTTGGATGCCTTGGTTTGTATTCCAAACTGTGATAAGAATGTTCCTGGTCTTTTAATGGCGGCAGCAAGATTGAATATTCCTACGATTTTTGTTTCCGGTGGACCTATGCTTGCAGGTAGAGTAAAAGGATGTAAGACAAGTCTTTCAAGTTTATTTGAAGCAGTAGGATCTCATGCGGCAGGAACTATGTCAGATGCTGATTTATTGGAATTAGAAGAAAAAGCATGTCCAACCTGTGGTTCTTGTTCCGGTATGTATACAGCGAATTCTATGAACTGCTTAACAGAAGCAATTGGTATGGGATTACAGGGGAATGGAACTATCCCAGCGGTATATTCTGAACGTATTCGTCTTGCAAAACATGCAGGTATGAAGATTATGGAACTTTTGGAAAAAAATATTCGTCCAAGAGATATTATGACAGAAAAAGCATTTTATAATGCTTTAGCAGTAGATATGGCGTTGGGTTGTTCAACAAACTCCATGCTTCATTTACCAGCAATTGCTCATGAAGCAGGTGTAGATTTGAACTTAGACATTGCCAATGAAATTAGTGCGAAAACACCAAACCTTTGTCATCTTGCACCAGCAGGACATACCTACATGGAAGATTTGAACGAAGCCGGTGGTGTATATGCTGTAATGAATGAATTAAATAAGAAAAATCTATTATATACAGATTTGATTACATGTACAGGCAAAACAGTGGCTGAAAATATTGCAGGATGTGTTAACACGAATCCTGAAGTTATTCGTCCTATCGAAAATCCATACAGTGAAGTAGGGGGAATTGCAGTATTAAAAGGTAATATAGCACCTGACTCCTGTGTAGTAAAACGTTCTGCAGTAGTAGAAGAAATGTTAGTACATGAAGGACCTGCAAGAGTATTTGATTGCGAAGATGATGCCATTGTTGCAATTAAGAGTGGTAAGATTGTTAGTGGAGATGTAGTAGTTATCCGTTATGAAGGTCCAAAAGGTGGTCCTGGTATGAGAGAAATGTTGAATCCTACTTCTGCTATTGCAGGGATGGGACTCGGTTCTAGCGTTGCTTTGATTACAGACGGCCGTTTCTCCGGAGCAAGTAGAGGAGCTTCTATTGGACATGTTTCACCGGAAGCTGCTGTAGGTGGACCGATTGCATTTATCGAAGAAGGCGATATTATTAAAATTGATATCCCGGCTAATACGATTAATGTAGATGTTAGTGATGAAGTGATGAAAGAAAGAGCTGCAAAATGGCAGCCAAGAGAACCTAAGATTAAAACAGGATACCTTGCAAGATATATGGCACAGGTAACCAGTGGAAATACAGGAGCCGTATTAAAGGCACCAAAATAAGTAGAAAATACCGTAAGAGAGGATGCAATCATATGCAATTAACAGGAGCAGAAATCGTAATTGAATGTTTAAAAGAACAGGGGGTAGACACTGTTTTTGGATATCCGGGAGGAACTATTTTAAACGTTTACGATGCTTTATATAAACATCAGGATGAAATTTTTCATATTTTAACAAGTCATGAACAAGGAGCTGCTCATGCGGCTGATGGTTATGCACGTGCTACAGGAAAGGTAGGAGTATGTATGGCTACCAGTGGACCAGGTGCAACCAATCTTGTTACAGGAATTGCAACAGCATTTATGGATTCCATTCCTATGGTTGCTATTACTGCAAACGTAAATTTGCCATTGCTTGGAAAAGATAGTTTCCAAGAGGTAGATATTGCCGGTGTAACTATGCCTATTACAAAACACGGTTTTATTGTTAAAGATGTTAATGAATTAGCATCTACAATTAGAAAAGCATTTAAAATTGCTAAATCCGGTAGACCGGGACCTGTATTAGTGGATATTACAAAAGATGTAACTGCGAATTTATGTGAGTTTGAAAAGAAAGCTCCGGCACCGGTTGAAAAGAAGAATAAATTCACAGAAGAAGAAATCAAAAAAGCCATTGAATTAATTCAGAATTCTAAAAAGCCATTTATCTACGTAGGTGGTGGTGCAGTAGCCAGTGAAGCTTATGAAGAAGTAAGAGTTTTTGCAAAAAAAATTCAGGCACCTGTTTGTGATACATTAATGGCAAAAGGTGTATTTGATGGTTACGATGATTTATATACCGGAATGATTGGTATGCATGGTACAAAGACTTCTAACTTTGGAGTAAGTCAGTGTGATTTATTAATTGCCATGGGTGCAAGATTTTCAGATCGTGTTGTAGGTAATCCTAAGAAATTTGCCAGTGATGCTAAAATTTTACATATTGATATTGATGCGGCTGAAATTAATAAGAACATTAAAACGGACGCTGATTTAGTGGGAGATTTAAAAGAAGTTCTTACTATCTTAAATAGTAGATTAGATCAGCAGGATCATACAGAATGGGTAGAACATATTAAAGAATTAAAAGAAAAATATCCGTTGAAATATGAAGATACTGCATTAAGTTGTCCATATATTATGGAACAGATTGATAAAGTTACTAATGGAGAAGCTATTATTACTACAGATGTAGGACAGCATCAGATGTGGGCATCTCAGTTTTATCATTATACAAAACCACGTACCTTCCTTTCTTCCGGTGGTTCAGGAACTATGGGTTATGGACTGGGTGCATGTATTGGAGCAAAAATGGGACAGCCTGATAAGATTTGTATTAACATTGGTGGCGATGGTTGTTTCAGAATGAATATGAATGAACTTGCAACAGCCAGCAGATATAACATTCCAATTATTCAGGTTATTATTAACAATCATGTATTGGGAATGGTTCGTCAGTGGCAGACATTGTTCTATGATAAGAGATATTCACAAACTGTATTAAATGATAAAGTAGATTTCTGTAAGGTTGCTGAAGGATTAGGTTGTGAAGCTATTCTTGTAACAAAGAAAGAAGAAGTAGCACCAGCAATTGAAAAAGCAATTTCTTTAGGGAAACCAGTAGTAATTAACTGTATCATTCCTGAAGATGATAAAGTATTTCCTATGGTACCTGCAGGAGCACCAATTAGCGAAGCTTTTGACGGAGATGATTTGAAAAAGAAAGAAGCATAAGTTGAAATGAAGAAATGGATAAAATTTTTATCCATACTGTTGATGACTGTAATTGTTATGCCGGGCCTGATTTATTTAGGCCTGGCAATTTATTATCAGGATTCTTTTATGTATGGGACATGGATAAACGGAATATATTGTACAGGGAAAACCGTAGATCAGGTAAATAAAGAATTACAGGAAGCATATGTACATCAAGATATTTATGTTGTAACACCTCATGATGTTGAAACTATTAATGCAATAGAATTTTCTTTTGATTATGATTTTAAAAAATCATTGATGGAATATCGTAGAAAACAAAACCCTTTTAACTGGTATTTGCATTTAATGCAAGGAAATAAAAATGAAAATATTTTACCGGTAATATCTTTTGAAGAACAATTTTTAGAAGATTGGATTATAAACATAAAAAGTTATGAGAGTAATTTGAAAATGCCACAAGACTCATTACAGATTGTGTTAGATGAAAATGGGTATGAAATCAGGGAACATAAAGAACAGATTTTAAATACAAAATTAGCAACTGAAAAAATTACAGAAACTATTAGATCTGCAAAAGGTGAAATTAATTTGATGGATGAGGGATGCTATTTTACCAGAGAAGAAACTTTGGAAATGCAGCAAGTTCGAGAATTGTATGAAAAGATAGAGCAACTTCAAAAGGTATCGTTCGAATATCAAATTAAAGATGAAATCAGAAAAGTAGAACCATCGGAGATTGCCTTGTGGATTGCCACAGATAAAGAGGGAAATGTTGAAGTAGATAATAAGGGCAATCTTGTATTTGATAAAAATCAGATTGGTAAATTTGTAGAAAAACTTGCCAAAGAATATGATACTTGGATGAATTTTCCTTTTACTACCCATGATGGAAAAGAGATTATTCTTACAAAGGGCAATTATGGGATAAAGATTTATCAGCAAAAAGAAGTAAATTATTTGTTGGAATATCTAAAATCACCAGCTGATGTTGTAAGAGAACCTGTTTATAGCCGAAATATTACTTATGAAAATCGATATAAGATTGATACCACTTATGTGGAAGTAGATATGACAATGCAAAAAATGATGTTCTTTCAGGACGGTGAAAAGGTATTTGAAACAGATGTAGTTACAGGATGTACTACGAAAGGTATGGGAACACCTGAATTAGTATGCTTTATTAATAGTATGAACAGAAATGCTATTTTGAAAGGAAAAGATTATCGTTCCTTTGTAAATTATTGGGTTCCTGTGTATGGTGGGATTGGTATTCATGATGCCACTTGGAGAAATGAATTTGGAAGAGAATTGTACATTAAGTCAGGCTCACATGGATGCATTAATACTCCTTTAGAGAAGATGGAAGAACTATATGAGATGTTAGAAGTGGGAATGCCAGTAGTAATTCATTATTAATTATTATGATGATAACTATTCAGAGCAAGCTCGAAAATCCTACGGATTTCTTCGCTGTGGCTTCTCGCAAAATGAATTAAAATGAAAATTTTTTTATGTATGCAAGCATTCAACACAAATTTCATTTTAATTCGCTTTGCTCTGAATAGTTACATATAGTTTGTTTCTGTAGTTGACTAAAGTGTTAAAATGCTGTAGAATGGGATGCGTGTATACAATATATACATTAAATTTGTTTATAAAACAGGAAATGAAAAATAGGAGGATATAAAGATGGCTAGAGTGTATAACTTTTCAGCAGGACCGGCAGTATTACCGGAAGAAGTGCTTCGTGAAGCGGCAGAAGAAATGTTTGATTACAGAGGAACCGGAATGTCGGTTATGGAGATGAGCCATCGATCTAAGGCTTATGATACCATTATTAAAGAAGCAGAAGCTGATTTAAGAGACTTAATGGAAATCCCTGATAATTATAAAGTGTTATTCTTACAAGGTGGCGCAAGTCAGCAGTTTGCAATGATTCCAATGAATCTTATGAAAAATAAAGTTGCAGACTACATTGTAACCGGTCAGTGGGCAAAAAAAGCGTATCAGGAAGCAAGCAAATACGGAAAAGCAAATAAAATTGCAAGTAGTGAAGATGAAACATTTTCTTATATTCCGGATTGTTCTGATTTGCCAATTTCTGAAGATGCTGATTATGTTTATATTTGTGAAAATAATACAATTTATGGAACAAAATTCAAAGAACTTCCAAATACAAAAGGAAAAACTTTAGTAGCGGATGTATCTAGTTGCTTTTTATCAGAGCCAGTAGATGTTAGTAAATATGGCGTGATTTATGGTGGAGTACAGAAGAATATTGGACCTGCAGGTGTAGTTATTGTAATTATTAGAGAAGATTTAATTACAGAAGATACGCTTCCGGGAACACCAACTATGTTACAGTATAAAATCCATGCTGATAACGATTCTTTGTACAATACGCCACCTGCATATGGTATTTATATTTGTGGAAAAGTGTTTAAATGGTTAAAGAAACAGGGTGGTTTGGCTGCAATGAAGGTATATAATGAAGAAAAAGCAGCGATTCTTTATGATTTCTTAGATAATAGTAAGATGTTTAAAGGAACAGTTCGTAAAGAAGACCGTTCTTTGATGAATGTACCATTTGTAACCGGAGATAGCGAATTAGATGCAAAATTTGTAAAAGAAGCGAAAGAAGCCGGCTTTGAAAACCTGAAGGGACATAGAAGTGTAGGCGGTATGCGTGCTAGTATTTACAATGCAATGCCAAAAGAGGGTGTTGAAAAGTTAGTAGAATTTATGAAGAAATTTGAGGAAGAAAATTATGTTTAAATATCATTGCCTAAATCCTATTTCTAAAGTAGGTACAGATAAATTTACGAATAATTATGTAAAAACTGATAATATTGAAGAAGCAGATGGTATTTTGGTGCGTAGTGCAGCTATGCATGATATGGATTTACCAAAAGGGTTGTTAGCAGTTGCCAGAGCAGGTGCAGGTGTTAATAATATTCCTTTAGAAAAATGTGCCAGCCAGGGGATTGTTGTATTTAATACTCCGGGTGCTAATGCTAATGGGGTAAAAGAATTAGTAATTGCAGGAATGCTTTTAGCTGCCCGTGATGTCGTAGGTGGAATTAACTGGGTTAGTGATAATACAGCAGATGAAAATATTGCAAAAACAGCTGAAAAGCAGAAAAAACATTATGCCGGAACAGAACTTTATGGAAAAAAATTAGGTATTATTGGTTTAGGAGCTATTGGGGTTAAAGTTGCCAATGTAGCAAAGCATATGGGAATGGAAGTGTATGGTTATGATCCTTATGTTTCTGTAGATGCTGCATGGAATTTAAGCCGAGATGTAAAACATGTTTTTAATGTGGATGAAATCTATGAAAATTGTGATTTTATTACTGTGCATGTACCATTATTGGATTCTACCAAAAAAATGATTAATGATGATGCTATTACAAAAATGAAAGATGGTGTAATCTTATTAAATTTTGCAAGAGATTTATTGGCAGATGAAGAAGCTGTTCTTCGTGGTATTAAAAATGGTAAGATTCGTAAATATGTTTCTGACTTTCCAAACCCTACTACAGTAGGACAGGAAGGATGTATTGTAATTCCACATTTGGGTGCATCTACAGAAGAATCTGAAGATAACTGTGCAGTTATGGCAGTAAAAGAAATGATGAATTACTTAGAAAGCGGAAACATTCAAAATAGTGTCAATTATCCAAGTTGTGATATGGGGTATTGTATGCAGGCAGGACGTGTAGCAATTTTCCATCAAAATATCAAGGGTATGATTAGTAAGTTCTCAACCGTTTTAGGAGACAATGGAATTAACATTACTGACATGATGAACAAATCAAAAGGTGAATTTGCGTACTCTATGTTTGATATTGAAACAACGATTACAGAAGAAATTGTTGCACAGTTAGAAGCAATCGAAGGTGTATTTAGAGTACGAGTTGTAAAATAGTATTAGGAAAGGGGCTGATGAAAATCGGCCCCTTAAATAGTTACATATAAAATTAAAAGAATTTAGGTTTAGGATTTTCACCTAAAATTTCTTTGAAGTCTTCTTCAAATTTATGACTCTTTTCTAAAGCGGCTTCAGTTGCAAGGTCCATATATTTGATAAAAACATCTTCTACAGGCATTTTATGAACCATAGCAAGTTCTTGCAAAATCGGTCTTAATTTTTCCAACTGTTCAGAAATTCTTACTTTTTCAGGATCCACATCACCCATTACGTTATCAGCATATTCCATAATTTGATTTAAAAATTCTCTATCTTCTTTTGTCATGGCTTTGCTCCTTTTATTTTCTATTTCACATAAATATATCACTTGCGATTTGAGTTGTCAAAATGTATATTATAAGGTAAGGAAATAGATAAAATTAAAATTACTAAGTCTGTTAGGGATGGATAAAATACAAAGGAGTGTAAGCAAATGAAAGCAAAATTGTATGATTTAATGAATTGGGCAGAAATTGAAGGGATTGTATATTCGGAAGAAGACAGACCGGGAAATATTTTAGGAAATAAACTTGTAGGAAATGCTATTCTTTTTCAAGCATTTTTTCCTGATGCAAAGAAAGTAACTTTGATTTTAGAAGATAAAAATAAAAGAGTTGCGATGGATGTGGCAGATGAAGAAGGTTTTTTTGCAGCAACGGTCGCAGGGAAAAAAGCAGGAAACTATTCTTATGAAGTAATAACAAAAGAAGGAAAAAAAGAAGTAAGAAAAGATCCTTACGGATATGCAGTTACAGTGGGAGCAGAAGAATTAGAACTTTTCCAGGCAGGAATCAACTATGGTGTTTATAAAACTTTTGGTAGTCATTTGAAAGAAATCAATGGAATCAAGGGGGTACAGTTTACTATATGGGCTCCTAATGCAATAAGAGTCAGTGTGATTAGCGATTTTAATGATTGGGATGGAAGAAGAACCATGATGAATCGTGTAGGAGACAGTGATGTTTTCACACTATTCGTGCCGGGAATAGACGCTTCTGTAGAATATCAATATGAATTAAAGGCAAAAGATGGAAGAATATCTGTATTTAATGATCCATATGCCGCAAGAGAAGTTACGAAAGAAAGAACAGTATCTAAGGTATATGTAGAAGATAGTTTTACTTGGGATGATAGTAAATGGATTGCTGATAGAAAATTAAGTGAGGATGATTTCCGAGTATATGCTTGGGAAGAAACAAAAGAAAAAAATGCAGCTCGATTAGCAAAACAGTTAAAGGAACAGGGCTTTAATCATGTATCTTTACCGGCATTTTATCTTAGCAGTAATTTTTATCAGATGGTGGATTATTTTACCAGCGAAAATGATGTAAAAACCTTTGTCAATGAAATGCATAAGGCGGGAATTGGTGTTATTTTCAATTGGAATGCATCTTGCTGTTATGCATTGCATAGAAAGCAGGTAAGTAATTTCTTTATTTCCAATGTATTATACTGGATTGAAGAATTTCACATGGATGGTTTGATTTTCTCTGAATTGGAAAGCTTATTGTATCTTGATTACGGAAAAGCTCCGGGACAGTGGATACCAAATCAATATGGTGGGAATGAAAATTTAGATGGTATCGAGTTTGTAAAACACACGAACAGTATTTTAACAACGAGAAATAAAGAGATTATTCTATTGGCTGATATTGATGCTATTTGGCCAAAAGTAACTGCACCTATGGAACAAGGTGGTTTAGGATTTCATTATCGTTATGATACGGCATTTACAAGAGATTTGATTGGTTATTTGACTACAGAACCACAGAACAGACCTGCGATTCATGGTAAAATTACTTCCAGAATGGGATATGCTTATAACGAAAAATTTGTTATGGCATTTCCGGCAAAAGTAGTACATGATTTATGGGATATGATACCAGGAGAAGAAACAGAAAAGTTTAGTACAATCAAAGCAGCTTTTGCATATTTAAGTTTTCTTCCAGGAAAAATTCTTTCCGGTTTTGAAGTACCAAAAAAATGGGAGAACGAATATGGTGCTTTGGTGAAAAAATGTCATGAGCTAAATTCTAAAACAGATATTCTTGGAAAAGAAGATTATAATGATTCTAATTTTAGCTGGATTAACTGTTTCCAGCAAAAAGAATGCACAGTAAGCTTTTTGCGAAAAGATGCTAACGAAGAAGGATCACTTTTAGTGGTTGTAAATTTTGCTAATGACGAAAAACCGGAATTTAAAATTGGTGTTCCATATGAAGGTAAATATCTTCCGATTTTTGATACTGAAGAAAAAATCTTCGGTGGTAATAGAACGTTGAAAAAGGAAGCATTCTTCACTGAAGATACTGCTTGGGACGGGTATGCTCAAAATATCAATGTAAGTATGGCACCACTTTCTGTTAATGTATATCGTTTTGTTCCATTTACGGAAGAAGAGATTTATGCAATTGCAGAACAGAAAGCAGCCAAAATTCGTGAACAACTTTTAGAAGAAGCGAAAGCTAAGGTGGAATTATTAAAAAAAATTAAAGGAATTAAATAGTATATGATATTAACACAGGAAGTGGCTTTTGAAGCTTTTGAAGAATTGGATTTTACTGTCGTAGATAAATTCCTTCATGAGTTGCCGGAAAAGGCATTGCATTTAGGAGTACGAATTCTTTTAGCTTTAGTATTTTTTATACTAGGTGTTCAATGTATTAAATTATTTAGAAAGCTTATTAAAAAGTCTCTAAAAAAAGCCAATGCTGATGTAGGAGTGACACAGTTTATTGATTCTTTTATAAAAATCGGAACTTATGCAGTCTTAATTATGGTGCTAGCTACCAGTTTTGGTGTAGATGCTACCAGTATTATTGCGATTTTGGGTTCAGCCGGAGTTGCCATTGGTCTTGCATTGCAGGGAAGTTTATCTAATCTTGCCGGTGGAGTGCTGATTTTGATTTTGAAACCCTTTAAAGTAGGTGATTATATCATTGAGGATACGAATAAAAATGAAGGAACCGTAACAGAGATTCAGATTTTTTATACAAAATTAACGACTCCCGATAATCATATCATTGTATTACCGAACGGAACTTTGGCAAATTCCAGTTTGACCAATGTTACCCATGCACCTCATCGAAGAAATGAGATGAAAATAGGAATTTCATATGATAGTGATATTAAAACTGCAAAAGAAATTCTTTTGAAACTTTTGGAACAAGAAGAGGCTGTTTTAAAAGATAAGGAGAAAGTTGTATTTGTGGATTCGTTAGCGGACAGTAGTGTGGTTATAGGAGTTCGCTGTTGGTTTACCAACGAGGATTATTGGACGGCCAGATGGAGACTTTTAGAAAATGCAAAATATGCATTGGAAGAAGGAAATATAGTAATAGCCTATCCGCAATTAGATGTTCATTTACAAACCAATTAAAATTTAGACTTGTCAAAATAGAAAAGTAATTCTATAATGATAAGAGTGCTTCCGTGGCTCAGTTGGTAGAGCAACGCATTCGTAATGCGTGGGTCGAGGGTTCGAGTCCCTTCGGGAGCTTTTGGTTTGCAAAAAATTACTTGAGAAAAATAAGTATATTTGTAAACATAGGAATAAATATAGGTTAATTTTAGAAAGAGAAAGAGGAAAATTAATGTCAATTAGAATTCATAACTTTATGGGAAAACTTGGTTGGGAGTTACAGAAAAGAATTCCAAACCTTTCTGCAGACAGCTATTTAAAATTACAGTTTATCAGCAGAAGAAAATCTCAAAAAGCATATATTGATTTTTTTAACAGTCATGAAGATGCACCATATCCTTTGATTGTTAACTTAGAAACAATTAACAGATGTAACAGTACTTGTTCTTTCTGTACAGCAAATAAGCATGCAGAAAAACGTCCTTACAAACGCATGGAAGATGATTTATTCTATAGTATCATTGACCAGTTAAGAGATTGGGGGTTCAAGGGACATCTTACTTTATATGGAAATAATGAACCATGGTTAGATACCAGAATTGTTGAGTTTCACAAATATTGTAGAGAACAGTTACCGGATTCTTTTATTTTCATGTCTACAAATGGTTTGTTGTTAGATATTGATAAAGTAAAAGCCATCGTTCCTTACGTAGACCAGTTGATTATTAACAACTATTGTTTGGATATGAAATTACATGATAATGTAAAAGAAATCTATGAATATGTTAAAAAGCATGAAGATGAATTTAAAGATGTAGAAATTTTGATTCAGATGCGTTATATGGATGCAGTTCTTACAAACAGAGCAGGAAGTGCACCAAATAAGAAAAATGAAACAAAAGTTATTACAGAAACATGCTTAATGCCATATACAGATATGTTTATCTTCCCTGATGGACGTATGGGTATTTGCTGTTGTGATAACTTCGAAGTTACTACTTTGGCAGATTTAAATGTGACACCAATCAAAGAAGCTTGGAATAGTGATGAATATAAGAGAGTAAGAAATCTGATTAAAGATGGAAGACAGAATTTCCCATTCTGTAAGTTCTGTGACTTCATTGATGCCGGACTTCGTATGGATGCAGTAGATGATGCATTACGTAACGATGGCAAGATGAGAGGAGCAAGACAGTCTCTGTTTTCAAAATAATAGAAATTAAAAGCGGTTACAACTTAGGGTTGTAGCCGCTTTTCTACAATTTGAATGATTTTATATAATCCTACTGCAATGACGCAAAGAATAATAATTGACATAATTAACAAGTCTAATTGGAACACCTGGCTTCCATAAATAATCAAATAACCAAGTCCTTGTCTTGCAGCTAAAAATTCACCAATGATAACTCCCACAAGAGCTAACCCTATATTCACTTTCATATTGCTGACAATAATCGGTATGGAAGATGGAAGGATTACTTTGTATAAAGTATCCTTTTTGGTACCTCCTAAGGTATAAATAAGCTTAATTTTTTCTTCTTCGACCTGACTAAAACCAGTGTACATATTGATAATAGAACCGAAAATGGCGACACTCATTCCGGCAATAATGATGGTTTTTATTCCTGTACCCAGCCAAACGATAATAAGGGGGGCCAGGGCGGATTTGGGAAGAGAATTTAAGATTACTAAAAAGGGTTCCAAAACCTTAGCAGTTTTAGGCATACCTATAAGCAAAATAGCAGATATCACGGAAAGGAAAGTAACAGCAAAAAAACTGATTAAAGTTTCCATTAGAGTAACTGTGATATGTCTGAAAATTTCAAAGTCCTTACTCATATCAAAAAAGAGAGTTAAAATTGCTCTAGGACTACTGAAGAAAAAACTGTCAATGAAACCGAAAGAGGAGCTGATTTCCCATAAAAATAGAAAAGAAAACAAAATGAAAAAACGGGAAAATGTAATAAAAACAGATTGTTGTTTTACTTGATTTAAGTAATGCTGTTGTGCAGTGGAAATTTGTTTTGTTTCAGCTTTCATGACATAAATCCTCCCAGATTTCGTTAAAATAGTTATTAAATTCAGGAGCGCTTCGATATCCTAAAGGAGAAGGATCTGAAATGGTGAGGGAAATTTCTACCACACGTTTAATCGTACCGGGGCGTTTCGTTAATACAATAATTTTATCAGCCAGACTAATGGCTTCTGATAGATTGTGGGTTACCAATACTGCAGTTTTCTTGTTTTCACGAATTATTCTACCAATATCACCGGAAACCTGTAATCTGGTTTGATAATCCAGAGCCGAGAATGGCTCATCTAATAATAATAGTTCAGGATTTAACGCAAGAGTACGAATAAGAGCAGCACGTTGACGCATTCCACCGGAAAGTTGGGCCGGTTTTTGATCTTTGAAATCATGTAATCCGTATTTTTTCAGCATTTGTAGAATCTCAGTTTCTTTTTCGTTAGTAAGACTATGATTTATTTCCGGACCCAGGCAAACATTTTGTAAGATGGTTCTCCAAGGGAATAGGTGATCATGTTGAAGCATGTAACCGATGTTCAGTTTTTTGGTAGGTTTGTCATTGGAGGAAAAGAGAGAGGAATGAAAATGCAGTTGTCCATGGTAGTCTGTTATTTGCCCTGCAAGAATATTTAGAAGAGTAGATTTTCCACATCCGCTGGGTCCCACAATAGCGATAAATTCTCCGGGAAATATTTGAAAAGATAGAGAATCCAAGGCTTTGGTTTCACCGGTCAGAGTATGGTAAGAGTAGGATAAATTTTCTAAAGAAAGTAATGGTGTATGTTGTTTGTGTATATTATGATTCATGAAATACTCCTTTTGAATGATGATTTGTATAGGAAAAGTATGAACTTCTTCTTTATGGTATGCGTAAATATATTAAATGTGCATATGTGCGTCTGTGAAAAACAAATGAATTTTATGGAAGAACACTGTTGCGTATAAAAACAAGTTGTGGTATTATCAAATGCAGATTTAATATAAGAAATACAAGAAAAAGGAGAAAATAGATATGGCACAGTTATGGGGTGGACGTTTTACAAAAGAAACAGACCAATTGGTATATAATTTTAACGCATCCATTTCCTTCGATCAGAAATTTTACAAGGAAGATATTGAAGGAAGTATTGCTCATGTGGTTATGCTTGAGAAACAAGGCGTTCTGACGGAAGCAGAAAAGGATGCCATTGTGAAAGGTTTGACATCAATTCGTGAAGATGTAGAAAATGGGAAATTAGAAATTACTTCTGAATATGAAGATATTCATAGCTTCGTAGAAGCAAATTTGATTGATCGTATTGGTGATGCAGGAAAGAAATTGCATACAGGAAGAAGTCGAAACGATCAGGTAGCCTTAGACATGAAGCTTTATGTAAGAAATCAGATTGTAGAAGTAGATGGACTTTTAAAGGAATTATTACTTACCTTAAATACAATTATGAAGGAAAATCTTCATACATATATGCCGGGGTTTACACATTTGCAAAAAGCACAACCGATTACTTTAGCCCATCATATGGGTGCTTATTTTGAAATGTTTAAACGTGATAGAAGTCGTATGAAGGATATTTATAATCGTATGAACTTCTCGCCTTTAGGTAGCGGAGCTCTGGCTGGAACTACTTATCCGTTGGATCGTTTTTACAGCGCGACTCTTTTAGGATTTGAAGGTCCTACAAATAACAGTATGGATAGTGTTTCTGACAGAGACTATATTATTGAATTACTATCTGCTTTTTCTACAATTATGATGCATTTGAGTCGTTTTAGTGAAGAGGTAATTATCTGGAATTCTAATGAATATGGTTTTGTAGAGATTGATGATGCTTATTCTACAGGAAGCAGTATCATGCCACAGAAAAAGAATCCGGATATTGCGGAATTAGTACGAGGCAAAACAGGTCGAGTATATGGTGCTTTGGTATCTATTTTAACAACCATGAAAGGAATTCCGTTAGCATATAATAAAGATATGCAGGAAGATAAGGAATTGACTTTTGATGCGATCGATACTGTAAAAGGTTGTATTGCTTTGTTTAATGGTATGATGTCTACCATGAAATTCAAAAAAGAAAAAATGGAAAGCAGTGCTATGATGGGATTCACGAATGCAACAGATGCTGCGGACTATTTAGTTAAGAAAGGGGTACCTTTCAGAGACGCCCACGGAATTATTGGACGTCTGGTACTTTATTGTATAGAAAAAAATACTTCTATTGATGCTTTGAGTATTGCAGAGTTAAAAGAAATAAGCTCTGTATTTGAGGAGGATGTGTACCAGGAAATCAGCTTAGAAACATGTGTTGAAAAACGTTTGACACACGGAGCACCTAGTGCACTTATTATGAGAAGACAAGTGGAAGAAAATGCAAAATATTTAAATGAAGGAGATTGGAAGTAATGAGCGACAAATTAAAAGTAGGTATTTTAGGCGGAACAGGTATGGTTGGACAGAGATTTATCTCTCTTTTGGAAAATCATCCTTGGTTCGAAGTAACAACAATTGCTGCAAGCCCTAGAAGTGCAGGAAAAACTTATGCAGAGGCAGTAGGTGATAGATGGAAAATGACAACACCAATGCCGGAAGCAGTGAAAGATATTGTAGTAATGAATGTAAACGAAGTTGAAAAAGTAGCAGCTGAAGTAGATTTCGTATTCAGTGCTGTAGATATGACAAAAGAAGAAATCAAGAAAATCGAAGAAGATTATGCAAAAACAGAAACACCTGTTGTTTCTAATAATAGTGCTCACAGATGGACACCGGATGTTCCTATGTGTGTGCCTGAAATCAATCCTGAACATATGAATGTTATTGAATTCCAGAAAAAACGTCTTGGTACAACCAGAGGCTTTGTGGCAGTAAAACCAAACTGTTCTATTCAGAGTTATGCGCCTGTATTAACAGCATGGAAAGAATTTGAACCGGTTGAAGTAGTAGCAACAACATATCAGGCAATTAGTGGAGCTGGAAAAACATTTAAGGATTGGCCTGAAATGGTAGAAAATATCATTCCATATATTGGAGGAGAAGAAGAAAAATCTGAAATGGAACCTCTTAGAATCTGGGGTAAAATTGAAGATGGCGTGATTAAACCGGCAGATGGCCCTGTCATTACTTGTCAGTGTATCCGTGTTCCTGTGTTAAACGGACATACTGCTGCAGTATTTGTTAAATTCAATAAAAAACCAACTAAGGAGCAGCTAATTGAAAAATTACGTGCCTTCAGAGGACTTCCACAGGAATTAGAACTTCCAAGTGCTCCAAAGCAGTTTATCCAGTATTTAGAAGAAGATAACAGACCACAGGTTCAGTTAGATGTAGATTATGAAAACGGTATGGGTGTTAGTGTTGGACGTATCCGTGAAGATAAGGTTTATGATTTTAAATTTGTAGGATTATCTCACAATACTGTAAGAGGTGCTGCAGGGGGAGCAGTACTTTGTGCTGAGTTATTAAAAGCGCAGGGATTTATTACAAAGAAGTAGAGTGAATAGCTTGCAATAGAGAGGAATTTCTATGGTTACAGGGCGAGAAAAAGAGTTACAATACCTGAACGAATACTATAAAAAAACAGGAACTCAGATTTTAGTTGTATATGGCCAGAAAGGCATAGGTAAAACTACGCTTTTAGAACAATTTATGGACGGAAAAGATTATTGGTATTATGAAGCTATATCTTGTTCTACAAGACAACAACGAGTATTTATGGCAGAACATTTAAAAGATATGGGAGTTTCTAGCCTAGAATACCCTGAGTTTGAAGAATTATTTTCTGCCATAGAAGAAAGTAAGGATTCCAAGAAAATTTTAGTTATCGATGAATTTCAGAATATGTGTAAAACAGACACTGATTTTTTTGAAGCTTTGTACCGGTATATCAATAGAGCAGATAAAAAGAATGATATGTTTGTCATTCTTTGCAGTTCCTCTATTGGTTGGGTAGAAAATTCCATGGTAAGTAAGCTGGGTTCGTTGTCTCGTATGCTAAGTGGTTTTTATAAAATTAAAGAACTAAAATACCAGGATTTCAAAGTTCATTTTCCGTTATTTTCCAAGGAAGATAGTATTGGTGCCTTTAGTATTTTAGGTGGTGTACCGGGTTTATGGCAGTTTTTTAATGATGAATTTACTTTACGAGAGAATATAGAAAGCTTCATTTTGCAAAGTAATGAAAAATTATTTGATTATGGTCAGCAATATGTAGCTGAAGAATTACGAGAGACCGCTGTCTACAATACGCTGTTAGTAGCTTTAGCTTCAGGAAAACGAAAGCTAAACGACTTGCATTTACATACAGGATTTTCAAGGGCTAAAATAAGTGTTTATTTGAAAAACTTGATGCAATTGGAAATTGTGGAAAAAGTCTTTTCTGTAGATACGGAAGGACGTGATAATACACAAAAAGGTATTTATCAGATTCGTCATCCTTATGTGCATTTTTATTATCGATATTTGTTCCCTAATCAGACTAAAATTATGTTTATGGAAACTGCAGTTTTTTTTGATAGGTTTATTGCTCCTACATTTAAAATGTTTGTTACAGAATGTTTTAGGCAGGTTTGCAGAGAATTTTTAGAAATTGAAAATGCACAGGGAAGACTTCCTGATAAATTTGTGAATTTAGGACAGTGGGTTGGAAAAAAAGGGAATATAGATATTTTGTTCCAAAATGAAGAAGATGAAATCATGACAGGAATTTGCAACTGGGAAAATGATTTAATGTTATACGAAGAATATGCTTTATTGAAGGAATGCCAGGAAAGTGCAAAAATTAAAGCAGAGTATATCATTCTTTTTTCCAAAGGCAGTTTTGATAATCGCTTGAGGGAAGAAGCAAAGAAAAATCCACATCTTGCTTTGGTTTCTTTGGAACAGATGTAGGTGAATATGGGAAAAAAGTTAATTATAACAGAAAAGCCCAGTGTGGCTAGGGAATTTGCCAAAGCTCTAAACCAGAATATGAAGTCTAAAGATGGATATTTAGAATCAGAAGACTATATTATTACTTGGTGTGTTGGTCATTTGGTAACTATGAGTTATCCCGATGCTTATGACGAAGGATTAAAGCGATGGAGTATGGATACTCTACCATTTATTCCTACAGACTATAAATATGAAATTATAGAAAACGTAAAAAAACAATTTCAGATTGTAAAGGGATTATTTCACAGAGACGACGTGGAAGTAATTTATAATGCAGGAGACTCCGGGCGAGAAGGAGAATATATTCAGCGTCTGGTATTGATGATGGCAGGCTATAATGGGAAAGCAACCTTGAAACGTATCTGGATTGATTCCCAAACAGAAGATGAAATTTTAAGAGGAATCCGAGAGGCAAAAGATAGCAGTGTATATGATAATTTAAGCAATGCAGCCTATCTTCGTGCTAAGGAAGATTATTTAATGGGAATTAATTTTTCCCGAGTTTTAACTTTAAAATATGGATATGGAATGAAACAGTTCCTAAACCAGGATAAAATGGTGATTTCCGTTGGACGCGTTATGACCTGTGTACTTGGCATGGTAGTGAAAAGAGAGCGAGAAATTCGAGATTTTGTAAAAACACCGTTTTATCGTGTGTTAGCAGGATTAATTCTTCAAGATAAAACAATCGAAGCAGAGTGGAAAAGTGTAGAAGGAAGTAAGTATTTCGAATCCCCTTTGCTTTATAAGGAAAATGGATTTTTAAAAGAAGAGACAGCACTGCAGTTGATAGAGGAAGTAAAAAATGGCAGAGATTTTCCAATCAAAGGAATCTTAGATTCCATGGAAAAGAAAAAAGAAACTAAAAATCCGCCATTATTATATAACCTAGCAGAATTGCAAAATGATTGTTCACGATTTTTCAAATGCAGTCCGGATGAAACTTTACGTATTGCGCAGGAACTGTATGAAAAGAAAATGACCACGTATCCAAGAACAGATGCCAGAGTTCTTTCTACAGCTGTGGCAAAGGAAATTACAAAAAACTTGTCAGGATTACAGAAAATTCCGCAAGTTGCAGATGAGGTGGCTTGGATTTTAAAAGAAGGAAAATATAAGTCTTTGACAAAATCCAGATATGTAAATGATAAACAGATTACGGACCATTATGCGATTATTCCGACAGGACAGGGCTTGAACAATATGGCATCTTTAAGTCCTACAGCAGTAAAAGTCTTTGAGTTAATCGTACGCAGATTTTTAAGTGTTTTTTATCCGCCGGCTATATATCAGAAGGTGAATTTGGTGGTGAAAGCAGAAAATGAAAAGTTTTTTGCCGGCATGAAAGTTTTGGCAGAAGAAGGATATTTATCTGTATGGAAACCACCGGTAAATAAAAAACAAGATGAAAAGGATACGGAAGAAGACAATAAATTTGATATGTCCTTTTTAGAAAGTTTAAAAAATTTAAAAAAAGGACAGGAAATTGATATACAAAGTTTAGAAATTAAAACAGGAGAAACAACACCTCCGAAACGATATAATTCCGGTAGTATAATTTTAGCTATGGAAAATGCCGGACAATTGATTGAAGATGAAGAGCTTCGTGCCCAGATAAAAGGAAGCGGTATCGGGACCAGTGCAACCAGAGCTGAAATATTGAAAAAATTGGTAGCAAATAATTATTTGGCTTTAAATAAAAAGACACAGATATTAACACCGACGCAAGTGGGAGAAATGATTTACGAAGTAGTGGGCCACTCTATTCGTCCGTTATTAAACCCGGAACTGACGGCCAGTTGGGAAAAAGGTCTTACCTTGGTTTCCAATGGTGAAATTACGCCAGAAGAATATATGAAAAAATTAAATGACTTTGTATCAAGAAGAACCTTAGGGGTTAAAGGATTAAGGCAGGATGAGTTAATTGGCAGATATCGGTATGTATCTCAGTTTTATCAAACCAAGACTGCTACGAAGAAAGAAGACAGCAAGAAATAAATATTTGAATGATATAAGGAAATTAGGATTGCAGGTCAATCCTACGGGAGAGAACATGGAATGTATTAAAATAGAAAACATGTTAACATTAGAAGAAACTATTGCAAAGGATTTGTTTGAAGGAGTAACTTATCCTTGGGAAGTACTTCCGAACATTGGTGATTTTATTAAAGAACTTGGAAAAAAATTACCGGCAGATAAATTTAACCAGGTGGGAGAGGATGTTTGGATTGCAAAATCAGCAACAGTGTTTCCTAGTGCATATATTCAAGGACCTGTAATTATTGATGAAGAAGCAGAAGTGAGACATTGTGCTTTTATTCGTGGAAACGCCATTGTTGGAAAAGGTGCAGTGGTAGGTAACTCTACAGAATTAAAAAATGTAGTTTTATTTAATAAAGTGCAGGTTCCTCATTATAATTACGTTGGTGATAGTGTACTTGGATTCCGAGCTCATATGGGAGCTGGAAGTATTACTTCTAATTTTAAAAGTGATAAAACACAGGTAGTAGTTCACGCAGAAGAAGAATTAGAAACAGGACTTCGTAAATTTGGTGCTATGTTAGGGGATGATGTTGAGGTGGGATGTAACAGTGTTTTAAATCCCGGAACCGTAGTTTGTAAAAATTCAAACATCTATCCGGTATCTTGTGTACGAGGTGTAGTACCGGCAGATTCTATTTACAAGAATAAGACAGAAATTATCAAAAAATACTAGATTTTTTTGGTGTTTTATGAGAGAATGACAGTAATATGATTGACAAAAGTTACACATGAGAAACGTTAGTTTTCGTTTCTCATTGTTTCATGTCATGATTAATATTTTGTTATTGTTTGTGTAGTCAAAAATTGAGAGATTGATTTTAGGACAATATTGAACGATAACTATTTTCTAAAATCGAAAGGAGAAATTCACATGATTTATTCAAGAGAAGTTGAAGAAATGTGTCCAGTAGCACAGGGCGTTA
>JAFYWF010000077.1 GCA_017558145.1 Lachnospiraceae bacterium
AACTATGATTCTTCCAGAATAACAGAGGGATATTTTTATGGATTTAGCAAATATTATGCTGCTCCTGGAGAAGGAAAAAGTGATTATGAAGCATATATTCCGTTAGTGGACGGAATGCAGTTGAGACCGGAACAGATTTTGTTGCCGGAAGAAAACGAAGAAAATTGTTATTTACTTTTAACTTCTATTGATTTGAATAATCCTACAAAATTTGCAGATACAACTGCAGTAGTTACCGATAGTGATATGTATTATGTTAGCAATCAGAATATTTATATTGCGGATAGTCTAGGCTTTGAGAAAATGCAAGGAAAACAGACGAACCGAATTTCATTGCTTCGTTTTGCATATGAAAAAGGAAAATTTTATTTCCAGGCTGAAGGAGAAGTACCGGGGAATCTAGAAAGTAGCTTTTCTATGGATGAATACGACGGGAATTTGCGTCTTGTAACTACAGTAAATGAATATTGGTTTGAAGAAATTAAAGATGATCTTACAGGGCAAGTTATTGGTAATGATATGATAGATGAAAAACAAAGTAATGCCCTTTATGTATTGGATTCTGATTTGAAAATCATTGGTAAGATTGAGAATTTGGCAGAAGATGAAAGAATCTATTCTGCAAGATTTTTTGGCGAGGTAGGATACTTCGTAACTTTTCGGCAGATGGATCCTCTCTTTGCAGTAGATTTGAAAGAGCCTAAGAATCCTAAGATATTGAGTGAACTAAAGATTAGTGGTTTTTCTGAGTATTTGCATTTTTATGGAAAAGACCGTCTTCTTGGAATTGGTATGGAAGCAGAGGGGGAAACCGGAAGAACTAACGGTATGAAATTATCTATGTTTGACATATCTAATCCTATAGATGTGCAAGAAATTTCGAAACTGCATTTAAGCAGTTATGATCATAGTGAAGCTTTGTACAATCACAGGGCGGTTATGATAAGTACAAGTGCCAATATTTTTGGTTTTGAAATAGAAGGCTACAGTAAAGGTGATTATAAAAGAGATTATGTTGTGTATACTTATGAGAATGACCAGTTTGTGGAAGTGTTAAAAATAGAAACAAAGAATCAATACGGAGAGATTTATTCCAGCAGGGGAACTTTTATCGGGAATATGTTCTATTTGTTAACCAGAGATGGCAGTGTGAAAAGTTATGATTTAGATACAGGAAAGTTGTGTGACAGCTTGATAGTAAAAGAAGCTAATTAATAAATATCTGTAAGTAAAAACTCCAATGGATATGATGTTTGCAAAAGACATTGTGAACGTTCATTGGAGTTTTTTATGCTTATCAAATGGTTGACAATAGTAAACCAAAAGAATATACTACAAGCAACAAGGTTGACAATAGTAAACCTACAAGAAAGAGAGAAGATAGATATGGATACCAATAAAATAATGTTGCAGCCAAGTGAATGGATTATTATGGAAAAATTATGGGAGATGAATCCTAAAACGCTTATGCAGTTGTACCATGAATTAAAAGTTGAGCCGGGATGGAGCAAGAGTACGGTAACAACCTTGCTTGGCAGAATGGTGGATAAAGGGATTTTATATTACGAAGATGGTGGAAAAGCCAAGCAGTATTATCCAAAAGTAAATCGAGATGATGCAGCAATTACAGAGACAGAAAGCTTACTGGAACGAGTATATAAAGGCTCTGTTAGCATGATGATGAGTACTTTGATTCGAAACAACAATATAAGTGAAGCAGACATGGAAGAGTTGTATCAGATTCTTGGGGAGGCATTAGAAAATGATGATTAATCACATTATGACATCATCGCTTGTAATTGTTTTCGTGCTGCTTATAGGCACTATATTTGAAAACAAAATTAGCGCATGTTTAAAATATTCATTATGGTTACTGGTTGTAATAAAACTTTTATTACCGTTTCAGGGGTTTGAATCGAGGTTTCATATTTTAAACTTTGTGGAATTCTGTGCAGAAGCAGTAAGTGATGGATTAGAGAATATGGCAGATGAAAAATTGCCATATGAAGAATCGGTTGCGATAGATAATTCCTTAAACAATGAAGCAAATCATAGTGCGGTACATAATTTAGATGATGATTTTTATGCAGAAATAAAAGGAAATCAAGAGACAGAAATAACCAAAGAAGATATTGGTGAAATGAAAACTAATAACCTAAAGGTATTATCCATGATGGTTAAGGTTGTATATTTTACTGGCGTAATCGTTTGCTTTGCAGCTATTTGTATTAGTAATCTTCGTTTTTACAAAGCATTTAAAGTAAAAAGAAAATATGTAGATACTTACAAGGATCAGATTCATGTCTATAGGATAGAAGAGTATTATGGAGCTTGTTTATACGGAGGTTTTTCGCCAGTAATCATAGTAGGTAATAATACAAGCTTGTCAATGGAACAACAGGATATGATACTGCTTCATGAATATGTTCATTATGCCCATGGAGATCATATCTGGTCCATGATACGAAATTTGTGTGTAGCACTGTATTGGTATAATCCTTTGGTTTGGCTAGCAGCTTCTGTTTCACGAAAAGATAGTGAATTAGCTTGTGATGAAGGTACCATTAGACGTATTGAGGAAACAAAACGAATTACCTATGGTCAAACTCTTTTAGAGGTGGTAGCAAAAGCATCAAAGAAAAACAGTCTTATGTCCGCTGTATTTTTGAATTCTACTACTGCCACCAGAGGGAAAGAAGAAATGAAGAAAAGGATATCTGTAATTGCAAAAGGAAGAAAGACAAGTAGAGTTGCATTAATATTGACAATAGTATTATCAGTAGCATGCATAGGTTGCACTTTTGGTGAGCCTATAAATGAAAATAGAACGGAAGAATTAAGTGCTATTAGTGAAAATAAAGAAGTAGTTTCTGACATTGATGAGACTGAAAAAGTTATGGAAGATAATACATTGGATGTAGATAAAATAACTCAAAAGTATTCCAATGTATATACCAATCCGCAAAAGGGCAAAATATGTATCCTTATACAGCCTTCTGAATTAAGAGAACAATTAAACTATTATTACATTCCTGAAAATAAAGTACAGGAAGAATTAAAACAGTTATTAGATGATACAAAGTTGCTTTCAGAAGAGGAACAGGGAAAAACAAAAGGCAAACGTGGTTTCACCTGTAGTTGGAGTCTGGAATATGATGATAAACAGTATCAGGTATTTGAAAACGGATACATGTTGGGAACTGATATGGAGTCCTTTGAAATTCTTTTCTTTGAACAAAATCTAGAGTTGATAGATAAGATTAATAATCTGCTTGAACAGGAATTAAATTATGGAGTTATAGATATTAGTACAATAAGCAATCTTACTTCAGCTACTCTTAGTGTAAAAGATTTTAGAACAAATCATCAACTATACGAGCAGATGATTACTGATGATGATAAGTTGAAGAATTTAGAAGTATGGTTTAGTAATGCGAAACGTGTGTCAGGAGCATATGATTGTGGAAATAATGGAGCTGCTCTTTTGCTAAAAACAGCAAGCGGACAAGAGATTAAAATATCTCTAGCAGCTGATGATTGTCCTATTTTTGCAATTAATGGAATTTATTATGATTACAGACCTGCAGATAAGATAACAGAAGGCTGGTACAGTAATCATGTATTTGATATGTTTGAACAGATTCCAAATGCTTTTGAAGAAGAACTCTCTCTAGTAGAAAATAAATATGTTTGGCCTACAGAGAGTACAGCCATATCTAATGGATTTGGAGAACGTATGCATCCAATTACCGGCGAATTGAAAATGATTGATTATTTAGGAATTGCTGGAAAAACAGGCGATTCTGTATATGCTGTTTCCAATGGCTATATTACTGATGTAGGATTTGATAATGCACTTGGTAATTATATTGTTCTCTCTACTGCAACTGATGAGGAAGTAATTTATGGACATTTAGATGGTAGTAAAGTGGCTGTGGGAGATCAAGTAAAGGCAGGCGACATGATAGGAATGCTGGGACAAACCGGAAATGCAACAGGGCCATTTTTATCCATATCTGTAAAGGTAAAAGGTGAAGCGGTAGATCCTATACCTTATTTTAGTAATGTTTTTATAGAAGAAATAATTACATATAACGGAAAAGAATATAAAAAATCAGAATTAAGTAATGCTACATTACAATGGCTAGAGTTATCAGAAAAAGATAGAATGTTGTCTTCTTATTTTCCACCGGAATTTATGATATTTGATGAAAAATGGGGTGTAAGTTTAACAATTGAAAATCTAACATCTTCAGGTGCTATTATCAAATGCACGCAAGCAGATGGAGAACCAACAGGAGAATTACATACAGGTAGTTGGTATATTTTAGAAACTTGGACACAAGATAATGGCTGGAAGGAAATGCCATATGTAATTGATGGAGAAATTGGTTGGAACGATGTGGCATGGATAATTTCAATGGATGATACGACAGAAATAGAAGTAAACTGGGAATGGCTTTACGGAAAACTCCCAACAGGTAAATATCGAATCGGAAAAGAAATTACGGATTTTAGAAGTAGTGGAGATTTTGATACTGCAATCTATTATGCTGAATTTGAGATTAAATAGTAAATTATGAAAAAAAGATATTTTTTGATAATAATTGAAAGTATTGTTGTAATCTTGTGCTTGCTTGGAAATATAGTTTGTGGAAAAGAATTACCTGTTTATGCTTCTGAAGTT
>JAFYWF010000078.1 GCA_017558145.1 Lachnospiraceae bacterium
AGAAGATTTATTCTTTGGACAAATAGACATCGTTACACCTCCTTACAACAATTCTATTTGAAGAAAATATTATTTTCTTAAATTCATATATTTTGTGTCGTTTTCAACTTATCTATACCACACTTGGATTATTATACATATATGATATAGGTTTGTCAATAAAGTTTTTGAATAATTTTAAAATATTTTATTCTAATAAATATTCTGCCAATATAATAATAAAATCTACTCTTTCACTGAATTAAAGATATCCATTAAATTTGCAAATCTAATATCCGGAACAAAATCATCACATTCACAAGTGCCATCATTTAGATTCTGACCACACTTCTTGCAAATACCTTTACATTCCTCATCACAAAGAATTTTACTTGGCCACGCAAGCTGTAATTCTTCCTTTAAAAGAGACTCCACATCCAACTCATACTCATCAATAAAATGCTGATCTTCTTTCATATCTTCATCATCAAGCATTTCCGGTGCAAATATTTCCCTACTAAAGTCTAAAACCACAGTAGTTTCTACCGGTTTCAAACATCTATCACAAGATAATACAAAGTCTAAACTTACTTTTCCACTAATTACAGCTTTGCCTTTTCCAATATTAGATAACACCAACTCAACATCAGCTTCATTTTTAATTGTTTCATCCATAAATTCTTCAAATGGAAATGCTAATTTCAATTCTATTTTTTTATTTTCCTGGTTAAAAATCTCTGTTAAATTCATGACTTTCTCCGTTCTAGAATGGTTTATACAACTACTCTAACATTATCGCACTTTATCATAAACAAAAAGCATAAATTCGCAGAGTAGAAATTACTTCTACTCTGCGAAAAACTCTTTTCATTATAATACTATTTTACTAATGCATAAGTATCTCTTGCAATCATTAACTCTTCATTAGTAGGAATTACCATAATCTTAGGACCACTTTCATTTGTAGAAATAATTAAATCTAATCCTCGTTTATTATTCAATTCCTGATCCAATTCAACACCCATGTATCCCAAATAATCGCACACAAAGTTACGAATAATTGGTCCATTTTCACCTACACCAGCTGTAAAACAGATTGCATCACAACCATTCATAGCTGTCATATAAGCACCAACGTATTTAGCAACTTTATAGGAGAATGTCTTTAATGCTCTACGACCTACAATATCCCCTTCTTTTGCAAATTCATCTTCCAAATCTCTAAAGTCAGAAGATAAACCACCTGATAAACCTAATACACCTGATTCTTTGTTGAGAATTTTCATAATATCATCAATAGATTTATTTTCTTTATGAGCGATATATTCAATAATTCCCGGATCAAGATCACCACATCTTGTACCCATAATAAGACCTTCAATTGGAGTCATACCCATAGAAGTATCTACAGATTTACCATTTTTAACAGCAGAAACAGATGCACCATTTCCTAAGTGACAAACAATAACTTTACACTCTTCAGGCTTCTTACCAAGCATTTCAGCTGCTCTCTGAGAAACATACATATGACTTGTACCGTGGAATCCATAACGACGTACACCATATTTTTCATAATATTCATAAGGAATACCATAAAGATATGCTTCTTCAGGCATTGTCTGATGGAATGCTGTATCAAAAATACCTGCCATTGGAACATTTGGCATAAGCTTTCTGCATGCATCAATACCAATTAAGTTAGCCGGATTATGAAGAGGAGCTAAATCACTACATTCTTTAATCGCTTCAATAACATCATCTGTAATGATTGTAGAGCAAGCAAATTTTTCACCTCCGTGAACTAATCTGTGACCTACTGCATTAATTTCATCAAGACTCTTAACTACACCATATTCTGAATTTGTTAAAGCATCTAAAACCATCTGCACTGCTTTTGTATGATCAGGCATATCTTCCTGAATCACAATCTTTTCACCGCCAGTTGGAGAATAAACTAATTTACTTCCTTCAATACCGATTCTTTCGCATAACCCCTTTGCGATTAAATTTTCACTTTCTGCATCAATAAGCTGGAATTTTAAAGAGGAACTTCCACAATTGATAACCAATACATTCATGATTTTTTACTCCTTTCAAATCATTACTTTTATTTTATACTAACTGAGCCTGAACGGCTGTTAAAGCAACAACACCAACAATATCTGTTGCACTACATCCACGAGATAAGTCATTTACCGGTTTTGCCATTCCCTGAAGCATCGGTCCATAAGCTTCAGCCTTTGCAAGTCTCTGCACTAATTTATAACCAATATTACCACAGTCTAAGTTCGGGAAAATTAAAACATTTGCTTTTCCTGCAACATCACTTCCAGGTGCTTTAGATTTTGCAACCGAAGGAACCAAAGCCGCGTCTGCTTGTAATTCACCATCAATGGTAAGACCAGGATACTGCTCATGTGCAATTCTTGTTGCTTCCGCTACTTTGTCAACCAATGGATGTTTTGCACTACCTTTTGTAGAATGACTTAACATTGCAACAATAGGTTTTGCACCCACCAACTGTTTAAAACTTTTTGCAGAAGAATCTGCAATTGCAGCTAATTCCTCAGCATTTGGATTTTGATTCAAACCACAGTCTGCGAATAAGAAAGTTCCATTTTCACCCATCTTGCAATCCGGAACATCCATAATAAAGAAACCGGATACTAATTTAGCTCCGGGAGCTGTTTTTAAAATCTGAAGTGATGGTCTTAATACATCTGCTGTTGCATGACAAGCACCTGCCACCATACCATCTGCATCATTTGCTTTAACCATAACAACACCAAAGGTCAAATAATCATTTAAAAGAATCTCTCTCGCTTTCTCCAATGTCATTCCTTTAGATTTTCTGGTTTCATATAATAAATTCACATATTCATCTAATTTTTCACAATTTTTTGGATCTACTACTTTAACACCTGTAAGGTCAACTTCCAACCATCCGGCACCATCCATAATCTTTTCTTCATTACCAACCATGATAATGTTCGCAATACCCTCTTCCAAAATCTGTGCTGTTGCAATCAGTGTTCTTTTATCATTTGTTTCAGGTAATACAATAGTTTTCTTGTCTTGTCTTGCTTTGTCTTTGATTAAGTCTATGTATGACATAGTAAACCTCCCAAATTAATTTACATTCTATTTTCACGACAACCCCCACGTCGCCATTTAGCATTATTATAACCAATTTGACGTTTGTATACAATATTTGCACACAAAAAAATTGTATATTTTTACAGACATTTTGCTTTTTTTTTTAAATTTCTTGTAAAAAACTAACATGTAATTAGTCCGTACTCCTATATTGACAAAACTCCTCATTCCACCTTAAATTTATAGAAAAGACTTGTTTATAACTTACAACAAAAAAATAAAGCGGAGTACCATCTATGAGAGTAACATCAATAATTTCGGAATACAATCCTTTTCATGAAGGACACAAATATCATATGGAAAAAACTAAAAAAATTACTAATTCTGATTATACTATTGTTATCATGAGTGGCAACTTCACCCAACGTGGCATTCCTGCAATCATCGATAAATATGCCCGTACAAGACAAGCTTTATTAAATGGCGCAGATTTAGTACTAGAACTTCCTGTTTGTTTTGCGACCGCTTCCGCAGAAGGTTTTGCATTTGGAGCTGTTTCTATTTTAGAGAAGCTTGGTGTGGTAAATTCTCTCGTTTTTGGAAGTGAATGTGGTGATATTAATTCTCTCCAAATGATTGCAGATTTTTTGACTGACGAATCTTTGGAATATAAAGAACGTTTACAATTTTTCCTGAAACAAGGGCTTTCATTTCCCAAAGCCAGAGCTAAGATTTTAGGAGATTTTTTCCCTAATTTAGATTCATCTTTTTTATCTTCGTCTAATAATATTTTAGGAATAGAATATTGTCGAGCCTTAAAGTATTTCGACTCTACGATTACTCCTATGACCATTATGAGAAAAGATAATTTGTATCATGATGAAGAGTTATCCCAACCCGGAAAACTTTCTTCTGCTACAGCAATCAGAAAAGCTCTTTATCTCTATTCTGATTTTGACAAGTTAGCATTACACATGCCTGAAAATAGTTTAAATATAATGAAAAATAATTGGAATATTTGTACTCCTATTTCCACAAATGATTTTTCTATTATATTAAAATATAAATTATTATTGGAAAGTAGAGAATCTTTGAACAAATATACCGATGTAACTCCAGATTTAGCTGACAGAATTTATAACAACTTAAATTCTTTTAAAGATTTTGATTCTTTTTGTAACATGTTGAAGACAAAGGAATTGACTTATACTAGAATTGCAAGATGTTTACTTCATATTGCATTAGATATTAAAAAAACAGATTATGAATCTTTTAAAAATAGTGGTTATGCACAGTATGCACGCATTTTAGGCTTTAGAAAAGATGCTTCTCCTTTATTACATGAGATAAAGAATTGCTCTTCTATTCCGTTAATTTCTAAATTGTCAGATTCTATGAAAGAATTTCATGATGTTGCTTTATCTATGTTGGAAAAAGATATTCAAACTTCGCATATCTACGAAAGTATTGTAACAAATAAGTTTGACCTTGAATTTAGAAATGAATTCCAACGGCATTTAGTGATTGTATAAACTTGTTTGTAAAAAAATCTGTTATTTTTCAAATATAGGTAATTCTATGTTATAAATATATTCCAGTAAAATCGTTTTTTCGTTACTAAACAGAATAACTTTATTATATTCATCAATTTTTTCTACATAACCACTGACCTCTATATATTCTCCACCCTCTTTTAGCTCATCCGGCTGAAAATATGTTATAGATATCAGTGGTTGTTCTTTGATGTGCTCTGATAAAAATTTTAATTTTTCATTTAGTATCTCTTTTTGATTATCATCCAATTCCTTAAATGAACCGGTTAATCTACAAGTTTCCTCTATTGCCGAGTTATAACCTGTCAAAGCTGCAAAAGGAGAGAATTGAGCAGCTCTGTTAATCATATCCATTTGCGGTCTTGTTTTAGAAACATGATGCGGAAGATTTATGATATCTTCATATTTATTGTTTATTATATTATTTATCATTTATATTTTTAAGCAAAAAACTTATGCTTTATGACCTCCTATTTGATTGTTTCGTTCTATGGTTGTTGCTCCTTCTTGTAAATTCATACCTTTTAAAATAGCATTTTTACCAAATTTCTTTTTGATACAAATAACCGCTTCCTGCATCCGTTTCTCCCGTTCCAATTCTTCCCTATCTTCTTGTTGTTTTGACTCACCTAAAAAATCCATAAATAAATCCATCTGTTGATAGGCAAGTTCTTCTTTAACATTATTTTTCTCCTCTAAACGGTTTGCAGTTAATGTGACACGCCTTATTAAAAGATTCTGATTTACAATACGATCATACAGTTCCATAACCGCCGCCACAATCAATTTTGTTGATGACGTTTTCCTTACTAAATTTGTAGTACCATGAGCATGTTTGGGAACACGACGCCCGTAATGATCTATGGTTACCTCTCCCTGGTACTGATTCCTTATTTTATCCTCTGTCAGATTCTGAATATCATATCCTACAGTAAGCACCATTTGATCTGTAACAAGTCCTTTATCTACCAAATCCAATACCAGTAAATCTGCCATTTCCATGACTATAATTCTTGCTTTCTCATAAGTATAAGGACAATGCAATACCTGTCCTGAACTTATACAATTGTTTTCCGGTTTATAGGCTTTTACATCTGCAATAGTACATGGCTCCCATCCCCAGGCATGATCAATCAACAGTTCCGCATTTACACCAAAAAGTTTATACAGTAAATTTTCATTATGATATTCATTTTCCTTTCCCAAAGAGCAACGGGCAATATCTCCCATAGTAAATAAACCGTAATTTTCTAATTTTTTCTCATATCCTTTTCCTACTCTCCAAAAATCTGTTAACGGTCTATGGTTCCACAATAATTTTCGATATGTGATTTCGTCCAAACTTGCAATTCGAACACCATCTTCATCTGCTTCTGTATGTTTTGCTACAATATCCATTGCTACTTTGCACAGGTACAAATTGCTGCCAATTCCTGCGGTAGCAGTAATTCCGGTAGTCTTATCAACATCAAGAATCATCCTTTTCACATATTCATAAGCGGAACATCCACTAGCTTTTAGATAGGAAGTAACATCTATAAACACTTCATCAATAGAATATACATGAATATCTTCAGGAGCCGCATATTTTAAATAAACATTATAAATCTTAACACTCCATTCCATGTATTTTGCCATTTGCGGCGGTGCCGGAATAAAATCTATCTCTAAAAAAGGATTTTCTTTTAATTCTGTTGCATCACAAGACTTTCCCAAAAATTTTCCACCAGGAACTCTTTTTAACCGTTTTAAATTGGCTTCTTTTACCAACTGTATTACTTCAAACAATCTTGGACGCCCGGGAATTCCATAACTTTTTAAAGATGGAGAAACAGCTAAACAAATCGTCTTTTCAGAACGTGATGCATCTGCTACCACAAGATTTGTAGTTAATGGATCTAACTTTCTTACCCGACACTCTACAGAGGCATAAAAGGACTTCAAATCAATTGCTACATAAGTTTTTTGATTCGTATGAATGCTCATTTTCCACCTCCTTATTAAGCAATTATACACCAAACATTTGTTCACTTCAACAACAAAAGAGCTGTTTCAAACAGCTCTTTTGTTAATTGCACTTACTAATTATTATTCACCACCAATTGATTTCTACCAGCTTCCTTGGCTTGATATAAATTTGCGTCTGCATTTCCTATTAATTTTTCCAAAGATTTAGAATTTTTATCTTTTTGAAAAACAAGCCCCATACTCATGGTTACAAATTCTGATACTTCAGAAGTAGAATGCGGAATTTCTTTCATCTTCAATTTATCATAAATATTATGACAAATTTGTTCTGCATCATTTTGCTTAATACCTTCTAAAATCATCAAAAATTCCTCACCGCCATATCGAATAACTATATCTTTTCTTCTTACAACCGTTTTTAAAATAGTTGATACTTCTTGTAACACTACGTCTCCTGCCGGATGACCATAGGTATCATTGTATCGTTTAAAATAATCAACATCTAACATTGCAACAGCAATATTTGATGGTGTTCCTTTCTTTTCATATTTTTTCAAAAGTAAATTTAATTTTTTTCTATTATACACACCTGTCAACTGGTCTATTAAATTACGCTTACTCAAAAAACGAACCATCACTAACACTAGTATTAATATAATGGAAATAAATATAAGTGCCATAATTGACCAAAGATTTTTACGATATAATTGCATATTATGTGTCTTTAACTCAAAATTTTCTCTGTAATATTCTGAAAACCTTAAATATTCTCGCTGTGTAGTTGTAATAAATTTCTCTTCATGTTCTAAAATAGTTTCATATATCTGAATCAGTTTATCCTTCTGATTCGTCTTTTGATATATCTCCTTAAGCACATCATAAATTTCGGTTTCCAATCCTAAATATTCAACATCCTCATTTTTTAAAAGTTCTTCTAACACACTTTGAGCTTCTTTAAAATTATTCTGAGCAAGCAATAATTTTCCTCTTGTGAATACTATAAAAATATCTCCACCAAAAAATGCTCTTCCTTGGTTATTTTCATAAAAAGCTTCTGCTTTTTTCAAATAAGAATCTGCTTCTTCTAATTTTCCTTCCATGATACAGATATTTGCATATAGATCGAAAATAGTCGCTTCCACTTCAGGAGCATATGTGGGATCAATCTTATCAAATACCTTTTCCAAATTCTCAATAGCTTTTCTAGCATTATTGCTATCTTCTATTTCCAAATAGGCGCTTGCCATATTAATACAACAAGCATAACTATCATAGTCTTTTTTTTGCAAACTTTTATCAAAAATTTCCTGATATAAAATTGCAGCTTTTTCATAGTTTTCAAAAACAACATAAATATTAGCAATATATTCTTTTGCATATTGTAATTCATATTCCATTTCCGGTGATAATTTTTTATCTTCCAATCGAACTTCCACATCATAAAAATTACGAATACTATTTGCATATTCTTCATTATTATATTCCAACATGGCAATATAATTTTTCAACCATGCCCAAGTACCAAGCTCCAAATGTTCTTCATCAGAAATAAAATCTTCAATCAATGCAATAGCCTTTTTATCCATCGCGGCAGAAAGTGAAACACTACTGATTAAATTCCACAAAAAATCCTGATCATTCGCTAATGGTACATATTTTTGTGCTTCCTTTAATGTAGCTTCCACAAGCTCTACATCTCCTACGCCTTCTTGTTCCCACATACACAGATTTCGATAATACAGCAAATACGTAGATAGGGCACGATCCTTAGCGGAGCTCTTGTCTGCCTTCTCAAAATTTTCCAAAGCAATAACATAATTTCCTAAATCATAGGCTTTCAATCCTTCAAGAAAGTAATATTCCCCACTACCTTCTTCATATGAATTCTCTATCAAGCCTAAATCTTGATTTTCAATTCGATAAGATGTTTCAATTTTATAAAGTTCCGATTCTTTTACATGATAAAAATAATGGAAAAAGCTTTTAGTAGCAATTCCCAACAATACGCAACCAAGAATCCCTATACACAAGAATAGATACTTTTTTCTTTTGTTTTTCATTGTAATCTCCATTCCGCTGCTTTTAAAGTTTGTGGCACAAATAGTTATGAACTAGTATTTTTCACACTATTTTCCCCTTATATTTTGCAACCTTTTATTGTCCTTCTAATAATTCTTCTGCCTTTTGTAAACTTTCATATCCATATAACAACGCTGTATTCATCATAATATCTTCTGTTAAATTTTTACCATCCTGCAAATATGAAACGATAAATCTTCCATATAAATCTAAAGTTTTATCCGAATAGGTTCCAAGCTCCCCTCGTAAATATGTTTCAAAAGATGTTGAGAAAGTACTATCTTCTCTTGTATGAATCACACGACTATTACCTGCCATATATGGATACTTCAAAGCGAATTCTTCCATCCATACAACCTGAATTTTTACAATTTCTTCTATAATTTTCTTTTTCTCATCCGGTAAAATCGGAAATTGTGATTTTATTTCTTCATAATGTTCCGGTGCAGTAGATTCCATCATTCGTCCATACTTTTCTGTAATCAAATTCCATCCCTTTTCCATTGCATTTTCAAAATCCCGGATATAACTTACGAGCATTTCTATATTCCATGTTAAATATTGACTCTTTCGCATAATTGAAAAAGTATTCCAATCATCCTGACAATCTGCACGCCCACCTTCATTTTCCACTTTGTCAAAATTCTGCCATTCTAAATTTACAAGCATTTCTACCAAGCTTTCTTTGGACATATCTTCTTTTAGCTCTCCCATATGCTCTATTTCTTGACTATTCTCTACATTACATTCATCATATTGCAACACTTGTCCAATATAATGTTCCATATAGTTAGTTGGCAATTTTTCTTTAACTAATCCCATACTGACCATTAACTCTAACATAGACACACTAATCAATTCCATAAGAAGTTCATTATTTTCTATCGCCATAATTGGAGTCAACACTAACTCTTTTAAATTTTTTAGAATCTCTAAATCATCGGTAAATCCTTTCAAATACTCCAAACCTTGATACATCCATTTATAATATGGTGCATACGTACGATTTAAAAGATAAAGTAATTGCATGACTGATTTTACGAATCCACTTCTGCACTGTTCTGCTGTTATAATATCATTTCTTTTCGCCATACGTCCATAATTGTATTGTCCATACTGAGAGATATGATACATACATTGTGCTATTTTGGCTTTCCATACTTCGTCAGGATAATAATCCAATAATTGTTTTCTAATTCCTGTAAAAATCCCTTCGTTATCTTTTAAAACCCAACCATTCGTTGCACAAGCTAACATAGATTCCTCTATTTTGTTCCACTCCTCTATTGACTGCGGAAGATACGTTACACCTAAAATTCTTTCATAAAATTCTTCAATAATACAAACTCCAACTCTTCCTTTTCCGGTTTTCATATATTTTCCACTAATACCTCGAAAAGTTGATGGTAATTTTTCATATTCTTTTTGTAATTTTTCTCCAATCTTACCATAGGTTTCACGCGTTACCCACATACAAAATCCTGGGCCAAAATCATGATCCCTGGAAACTTCGTCATCGAAGCCCCAACAATCAGAGCCTTCACCAACCTTTCCTATTGCAATTTTATCTATATATTCAGGAAATTTTTCTAGTAACATAGGTTCGCCATATTCATAAAAATAATCCTCGCACATTTGCTTCCCTAAGCTTTTTTTCTTTAAAAATGTAGCATCAATATTATCACGGCTAAAGGAGTCGTCTAAAAAAGCAGCATCATAATCTGGTATCTTACTTTTTACTTTTTCAAAATTGTCTAAGGTACGATAGTAATATTCTGTTTTTCCTACATGTTTCTCTAATTCTGATAAAGCTCTTTTGTAGTATTTTAATGACGCAATATAATTTTCTTTTTGAAACTGTAATTCACCCATTACAGAAAGAGCCGCACCGTAATGAAAATCTCGTTCTCCATCCTCTATAAAAATCTTAAGGGAACGATTCAAGTATTCCTCCGCTTCATTTTGCCGATCTATTCTCAATAAAGATGCCGCTAAATTAGAACATGTAATAGCAATCTTAATTTCATCCTGATAAATTTCTATAATTTCTAAAGCTTTTTTTAAACATTTTGTGGCTTGTTCAAAATCACCCATTTCTTGATGCAATAAACTCAAGTTATTATAATAACTGGCATATAAACTATCTGTAGGTGCTAATAATTGATCATAGACTTTTTTTACCTCATCATAGTAAGATAAAGAAATTTCCCATTTGCCTGCTGCACGATAAGCATTAGCCACATTAAGACAAGTAGTGGCATAATGGATACTGTCTTTTAACCCTCGCATTTCCATAAATGGAAGAATTTGTTCACAATAATATATAGATTTTTCGTACATGCTTATATCACGATAAAATCCTATAATTTCATTCACAATCGTAATAACAATAGCATCTTCCTTTTCATCCATAGCTTCTTTCAAAGCATCCTGCAAATATACTTCTACTTTATCCATTCGTTGTTCTTCAAATAATTTATCTAATCCGTATAAAATTTCTTCCACACTTCTCATGCCAATCACCTCGTCTATGATAATTATTCAAAAAGGCTATTATAAAAATTTTGCATTCTATCAACAGAAACAAACTTTTACAACAGCCTCTAGTTTCAAAATAGGAAAAAGAAATTATTTATTCACTTTCTTATGATTAATTTTTAAAACTATGAATTGGTGCCGGTATTCTACCACCACGATTTACAAATGCTTCACAAGAGAATCTGTTTACCGGCATGATTGGTGCATATCCTAAAAGACCGCCAAATTCTACAGTTTCCCCAACTCCTTTTCCAATCACCGGAATAATACGAACTGCTGTAGTTTTTTGATTAATCATACCAATGGCAAGTTCATCCGCAATAATACCTGAAATCGTAGATGCCGGTGTCTCACCCGGAATGGCAATCATATCCAAACCTACAGAACAAACACAGGTCATAGCCTCTAATTTTTCCAACGTCAAAGCTCCTGCTACTACTGCATCAATCATACCTTGGTCTTCACTAACAGGAATGAATGCTCCACTTAAGCCACCCACATAGGAAGATGCCATAACACCACCTTTTTTAACCTGATCATTTAAAATTGCTAATGCAGCTGTAGTTCCAGGTGCTCCTGCATATTCTAATCCCATTTCACATAAAATATCTGCTACTGAATCTCCTACTGCCGGAGTTGGTGCTAAAGATAAATCTACAATACCGAAAGGAACTCCCATTCTTTTAGAAGCTTCTTTCGCTACCAACTGACCTACACGAGTAACTTTAAACGCTGTTTTCTTAATCGTTTCACACATCACTTCAAAGCTTTCACCACGCACTTTTTCTAATGCTGTTTTTACAACCCCCGGACCACTAACTCCGACATTGATAATGTAATCAGCCTCTGTTACACCGTGGAAAGCACCTGCCATAAATGGGTTATCATCAGGTGCATTGCAAAATACTACTAATTTAGCACATCCAAGAGAATCTGATTCCTTTGTATATTCAGCAGTTTCCTTAACAATATCTCCCATCAGCTTTACAGCATCCATATTAATGCCGGTTTTGGTAGACCCTAAATTAATAGAACTGCACACTCGCTCTGTATTAGCTAAAGCTTCCGGTATGGAACGAATCAATAACTCGTCCGCTTTTGTCATTCCTTTGGAAACTAACGCAGAATAACCTCCAATAAAGTTTACTCCTACTTCTTTTGCTACGTCATCTAACGTTTTCGCGATTGAAGCAAAATCTGATGTGGTTTTACAAGCCGCTCCCCCAATCAAAGCAATAGGTGTAACAGAGATTCTTTTATTCACTATCGGAATTCCAAATTCTCTGGAAATATCTTCTCCTGTTTTTACTAAATTTTTGGCTGCTTCATAAATTTTATGATAAATCTTTTCCTTGCATTTTTCCAAATCAGAGTCGATACAATCTAATAAACTAATTCCCAAAGTAATCGTTCTTACATCAAGATTTTCTTTTTCAATCATTTTATTAGTTTCGGCTACTTCTAATATATTTAACATTTCATTTTGTACCTTTCATTCAATTCTTTTAACACAATCATTTATCATGTGATTCATAAATTGTTACTAAATCCATCTAACACTTTAAATTCTATGCATACTGTTAAAAATATCTTCTCTTTGGCATTTAATAATTACACCAATTTCTTCGCCTAATTTTTCTAACTCTTCTGCTGTTTCTTTAAAATGCTTTGTACTGGCAGTTCTATCTACAATCATCATCATATTAAAATATCCTTGAACAATAGTTTGAGAAATATCTAAAATATTAATATTATTCTCTGCTAAATATACACACACTTTTGCAATAATACCTACGGTATCTTTTCCCACCACTGTAATAATTGTCTTTTTCATAAATTGTTCTCTCCTGTCTTTCTATTGTTGAGCTTTTTATATCCTCATATACATACATCTGTTTTCTTTAAACCTGATTACGCAATTTTAATTAGAGGAGAAACTTCATCTCTTTTTGCAACGCTAATAGGACACATATATTCATTATAAATTTCACTTCCCATAGCTAATTCTACTCTTACAGTTTCATAAGCCAATTCAGGAATATTATTATCCTTACTTAAATGTCCTAATATGACACCTTGTAAATCTTTATGGATAATTCTTTTTAAAAGTCTCCCTGATAATTCATTTGACAAATGACCTCTATCCCCTAATATTCTTTGTTTTAATTTGTATGGATATGGACCTACTTGAAGCATATTTACATCATGATTTGCTTCCAAAAACAAAAGATCCATTCCTTTTAAACACTCTACCGTATAATCATTATATGTCCCTAAATCAGTAGCAATGGCAGCTTTTTTATTTCCGTATTTAAATCGATAGGCCACCGGTTCTACTGCATCGTGGGAAGTATGCATGGGATCCACCAAAATATCCTTAACCCAAAAACTTTCATCTGCACAAATAGGAACAAACAACTCTTGATTAATTTTTCCAACAGATGTTGTCATTTGAATCGCTTCAATGGTTTTTTTTGTTGCATAAATAGGTATCTGAAACTTTCGACTTAAGACTCCCAGCCCACATATGTGATCTGAATGTTCATGGGTTATTAATATTCCATCAATATCGTGTAATGTTTTTCCAATACTATTAAGACCACATTCTGTCTTCTTTCCACTAATTCCCACATCTACTAAAAGATGAGTAGCATCTGTCCCAACATAAATACAGTTACCACTACTTCCACTGGCAATACTGCATAACTCCATGCAATTAACCTCTTTCTATCTTTAAATTGGTTTCCAATATACTTCAATCATATCACCCTCTTGAAGTTCTTCCATAAACTGTGCCTGACTTCCATTTAAAGTAGTAACAATGGCACCTTGAGGCTTAGACAAATCAAAGTCAATATAATCAAAGATATCTACAAAAATATATTTAGGCTTTCCGCGTAACACAACCGGCTTACGATTCACCATAACAATTCTACGGATATTTTCTTCCGGCGCAATAGCTGTTTCTTTTTCTGCCATTTTCTCCTGTTCAGAAGGTAACACTTTACCGTCTTCCATGTTTGGAGAATTCTCTTCACTTTCTTCTAAAGCAGTTCTATCTTCTTCTTCTGAAAATTCTTCTTCATCCATCAGTTGATCATAACTCGTCACCATGTCCGTTTTTGAAAAAATAACAGAAAAATTTTCATATACTTTCGTTTGCATATTTGCCTCATTATTATTTACATAATATGTATTATAGGTATCTATGGAAATATCCATGAACTGTAAAATCTGCTCAATAGTATAATATTTTAAAAATTCAATAGAATCTCCATCCTGAATACTATAATATTCAGATTCCAATTTACCATTCACTGAAGCAAATTTAGGAAGATGTACTTTTTTATGATTAATATCTACAACTAAAGAACCTCCACTTTCCGGCAACTGACTAATTTCCATTTTCGCAGGTGCACCAGCTGTAGATTCTTCTACATAAATAATATCTTCTTTATTAATTTTTGTATGAATATTTGCAGGCTTTCCGTTAACAAAAATTTGAGCGCCTTCACCTACTTCACCGCGAACAATTTTCTTAACACCATCTACCGTAAAATTCAATTCCTTACCTCGTTTCGGAAAGAAACCATCATTAGGGAAATGCGCTTGAATCGCCGCATCTGTAACTTTCAGATGTTTATTATCATATAACTTAATCTTCTCTCCATTGAAAGAAACAAACACAAAGTTATTATTCTGTTCATAAAAATTAAGGCAAATACCAATCGGTGTCACAAGAAGAGAATCTTTTTCTATAGAAGTATCTAAAAACTCAATTTTCTGCATTACTTCTTTTCCGCGTAGCGCCACACGCTCCGCTTGAATTCCTAATTTTTCGGAAAGCATGTTGGTATAACCATTTACTTTTCCACCTCCACCTACAACAAATACAGCACTTACAGACTTTCCACCATTTAATTCTTTAATTTTATCACACACTCTGGATGTCATATCCTCTAATACCGGTGCCATAATGTCGTCAATTTCTTTTGCAGTTATGGTCTGTTTAATTCCCATAATATCTTCGTAAGTAACAATATCACTTTGTGTAGAATCCTGCTTCATCTGATCGGCCACATAAAAATCTGTCAGACATTGCAGTGCCAAACTTTCCGTCAAACTATCTCCCGCAATAGGAATCATACCATAAGCAATAATACTTCCATCTTTTGTAATCGAAATATCGCTTGTACCGGCACCTACATCAACCAAAGCAATATTTAATAATCGAAATCTCTCTGGAATAGCTACCTGAATAGCTGCAATAGGTTCCAAAGTCATGTTGGCAACATGTAATCCGGCAATTTCTACTGCTTTATTTAAGCCATCAATTACTTCATCCGGAAGAAATGTTGCAATTAATTCTACTGCAATTTTTCTAGCTTTATGATTTTCCAAATTACTGATTTGAAAATCATTCAAATAATAATTTACAACGGAATTTCCTACACAGTAAAATTTTAAATTACTATTATTTTTTTCCATAAAAGAAGCATATGCTTTTTCAATTGCTAATGAATTTAAAGCATAGATATCTTCTTTTGTAATAGTACGTTCTTCTTCAAATTCTACTTCTGCCTGAGAATATGATGTTTCTAATACACGACCGGCAGCTGCAATGCACACTTCCGTTAATTTTCGTCCGATTTTTTCTTCCAAAAATTCTTTTACTTCACGAATAGAAGTCCCAACCTTTTCTATATCATGAATCTGTCCATCTAACATAGCCCTGGTTTCATGTTCTTTCACCTTCTGTGCTACAACGATGAACTTGTCTCCTTCTTTATAGCCTACCGTTCCTACAATACTTCTGGTTCCAATATCCAAGCCAAAAACTAAATGTCCTGAATATACTGTCCCATTGTTAATCATATTATTATGTGCTTCCAAGGTGATTCCTCCCGCCTTTTCATAAATATGTGTTAAAATTATTCCACCCAAATATGAAGTCTTTGACATTCTTTTTTTATCTGCAATAAAGTATCTTCAAATGCATGACTATTATCTAAAACCACAGTTGCATGCTGCCTAAATACTTCATCCGATAATTGTTGACTCATAATTTGATTAATTTTCTCATCAGAATAAAATCTGGATTCTTTTAATCTTGTCTTTCTGATATTTTCATCGCTATAAATATACCATAATTCATCCAAATATGGTACATAACCTGCCTCAATTAAAAGCGCAGCTTCCAAAAAGAAAACATCAATTTTTCCTAAATCTTTTTCTATTTTAATTTCATTTAAAATATATTTTTCTACCGCAGGATGTATAATGGAATTCACCTTATCTAACAGTTCTTTATCTCCAAATATACATTCTGCCATTTTAAATTTATTTATACTTCCATCATTCTTTAAGATTTCTTCCCCTAATAGCTCAACTATTTGAAAATAACAATCTTGTCCAGTTTCTTTCACTTTGTTTCCAACATCATCCGCCAATATAATTCTACAATTACAATGATCCTTTAAAGCTTGTAAAACACTGGATTTTCCGGCACCCACTCCACCGGTAATTCCTACTACTAACATTATTTTGCTTCATACCAATCTTTTCCTGCATGGACATCAACTTCCAATGTAACAGCAAGATCAGCAGCTCCTTTCATCTCTTCTTCCAGTATTCTTCTTATAATTTCTTCTTCCTCTTTTGCTGCTTCAATTAAAATCTCATCATGTACCTGAAGAATCATTTTCGATTTTAATTGTTCCCTTTCCATACGTTCAAATACTCGAATCATAGCAATTTTCATAATATCGGCAGCAGTTCCCTGAAGAGGTGAATTCATTGCAACTCTTTCGCCAAAAGAACGTTGCATAAAATTACTCGAAGCTAATTCCGGAATGGGACGTCTTCTACCAAACAATGTAGATACATATCCTTTTTCTTTTCCCTCATTCACTAGTTGATCTAAATAATGTTTCACACTCGGATAGGTTTCAAAATAAGTTTTAATATATTCCGCTGCTTCTTTTCTGGTAATACTCAAATCTTGACTTAAACCAAAAGAACTAATTCCATAAACAATACCAAAATTTACAGCTTTTGCATTTCTTCTTTGTAAATCTGTAACCTCATCCATCGGAATATGAAATACATTAGCTGCTGTAATCCTATGAATATCTGAGTCCATTTTATAAGCCTCAATTAACATTTCATCACCGGACATATGCGCTAATAATCTCAATTCAATCTGAGAATAATCAGCATCTACAAAAATATAATTTTCTTTTGGCACAAAAACCTTTCGAATCTGTCTTCCTAATTCCAATTTCATAGGGATATTCTGTAAATTTGGTTCTGTAGAACTAATTCTACCAGTTGCTGTGATAGTCTGGTTAAAAGTGGTATGAATTTTACCATCTTCTTTAATACATGTTGCCAAACCATCTGCATAGGTTGATTTTAATTTTGCCAAAGTACGGTATTCTAATATATCTGAAACAATTGGATGTTCCGGTGCCAATTTTTCCAAAACATCAGCAGCTGTGGAATAACCTGTTTTGGTTTTCTTACCTCCGGGTATCTGCATTTTTTCAAACAAAATTTCTCCCAATTGTTTCGGTGAATTCAGATTAAACTGTTCTCCTGCCTGTTCATAAACTGAACTCTCTAATTTTTCAATTTTAAGAGCTAAGTCATCTCCGTACTGCTTCAAAGCTTCTTTTTGAACACTTACACCTTCCACTTGCATGCGGTATAACACGAAAGATAGCGGCATTTCTATTTCTTCAAAGAGTTCTTCCATACCTTCATTTTTAAGACGTTCTTTCATGCAAGGCATAGCCATATAGCATACATAAGACAAAAATCCTGCATACTCTAAAAATTTATCTTCTTTATCCTCTAACGCTTTACGTAAAGATAACTTCTCTAACAACTGATTTCTGTCAGAAATCATCAATCCTATATATTCATTGGCAATATCCACGATTCCATAATCATTTTTTAAAGGATTACAGAGATATGCTCCAATTAATACATCAAACAATCCTCTTCCGGAATTAACCTGCAAATATTTGTACTGATTTTTTATATCATAAGTAACTAATTTCGTTTTAATTGCAAGGGATCTTAACTTATCGCATAAATAACTTTCTGTAACAAAACCTTCACACAAAATCACATAGGTATCTTCCTTAGATAAACACAAGGATAAACCTAATACTTCCTGTTCTTTTAAATCTTCAACTACTACAAATGATACATAATCTTTGGTAGCTGCTTTTTCAAAAACAGCTTCTACTTGCCCAAAATCTCTCACAAAAGAAAAGTTTTCTTTTTCATTATTATCATTAATAGCGTCTTGTTCAAATCTATTTAATAAATTTTTGAATTCTAATTTTTTAAACACTACATAGGCATCTTTGGTAAACGGATTCGAATACTGTGCCTGTTCTAAAGTATAAGGAATATCGGCATTAATCTCAATTGTTGCCAACACCTTACTAAGTTCAGCCAAATCACGATGTTCTCTTAAGGTTTCTTTCACACTTTTTTTGGTAATATCTTCTAAATGCTCATAAATATTATCCAAAGAACCATAAGTTACCATTAAATCTGTTGCAGTTTTTGGTCCTACCTTTGGAACACCAGGAATATTATCCGAAGTATCCCCCATTAATGCCTTTAACTCTATAAACTGTGTCGGAGTTACTTGTAAAGACTCAATAACATCTTTTGCGTAATAATCTTCTACTTCTGTTTTTCCACCTTTAGTTTTTGGAATTCGAATCTTAATATTTTCATCCGCAATCTGTAACAAATCTCTGTCACCGGATACAAGGGCTACTTCAAAACCATCTTTTTGAGCACGTTTTGCCATGGTACCCAAGATGTCATCTGCTTCTAATCCTTCCTGCTCCATGATTAAAATCCCCATAGAAGTAAGCACCTCTTTCATAACAGGCACTTGTTCTCTTAACTCATCAGGCATACCTTTTCTAGTACCCTTATATTCCGGATAAATTTTATGTCTAAAAGTAGGTGCCTTTAAATCAAAAGCAACTGCTAAATATTCCGGTTTTTCCTCATCTATAATTTTAAACATAATATTTAAAAACCCATAAATAGCGTTGGTGTGTAAACCTTCTGCATTGGTTAAATCAGGCACACCATAAAAAGCTCTATTTAAAATACTATGTCCATCTATTAAAACTAATTTCTTTCTCATACAAAAATCACCATAATCAATATTATAATCATTACGATAAAAGTAATAATTTCAGCAATATAAGATAAAAAAGTTAAAATCTTCCATTTTTTTACCATATATCTTGCCTCTGTCAACAACCCATTAAGAGCCTTGCGTAAATCAAAACTCTGTCCTTCCTCAATCAAAGAAGTTCCTATCATTACAAGATATTGTATCGTTAATTCTTCCATACAGTCGGGACAATTTTCTACATGCTCAAGAAACTGATCCAATTGACGACTATTTAATTTATTTGTGAGAAAAATAGGTATCATCTTCTCTGTTTCTTTACAATTCATGCACATTCCTCTCGCAGTATATAATTTATCCATTATATTTAAATATACCCTATTAGTTTACACCAAAAAAGAGCTGTTGTAAAACACAACAGCTCTTCAAAATACTTTTTTTAATTATTTAACTAAAGATAAAGCAGCTTCATCTGCAACTACAGTAACATCCGGATGGAACTGTAAAATAGATGCAGGTACACGAGGTGTAACCGGTCCAAAGAATGCATCTTTAACAATCTGAGCTTTGTCAGCACCGCTAACAACAACTAAGATTTTTTTCGCTTTCATAATAGTACCAATACCCATTGTATAAGCCTGTTTTGGTACATCATCAACAGAAGCAAAGAAACGTTTATTTGCTTCAATTGTACTTTCCTGTAAATCTACACAATGTGTTAATTTATCGAATTCATCGTTTGGTTCATTGAAACCAATATGTCCATTATGACCAAGACCCAATAACTGTAAATCCTGACCACCTACAGAGTCAATAATAGCTTCATATTCTGTACAAGCTTTATCACTATCCGGTTCTGTACCATCTGGTAAATGTGTATTTGCAAGATCAATGTTTACATGTTTAAAAAGATTGTCATGCATGAAATAGAAATAAGATTGATCGTTTTCACGTGGAAGTCCTCTATATTCATCTAAATTCACACTTTTAACTGCAGAAAAATCTAAATCTCCATTTTCATAAGCTGCTACAAGATTTTTGTAAGTTCCAATTGGTGTAGAACCTGTCGCTAAACCTAATACACAATCAGGTTTTAATACAATCTGTGAAGCAATGATGTTAGCAGCTTTTCTGCTCATATCATCATAATCTTTAGTTCTAATAATTCTCATGTTCATGCCTCCCCTAGAAGTTTTCTTTAAAGAATGCTTCTAATGCTGTCTTTGCTGCAGCTTCGTCTTCACCATCGATAGTTACTTCCACAGTATCACCTTTTTTAGCACCTAAAGACATAACTCCCATGATTCTTTTAGCATCTGCACTTTTACCTTTACAAGCGATTGTAATGTTGCTCTTATATTCAGAACATTTTTTTACTAAAACTCCTGCCGGTCTTCCGTGAATTCCTACTTCATCTGTTACTACATAGCTAAACTTTGCCATTTTAAATTCCCTCCATTTTATGTTTGATTATTAATAATTTTTAATATAACAAGCTTACGCTTGATTTATTTCTTCTATTCCAACGATTAGATTTCTCTTACTTTCTTACGAAGTGGTAAGATAAAAGTTGGAGATACGGATAATTCATCAATACCCATATCCATAAATGTTTCTGTTAACTCAAGATCACTTGCTAATTCACCACAGATACCAACCCAAATACCATTCTTATGTCCATTATCAATAGTCATCTTAATCATCTTAAGTACTGCAGGATGATGAGCGTCATAGAATCTGTTAATACATTCATTCTGTCTATCAATTGCTAATGTATACTGTGTTAAATCGTTAGTTCCAATACTGAAGAATTCCACTTCTTTTGCTAATTCATCAGACATCATAACTGCAGCCGGTGTTTCAATCATGATACCTAATTCAACTTCACCAATAGCATGTCCTTCTGCTGTTAATTCCTGTTTCACTACTTCTACAATTTCTTTGATTTTCTTAATTTCCCATACAGAAATAATCATTGGGAACATAATAGAACATTTACCAAATGCAGAGGCTCTGTAAATCGCACGAAGCTGTGTTTTAAACACTTCCATTCTTTCCAGGCAAATACGAATAGCACGAAGTCCCATAGCAGGGTTTTCTTCATGGTCAAGATGGAAATAATCCGCCTGTTTATCTGCTCCGATATCTAATGTACGAATAATAACCTTCTTGCCACCCATACCTTCAACAACAGCTTTATAAGCTTCAAACTGTTCATCTTCTGTAGGATAGTCCTTGCTTCCGAGATATACAAATTCACTTCTGAAAAGTCCAATACCATGAGCATCATTTTTTAATACTTTGGGTAAATCTTCTACATTACCAATGTTAGCATAAATATTAACTTTTCTACCATCAGTTGTAACATTTTCTTTACCAATCAATTCGCCCAACGCCGCAATTTCATCTTTCCATCTTTTCATATCTGCATTTGCAATTTTAAGAGTTTCTTCGTTTGGATTCACAATCAAACTATCATGGAAACTGTCAACAACTGCCATTTTCCCATCGAACTCATCTAACAATTCAATGTTTGTATTAATCAAAGAAGGTAAATTCATACTTCTTGCTAAAATTGCAGTGTGTGAATTGTTGGAACCAAATCTCGTAACAAACGCAAGAATTTTTGATTTATCCATCTGTACTGTTTCACTTGGTGTTAAGTCATCCGCTACAATAATTACAGGTTCATCGGAATCAATTCCTGCTTCTTTAATTCCTGCAAGAACATTCACAACTCGTTTAGAAATATCTAAGATATCTGCACTTCTTGCCTTGAAATAATCATCATCCATCATAGCAAATGTATTTGCAAAACTGTTTCCGGTAGTATCAACCGCATATTCTGCATTCACTTTTTCATCTCTGATTAAAGCTTCAATCGCTTCTACATAATCTAAGTCATCCAACATCATCTGATGAACTTCAAAGATTGCTGCATGTTCTTCACCCACTTCTTCCAAAGTCTTCTGGTAAAGTTTTCCTAACTGTTTTTTTGCTTTTTCGCGAGCTGCATTAAATCTTACAACTTCTGCTTCTGCGTCTTCAACGCTTGTTTTCACTAAGGTGTATTCCTGTTTTTTGAAAATATAAAGTTTTCCGATTGCTACACCTTTTAAAACACTTTTTCCATTAAATGTAATCATGTAAACCCTCTTTCTCCAAGGCAGACCAAAAAATCAAATTCAATAAATCAATCCCTACTGACTGATTAATTTACCACATTTGATTTCCCTCCCAGTTGTAGTATATTTTACCCTAAATAAAAACGGATATCTTCGTAAATCATAACAACATATACACAAAATGTCAATAAATCATAAGATTTTAAATAAAAATTATAAATTTTATACAAAAATATACAAAATATGTATAATCATTATTTATTAACGCAAAAACACTATAAAAAAAACAGCTATGAATATCGTATCATACTTTATCCACAACTGTTTTTTACAACACCAAATATTTATTCTTCTGTAGTATTAACCACTGAAATCTGTAATTCTTCTAACTGTTTATCATCCACTACATCTGGAGCATTTGTCATAAGACAAGAAGCATCTTTTACTTTTGGGAAAGCAATTACTTCACGAATACTGTCTGCTTTTACAAGAAGCATAACCAAACGGTCAAGACCATAAGCTAATCCAGCATGTGGTGGAACACCGTATTTGAATGCATTTAATAAGAATCCAAATCTGTTGTATGCATCTTCTTTGCTGAAGCCTAAGCATTCAAACATTTTTTCCTGAACATCACTCTGGAAGATTCGAACACTACCACCACCAAGTTCTGTACCATTTAATACAATGTCGTATGCTTTCGCACGTACTTTTCCAGGATCAGTATCTAATAATTCTAAGTCTTCATCCATTGGCATTGTGAACGGATGGTGCATTGCTGTGAAACGATTTTCTTCTTCATCCCACTCTAACAATGGGAATTCTGTTACCCATAAGAAGTTAAATTTATCTTCATCAATGATACCCATCTGTGCTGCTACTTCAAGACGAAGAGCTCCTAAAACATTATATACAACTTTGTTTTTATCTGCTGCAAATAATAATAAGTCACCCGGTTCACCCTGCATAGCTTCTACTAATGCTTTTAATTCTTCATCTGTCATAAATTTAGCAAAAGAGGATTTGTAACTTCCATCAGGAAGAACTGCTAAATATGCAAGTCCTTTTGCGCCATAACCTTTTGCAAATTCAACTAATGCATCAATTTTTTTACGAGGCATTTCAGCCTGTCCTTTTGCATTGATACCACGAACAGAACCACCATTTTCTAATGCAGATGTAAATACACCAAAACCACATCCGGCAACCACATCAGATACATTCTGTAATTCCATACCAAAACGTGTATCTGGTTTATCAGAACCGTAACGATCCATAGCATCCTGCCATGTCATACGCTGAATTGGTAACTGAACATCTAAACCAATGGCTTCTTTACATACATACTGAATTAATCTTTCATTTACTTCAATTACATCATCTACATCTACGAAAGATAATTCCATGTCAACCTGTGTAAATTCTGGCTGACGATCCGCTCTTAAATCTTCATCACGGAAACATTTTGCAATCTGGAAATATCTATCATATCCAGAACACATTAATAACTGTTTAAACAACTGTGGAGACTGTGGTAAAGCATAAAAGCTACCTGGATGTACACGGCTAGGTACAAGATAGTCTCTTGCTCCTTCAGGAGTAGATTTCTGTAAAATTGGTGTTTCAATTTCTAAAAATCCTTCCTCTGTTAAGAAAGAACGAATTTTAGCTGCAATTTTACTTCTTAAAATCATTTTTCCCTGTAAGTCAGGACGTCTTAAATCTAAGTAACGATATTTTAATCTTAATTCTTCTTTTGTTTTAGAGTCTGCTTCAATTGGGAATGGTGGTGTTTCAGCTTCAGAAAGAATACGAAGTTCTGTTGCACGAATTTCAATATCTCCTGTTGCTAAGTTTTTATTTACAGCACCGGATCGTTTTTCTACACGTCCTACAACCGCAATTACAAATTCACTACGAAGTTTTGCAGCTTTTTCAAGTCCTTCTGCTTTGATATCACTTTCTTCAAAAATGATCTGCAGTAAACCTGTACGGTCACGTAAATCTACGAAAATAATTCCACCTTTATTTCTCTGTTTCTGAACCCATCCCATTACTGTAACAACTTCGCCAACATTTGCACTGCTTAGTTCTGTACAACGATGAGTTCTCTTTAAACCTTTCATTGATTCTGCCATAATGTCCTCCAAATTTTCATCTGTCAATTCATGTCAAACACAAACCGAATAATCTTATAAATCTAATACTATAATAAACAATTATTACTTCTCTATCTTACATTAAAGGGTTTTTATAGAATTCCTTGAAGTCGTTGTACCCTTCTTTCATAAGCTGCTCTTTCTGGAACTTCTTATTTTTATTCATTCTGGAAACCAAAATCTGTTCTCCGTTAGCTCTGGCTTCCTGGGCTTCTTTCATTACTTCACATAATCTGTCAGTTGGCATTCCTTTTTCAATTAAAAATGCTGTTTTTTTCTTTGCATTTGGAATCTGATAGCCACTTTCTAATAATAAAAGAACAATTCTTTCAAACCCAATAGAAAATCCACATGCCGGAACATCATTACCAGTAAATTTACCTACCATCTTATCGTAACGACCGCCACCACCGCAGCTTCCACCAAATTCAGGAATCGCAATTTCAAAAATAGTTCCTGTATAATAAGACATTCCACGAACTAAAGTAGGATCAAATACCATCTTAAAGTCCGCATTTTTAACAGCTTCTACACTAGTAATAATTTCTCCAAGATTCTCCTTTACATCAGCCTCTAAGAAATCTTTGATTTCTTCTGTTAACCATGCAAAACCATCTTCTGCTGTATCCATGCCTTTAAACAAATATAAGTATTTATCTACGTTTTCGTCACCGTAACCGGCTTCTTTTAATTCTTTTTCTACGCCTTCTAGACCAATCTTGTCCATTTTATCTAAGGTGATGAATACAGAATCATAATCTTCTTCAGCGAAACCACTGTATGCAGCCATTGCTTTTAAGATTCTTCTTTCGTTGATTCTAATTTCAAATCCTTTGAAACCAAGCTTACCAAGAGTTGTTGTTGTAGCCAAAATCAATTCAATTTCAGCTAAGTTAGAAGGTTCTCCTAAAATATCAATATCACACTGATAAAACTGACGATATCTTCCTCTCTGTGGTCTGTCTGCTCTCCAAACAGGTCCAATCTGTAACGCCTTAAAAGGATTTGGAAGATTTGCCCCATTATTAGAATAAAAACGAACCAAAGGAACTGTTAAATCGTAGCGAAGGCCACCATCTACTAAATCAGCTTCACTCTGTGCTGTTTCTAAATTAAGCTTTTCTCCTCTTTTTAAAATTTTGAAAATAAGCTTTTCATTTTCACCACCCTGTTTATTGCTAAGGTTTGCAATATTTTCTACACAAGGTGTTTCTATTCTTGTAAAACCAAATTCTGCATAAGTTTCTGCAATTACATTAATGACATAATCACGAATCTGCATTTCATTTGGTAAAATATCTTTCATACCATTCACTGGTTTCTTACTTAATGCCATGATTTACCTCCTACTTTTGTTCAAACATTAGAATTTTACACTTTTTTACAAAAATGAGCAATATACTTTATATTGTTTTTTTATTTATTCTGATAAAACAACTTCAACGTAAGACTTTTTAATATCCATCCTTAAATGCTTTGTACATTTTCAATTCCACTTTTGTATCTGTAATCTTTATTTCTACTTTATCAATCATCATACCAATTAACAAAAGCTGACTGGTTTCACCAGGATCACCACTTCCTGCCAATTCCCAATAAATATCTTCCAAACCATCATTTTTTTCTTTGTTCAAATATTCTTCCAGATAGGATAATTCGTCCTTATATTCTGAATTATAATTAGCGCTAATCCAAATAATATCTGTATGATCATTTCTTTGAATTTTAGTTTCAATCTCATCAGCACCTACGGTAAAGAAAAACATGGTTAATTCTTCAATTATTTTCGCCACTTTTTTTTCTTCATGTATCATTCTTTTCTTCCCCTCTCGTGAATTCAATCACTAAAAAAATCTCCATTTACAAAAACTCACATAATTATTTTTTCTTTGTAGCTCTTTTATGTTCAAATCTTGACATAAAGCTTTCAATTAATGGAACCATAATGATAGCTACACATCCACAGCTGAAACCATTGTTATATAAATTCAACCCTCCATATAACTGACCACTATACATCACGATTGCAGCATGTAAAATTCCGGCTTCCACTCCTGCCAAAATACCAAACTGACCTGCAATTGGAGCCAATCCTATACAAAAAATGGATGCAATCTGTACTCCCGGTGTTGTAGGTACATACTGTGTAAACAAACATGAAAGCAGAACACCTGATAATACCGGCAAATAATTTTTTAAATGAGCACCAAATGCTCCATAACCAAATGCCATCAAAATTGCTCCCTGTACAGGTCCTGATAAATCCCCTCCAATCAACAAAACATAAGATTCTGCGAACAAACCTACCAATGCCATATTCATCAAAGTTGAACCCGGACCATCCATAATTACAAAATCTGCAATAGCACGTCCAGGATGTTTCATAATTTTTGACAGAGAAGTGATTTTTCCTTCCCTAAGCCACAAGCCATAAAAAAATGTCAAAACGAAATAGAAATACACACCTATTGTAATTCCTACATGATGGCCTTCTTTCCATATAAACTCTGTTTCTACGTTCAATCCCATGGATCGCATCACGCAAACAATAGCAAAAGCTAGCAAACCACCTGAAAAACCAACATTAAACAAATTATATCCCATATGCATGGAAATCGTATGGGAAGACAATGGTGGAAGTGCCATTCCTATCAATATTCCTATAATAGCAGTTAGTACCAAATTCACACCAAAAGGAAATGATAGCTTATACATTATTTCTGTTACGATAGGTCCTAAACATGCACCGAATAATGCAGTGTATAAATATCGCCCTATAGATGCTTTATGCAGTTTTGCGTAAAGTATAACCCCAAAATAGATCGGAAGTATATTCACAGGATTTTTACCCCAAAACCCAAAGCAAGTATCTATCGCCAAAGCTGCAGTCGTTATTCCCGTAAACGGAAGTTTTGCAATTCTTACCAAGACAATCCCAATGGTTAACACCATAGCTGCATTAAAGAAAGATGCCCCGTAGCCAGCCAATTCAAAATAATCCGTAATAAGAGCATCTTTTGAACATATTATTATCTTCATACCTGATAAAATTTCTTTTGGAGATGCTAATAAAAAAGCTGCAATATATAAAAAAAACGCAGAAATGTAGAGAAAAACTTTCATTTCTTTACCTTTTATTATCTGACGAAATTTATCATTCATAGAACACTCCCATTCATTTTTAATAATATCGATTATACATGAAGATGTTTCTTCTGTCATTATCAATCAAATCTAACACACAATCCCATTTCTCTTATAAATACCACACCAACAAACCTCCTTCCATAACAGAAGGAGGTTTGTAAAAAAAATTATTGTATCTTAAAAATCAAATCCGAACGTTCTTTCACTTGTAGAGCACTGTGATATTTATTTTCCATAGGAATCCATATTTTAAAGAAACGCTCTGCAAATTCCGCCGAATTGCGCTTCTCTATTCTTTCTTTTTGTAACTTGGAATCTATATCTAAAAAAACACAAAAATCATATTGCTCTGTTAAACTTGGATGCATACTGTAAGACCCTTCAATCACATTGAGCCGTTTAGACTCCATAATTACTTCCTTTAAAATCTTTTGACTACTACAATCATATCGTCTGTATCGAACATAATCTTCATTTTTCAAAGGTAGCAATACTTCCTCTAAAAAACGTTCCCTATCAACATTCCCTCCTGCCTCATCCATTCTTTCTTTCGTACGTTGGTGTGGTTGTAAGAAAAAATCATCCATTCGAAACACATTACAGTCATAAACTTCTCGAAGCAAATTTGCCAAAGTAGTTTTTCCGCTACCACACCCTCCGTCAATAGCAAATACAACATTCTTCAGTGCCAACATAGAATCTATTTTCGCAAACAATGGCAAATAAAACGCATACTCATTTCGTATCACACGATAACCCGGAGCATACAACTCTCGAAATTTCTCAGAATGTCGACAAGCAGGATATCCCTTTTCTCGCCATTTTGCAATCTCTTTTCTTAACTCTTCTTCCGAAAATTTAATTTTATTTTTTCTTGCAAGCTCCAAAACAATATTTAGGCGATTTTCTAACTCTTCTTTTCCATTTTTGACTGCATGGGCAGACAGATAAAAAAGCTTTCCCAAAGTTTCTGCCCGTAATCCCTCATTCGTAACATCCAAATGCACTCTGCAGAAATCACCATCCAAAGCTTCTACTTTATCCTTGTTACTGGCTTTATAATTCTCGGTTTCCCTCTTAATATATTCTGTTGCAGCTACTAAATCTGTAACTAAATGTTCACATCCAAAAGAACTTTGATGTAAGAATTTTAATAAATCCTGTATCTCTAATGCAGGATATTTTCCACAATGTTCCATAATTAATTTCTTTGTCATTTCTATCCTGCTCATTTCTAACTCCATCCCTGATTTTACTAATTTTTATCTTTTATACGTTCTAAAGTCATCACTAAAATAGGAATCAATACAATTTGAAGAATAATACCCAGAATTGCATTTGTAACCGCACCTGCAATAAATGCAGCAAAGCCAAATTCACCGCCGGTAATTCCCATGCACAAAAACATAGCAATTCCCCATACAATTCTTCCACAAATCATGGAAAAAATTAAGGAAAGATAAATATTGATTTTTTTTCTATTAAGTAACTTGTATAACACACCGGACATCAAACCGTACACAGCTAATTCTGACGCCATGCATATCGCTGTTGGAAACATCGGCGGCATTCCTAACACCACTGAACGAAGAAGTGGTGCAATAACTCCAACCAAAAATCCCCACGGTGCTCCACAAATAAAACCACAAAGAATCACCGGTATATGCATCGGACAAAGCATCGCTCCTATCTGCGGAATCTGACCTGTTAAAAATGGTAACACAAATGCAATTGCCAAAAACATAGCCGCTAAAACCATTGTTTGCGTATTTTTTTTCTGTTTCATAATTAAAGTTCCTCTCTTTCGTACCTATACTTTATAAGATAGATTCTACTTCTTACAAAAGCGCTTAATAACACAAAAAAAGTGCTATCTTCTCTTCTGAGAAAAAAACACTTTCCTAGTGTATAATAAACTAAATATAATATGTATCTCATTATTGAAAGGAACTTCTGTTCCACATTGTTCTTCATGAACAACACTGAAATAATAACATAATCCTATAATAAGAGCAAGCTATATATAAAACCACACTTCTTATATTTACAATGACCTATACAAGTCTACACACTACATACCTTTTTCATGACATAATCCATTCTTTTCAATACATCTTCCACTAGATTACTCATTTTTATTTCACCAACTCCGGCAATAATATTATCACATTTATTTACCGGTATCAGAATTCGAATTGCATCTGAACGTCCAACTGCCACTGCCATTTTTTCTGTCACTTCACCCAAAAAAGAATCTGTAATTACAATCCCGATAGGACCAATAATCACATCTGCTTTACGGCACGCTACAATCACAGGATTTTCCCCTGTAGCCCCTTGCGATGCTCCGGCTTTTACCATAGCTGTAGTTGCAGTTGCATTTGTCCCCACTGCCGTGATGTTTAAATCCTGATATTTCATATTCAAGGCTTTAATTAGTTGAACCCCTAATTGTCCACCTTGTCCATCAATAATTAACACATTCATAAATTCGTCCTCTATCTGTTTCCTATTAAAGCAATTTTATTTTTTATTCTGATATATTCTAACACGAAATTCAACTCTTTCCCAATTCTTTTCTTTTATTTCTGCGGACCCGATTAATATAGCGTTCAAACTCACCGCTGTTTAACAAATCTGTAAGCATAAATTGTTCAAAAGTAGGCACTGTACATGAGTAAAATCCAAGTTTCTCATAAAAAAGTGAAACCAACTTCTTGGGAAGCACGATATATGCCACACGGATTGCTGGTGAAATGGTTTTTGAAAAACTATTCAAATAAATTACATTATCATATTCAGAAAGACAAAATAATGTTTCCATAGGCCTTGTAGAAACCGAAAATTCTGATTCGAAATCATCCTCAATAATATACCTATCACCTTTATTTGACCATCGTATGTACTCATGACGTTTAGATGCTGTTGCTGTAACTCCCGTTGGATAACTTCGATATGGCGTTGTATGAAGAATATCTGCTTTTGTATTTGCTAATGCAACGCTATCAATGCCATCATTTGTAAGCGGTAATAACTCATAGTTAATCTCAGAAATCTGATACACCTGTTCAATTTTATTATAAGACGGAAATTCAATGGCAAATATTTTTTCTCTACCAAATAACTCTACCAACAAACCATATAAATATTCTGTACCGGAACCAATTACAATTTGCTCCACATCAACATGAATTCCACGATTTCTAGCTAAATATGTTTTCAAAGCACTTCGAAATTCCACACACCCTGCATTGGGAGATTTTTCTAAAAGTACATCTTCATACTTTGACAACACTTTTCGAATCACTTTACAAAGTACAGAATACGGAAATGTAGCATTATTACTGCTTACATGATTTATACCAGATTTTACTTCCATACTTTCATCTGTCTTTGCAAATCCATCCTCTTTTTGAAAAACAACAAAATATCCACTTCTTTCTCTTGCCTCTGCATATCCTTCATCACATAACAATGCATAAGCATGCTCAATGGTAATAGTACTAACTCCTACTTCCTGTGCCAAAATTCGTTTAGAAGGCAATTTTGTATTAAATTCATAAATTTCATCTATAATATCATTTCTTAAGTATTTATATAATTGTAAATACGAAGGACCATTTCCTTTTTCAATAGAATATTTCATCTGGTTATATTCCTTTTGTCAAATCTGGTTATTTTATATATCCAACCACATTGTATAATGAAGCCTATAAAAAAGCAACGCATTCGTTGTTTTTCATGTGAAAACATTATGATATGTCAATGATATATTTTTAAGAAAGACGAGGTAGATCAAAATGAATTATAAACGTATTTTAACCATCCAGGATATTTCTTGTGTCGGTCAATGTTCTTTAACAGTTGCATTACCAATCATTTCTGCATGTGGAATTGAAACCAGCGTACTTCCTTCTGCGGTCCTTTCCACACACACTGCCGGTTTTACCGGATTCACTTTCAGAGACTTAACAGAAGATATGCCTGATATTTGTGCACATTGGGAAAAAGAAGGTATTACATTTGATGGTATTTACACAGGTTATCTTGGTAGTCCAAAACAAATTGAATATGTAAAAAATATTATTCAAAAAACAGCTGCTGATCATTGTCTTACAGTTATAGATCCTGCCATGGCTGACAACGGAAAATTATATCCGGGATTTGACACTGCCTTTGTAGAGGAAATGAAAAAATTATGTGCAGATGCAGATTACTTACTTCCAAATATTACAGAAGCTTGTTTTTTGACAGGTACAGAATATCATACATCTTATGATGAAACATACATAAAAGATTTAATCCAAAAATTAAGTGCTCTTGGCGCAAAAAACATCATTCTTACAGGTGTTTCTTACATGGAGGGTAGCACTGGTGTTGTAGTTCATGAAAATGGTAATTCCCAGTATTATAAACACGAACAGATTGCAGGTGGTGTCCACGGAACCGGTGATATTTACGCTTCCGCTTTTGTTGGTGCAAAACTTAGGGGAAAAACAGCTTTTGAAGCTGCTAAAATCGCTGCTGACTATGTATGTGAATGTATTATGGAAAGTAAAAACGATCCTGATCACATATACGGTGCAAGATTTGAACCTGTACTTGGTAAATTAATTCAAATGTTATAAATTATGCAAAAAAGTTCCGATTAAATCGGAACTTTTTTCAATATACTCTATTTTTTAGTATTATTTTTATTTCTTTTTTTTCTGTTTTGCTTGCGTCAAGTCACCTAAAATCATTCCCAAACAAGAACCAACCACTAGAGATACAACAATAACAACAATATACCAGCCTATAGCTTTAAATAAAGATTCGCCCTCTTGATACAACGCAATAAAATGCAAAACTACGATAGCCATCTGTATATACCCCGATATTTTTTCGAAAGTTTTTACTGCTTTTTTTCTACAATCATAGTTCCCGGCTTCCGCAAACATACTACCAAACACTAAAAGTTCTAAGCCGAACATTCCATCAGTATTCATAATATTTCTAACTTTTGACCAATACCATTCAAAATCAATAATAAGTTTCTGACTAACGGATGGAAAAATTTTTAAAACAACATTGCTATTCCAAATTTCTTCATGAATACCGCCAAACACATACAAGAAACCTAAAATCACTAAAATTTCACCAAGAGCACTAAATCTTGTTGCTCGTTTTACATTATTTTCTTGTTTCGTTTTCGTTTTCTTTATTTTTTTTAACTCTTCAGATAAATCCTTGTATCCTTCTGCATCATAAGAGTCTGTAGAAATTTCCATTAGTTTTTTACAATACTTAATTGCATTTTCTAATACTTTACAATCGCCTACTCCTTTTTTTGCCATATCAATATACTTAAGCATTGCATTTTTATCACCATGTTCAGAGGCCATTCCTAAATAAAGTATCCCCTCTTTTCTTCTTTTTTCATCACCATCCGTATCAGATAATAAAAATAATCCATAATCCATTTGAGATGTCGTATCACCATTATCAGCAGCTTTTTTCATCCAAAATTCTGCTCTTTCATGACTCTTTACACAAGCCTCTCCCCTTTCATACATGTTAGCAATCATATATTGTGCTTGTGGATTATCCTGTTCTGCTAAATTTTTAAATATTGAGAAGGCAGCCGAATAATTTTGTTTTTTATATTCCAACAACCCTTTCGTAAACTCTGCATTTGTATTTTGTCCATTGGAACTTTCTTTTACATTATCATTCGAGGCTATATTATTACTTTGTCCAACATTTCCTTGAACATTATTTGAGTTCTTCGGCTCGCTTATTTGTTTTTTAATTTGCTCTGTCTCTAACTGTGTTTGTTTTATCTTTTTTTCTGCTTCCTTTGCTTTGAAAGCTTCAACCTTCTTTGCAATCTCTTTCGATGAATCATTTTTTTCTTCTTTTATTGGCTTAGAACTATTTTTCTTTGGTACGTAATCATCCAATATAATAGAATTACTAATCGTTTTGATACGATCTTTCAACAATAAAATTTCTTTATCAATTTCACCTAGAACCGTATTAAGCTCGCTTCTTCTTTCCTCATCATTTACTGTTTCTAAACGTTCCAAATATTCAAATTGCTTTTCTTCCAATGATTCACATATTTTTTTTAAATCTTGATTAGAATCAATCTCAAGTGCTTCTAACAATTCCGTATTCATATAAATATAGCTCCTTAGCTAATCTCATCATCTGAAATTCTAATTACTGAAGAATCCGTATCTATTACGCGACAACAATCGTTGTATACCTCAACACATCTGCATTGAGGATACATTTTATACACAATTCTTCCTTTTTCTAACTCCTCCGGTAGTTCTTGATCCTCTTTAAAATGATCAATAAGTCTTCCTTCGGGCGAAATTGCATGACAATCACAACCTTCTATGTAACACTTAGATACTACTCCGCATAAAATAGATTCTAATTCTATTTCAAGATTCTCGAATTCTTCCTGGAAGCAAGCCCTGATTTCTTCCAACAATTCTTCTGTAGTCATATTTGAAAATTCGTCTGCAGTATCTTCATCCATATTAGCCTTTAATTGTTCTATAATTTCTTCATCCGTGGCACTTAACATATCAATAGCATCAAACAATTCCATATAGGCTCTAGATCTTGGTTTTTTTAATTCCTTGTCTATCTTTTGCTCTTCAGAGAATGAAAACAAAAACTGTTTCTTAGAAGATATTGGTGAAGTTTGTTCGCTTCTTTTATCCTGCAATTGTTCTTTGGGTTGATGTTGTTTCATATCTTGTAAATTATTTTGTTTTGCCAACAAATCTTTCTCTTGTCCCATCATATACTCTCTCTTATTTTATTCAATAATTTCCATTACTATTTCGCTAGCCCAGCCAATACTTTCTCTACTGTCATCAAGATAAATTTCATACCACACTCGTCCACTTTCCGTAGTTTCAGTAACTCCGGTTGCAACAAATTCATCTCCTTTTTTCCCGGAACCTATAACGTCATAACTTGTCCCCGGACCAGAACGAATATTGGCTGCATCAGCCGTAATTCTAATATTTATTTCAAGCATTTCTTCATTCTGTTCTTGCATAATCGGAAATGATGATAATTCTTGCTCCAGCATGTCTTTCTCAAAGTTGATTTTTCTACTTATTATCATGTACAGGATAATAAGCAAAATAATAAGCCACCATGGAATTTTCTTCTTTTTCTTTCTACTACCATTTTTTGCTTTCGTAGGCGTATTACCTTTTTTCTTAAGTTCTTTTAATTTAACTTTAAAATTATCGTATTCTTTCTTGTTAAAGGAATCAGTTTCTGTAGCTTTTAACTTATCACAATATTCCATTGCTTTTGAAATTTCCTTTTTACCTCCAATTTGAGAAAGGGCAGAATCCACATATTTTATCATGGCGAACCAATTTCCTTTATCAGCCGCCGCTCTAAGATATTTGTATCCTTCTTTTACTTTTTTTTCATCATTACGACATTGATCCAAAAGTGCAGAACCATATGCATATTGTGCATCAGTTTCACCAGCTTCAGAAGATCTCTTTAACCAATATAAGGAACGATTAAAATCCTTAGGAACTCCTACTCCATCTCGATACATAAGGGCTACAGAATACTGTGCTGAAGCATTTCCTTTTTCACTTAATTCCTTAAATATCTTAAAAGCTTCTGCATAATTCTGATTATTATACTCTGCTTGTCCCTTCATATATTCAGAACTATTATTATCCGTAGCACTTACTTTTGTATTATCCGTAGAAACATTTGGATTGCTATTCTGTGTTTGTGAAGAAACATTCTGATTTTTTGAAGTTTCTGTCTGATTTTTCGAAGTTTCTGTCTGATTTTCATCAGACTCTTTTTTCACTTCTTTCTCCTGTTTTTTTACTTCTTTCTCTTTAAATTTTTCAATTTTTTCATTTATTTCTTTATCAACAGTTTTTTTTATGTTTTTCTCTGCTTCTTTTGTATCCTTCTTTTCTACGAGTTCCTCTGTATCCCAAATAACAGCAGTATTTAACACCTGAATTTGATTTTTAACTACTTCAATTTCTTTATTAATTTCTTCCAAAACCATATTGATTTCTTGTCTACGGTTTTCATCATTTACAGTTTCTAATCTTTCAAGAAATTCAAATTGTTTCTCCTCTAACGATTCCAACATTGTTTTTAAATCAATATTAGAATCAATACCTAAGGAAGATAATAATTGTACATTCATTTATCTTACTCCTTCTTTTCTATAAAAAGTATTGTATATCTTCTTCCGTTATAGTTTGCAGTTCTTCCGGTGTAACTTTATGACCCATTTTAAAAAGTTCAGCAATTCTAACATTACGTTGTTCTACAACTTTATCAACAAGATTTCTAATACCTCTTGCATTGCCGAAATCAGCTTCCATGGACACTAACTCAATCAAATCCATAATACACTTATCTAAGTTATCTGCTAACAATAAACTCCTTGATAAAACATTATTTTTAAAAATCAAAAACAACTCTTCTGTAGAGTAATCTTCAAACATAATTTCATTTGGAAATCTACTTTTCAATCCCTGATTCTGTTTTAGGAAAACATCCATATCATCTGAATATCCGGCAATTACAACCATCAAATCTTTTCGATAGTTTTCAATATCTGCAACCAAGGTATCGATAGCTTCTTTACCATAGTCATTGTCTCCTCCTTTAGCAAGGGTATACGCTTCATCAATAAAAAGAATCCCTCCCATAGCTTCCTGGATTTTCGCTTTTGTCTTAGGTGCAGTTTCCCCAATATATCTTCCTACCAAACTACTTCTGTCACATTCTACTAATTGCCCTGAGGATAAAACTCCCAATTCCTTATATATTTTACCAATCAATCGTGCCACTGTAGTTTTTCCGGTTCCTGCATTTCCTTTAAACACCATATGTAAAGTACCAAAGCTTTGAGGAGCCAGACCTGCCGCTTCCATTTCTTTATTTACTTGAATTGTAGAAACTATCTTATTAATTTTATCTTTGACAGCAGCCAGTCCTGTCAATGAATTTATTTCCTTCATTAATTCTTCTACAGATTTTGAATCCGATTCTACAACTTCTCCAAATTGCAAATCAGATGCTAATATACGCTGCAAATCCTCTTTCCCAGGTTCCTGTCCCTCACGAAACATATCTGCAATTCTGACATTTCTTTGTTCACATACCTTATCAATAAGATTTCTAATACCTCTTGCATTTCCAAAATCTGCTTCTGAAGAATACATAGAAATTAATTTCTTAACATTTTTATTTAATTCATCCTCTATTAATAAATTTCTTGATTTTACCATATTCATAAAAATAGAGGCCATTTCATCCAAAGAATAATCTTCAAATATTATTTCATTTGGAAATCTGCTCTTTAATCCTTGATTTTGCTGTAAAAATTCATCCATATCATCTGAATATCCGGCAATAATAACCATTAGACTATCTCTATAATTTTCTAAATCAGTTACTAAAGTATCAATTGCTTCTTTTCCAAAAGAATCACTTGCCAAGGTGTAAGCTTCATCAATAAATAGCACACCACCCATAGCTTCTTTTAATTTATCTTTTACTTTTATCGCCGTCTGTCCCGTATATCCGGCTACCAACTGACTACGATCACATTCTACTAATTGTCCTGTAGGAAGAACTCCCAATTCTTTATATATATTTCCAATCAATCGAGCCACTGTAGTTTTTCCGGTACCAGCATTCCCCTTGAACACCATATGTAGTGTTCCAAATCCTTGGCCGTTTAAACCATGCTCTTGCATTTTTTTATTTACCTGAACTGAATCAACAATATGATTCACCTTTTCTTTTACAGCTTTTAAACCTGTTAATGCATTAAGCTCATCCAAATAGTCATAAACTGTTTTGCCCGACTTCTCCAGTTCTTCCGAAATTGCCAAATCTTCTCTTCTAATAATTGCACAATCATATTTACTTAGCAAATTAGGATCCATCTCTCCCAGACGATTACTTTGATTAAGCACAACAGCTTCAAAAACATTTCTTACACCACGTGCATTACCAAAATCCTTCTTCTTTTTCTTATATTCTAATAGTTTTAAAAGATCTTCATCCAAACCTGCATCTAAAACCAATCCCTGGTCTTTCACATATTTTTTAAAAATTTGAACCATTTCTTTCGTTGAATAATCTTCAAACAAAATATCCGTTGGAATTCTACTACGCAATCCTTGATTCTGATCCATAAATTCAGACATATCAGAAGAATATCCTGCAAGAATAACCATCAAATTATTTCTATGATTTTCAATATCTGCAATTAACGCATCAATTGCCTCACGCCCAAATGTATCATTGTCATCTTTACAAAGAGCATACGCTTCGTCAATAAATAGAATTCCTCCCATAGCTTCTTTAACTTTATCTGCAACCTTTTGTGCTGTTGCACCTACATACTGGGATACCAAATCACGTCTTGTGCATTCTACAAATTGTCCTGAAGTCAATATTCCTAATCTTTTATAAATTTTACCAATTATTCTTGCTACAGTTGTTTTTCCTGTTCCAGCATTTCCGAGAAAAACAAGATGTAATGAACCATATCCTTGACCTACACCAATTCCATTTTCTTCTCGCATTTTCTTAATTGTTACTTGATTTACAATCTTTGAAACTTGTTTTTTTACTTCTGCCAGACCCGTAAGTTTGTTTAATTCTTCTAATAATTCCTCAACCGTTTCTACTGTTTCTAAGTTCCCAAAATCTTCTGCTTTTAAAATGTAGTAATCATTTTTTGAAGGTCTTCTCATAGACGACATTCGAGCCACCTGATGAATATATGCTTCATTTATCATTTGATCTAAATCTCTGGAATACTTAAAATCAATTTGTTGAGACATTCGTTCTAATTTTGAAGTTAATAATTCTTCCGCTTCTTTATCAATAATTAAATGTTTCTCTTCCGCCAAAACATTTGCAATCTTTACCAATTCTTCTGTTGTATATTTTCCCAAATTAACAGAAGGTAAATTAAACAACTCACCAAATTTCTTTTTCTTCTTTAAAAGAGTTTCCACTTCAGATTCACTACCTGTAATAATAAAAGGTATTTTCTCTTCCGCAGCAAAATAAGCCTTCGTCAATTGTTCGATAGCATCTAAACCTAGGGAATACGCACCCGCATCATCAAATTCATGAATATTTTCAATTAAAATACATCCATTTTCAGCATTCTCAAATAATTTTTGAATATTATCATGAGTTTCTTCTGCATTTGCTCCAACTAACATATAATAATCAGTAACCACCGGTATTTCTTCCGAAATAATTCCGATTTGTTCCAGTGATTTTACGGCAGCCATAGCAGCTGTTGTTTTTCCACATCCATCAGGACCTACAATTTTTATATTATCCTTTAAAATTTTGTTTCCATCACGTTTCTTTGAAGCCTGCATCATATTAAAAATATTATTCATGGAAACTCTTAATTCATGCATACCTATCACACCTTCTAATGATTTCTCAATAATAGGTGCTATTTTATCTATATCATTCTTCTTTTCTTTTTTCTTTTCCTTACACAACGGTTCCATTTCATTTATTTTTGCAATAGTTTCCGCCAATGCATTCTTTTTGCTGCTTTCATAAGGAACATCTTCCATGGGTTTTATAGATAAATCAAAGCTAACATGTTTAAACACATTATCTTCTGTCCATAAATTAGAATTGACATAACTTAAGCCATTTCCACATTTTATCTGTTCCAACACATTGTCTGCATAATCAACCGTTTTCCCACTAATAAACAAGCGCCCCATTTTTTTACATAATCTTCCTGCCTCTTTTTCTCTTCCACTAAGAACCAGTAAATTAATAAGACGAAGCATATATGTTTCTTCTTCCTGAATATCTAAAAATTCTTCCAGTTTTTCTATTTCATCTTCTATACCTGCATTAGTACGTAATGCAATTTCATATCTTCCGGCTTTATAATAATATCCTTCTTTATCTTCTGCATTTTCTAAAACTTTTTCTGCATCACTATAATTTCCATAAGCCAAACATACACCAATAATCATTCCTAGTGCTTCATCTGACGGTGATAACTCATAACTTCGTATATACCAATCTTTACTTTTAGAAAATGCATTCATTTTTTCAAAGGCTTTACCAATTGCATGTGCAATTTCAGCAGAATCACAAGATTTTAAATCTATAGAAAAAGACGCTTCTATAATATCCTCATATTGTTTATTCGCTTTCCATTCCTTTATTTTCCGTTCCATATTTTACATTCCCATTCTAATTCACATCATAATCTGCAATAATTCCTGTAAGCATTTGTACTTCAGCCTCTGACAAATTTGCACTTCTTTCAAATGTGAATTCTTCCTCATAATTTGCCGTTGGTATCTTAATATATACATGTACCAATTGAGACTCGTCTAACTGAAGATGAATCTCTCCTTTTGTCCCCTTAACTAAATTCTTAGGTAAAATAATATCTGTAGAAGAAATGATTGCTACATCCGTAACTTCTTTAAATTCTCCTTCTGTAATAGATAATTCTATTTTTTCCTGATAATCTACTGCTGTTCTAAAAGGCATTTTTACAAAAGTAGGAAGAGCGGTATTTCTTTTAATTTGTATTGAATTAATTTTCTTATATGTAATTGGATCTATTGTGATAATTCCTATACTGTGAGAACAAACATCATGAATAACTTTACCTTCATTTTCTGAATTACTAATTTTATCCATTAATTGTTTCCCATACAAAGCTGCTCCTTGTGCAACAACTAAATCCGGATGTACTTCATGAGAAAGAGATTTTCCTGTCAATTCAGACAATTTTTTTTCTATATATGGAATTTTACTTGAACCGCCCACTAATATCACTTTATCAAGTTCGGTTGCTTCAATCTCTGCATCCTTTAACGCTTTCTTTACCACGTACTCTGTTCTTTTATATAATTTTGCTACAATTGCTTCAAATTGTTCTCTCGTTATAACCACATTCTCTTTTACTGCCCCTGCTCTGACCGCAATTGTGGCTTTTTCCTGATTTGTAAGTTGCCATTTTGCTTTTTCAGCTCGACCATACAATTCTTGATAAGCATCCATATACTCTTCGTCTTCCAGATCAACATCATACTTATCTTCTATATAATCGCGTACATATTCAACGATTTCTTCATCAAAAAATCTTCCGCCTACTTTTGATAATCCACCGGTACTCTTTACGACCACATCATCATCATCAATTTTTATAATTGTTACATCAAATGTACCGCCTCCTAAATCATACACTAAAATATTTGCATGATTTAGCTTTGTAGATACTGCATAATACAACGCAGCTGCAGTAGGTTCATTTATTGTTCCCATAAGATTTAAACCTGCAATTTTAGCCGCATCTTCTGTGGCTGTACGCTGAGCATCCGTAAAATATGCCGGTATCGTAATCACAACATCTTTTATTTCTTCAGTTAAATCCAATCGTTTTTGTGCATCAGTCACAATTTTCTTCAAGATAAAACTCGAAACCACTTCCGGACTATATTCTTGTCCATACGAAGACATAAAAATTTTCTTTTCACCCATATAGTTTTTAACAGCGGATACAACATCATCCGGATTAATAATACTATTATCTTTAGCAGTTTGACCAACTACAACTGATGTTTCACTTTCAAAATATACCACTGATGGAGTAATCTGCGAACCTTCCATATTTGTTATAACCTGAGGTTCTCCCTTTTCATTAAGATAGGCACCTACAGAATAGGTTGTTCCTAAATCAATACCAAGAATCATTTTTACTGTCTCCTTAATCCAAAATTATCTAAAAATCAAAAAAAATGTAAAAAATACCAATTTGAATTTTAAAGATTTTGATAAATAATGTCAACGTATATATAAATTTTCTATTAAAAATACTTAAAATTAAATAAAATTTGTAGAGTAGGCGGATGAAAATTTCATCCGCCCCTCATCAAACCGTGCATGAGGTTCTCCCTCACACGGCTTTCCGACATTCTTCTTTCTACAGCATTACGTCATGCTCTAGCCATCTTCTTTAATCCTTTGGTGTAAAT
>JAFYWF010000079.1 GCA_017558145.1 Lachnospiraceae bacterium
ATGGGAGCAGATAAAGCTGTTCTTGTAACAGACAGAGTATTAGGTGGTGCTGACACATGGGCAACATCTACAACACTTGCTGGTGCAATCAGAAATCTTGAATATGATTTAATTATCACAGGTCGTCAGGCTATCGACGGTGACACAGCTCAGGTTGGTCCTCAGATTGCTGAACATTTAGGACTTCCTGTAATCTCTTACGCAGAAGCTATTGAAGTAAAAGAAAGCAGCGTAGTTGTAAAACGTCAGTATGATGACAGATATCATATGGTAGAAGCTAAAATGCCATGCTTAATCACAGCTCTTGCTGAATTAAATGATCCTCGTTACATGACTCCAGGTGGAATTTTTGATGCATGTGCAGCAGAAATCACAACATGGGGAAGAGCAGATCTTAAAGATGTTGATGACGCTAACCTTGGTTTAAAAGGTTCTCCAACAAAAATCGCAAAAGCATCTGACAAAGTTCGTAAAGGTGCTGGCGAAAAAGTTAATCCAGATTCTCCAGAAGAAGCAGTTAGCTACATTGTTGGTAAATTAACAGAAAAACACGTGATCTAAGATAATAGATTGAGAGGTAAACAAGAATGAATTTAGCAGAATATAAAGGCGTATACGTATTTGCGCAGCAGGTTGATAATGAAATCAGCGGCATTGCTTACGAATTACTTGGAAAAGGTAAAGAACTTGCTGCAAAATTAAATGAAGAAGTTACTGCAGTTTTAATCGGTCATGATGTAAAAGGTCTTGCTGATAAACTTGCAGAATATGGTGCAGACAAAGTTATCGTTGTAGACGATCCTGAATTAAAAGAATACAGAACAGAACCATATGCACATGCACTTTCATCTGTAATCAACGAATTCAAACCAGACATCGTTTTAGTTGGTGCTACAGCAATCGGTAGAGATTTAGGTCCTACAGTTTCCGCTAGAGTTGCAACAGGTCTTACAGCTGACTGTACAGTACTTGAAATTGGTGACTTCCCATTAGTAGCAATTCCGGGAAAAGAAGACGAACAGAAACACAACCAGTTATTAATGACTCGTCCAGCTTTCGGTGGAAATACAATCGCTACAATCGCATGTCCAGACAACCGTCCACAGATGGCAACAGTTCGTCCTGGTGTTATGCAGAAAATTGAACCAATCGTTGGTGCTAAAGCTAACGTAATCGAATACAATCCTGGATTTACTCCAAACGACAGATATGTAGAAATCAAAGAAATCGTTAAAGCAGTTAGCGATACAGTAGACATCATGGATGCTAAAATCTTAGTTTCCGGTGGTCGTGGTGTTGGAAGTGCTGAAAACTTCAAAATTCTTGAAGATTTAGCAGAAGCACTTGGCGGATCCGTATCTTGTTCTCGTGCAGTTGTAGATTCCGGTTGGAAACCACGTGACTTACAGGTAGGTCAGACAGGTAAAACAGTTCGTCCTAACCTTTACATCGCTTGTGGTATCTCTGGTGCTATCCAGCATACAGCAGGTATGGAAGAAGCTGACATCATCATCGCTATCAACAAAGATGAAGATGCTCCAATCTTCGATGTAGCTGATTACGGTATCGTAGGAGATTTAAATAAAATCATTCCTCAGCTTACAGAAGCTATTAAAGCAGAAAAAGCAAACAAATAAGATAAAGTTTATCTTGAAATAGAAAGACGCTCACTTTTTATGGTGAGCGTCTTTTTACATATGCAATATGATTAATGAGACAAATAAAAAACGAAAGTAAATACATCCTTAATGGTGCAAATACTTTCGTTATTTTTTATTCTTGAATTAAATCCAAATAAAATAATGTATAAGTCATATATTGATAAGGTTTAATGAATAAAAATCCAATTCCTAAACTGATTAATCCTGCAAACATTAATGGAAGGAAGCTTACTTGAAGGTATAAAAGACGACCACAGTGTCCTTTCATTAAGCGCCAACTCATATTTATTAATTCTTTTGCACTGTAATCCGGAAAATCTAACAGCAAATAAAATACTTGAGAATATCGTAAAGAAATCCACCAAGACAAGCCACAACCTAAGATAAAAAGTCCACATCCCAAAGTAAACAATGGTACCATATCTTCAGTACTTAAGGCAAAAACCAATGCTATAATGGAGGGGACTAACGGTAGAATAGTACATAATAAAACCCAAAGTTGAATTAAAATAGTTTTATCAGGATGTACTCTAAAACCGGTAAATAAATCGAAAAATTGATATTTTTGATTACACGCCACATTCAAATAAAATGAACATTGTCCTACTAATAAAATCGTAGTAAGTATGACTAAAATAAAACTGATTAGAAGTCCAATGATAACTCCGGCATAAGAACTATTAGAAGTAGCGCTTACCACTGAAATTGTATTTATAATTAAATCAGAAGCCAACATAATACCAATAGCATTGCGGTATTTTCCAATCATGAGACCACGGGCAATCTGTTTTAATTGTGCTGATGTTTTTTTTGTATGCATAAAGTTACTTATTTTTTGAGATATGACTCAAAGTCTCCTGTATATAATAATTTTTTGCTTATTAACAAGCGATATCAATCATTCGCCCCTTATATTTTGCGGCGTCAGTTTGTTTTAAGTTTTTCTGATAAGGATTTTCTTCGTTATAATATTTAATCTGTGTACTGGTGGTACCACCGGAAACATAGGAACGTCCGCATTCAGGACAAATAGAGGTATGAATAGCTACATTAGCAGACATAACCTTCGCATTGTCTTTGGCAGCTTTGCTATAAGCGTTATTTACATGTTCTTGTTCATGAGCACGCACCTTACTTGCAGCAGATTCCGGTGCAATATGAGTGGCAGACTTAAAAGATACATTTTCATCAGAACCATCTTTATATTTACGGGAATTACAAGTTTCACATTCGGCAGGAGAAGATTCTTTTCCTGGTGTTTTTATTTTGCTGGCTGTTGGATTTTTTATAGTTTTTGCCATATCATTTTCAGCCGATGCAGCAGAAATATAAGTGCGAGAACCATAACCGGAAATACCGGAAATAGGATTCATGCTATAGGAACCATATGCGGAAATAGGATTTATCATAATATACCTCCTTCTGTATCAGGAATTCCTAATTGATCTAAAATATCTTGAATGGATTCATCTGCAGGAACACCGTATATTTGTTCATACATAGAATTAAATTGTTCTCTAAATTCAGGAACATAAATAACATTATAAATGCTAAAAACTAATACACCCAATTGTAATACGATTGCAATAATACCCGTAGCAAGGCCAATTTTGGCATTCTTTTCCATTTTGGTATTATAGCCCTTGGATAAAACAGCTAAAATGATTGCTAATCCACCACAGATGAAAGCACCAAAAAAAATACTAAAAATAGCACAAAAAACAGAAAAAACACCTAAGCTTTTGGAAAATAGTGCAAACACATTGGGAAATGGTTTTTCTGTTTTTGGAGAGTAATTTGAAAATTCTTCTTCCGGGAATTCTGTATTATTATTGTCACGATTTAAATCAGAAGACAGAGAATTATTTTCTTGATTATTAGAAACTAAATCTTCAGAGTTAAAATTATCATCAATATTGTATTCCATAAATTTTACCTTATTCTAAAAACAAAATGTAAGATAATTAATACATAAAACGAAACATTTATTAAATATCCTCGAAAAAAGTATAACATTTTCCAAGTACATATACAAATTAAAAAAATGTAAAAAATGATCTTTTGTCATGCACTCTCAGAAAATATCTTATGCGAATGGTGCAGTTATTTAGAAATCATCACACTAGAAATTAGGATTGAAAAAAATCTTTAGAATGAGTAAAATGATATGTGGAAATTATATAGGCAGTGAAGTATCCATAGATAAAGAAATGATAAATTATTAAAAATGGATTTTTAGACGAAAGAAAACTGCTTAAAAAGGAGAACTTACATGGATATTATAGCAAAATTATCAGAAGAATTAGCGGTGCAGAAATGGCAGGTGGAAGCCGCAGTTGGATTGATTGATGAAGGCAATACAATCCCTTTTATTTCCCGTTACCGTAAGGAAGTAACTGGTTCCTTAAATGATGAACAGCTTCGTAACCTTCATGAAAGACTGACTTACCTTCGTAATTTGGAAGATAAAAAAACACAAGTTTTATCCAGCATTGAAGAACAGGGAAAACTGACAGAAGAATTAAAAGAAAAGATTTTAAGTGCTGAAACTATGGTTACGGTAGAAGATTTGTACCGTCCTTACAGACCTAAAAGAAAAACAAGAGCCAGTGTGGCTAAAGAAAAAGGTTTGGAACCATTGGCAGAAACTATCTTAGCACAGGAAATTGCAGGAGATATTTTAGAAGAAGCTGCAAAATATATTTCAGAAGAAAAAGAAGTAAAAACAGCAGAGGAAGCGCTCCAGGGAGCAAAAGATATTATTGCGGAAAGTATTTCTGATGAGGCAGATTATCGTACTTATATTCGTGAGATTACTACCCAGGAAGGTAAGCTTATCAGTACTGCAAAAGACGAAAAAGCAGAATCTGTTTATGAAATGTATTATTCTTATGAAGAACCTGTTAAATCTGTAGCAGGTCATCGTATTTTGGCTTTAAACCGTGGGGAAGCAGAAAAATTCTTAACTGTAAAAGTGGAGGCTCCACAGGAGAGGATTTTAACCTATTTAGAAAAGAAAACGATTACGAAAGAAAACCCGGTGACAACACCGATTTTACAGGAAGTAGCGTTGGATAGTTATCAAAGATTGATTGCACCGGCTATTGAAAGAGAAATTAGAAATGAATTGACAGAAAAGGCGGAAGATGGTGCTATTTCTGTATTTGGTAAAAATTTGGAACAGCTATTATTACAGCCACCAATTGCCGGAAAAGTAGTTTTAGGATGGGACCCTGCCTTCAGAACAGGTTGTAAATTAGCAGTAGTAGATGAGACAGGAAAAGTATTAGACACAAAAGTAATCTATCCTACAGCACCTCAAAATAAGATAGAAGAAGCGAAAGCAGAATTAAAGAAAATTATTAAAAAATATAATGTATCTTTAATCTCCGTTGGAAATGGAACTGCGTCCAGAGAATCGGAACAGGTCATTGTAGAACTTTTAAAAGAGTTAGATACACCGGTACAGTATGTGATAGTGAATGAAGCAGGTGCCAGTGTGTATTCTGCTAGTAAATTAGCAACCGAAGAATTTCCAAACTTTGATGTGGGACAACGTAGTGCAGCATCCATCGCAAGACGTCTTCAGGATCCTCTCGCAGAATTGGTTAAAATTGATCCTAAATCTATCGGTGTAGGTCAGTATCAGCATGATATGAATCAGAAAAAACTTAGTGAAGCCCTTACCGGTGTGGTAGAAGATAGTGTAAATAAAGTTGGTGTTGACTTAAATACAGCCAGTGCTCCACTGATGGAATATATTTCAGGAATCAATAAAACCATTGCAAAAAATATTGTGGAATATCGAGAAACAAATGGTAGATTTACAGAACGTAAGCAGTTATTAAAGGTGCCTAAATTAGGACCGAAAGCTTACCAGCAGTGTGCAGGTTTTATGCGTATTTTGGATGGAAAAAATCCACTAGACGCAACAAGTGTACATCCGGAATCTTATGACGCAACTATGCAGCTTTTAGAAAAATTGGGCTTAACAATGGATGATGTCAAAGAAATCCAAAAACAGGTTGCAAGTGAAAAGACTCAGGTAAAGAAAGAAAAACCAAAGAAACAGCCGAAAAAGCAGATTGTGGTACGTAATACAGGTACTGCCATGGGCAAAGCTTTAGCAGAAGCCTTCCAGGGTGTGACTGTGGAAGCAGAAACAAAAGACAGTGGTAAAGCTGTTGCGATAACAGTTTCCGGCTTGGAAAAGAGAGTCAAAGACAAAAAGAAAATGGCTGAGGAATTAGGTATCGGTGAATTAACCTTAACTGATATCTTAAAAGAATTAGAAAAGCCGGCCCGTGACCCTCGTGAAGATATGCCAAAACCGATTTTAAGAAGTGATATTTTGGAAATGAAAGATTTAAAACCGGGAATGGTGTTAAAGGGAACAGTTCGTAATGTAATCGATTTCGGTGCTTTTGTAGATATCGGGGTTCATCAGGATGGTTTGGTACATATTTCTCAAATTACAGAAAAATTTATTAAACATCCATTGGAAGCTGTTAGTGTAGGCGATGTAGTAGATGTACAGGTTATGAGTGTAGATGTGGCAAAGAAACGAATTGCTCTTACCATGAAAATTGAATCTAAAAAATAAATTAAAATAAGGAAGAACAAGTAGACACAATCTTTAATTATTTTCCTATCAGTAGTGAAATACAGAAGAGATGTTTTTGCTTGTTCTTTTTTTAGATTCATAATAAAAATAATACAAAAGAAAACAAAGAAAAGAAGAGTTTTTGATTGCAAAACATGGTACAATAAGAGTCAGTGCAGACTGAATGAATCATGTATTCAGGTTTAAAAAGATAACTTATAAAATGCAGCCAATGGCAAGAAAGAGGGTAGTTATGCGAAAAATTATTAAAATCATGAAGAATTGGAATTTTACCGATCAAAATGGTAAAGTTACCCAATTGGATTTGCCACATACTTGGAATAATAAAGATGGTCAGGACGGTGGGAATGATTATTGGCGTGGAACCAATACCTATGATACTATTTTTAAAACACCGGAATTTGATAAAGAAAAGCAGTGTGTATATCTGCAGTTTCATGGAGTAAATGCAAGTGCAAAAGTAATGTTAAATGGGAAAGAAGTTTGTTCTCATGATGGAGGATACTCTACCTTCCGAACAGATGTAACAGATATATTAGCAACAGATAATAAATTAGTGGTAGAAGTAGATAATAGTATCAACGATAGAGTATATCCACAAAAAGCAGATTTCACATTTTATGGTGGAATTTATCGAGATGTAGAACTTTTGATTGTAGCGAAAGAACATTTTGATTTAGATTATTATGGTGGTCCCGGAATTAAATATTTTACAAAGATTTTTGGAAAAGACGCCCTTGTAAATGTGGTGACTTATCTTAATAATGCTGCAAAAGAAGCAAGGACAGAAGTTAAAGTGGGTCTTTGGGATGACAAGGGGAAATTAGTAGCAGAAGGAGAAGGCACAGATGTGAATTTAAATATTCCCAATGTGCATCTTTGGGATGGATTGGAAGATCCTTACTTATATACTTTAAAAGCAGTATTGGTTAAAGATGGTGCAATCATTGATGAAGTAGGATGTAATTGTGGAGTTCGTGAGTTCGAATTTAGTCCAAAAGACGGATTTCATTTAAACGGAAGACCTTATCCGCTTCACGGAGTTTCCCGTCATCAGGATTATCGTGACCTAGGAAATGCTATCAGTAGAGAAGAACACGATAGGGATATGGCATTGATTAAAGAAGTAGGTGCCAATACGATACGTTTGGCTCACTACCAGCATGATCAGTATTATTATGATCTTTGTGATAAAGAGGGTATGATTGTTTGGGCAGAAATTCCATATATTTCCGAACATTTACCAAATGGACGCGAAAATACTTTTAGCCAGATGAAGGAATTAATTACGCAGAATTTTAATCATCCTTGTATCGTTACCTGGGGACTTTCTAATGAGATTACTATCTCTGGTGGTCAGCATAAAAAAGATATGTTAGATAATCATCGTGAATTACAGAGAATGGTGAAGGAAATGGATCCAAGCCGCGTAACTACATTGGCTTGCTATGCAGTATGCCCACATTGGCATCCGGTAGCTCATATTTCTGACATTGTAGGTTGGAATTTATATTTGGGATGGTATGTTCCGGGATTCTTCTTAAATGATTTGTGGATTAAATTTTTCCATTTTTTGTATCCAAACAGATGCTTATGCTTTTCTGAATATGGTGCAGAAGGCATGCCAAATCTTCATAGTGCAAAACCTCGTCGAGGAGATAACACAGAAGAATATCAGAATAAGTATCATGAATTTATGTTAGAATGCTTCAAACGTCATCCATATATGTGGGGCTATTACTATTGGAACATGTTTGATTTTGCAGCTGATGCGAGAAATCAGGGTGGAGAACCGGGTATGAACCATAAGGGTATGATTACCTTCGACAGAAAGCTGAAAAAAGACGTATTCTATCTTTACAAAGCATATTGGACCAATACTCCATTTGCTTATATCGCAGGCAGAAGGTATGAATACCGTACAGAAAGAGTAACAGAAATTACAGTATACTCTACAATGAAAGAGGTTTCTCTCTATAATAATGGTAAACTTGTAGAAACAAAAACAGGTGATAAGGTATTCAAATTCAAAATGCCGATGGAAGAGGTTAATAATCTTGAAGTGAAAGCAGGAGAGTGTACAGACAACTGCGTAATTTATAAAACAGATAAGCCACGTCCGGAATATAAGGTTAAGAAAGATAGTTCGAACTGGATGTAGGGAAAACGTATTGGAATATGATATTGTGATTTTACAAAGGCCGGTTTCTTATGAGAAACCGGCCTTTGTTGTGTAAAAGAAATTTTCTTATTAAAATTTGTTTAATTTAATAATTAAATTATTAAGATCCAGAGACCTTCTGTATTGCATATCGCTGGCTAATCCCTGAATGATACGAATTCCATAAAACTCTTCAGAGTTCGGGTTTTCTATGAGGAATTTTGTAGGATCAAATGCTGCTCCATTGTCACGGAGACGAACAATCAAACTATCTTCCTTATCCAGGATCATAATATCAAACCATTTTTTTTCTCCCGGATGGAAGGCATATTTAATGATATTGCTTCCCATCTCTTCGATACAAAGGGAAAGTTCGTTTAATAATTTCTCGCTAATATTTCTTCCCTTTCCAAATTTATGAATTCCCTGTGAAATAGTCATAAGCTCATTCATATTGTTTCCAATAGATATCTCCAGTTTATCCTCTTGTTTTGTACCGAATCCTTCTTTCATTCTCATAAAATCTTCTAGATTTCTAGGGAATTTTCTCTTATATACTATAGTAGAAATTAATGTGGTAAGTATGGTGAAACATTCGGCTCCGAAGAACGCCATCCACACGCCCATATCGAGAAAAGGACGAATCAAGATAGATGCAAGTAATGTGGTATATACCAAAGATTGCAATACACAAATCATGGTAGCCATTCCGGTATTTTTTGTACTTTGATAGAAGCTCATCAAAGCAAGATTAATCAATGTAAAGGGCATTCCTACAGCAAATAGTCTTACAGCCGAAATAGACATTTGTTTGGTTGTCAAATCTGTGATATTCATCATATTGACAAAAAGCGGCGCACCTAACACCAACAATATAGCTACAAAGCAATTCATAAATAAACCTAATTTTAAGGTATTTTTTAAAGTATCCTTCAGAGCACTTTGATCTTCTTCTCCATAAAACATCCCAACCAATGGAACCGATGCTTGTGCAAGTCCCATAATAAACGCACCAAAAAAATTGTTTGCCTGTGTACGGATATTCAAAGCGGTAACGGAACCGATGCCAACGATGGTAACCAACATATTGTTAAGTACCATGACCTTAATGGTATCACATATACGGCTGATGGCTGTTGGTGCTCCGGTTGTAATCATAGAACCTAACTCTTTTATAATTTGTTTTGGTTTTATGATACGAAGAGTGGCTGTTTTCTTTGTAAAATGAGTCAAAGCGGTCAATACCGCCATACAATAGCTCAGGCTTGTAGCCAGTGCCATTCCAAACATTCCCAAATCAAAAACAGTAACCATTAAGACGTCCAGTATAATATTCACTACGGTCATTACGATAATGCAAAGCAGTGGCAATCGCGGGGAACCATCAATTTTCACGAATCCTATTAATGCAGTGGTCATAATCGTGGGAATTGCGCCAAGAAAATATCCTCGCAAATAATCAACCGATGGTTCTAACAAACTTTCTTGTGCACCAAGAAGCTGCGCAATTTGTGTGGAATAAGTAAGACCGACGATAGTAAGAAGAGCACCTGATACCAAGACGAAAATCATGGTAATACTGAAAATCTGGTGCATTTTTTGAGTATCACCTTTCCCAAGTGCTTGAGAAGCTTTTGCTGTGCCTCCCCCGGAACAAATATTGCCAAAAGCTGAAAAAATCAAACTAATGGGACCAATGATTCCCATAGCACCTAAGGCTTCATCTCCTAAAAAAGCTCCTACAATAATATTGTCGATTAGCATTCCTGCCGTAGCTGTAAGTGCAGAAAGAATAGAAACCACAACAAATGATATGTATAATTTTTTTACAATATAATCATTTTTCAAGTTTATTATTTTACCCCTTTCATAGCTAATGTCATTCCATCATAAATGCTATCCTGTAAGATAATAAAATTAAAAAACTGCTTTATTTTACTCATATCATTTACAACACCACACTCATCAATCTCTGTAAGCATTAATAGTGTAAATGCTGTACGATAGCTAAAGAATAATTCCAGATTATCCCAATAGTTGTCATCACATTTATGGTTCAAATTATACCCGATTTTAAAATATGGCAAAATTTCTTCTTCTAATACCTTTCGACAGTCCTTTCCGGCACCAAAACCACTTAAGAAGCAAGATTGCATAAAACTTGCTACATCATATAAATAATTGACATAAGCACATCCGTCAAAGTCAAAAAGCCAAATATTATTTGCTTCTACAAAGAAATTGTTGATATGAAAATCTCCATGTCCGATTCCATAAACACCTAATTCCTGACTAAGTGAATTTACCTTCTGTTCAATATTTTCAATTTTGGTCTGCTGTTGTGGTGATAATTTATTCCATACTTTTTCCTTTTGAGTTGCAAAAATCTCACTCATGCTTTTACGCTGGTAATTCATACCAAGTTCTCTCTCGTTTGTACTTGCATAGTGAATTTTTCCAAGAAGTTCTCCTACACAGATGAAAAACATAGGGTCCATTTTCGCCATTGGTTGAACATTTCCTCTAGCTGTTCTGAACATACTGGCACGATATGTCACAGTATCAATTTCAAATTCTTCCAAAAGATTTCCATTTAAAGAAACGCTAGGCTCACAAATGGTTTGTTGAAACTGTTTTAAATCATCTACCCACAATAATTCGCTCAAAATTTCTTTTCGAGTTTTTTTGGGTGTCATACTTACACGAATCATATAAGGTTTTTGGGGGAAAATAAACGCATAATTCTGTGTAGAAAAGTGACATTTTGCTTCATCGATATCCACTCCGTAGCATTCTAGCAAAATTTCTCTCATGGATTTCATTAGTTCTTCATTCATACTTTTGTACACCTCTTTTTCTTATTTTTTTAAATTAAAAATATTACATGCTATTTATATATACACTGAATAATCATTTATATTACAAAATATAAAATAAATCATAGGTTTGTCCTTCGTCCTTCGTGAGCCTCCTTCGTGAGGCCGCCTTCGTGAGTGTCAGAAGTACTGTGTAACAAAACTAAAAATCGCGTGTATATAAAAAATAGAAAGTATGATAAAAGCTTAATATTCCAAACAGATTTAAAAAGATAAGAATAGAGAGGAATTTGGAAATGTTGAGTGTAAAATTTGAAAATGACAAAGTTGACGTAAAAGCAGAGGAAAAAGAATGGGTAAAGATATGAATAAAAAACAGGAACAAGCTATTAGTGACGCTATGGAACAGCTCAAAGGTAATGTGGGTTTGCTAAAAACAAATGAAAAAGTCAGAGAATTTGTGGTATCGAGAAAAAAGATAGAGGATTTTGCGGCTAAGAAAAATCCTCTAATCAAGGAATACATAGATTTATACAAAGATGCAGAAAAGAGACCGTATACCAGAATCGGACGTATGGCAAAAGATATGAAAAATATTGCTGCTAAGCAGGAAATCCTGAAAGTTGCAGCAGAGCTGTGTGAAGATGATGATTTGAAAAAGGGATTGTTAAAACAGTGTGAAGACTTAAACAATGCACCTGCCATGATCGCGTATGAAAAGTACCTTAAGGGTCTGGAGTATTTTGCCGGTATCAGAAAGGATATGGAACCGGAGTTAGCAAGCTTTTATAAAAATGAACTGAATATGAATACCGTGGATGATGTTTATGAAAAATATAGATGGGAGAAAGAGGAAACAGATTTAGAAGAAGCAGAATTATTGGAACCGAAGCTGGATGAAGAAGAGAAAGCATATTTGGATGAATATCAGAAGTTAGCGGCAAAGGGAAAGGCAAGAGAAATTTTTACAAAACAGAAAACGTCTAATTTTATGACTGTTGAAGAACAATTTTTGGGCGATACTGTAAAAAATATGAAAGAGTTTCCATTTACCAAACGTATGACTCCGTCCGCATTTTGTGTAGGCAGAATGCTTCATAAAGGATATCATTTGGAAGATATTATGGATCCTGCAGCATTACATGAGGCAAAGAATGAGGTAGCAAAAGAATATTTGGGTTTCGTGGAAAGAAAAGATCGAAAAGGATATGGAGAAGCATTATATGATTGTGGCATAGCAATGAAAAAAGCCTTTCGTGATTATCTACAAAAATATAAAGCAGAATTAAAAACAGAACAAGATTTGGTAATGCATGCAGATACCTTGGGAATGTTAAGTTTTTTCAGCATGGATCTATTACAGGAACTACCAGGAAGCAAAAATTATGTGGAAAATATTACGGCAGTAGATATGGAACATTTAGCAGATGAACTGGGATTGCATAATTTTGGCACAGGCCTGGGGAGCATTATCAGTGTGGAATACAATCTATTTGATATTATTCCATCAGTTCTTGCCATAGAAATTACCCATCAAATGGGAATTAAAATGTTTTTAGAAGAAATACAGAAGGAAGAACCGGATTTTGAAAATAATCTATTAACTATGAAACAGTGGGGAGAAGCTACTTTTCAGATGGGAACGCTTGATGAAATAAAAGAAATTTTTGGTGATAGTCCACGAGGTCCTGAGAAGTTGGGAAAAACGGAAGTAAAAGTGCTTGCATCCATGGTGAGCAATGATTTTATTAATGAGAATCAAATCCGTTATGACCGCACGAGAGTTCCGGTGAAGGTAACGGAGGTTCCGGAATTTTCAGTTTTAGAAATGGTTCAAAAAGAACAGAATTTGGAAAAAGTTATCAGTCGGAATGGAAAGCAGTTAATCAAGACGGATGTACCTGCCAGAATAGATATGAGTTTGAAGAATCTGGAGAAAAAGAATATCAGAGGAAAGGAAAAAAATAACACCAAAGAGTTTAATGACTTATTAAAAGCCTTTGATACAACTGTGAATCAATTGGGGAATGAAAAGAAAAGTAATGCAGAATGTCTGGAAGAAATGGCTAAATTAAAAGAGGCAGCTTCCCAATATATTATCGCTAAGAGAGAACAGAAGGGCTACACTTCCAAAGATATATTCGATATAGATATTGATAAAAAAATGCTGGGTAAAGAAGAAGGTGCTTCTATTTTTACTTCCAGAGGAAAAGAAAGATATGCCTTCGCAATGCAGGTGATACAGGAAATTACAAAGATGGAAAAAGTAATCCGGGAAGCAGAGATGCACAAAATACAAGAAAAGAATCAGGAGATGAATCATCGCGAAGGGAACGGACTACAACTTAAGGATCCGGAAACCAAAGACATTGAGATGGAAGAAGATGGTGCAATGTTAAAATAATCAAATTTTATATTGGTTTTGATGTTAACAATTGGCGAAGTAGATTCATGTATTAGAAAAAACAGTTTGGAGTTATAGGTAGCTAAAAGGAGAAGTGTTTAAAATGATTAAAAATAGAACAACACAATTAATGTTTCAAACAATTTATTGTACACTTGGAGTGGTAGGTGTTATTGCAGGCTTAGGAATTTTTGATGACATAACTATGATCCGTTGGGATTTTTATGTTCATTTCACGAACATCAGTAACTATTTGTGTTTAGGGATTATGTTTGCAGAGTTAATACAGACAATAAAGAAAAGTAAAAATGAATATGTTACAGTTGCACCGGCTCTAAAGTTTATAGGAATGCTTGGTATCTTATTAACATTTCTTGTGTTTAATATATTGCTTGCCGGAGCAGAAGGCAGAGATCCACAGGCAAATTGGCGTATCGGTAGCCTTTGTGCACATGTGGTACTCCCCGTCATGTATGTGGCAGACTGGTTTATGTTTTATGAACGCAAGAAATGTAAGTGGTATTATCCTTTGGTATCCATATCATTTCCAATTGCTTACATAACATTTATATTTATTCAGGCAACTATTATGAAGTTCGATACTTCTATATTAATTCCGGGTACAACCACTCCATTAATTTATCCTTATTTTTTCCTGAATTTGGAAACACAGGGAGTTGGTGGAGTAATAAAATGGGTATTGATATTACTGATAGCATTTATAGCAGTGGGCTATGTATTCTTAGGTCTGGATAAAATTGCTAAGACTGAGAAGAAATAAAATACAGATAAAAAAGAGAATGAGGAATATGAAGAAACAGTTGTTGAGGAAGCTGTAAAAAAGGGGAGTACGCTATGAAAATAAAAAAACTGTCATCTACTATGATTTTTTTTGCAATTACTATGATTATCTATGTGGTTGCATCAGTGCTTTTTTGCTACACAACAAAGCCAAAAGTCTCAAAGGAAGAATTTCCTTTTTCTATTACTTATGAATACAAAGGTGAAACTAAAACCCTCGCGGGCATTTTGGAATGTGAGTATTCCGGTTCCGATACCATATATGGGGAACATAACAGATATTGGAATCAAGAAGTCAAATATGAAAATCCGGAAAATGTTGAAAATCCATATATTGTGGATCAAAATGATGAACTGCAAACGATACTTACAGTTCATGAAAACATGTATGCCGGCTACTTTATGGGAGATCCTTTGTATCAAGACTACTACAAAGAATATGGGATTGAGGGAATAGAACCCCGTATGGAGTATTATGACTACAAAAACGATATTTCATTAAATGACGAAAATAAAGAGGAAATTCTGGAGTCGATCGGTTTTAAAATAATTGATTTTACTTATGCAGAGCCTATTGAGAACACGTTCTCCTTTTCGGGCATTAGTTATGAAGCGGATAATATCTTCATATTTGTGGCAATTTTATTTGTATTTTTCCTGTTATGCCTGATTTTTGTTCGCAAGGAAAAGGAGTATCAGTACTCCAAGCTTGATAAGTTTGGCATCCTGTTGAATTTTCTTGTAGGAATCTTTGCAGTACCGTTTCTTACTATTGTTTGCATGTTGTATGGGATTGTAGGAAGTGATGTAGTATTAATCGAGCAAATCATATATAATATTCCGCCAATCGCAATACTGTGTCTTGCGTTGTCGGTAGTGTTCCGTCGAAAAGGTTATTCGAAGCCAGGATTCTATATTCAATTTGGTGGAATTTTACTTTTTGCACTTATTTTGGTGTTGGAAACATTCTGCTGATTTTCTAAAGAAGTTGTGCAACAGATTGCTTGTTTCTGCGTATTAAATTATGAAGCTAAGATGTCAATTGTTGTAAATGGGAATATGAAAAAATAATGAAATTAAATTGGACTATGAATGCGGAAAAAAACTGCCTTATGATTATGTTAGAAGGCAGAATTGACTCCACCAATGTTGCAGCAGTAGAAGAAGAAGTCATGGAAATACAGAAACAGAACGAGGGTGTGGAAATCGTTTTTCATGCCAAAAAATTGGAATATATTTCCAGTGCAGGCCTTAGATTACTTTTAAAAGTACGTAAGATGCAGAAAGAATTGCTCATTACGGAGGTATCCGGTGAAATCTATGAAATCTTTAAAGTAACCGGTTTTTCAGAAATTATGAACATACAAAAGGCATTTCGTGAAATATCGATTGAAAACGCAGAAGTGATTGGGCAGGGAGGTCACGGAAAGGTACTTCGTTTAAATGGAGATACCATCGTAAAACTTTATGTTCCGGGAACTACAATCGAGGAAGTACAAAGAGAACAGGAGTATGCAAAAAAAGCATTTGTTATGGGTGTTCCAACCGCAATTCCTTTCGATGTGGTGAAATGTGGTGAATCCTTTGGATTAGTATTTGAATTGATTAATTCTGTGACATTCTCTGAGTTTTTAAATCAAAATCCGGAGTGTTTTGAAGAATATGCTGTAAAATATGCAAAACTTTTAAAGAAGCTTCATGAAACTAAAGTTTCCAAAGATATGTTATCCGGCACGAAAGAACTTTATAGAGAACGTATCAATCAACTGAAACCACTGGGCTATTTTACGGAAAAGGAAATCGAAGATCTTCATCGCGTGAACGATGCTTTTGCAGATGATACATCTATTATTCACGGTGATTTCCATCCAAGAAATGTTATGGTTATGGATGGCGAACTGGTACTTATTGATATGGCAGACCTTACTTACGGAAATCCACTTTATGATTTGGGTTCCATGATTTTAACTCATGTAACACTTTCTCCGGAGGGAAAACTTGACATTACAGGATTACCCGGTGAAAAAGTAGATGAACTTTGGAAAATCTTTCTTTCTGTTTATTTAGAGCCTAAAGATATGGAACTGACTCTGAAAAAAAGCGGTATCTTTTCTGTCTTAAAAGCGGCTACAACTTTTGCATTCAGTCAAAGAGCAAATAATGAAGTTGTTGTGAAATATGTAACGGCAATGGTTCGTGAAAAACTGTTATCTAATGTAGATGGATGTATTCAGTTATTAAAAATGTAAAACTATATGTTACTTTCGAAATTTATTATTCAGAAATTTGAAGAAAAACAGTATAAAATGCAGCATAAAAGGTGGTATTTAAGTACATCCAAATCAAATAAACAAAAGTAGAAGAGGTGAAGATTTGGAACAATATAATTTTTCAAACAATAATATTGAGTTGGCTTGTGAAAAAGTGGATAAGTTCCTCTCGTCTTTAGATGTGGAACACAGAGAAGTTTTGCGTATCAGGCTTACATTTGAGGAGGTATTACTGAAGTATCGGGAAAAGCTGGGGATGGATAAAAAGCTGGTAGACTTTGCCACACCTTTGGGCCAGGTGTTGTTTAAGCCTGCCTATATGGCAATGCTCTTCAAATAATGTCGTAGATATTGGCAAGCCCTGAATTTATTTCAGGGCTTTTCTTTTTGTGTAACCTAACAAAGAATGAAAAATGCAGAAAAGGAAGGAGCCATTTCTTAGACGCTAATGCCTCGAAACAAGGAGGAGAAGAAAAATGATGAGTAACTTATTTGCGGAAATCGCAAAAAACGTAGTCTTTGTACTGGAATTTTTAGCTGTAGTTGTGGTGATTTTTATTGCTGCAAAGCTAGTGGAAAAGTAGAGAAGAAAAAAAGGGAATACAGAACGTATTTTAACAACCAGAAAATTAACCCTGATTGGTATGTTTCCTGCAATTGCAGCCATTTTAATGATTTTTGAATTTCCATTGCCTTTTGCACCGGCTTTTTACAAATTAGATTTCATAATCTATATGCAATGGAAAATGTTGAATGTACAATTCATTCTTTAAGTATAGATAGACAAGAATTGGTGACACCACTGGTTCTTACAGATGAAATGTTTGTAAGACAGTGGGAACAAGAGGTGTTTGTATCGAATCCATATCATTTAGAAGAAAAGGTATATCTTACCCCAAAAGAAGAACTTGTAAGGTCGAAATCAGAATTAATGATTGCCAATATATATTATGAACTTAATATACCGTATCGATATGAGGCAGAATTATGTTTAAAAAACGGGAAAGTAAAATTTCCGGATTTTACTTTATTAAACGTGAATAAGCGAGAAGTAATTTATCACGAGCACTTTGGGTTATTGGATGATGAAACCTATCGCAAAGCAAATTTCAATAAATTAGATGAATATCGTAAAAATGGAATTTACATAGGAAAAAACTTAATTTTAACATATGAAGCAGAAGGTTCCTATTTAAATATTTGTGAGCTAAAACAAATGTGTAGAGAGATATTTCTAATGAAATAATGGTGATAGTTTGTTATATCAGAAAGAAAAGTATTAGGTTAAATATTGATTGAATAAAAAAGTGAGAAATATTGACAAAAAAGTAAACATGGATATATATATATATTATACGTTAAAAAGAATATTCTAGGAGGAACCAAGGATGAAAAAAAGAATTATAATGTTGTTGTTAGTTATGATAATGGGGCTATTACCAGCTTGTGGTAAAGATGATGCCGTAATGTCAGAAGATGAGATACAGGATATGTATCAGGAAGTTGGTATTCAATCCATCGATGAAATGGAGGATGGTGTATCTGTTGCATTTGTTCGAGAAGTATCCGGAATGATGGGTGAAGAAAGTGATTATGGAATATATTATAAACAAATAGTTGGTGAAGATGCAGATGAATCCCAAGTTTATTATAGATGTTTATATGGCTTAGGAGATGATGAGGCTGCTGCAGAGGACATGGTAGAAAGATACTGTGAGTATTTGTTATCCGAAGGATATGAGTTGACAGAACTCGGAGTTCTTAAAGAGCACAAAGTATATGCAAAAGAAAATGTTGCAATTGTAGAGATAGGTATTGTTGGTGACCTAAGAAACGAACATGGAGAAATTACCGGTGAGGGAAAATCATTTCCACTAGTTATTGTACCTATAAATTAAAGTATATGTTTTTATAAGGCATATTAGGTAGCGATACTTGATATGCCTTATTTTTTATATCATAGGAAAGTTCTTCCTATGATATAAAAAACACTCCGTGAGGATGCACATGCCAAAGCAGTAGAAAATGTCGCTATGCGACGCTTCGGCGGCGCAGAATACGCGATTACGCGTATTCTTTCTTGTATAATCAAAATAGTTTGCAAAACTTTACGGGTGCCCTAATAGAGGGTAGCCGCTTGATTTCTATGGAACTATAAACAAACATACGCAAACATACTCGCCCCCCTATACGAAAATTACATCTTGAACAGTACGAACAAATGTTCTATACTAATTTGACAGGAGGTGTAGAATATGGATTTCCAGTAAGTAAAAAACTTACACCAGAATTTACACCATATACACCAAAATTTACACAAAATGAAGCAATAGTTATGTAGATTTATAAAGACTTTTATGATACCTGTGTTTTTATAATGTCGAAAAATCTCTTAAAATAAGCCTTGCATTCATTGATTTAAAGCGTTATAATGCAAAAGTAAAATAAATAAAATTCTTCGGGGTAGGGTGTGATTCCCAACCGGCGGTATAGTCCGCGACCCGCTTAGGCGGCTGATTTGGTGACTGGTGGAAAAGCCGGAATTCCAAAACCGACAGTAAAGTCTGGATGAGAGAAGAGATGGTTTATGAGAAGCATATGTAAAAGGCAGAGATAAAAGGCAGAGAAAATGAAAAGAGCCTTGATATGAAAATGCTTGAATAAGCCAAATAATGTCGTAGATATTGGCAAGCCCTGAATTTATTTCAGGGCTTTTTCTTTTTATGTAATCTGACAAAGAATGAAGAGTGCGTAAAAGGAATGAGTCATTTCTTAGATAATAATACCTCGAAACAAGGAGGAGAAGAAAAATGATGAGTAACTTGTTTGCGGAAATCGCAAAAAACGTAGTCTTTGTACTGGAATTTTTAGCTGTAGTTGTGGTGATTTTTATTGCGGCAAAAATAGTGGAAAAAGTGGAGAAGAAAAAAACAGGGAATACAGAGCGTATTTTAACAACCAGAAAATTAACCATGATTGGTATGTTTTCTGCGATTGCAGCTATTTTAATGATTTTTGAATTTCCATTGCCTTTTGCACCGGCTTTTTACAAATTAGATTTTAGTGAGATTCCGGTGTTGATTACTGCTTTTGCTTTTGGACCGGTAGCGGGAGTTATGGTAGAGTTTTGTAAGATTGTATTGAATCTTTTAATGGATTCTACCACTACAGCGTTTGTAGGAGAACTGGCAAATTTTATGGTTGGATGTTCCTTTATTTTACCGGCATCCATTATTTATCTACATAAAAAGAATCGTAAATCTGCGATGATTGGCTGTGTGATCGGAACTATTTGTTTGACTGTTTTTGGTACTTCTTTCAATGCTATTTATCTGGTTCCTAAGTTTGCAGAGCTTTACGGAATGCCATTAGAAGCAATTATTGGTATGGGAACAGCAATTAATCCGGCTATTACAGACCTTACTACCTTGGTTATGTTTGCCGTAGCACCTTTAAATATTTTAAAGGGTGTATCTGTATCTGTTATCACGATGCTGATATACAAAAAATTAAGTCGCTTTATGAAAGCAATATAAGAGAGATGATAAAAAGATATCTATTTGTTTAGCAATGTCATGTAGATAAGATGAAAAGTTTGAAATTAAGGAGTAAATCTTAGGATTTGCTCCTTAAAAACATTTTGGGAATAATTTTTTCATTAAGTTAAGCAAATATAACATTAAAAAATTGTAGAAAAATAGTAGCTTTGTTTTAATTATAGGGTATAATATATATAAGATGGTGTGTTAAGTTTAGGCGTGGCAAGAACAGAAACAGAGAAAACACAACAGAGAGAAAGAACACTTTAGAGCGAATCAGAGAGAGTATTTTATTACAGTAAACAGAGAGAACAGCATTTTTTAGTAGAGATATTTTAAATTAGAGAGAAAAGAAAGAATAGGAAAACTACGCACACAAGACTAACATTCCTTGTATTTTTGCAGGGTATTTTGTCTTGTTTTTTTATACACATCATTGATTACTGTAATAAAGAGGTCTTAATGATGAAAATAGTTAATACAACTCCTGATGTGTTAAAGCATCAGATTCAAGATGCAATCGCCAAGGCGGTTAAAATTTACAGACAAGATTATCCAAACGAAAAATCTTATTTTTCACGCAATCGAGTTCTGACAATAGAAAAAATGGTTAATCTTCTGCTCTCCATGCAGGGTGGCAGTCTGAACGAAGAATTATATGATGCAGGAATTGATGTGACAGCATCCGCATTCGTACAGCGAAGAAACAAATTATCTTGGACTATATTTGAAGATGTGTTCGAAAATAAAAAAGACGCTTTTGTAAAGCAGGAAATATATTCCGCAATGATTATGATGAATTTTTGCAACCGCATTGTAAATGAAATTGTAATTCAAAAGAAGCAGGAAAATATTCACGAATATAAGGTAAACATGAAAATGGCTATGTATCTATGCAGACAATTCTTCCGTACCAAAAATGCGGATGCTAAAAAGTTGATAAAAGATATTTCCAAATATGTAGAACCGGTGCGTCCGGACAGACGTGATACAAGAAATATCAAAGCAAAATCTTTTGTAGGATTTGTATATAGAGTGTCCGCATAATAGAAAAAATTGCACAAGAAAAATACGGAGTGGAATTTCAGAAATTCTGCTCTGTATTTTTCTTTTTCTGAAAAAGCACCTTTTTAAGTCGAAAAACTAAGTTTTTCAAAAAATAATATCCTGCTCTAACTAAACAGAGGAAAAAAACAGGTAATCAGATAACGTAGAAGATAACTTCACAACTAGTTATAGGAATGTAGCAAAAATAGAAACAATTTCCGATTATGAACAATACCTAACGATAGAAAGAAAATATTAACTAGTCATGGAAATGAACCGAAAAATACTTTTTGTATTTTTATATACTCCCACTCTTTAGCAGATTGCACAAAGGAAAATCCGTATTAAGTTTAGAAATAGGTTTTTGAAGTGGATTTTACAGATTTTGGTATATTCTGTAAAAAACATTACTTTTCCATACTTGATACGGATTAGTGAGAAAATGAAAAAATGTTACGTTTATTACAAATTTCAAAAATCAAGTCAATTTTTATGACGTTATGATGACTAGTTGAGACTTTAAGTTTTGAGGTTTTTCAAAATTGAGAATAAAGTTTTCATACATTATACTGACAAGTTAGTAAAATACGATATTAAATGCTAAAGAATTAAATCTTATTTATTCTTAAATCTATTTCCAAAAAAAATATAAGGATGTTAAAATATATGTGAAATTCAATATAAGAAATTATAAAACAGTTAGATAAAATGAAGTTGTGGAGGTGTAAATGGAACAATCAAGAAAAGGCGATCTTATTGCTAAGTATGGGCTGGTTAACATAATCATTTCTGCAACAAACGTTATCTTTTTAATTATTAATTCAATAATTGTAAATGACACGACATTAAATCAACTTGCTTCTAACAAATATGTGGCATATGCTTTGAATTTTTTAGCTGGATGTGAAGGTAAACTTGGAATATTAGGTTCATTGTCTAAAATCAAAGTTTTTAGTGACGGAGAATGGTGGAGGCTTTTTTTACATATGTATTTACACGCAGGTATTTTACATATGACTTTCAATGTTTTTGCATTGTTGTTTGTAGGGAAAGTCGTTGAGAAAAAAATAGGCAGTTTTTTATACATTTTATTGTACCATCTGATTGCAGTTATTAATGCAATTATTATATGCGTGATTTTTCCTAATAGTGTATCTGTTGGTGCATCGGCAGGTATATTTGGAATGATTGGTATAGTATGTGTTATGAAATGGAAGAAGGAAGTTGTATATATTAAAAGTCTGAGTAAGGGAGAGGTTATATATATTATAGCTTTTTCAATATTATCTCTTCTCCTTGGTTTAGAAAGCTTTGTTACTCATTTTGTTGCTTTTATGTTTGGAATTGTTGTAGGATTACTATTACAAAAGAATTCTAAATTTGAATAAGAATTTTTAGGAATACTGAGTTTGAAATTTACGGAGGATTAGGTATGAATACAAAAGGTTTAAATGGTAATCAATTAAAAGTTATTGCTATGTTGGCTATGACTATCGACCATTTGGCAGCCGTAATATTTCCTAATTATCCTACTGATTGGTGGATTGTAGGATTACATATTATAGGAAGATTAGCTGCACCTGTTTTTATGTTTTTTATTGCAGAAGGATATTTTTATACTAGGGATTGGAAGAAGTATGCTTTAAGGCTTTTGATGTTTGCTGTTGTAAGTCATTTTGCCTATAATTTTGCTTTTGGAATCCCATTTATACCTTTTAAAACTTCTGCATTTAATCAGACCAGTATCATTTGGTCATTGTTTTGGGGGTTGATTGCTTTAGTTATTAATGATTGTGCTAAATTGAAAAAATGGCAGAAAACAGTCCTTGTAATAGGTATATTAGCTATTACTTTTTGTTCTGATTGGAGTTGTATTGCAGTATTGGCAATCATGGAAATCAGTACTAATCGAGGGAATTTCAAAAAGCAGATGAAAGGAATGCTGATTTGGTGTACCATGTATGCAGTCATATTCTTTATTTTTATTAATCCTGTTTATGGTATAGTTCAGTTATTTGTTGCACTTGCCATTCCTTTGTTGAAAGCTTACAATGGACAAAAAGGTTCTTGGAAAGGTATGAAATATTTATTCTATATATATTATCCATTGCATTTAGTTATCTGTGGAATTATTCGTATTGCTTTATATGGAAACGTAAGTGTAATGATAGGTGGATAAAGAGTAAAACAAAATATGTATAATTCTAATTTAGAAGATGATAAGATTATATTTTCTCCAAAATGAATATATTAATATGAAACACGTTTAAAAATTATTTTGACGTCAAATATATTCTAGTGTATAATTAAACTACAAAAAGAGACATTAATAAGGTCGGAACAGAGACCTTAAACCTGTTCCAGTGGTCGGGATGGAGACCGAAAACCCATTCCCATGGCAGAATAAACTGTGAAAAATTAGTAGAAGGATGGCTGTGAAGTCGTCCTTCTATTTTACTATTGGAGGAATAATGACAGAACAAAAGAGTTTCAAAAAACGTGTGAAAGAAACAGTCATTCAGAACGCTTATTCATATAAAAAATATTTTGTAGATTATGAATATTTACTTTTCTCGACTGCATTCGTGAATAATAAGTATTATATTGTTTCTGCATATAATGACAATTATTTGCATCTTACAGGATTGCATACAAGTTTGAATGCTACTGATTTTTTTGAAAAGTGCTATACAGGAACTTTGGAAGAAAGTGATTTCGACTTTTGTAAAAGTGGACAAAACGAAAGTGAAGTAAAAGGTTCTGTTAGAAGAAAAATCAATTCATTACCAACTATTATGGATATATTTAATGTGGGGACATCTGTTGAAGAAGATTTTGAGAAGAATAGAATCAGATGTGCGTTAGCGGCTGGAAATGTAAGTGCGACATTAGGATTCGTAGTAGCAGGAAAAGCGAAGCCGATGACTTATTAAAAGGGAATGAACTAAATTCTGCGAAAGCAAAGAAATTAGACTTGGTTTTCCGTAGAAAATCTGGTGAAAACAGATTTACAGAAATGTTGATTGGGGATGAGCACAGATTATTAGAATATAAAGGTACTTTAGCTGATTTGCTTTCGGAAGAATTATTATCACTTATCAATACAGATGTAAAAACAGGAGAATAGAAAAAATCCCTTCCATTTTTTATGCGAGGAAGGGATTTCTTTTTATAAAACACTAACTAAATGACATTGATTTGTTTAGATATCTTTTTTTAACAAAACTATTGAATTCTATTTTAAATTCACTTAGGCTTATGGAAGGACGTTTGAAAATGAAAGAAAGAGTAAGGATGGATTGTTATTTATGAAATTTACAAAAATGCAAGGTGCAGGAAATGATTATGTTTATATCAACGGATTCACGGAAAAAATATCACAGGAAGATAAGCCGGATTGGGTAAGAAAAGTCAGCGACAGACATTTTGGAATCGGAAGTGATGGAGCGATTTTTATTAATCCATCGGATGAGGCGGATTTCGAGATGGAGATGTATAACGCAGACGGTACTCGTTCTGAAATGTGTGGAAATGGGATGCGTTGTGTAGGAAAATTTGTATATGATAAGGGTCTTACTGATAAGACTCAATTTACGGTTGTGAGTGCCGGAAAAATAAAGTATTTGGATTTGACCATAGAAAACGGCAAAGCAACACAGATTAAAGTAAACATGGGAGAACCGATTTTGGAAGCAAAGCAGGTGCCTGTGGTAAGTGAAAATGAACAGGTAATTGATGAACCAATTTTTATTCCGGAGTTGGAAAAAAATTATAGAATGACCTGTGTTTCCATGGGAAATCCTCATGCGATTGTATTTATGGAAGATGTGAAGAATTTAGAGATAGAAAAAATAGGTCCCTATTTTGAAAATCATGAAAGATTTCCTAATCGAACCAATACGGAATTTGTAAAAGTGTTAGATAGAAACAATGTACAGATGCGAGTATGGGAAAGAGGAACAGGAGAAACCTTAGCTTGTGGGACAGGTTGTTGTGCAACTGCGGTGGCATGTATTTTAAACGGATTTACAGACGATGAAGTAACGGTTCATGTATTAGGTGGAAAAATCAAAATTTTCTGGAACAGAGAAGAAAACGTGGTTTACATGACGGGACCGGCGGAAACTGTGTTTGAGGGTGAAATTTAAAAGTGAAATAATAAAAAGGAGACTGTTGTAAAATCCTAGTTACGAACTTCAATATTGGAAGAAGTTGTAGCGGCATGTTTTATAACAGTCTCTTATGTTTTTATAAAAATTATTTTATTGTTCAAGATATTTTAAATATAGTAATGCGTTATCAATATGTTCCGTATCTGTTAATATACCAAAATAGGCATCTGTACCGGGATAACAAGAAGTTTCCTGAATCTTATCAACTTGATCAATTCGAATACCGATAGGAACTAAATCACTACTTTCATCATAAGGATGATCTGCATAATATAATCTATCACCATAAGTATCTAAATCTTTTTGAGGAATAAGTTGACTTAAATCCTGAAAAAATCCTTGATTACCATAAAACATAAAATTCACACTATCAGCTAAAACCACATCTAATTTTCCGGCCATTGCATTGGTAGAAAATTTTTGACTATAGGTTGTTGCATACGGAGAAGTAGATGCCTCATCAATGTAATAGGTGGAATCTAAAAGAATCTGTTGCTTCTTAGAATTTAAATTCAAATAATTTGCCAAATCTTCCATCATGACTTCGTCTTCTACATTAGGAAAGGCATTAATCAAAGCAATCGATAATACCGTTTCTTTTTTGGTAATAATTCCATGCAAAATGCTACCAAACATGCAGGCTAAAAAAACGGTAATGATTACATGAAGTTTATAATAATCCCAAAAATATTCTAATTTTTTGGAAAAAGGTTCCTGACTTAATTTTTCGTGTTGCATACGAATTTCATCACGCAGGGAATCTGTATTCTTCATTTCGAATCTCCATAAAGTTTTATAAATAAAAGGTGGTTATACATTTAAAAATAAAAACTGTCTTCTTTAAATAGTTTTAAACCATTTCTATCTTAATAGGAGAAAAGAATGGTGTCAATAAAAGTAAAATTAAGTTTTTATAAAATTTGTAAACAAAGTAATGTTTGTTGAAAGTTTTTTTGGAATGTAATAAACTTAAAAGTAATAAATAAGAAAATGCAAGTAGAGTTTACGTATTTTGTAGCAAAACGAAAGGAGAACATCTCTAAAGTATTGAAAAACAGAGATGATAAAGGGAAAAATGAATGAAACATATTATGAAGTTATGGTAACGAGAAAAGGATCACCGATGATCAAGGTGGCACAGATTGCATCAGCATTTTTAGCGGGGATTTTTGCTGTAGCTATGGTTATGGGATTTATATGGGGAATCCTTTTGGCAGCAGCTTTTGGTGTAGCTTGTTATATGTTGACTATTTTTAGTGTGGTTGAATATGAATATCTATATGTAGATAAAGAACTGCAGATTGATCGAATCTTAGGAAAAAGCAGTCGAAAAAGAATGGAAACATTGGATTTAAATCAGTTAGAAATATTAGCGCCGGTTCGTTCTCATGAGTTAGATTCTTATCGCAACCGTAACGGAAAAAAAGTAGATTATAGTTCCGGAGAAGGAGCTGGTGAAAATCCAAAGTATATGTTAATTGTTGGTGATAAGCAAGTGATTTTTGAACCGACACCTGAAATGGTAAAAACGATTCATATGTTTGCACCAAGAAAGGTATTTACATATTAGTTTTGGATAAAATAAGAGAATAAGTTTAACGGTATCTCAAAGGTTTTGTTTTTTAATAGGAAACAAGAAAGGGGAAATATGGTAGATAGAAGAGTCTTTTTGATTGTATTGGATAGCTATGGTATAGGAGAGCTTCCTGACGCGTCTGAATTTGGGGACGTGGGATGTAATACTCTTCGTTCTATAAGTAAGTCGAAAGAATATGATACTCCATTAATGGGAAGAATGGGATTATTTCATATTGATGGAATTGATTATATAGAGAAAAACGACGCACCTATAGCAGCTTATGGAAGATTAGCAGAAGCATCCAAGGGAAAAGATACTACGATAGGTCATTGGGAGATTGCAGGATTAATATCAGAAAGTCCGCTTCCAACTTATCCGGAAGGATTTCCCCAGGAAGTGATAGAGGAATTTTGTCGTTTGACCGGCAGAGGAGTTCTTTGCAACAGACCGTATTCCGGTACGGAAGTAATTAAAGACTATGGGGAAGAACATATAAAAACAGGGAAATTAATTGTGTATACATCTGCAGATAGTGTATTTCAAATTGCAGCTCATGAAGATATAGTGCCGGTAGAACAATTGTATCAATATTGCGAAATGGCCAGAGATTTGCTACAAGGGAAACATGGTGTGGGCAGAGTGATTGCAAGGCCTTTCGTGGGAGAAGTTGGCAAGTTTATCAGAACATCGAGGAGACATGATTATTCCTTGTTACCTCCAAAAACAACCATGTTGGATGTATTGCAGATGGCCGGATATGCTACCCGTGGTGTGGGGAAAATTTATGACATTTTTGCGGGAAAAGGTATCAGTGATACGGTACGAATTGAAAATAATTCGGATGGTATGAAAAAAACATTGGCAATCATGGAAGATGATTTTCGTGGACTTTGTTTTGTGAATTTAGTAGATTTTGATATGGTGTATGGTCACAGAAATGATATCGATGGTTATGCTAAGGCTGCTACGACCTTTGATAAAGAATTGCACATTTTAATAGAAAAAATGAGAGATAGTGACATTCTTATGATTACAGCAGACCATGGTTGTGATCCGGGATTTAGAGGAACGGATCACTCACGAGAATATGTGCCGTTATTAATTTATGGAAAAGATATTAAGGCAGGTGTTAATTTGCATACTAGGGATTCCTTTGCCGATGTCGCTGCAACGATACAAGATATCTTTGAGGTTGAGCAACAAACTTCAGGGATTAGCTTTAAAAATGAGATATTAAAATAGAATATTGTCAAAATACAATTCATATAAGGTGAGGTGCCATATGACCAAAGAAGAATTGGTAAAAGTAGCTTACGAAGCACAAAAATTTTCTTACAGCCCTTATTCGGGATTTCAGGTGGGAGCAGCACTTTTAACGAAGGGGGGAAAAGTATATACCGGATGCAATATTGAAAATGCAGCCTTTTCGCCTACAAATTGTGCTGAAAGGACAGCGTTCTTTAAGGCGGTTTCTGAAGGAGAAAAACAGTTTGAAGCTATTGCAATCGTAGGAAACAAAGCAGGGAGTCCTAAGGAACAATGGGAGTTTTGTACTCCTTGTGGCGTCTGCAGACAGGTTATGCTGGAGTTTGTAGACCCTGAGAATTTTGTAATCTATGCAGGGAAAGGAAACGAAATTCGATGTTTTACTTTGAAAGAATTACTGCCGGAAAGTTTTTCACCAAGCATGGTAAGTGAGTAAGAATGAAAAATAATAGATTGGCATTCACAGATGGATGGGGGATTGAGATATGAGAATGTATGATTTGATTTCCAAGAAAAGAAATGGTGGGACGTTAAATAAAGAAGAAATGACGCATTTGATTGAAGGATATGTGAAAGGGGAAATTCCGGACTATCAAATGTCGGCCTTTTTGATGGCAGTATATTTTCAGGGAATGACCAAAGAAGAAACTTCCATTATGACTGACCTTGTGGCAAGAAGTGGAGATGTAGTGGATTTGTCTTCTATTGAAGGAATTAAAGTAGATAAACATTCTACCGGTGGTGTAGGAGATAAAACGACTCTGATTGTAGGTCCTTTGGCAGCAGCTTGTGGTGTAAAGGTTGCGAAAATGTCAGGAAGAGGGCTAGGTCATACGGGAGGTACGGTAGATAAGTTGGAAGCGATTCCCGGCATGCGTGTCAGTTTAGATAGAAATGAGTTTTTAGAGATTGTAAATAAGATAGGCATTAGTGTCATAGGACAATCCGGTAATTTAACTCCGGCAGATAAAAAATTATATGCGTTGCGCGATGTGACAGCTACGGTAGAAAGCATTCCGTTGATTGCAGTTTCTATTATGGGGAAAAAGTTGGCAGCAGGCAGTGATTGTATTTTGTTAGATGTAAAAACCGGAAGTGGTGCTTTCATGAATACGGTAGAAGATTCGTTAGCATTGGCAAAAGAAATGGTTAGCATTGGAGAAAGTGCGGGAAAGAAGACCGTAGCATTGATTACCAATATGGATATTCCTTTGGGAAATAATATTGGAAACAGTTTGGAAGTGATAGAAGCTGTAGAAACTTTACAAAATAAAGGACCTGAAGATCTTACCAAAGTGTGTATAGAATTGGCGGCAAATATGTTATTTTTGGCAAATAAAGGTGATATGGAAAGTTGCTATCAACAAGTAAAAGAAGCGTTAGAAAATGGAACAGCACTTCAAAAATTTGCAGAAATGGTGGAAGCACAAGGCGGTGACAAGAGTGTCATTTATGACGTTTCTAAATTCGAAAAAGCTGCTTTTGAAAAAGAAGTACTTAGTCCTGTTGACGGATACATCACTTTTATGGATACCAAAGAGTGTGGTGTAGCATCCTGTATTTTAGGAGCAGGAAGAGAAACAAAAGAGGATGATATTGATTATTCCGCCGGAATCATGCTAGTGAAAAAGACAGGAGATAAAGTACAAAAAGGTGATGTTTTGGCAGTTCTTTATAGTAGTTGTGCTGAGAAAATAGAACCCGCAGCAAAACATTTCTTGGAAGCAGTAAGAATAGAAGAACAGCCGGCAGAAACACAAAAATTGATTTATGCCAGGGTAACAGCAGACCAAACGGAATGGGCATAACGTAACAAAATTCAGTACTTTTGTAAGAATAGAGAAAATACATCTTCTGAAAGGATAAAATTGGAGAACAAAAAATATGACAAAAGAACAATTATTTTCGTATGTGGATCATACCCAATTAAAGGCTTTTGCAACATGGGAAGATATTAAGAAGTTGTGTGAGGAGTCGATACAATATCAAACAGCATCCGTATGTGTGCCACCTTGCTATATTAAACGAATCGCAGATACCTATCAGAATAAAATTAATATTTGTACAGTAGTTGGTTTTCCTTTGGGCTACAGTACCACGGAGGCAAAAATAGAGGAAGTAAAAACAGCTATTGCCGATGGTGCAAGCGAAATTGATATGGTGGTAAATATTTCGGATGTGAAAAATGGAGATTTCCAAAAGGTAGAAGAAGAAATCAAAGCACTCAGGAATGCTTGCGGCAATCATATTTTAAAAGTGATAATCGAAACTTGTTATCTCACGAGAGAAGAAAAAATTGCAATGTGTCAAGCGGTAACGAAGGCGAAAGCGGATTATATAAAAACATCCACAGGATTTGGTACAGGTGGAGCAACACTGGAGGATGTCATTTTAATGAAGCAAAATATTGGAGCAGAGGTAAAAATAAAAGCGGCAGGTGGAATTCGTACGAAAGAAGATATGATAGCTTTTGTTGAGGCAGGATGCAGTCGTTTAGGAACCAGTTCTGCAATTGATATTTTAGTAAATCAGGAAAGTGCCGGAGCATATTAAATTTGTAATATTATGAGAAAATTGTAAAATGGAAAGCGAGAAAAGATTGTGGAATACGCACAATCTTTTTTTGTCGTAAAACTTCTTGTGAACAGAAAACGCATGTGATAGAATGTAATCTAGCTAGAGTTTGCCTATATGGAAGAAAAAGGCAATCCTCAAGAGTTTTAAGAGGAGTAAATCTTTAGAAGAGGAGTACAGGAAAATGAGTACAGAAAAAATAGAAAATGTAGAAGAAACAAAAGAAGTTGTTTCTAAAAACTTTATTGAACAGATTATTGACAAGGATCTTGCGGAAGGAGTATATGATACTGTTCATACCAGATTCCCACCGGAACCAAATGGCTATCTTCATATTGGACATGCAAAAAGTATTTTATTAAATTACGGACTTGCACAGAAATATAACGGAAAATTTAATATGCGTTTCGATGATACTAATCCGACTAAGGAAAAAATCGAATTCGTAGAATCTATTAAAAAAGATATTGAATGGCTTGGAGCTGATTGGGAAGACAGACTTTTCTTTGCATCTGATTATTTTGGAGAAATGTATGAAGGTGCTGTAAAATTAATTAAAAAAGGAAAAGCATATGTTTCCGATTTATCTGCAGAACAGATTCGTGAATACAGAGGTACTTTAACAGAACCAGGAAAAGAAGATCCAGGTTCTTTAAGAAGTATTGAAGAAAACCTTCAGTTATTCGAAGATATGAAAAATGATAAGTTCAAAGATGGAGAAAAAGTTCTTCGTGCGAGAATTGATATGGCTTCTCCTAACATGAACATGAGAGACCCTGTTATTTACCGTGTAGCACATATGTCTCACCACAATACAGGAAATCAGTGGGTAATCTACCCAATGTACGATTTTGCTCATCCAATCGAAGATGCAATTGAAGGAATCACACATTCTATTTGTACCTTGGAATTTGAAGATCATAGACCACTTTATGATTGGGTAGTAAGAGAATTAGAATATCCACAGCCACCAAAACAGATTGAATTTGCAAAAATGTATCTTACAAATGTAGTAACAGGTAAGAGATATATTAAAAAATTAGTAGAAGACGGTATTGTGGATGGATGGGATGATCCAAGACTTGTATCCATTGCAGCTTTAAGAAGAAGAGGATTTACACCGGAATCTATCAAACTTTTCGTAGACTTATGTGGAGTAAGTAAAGCAAACTCTTCTGTAGAATACTCTATGTTAGAGTACTGTATCCGTGAAGATTTAAAATTAAAGAAATCTCGAGTAATGGCAGTTCTTGATCCAATTAAGTTAGTAATTGATAACTATCCAGAAGGACAAACAGAAATGTTAGATGCTCCTAATAACTTGGAAAATGAAGAATTAGGAAATCGTCAGGTACCATTTGGTCGTGAACTTTGGATTAATAGAGATGACTTTATGGAAGAACCTGTGAAAAAATATAACAGATTATATCCAGGTAACGAAGTTCGTTTGATGTTTGCTTACTTTGTAACTTGTACACATTGTGTAAAAGATGAAAACGGAAATGTAGTTGAAGTACATTGTACTTACGATCCAGAAACTAAGAGCGGAAGCGGATTTACTGGAAGAAAAGTAAAAGGTACGATTCACTGGGTACCGGTAGAACAGGCTGTGGAAGCAGAAGTTCGTTTATATGAAAACATCATTGATGAAGAAAAAGGTGTATATAACGAAGATGGTAGCTTGAACTTAAATCCAAACTCCATTCAGGTATTAAAGAAATGCTATATTGAACCAGTTGTGAAGGGTGCTGAGGCATATGACAGCTTCCAGTTTGTAAGAACCGGTTTCTTCTGTGTAGATAGCAAAGATTCAACACCGGAAAATTTGGTGTTTAACCGAATTGTATCTTTAAAGAGTTCTTTTAACTTACCAAAGAAAAATTAGTTCTTAGGGTGGGACTAACCCAAAGTCCCGCCTGATAGAGAGAAAGAGAGGTTTGTTATGCCATTAAGTGATGCAGACAAACTGTTTGAGAAAAAATATACTTGTCCTATATGTGATCATAACTTTACAGCGAAAACCGTAAGAACCGGCAAAGCGAGAATGATTCGTACGGATATGGATTTAAGAAACGTATATGAAGATATTGAGCCATTAAAATATGATATTATTTTATGTAATAAATGTGGTTATGCCGCATTGTCAAGATTCTTCCCAACAGTAACAAGTGTTCAGCAAAAGTACGTGGAGGAAAAAATTACACCTAATTTTAAACCTTTGGAAGAAGATGGCGAAGAATATTCTTTTGAACAGGCATTGTTACGTTATCGAATTGCTTTTGCTAATGCAGTAGTGAAGATGGCCAAGGCAAGTGAAGGTGCGTATTTATCGTTGAAGACTGCTTGGGTATGTAGAAGTTACAAAGAAAGTTTAGAAACAAATTTAGCGGGAAATCAGGACAAATACAATCAAATTGATACCATGGAAAAAGAAAATCTGAGAAAAGCATATGACTTATTTGTGAAAGCTGTGCAAACAGAGGGGTTCCCAATGTGTGGTATGGATGAAAACACTGTAGATTATTTGCTTGCAGTTTTAGCCATGGAACATGAAGACTATTATGATTCTTCCAAGTTAGTATCTAAGATACTAACGTCCTATTCTGCAGGACAGCGTTTGAAAGACAGAGCAAGAGATGTCAAAGAAGAACTTTCCAGACGAATGAAGGATGCAGGAGTGGAATCATAATGAATGATAAGTTTTTTGATTTGAAAAGAGAAAAACAGGATCGAATCATCAACGCCGGATTAAAAGTATTTGCTAAGCATGGATATCGTCATGCTACCACGGATGATATTGTCAAGGAAGCAGGTATTAGTAAGGGATTGTTATTTCATTATTTTACCAATAAGGTAGGTGCGTATGTATTCTTAATGGATTATAGTGTCCGCTTTCTTTTGTTGGAATTATCGCAAACTGTAAAAAAGGATACAAATAATTTTTTTGAACTCTTAAAGCAAATAGAGTTTGGAAAACTTCAGGTGTTGAAAAATTATCCTTATATGCAGGCATTTTTGGATAAAGCTTTTGAAGAAGAATGTTTAGAAGCATTGGAAGAATGTGAGTTGCAGAAGGAAGTATATCGGGCAAAGATGGAAGAATATTATGGTCAGGCCAAGGAACAAAAGTTTAAAAATAATGTTACACATGAACAAATGCAGGAGTTGTTTCGCTATTTGATCAGTGGTATTACGACAGAAAGTATTGCTTTAGATACAGTACAACCGGAATTTATGTATATTCGTATTTGTGAATATGTTGATATGATGAGGAAGGCATATGATGAAATATAATAAATCATACTATCATAATGAAATTGAACTGATTAAAGTTAACAATGTGGAGTTAAAGAATAAAATCGAAAAACTTTTTTTAAGAAATCGAATCTCTTATTATATTCGTTGGGATAAAACTTCTTTTTTGCAGAAATTGTTTGGAAAAGATATATCTAATCAATGTAGAATTTGTATTAATGAGTGGGATCGTGAAGTAGCTTTAGATTTACTGAAGGAATATGAAAATTCTTTTTCAGGAAATGCGGAGTTACTATTAAAGAAGACAGAACCTACTTGGAAAGATTCCTATGTACATAAATAACAAAAAAGATAAGAAATCTGGAAACAGATTTCTTATCTTTTTTTATAAACAGAATCAGCAGGATAGCCACCTTTTAATTTCTGCATTCCTCTTTGTAAGGCATCTTTGGAATTTTTCCAATCCGCATCTTTGTTTTCATAATCAAATTTTTCAATCAGCCAACTAATATCTTCGTAGAGTCTTGTCATGTTATTTTTCATCAAAGAGAACAGAGGTGGGAAAAAAGTATCTAATTGTTTCTGACTCAATTTATCTTCGGCATGTTCACATAAATCGCCAAAATGGGAAAGACAAAATCCCTTGGAAGCTAAAATTTTTTCTTTAAATGAAGGGTCTTTTTCGTATAAATATAAAAATGTATCCATATATCGTGGATAATCGTTTTTAAAACGATTACATATATAACAAGATGCTTCTCTTTCTAAGGTCCATTTGCCGATAGTATTACTACGCTCCGTGGAAGTCTTTTTTTTATCAAAAAAACCTTTTTTTACAAAAGATTTCCCCTGCATTTTCTTTTTCATTTCTTTTATAGTTTCCTGATAATGCGTTTTTAATATCCAGGCATTTCCCAAGGTATTACCATAATCGAACATTTTCTTAAAATGAGCTCGACAAAATCCAAATTTATCAGTATCCGAACGAATGTCACTTTCCATATAAGAAGAACCGGATCCTAATACGAAGTCCATTAAATCTTGTTCTAATTTTCTTTCAATAAAACAAAAAGGACACTCATCGCCGGCATTTACAGCATCGTTTAAAGGTATTGTATATAATTTTTCTTTCATATGTGTAGACCTCCTCACGGGAATTACTCGCTGATTAGGCGGTACTCTTGTAAACTACAGGTACATTGTATTATACATGATATTTTGTTATTATGAAATTGAAAATCATAAAAGAATTACGGAAAAATAAAAAATAAAAATAATCTCTAAGGGAGGAAAATATGTCTCTGCAGTTAGTATTGGGTGGTTCTGGAAGTGGAAAAAGTACCTATGTATATGAAAATATAATAGAAAGATCCATGAAGGAAGAACAGAAACGTTTTTTTATTTTGGTACCAGATCAGTTTACTATGGAAACCCAGATGGAATTGGTGAAGCGACATCCAAGAGGAGGCATTTTAAACATTGATGTATTGTCATTTTCGAGACTGGCGTATCGTATTTTTGAAGAAACCGGGGCAGGAAATCAGATGATATTAGATGATACGGGGAAAAGTCTGGTTCTGAGAAGAGTAGCTGAATCTATGAAAGAAGATGTGCCAATCTTGGGAAGTAATCTAAAAAAAATAGGTTATATTCACGAAGTGAAGTCAGCTATTAGCGAGTTTATGCAATATGATATTGATGCAAAAAAAATGGAACATATGTTGGAATATAGTAAGAAGCGTGGGGGATTGTATGGAAAGTTAAAGGATTTGAAAACCCTTTATCAAGGTTTTATAGATTATATTAATGAGCGCTTTATCACGACAGAAGAAATTTATGGTTTGCTGGCTAGTGAACTCGAAAAATCGAAGATAATTCGTGATAGTGTGATTGTAATGGATGGTTTTACCGGATTTACACCGATACAAAATCAGGTAATCGAGAAGCTTCTTATGTTATCTGAAGAAGTAATTATGACAGTAACAGTGAATCAGAAAGAAAACCATAAAGAAGATATTTCTGAGCAGTTATTTTCATTAAGTAAAAAGACAATTTCTAAAATGGAGCAAATCGCAGGAAGAGCAAATATAGAAATTAAACCCAGGATTTGGATGTCACAAGAGAAAAAAAGATTTGAAAAGGCTCCCAATATTGCTCATTTAGAAGAAAATATTTTTCGTTATCCATATAAGACAAAAGAGGAAGAAACGGAAGAAATTAAAGTATTCGAAGCAAAGAATATAGAGTACGAGGTCAAAAATACTTGTAAGCAGATTCGAGAATTACTAAGAGAAGGATATTGTTATCGCGATATTGCGGTGATAGTTAGTGATTTGGCCTCTTATAGCAGCCAGATAGAAGAAAGTTTTGAAGAATACGAAATTCCTGTTTTCCTGGATCAGACCAGAGAAATTACGTTGAATCCTTTTATTGAATATATTCGATCTACAATTCAGATTTTAGTAAAAAATTACTCCTATGAGACCATGTTTCATTTTTTGAGAAGCGGAATGGTGGAGTATGACAGAGAAATGATAGATGAATTAGAAAACTATTGTATAGCAGGAGGTATCAAGGGAAAAAAAGCATGGAGTACAATTTTTTGTAATTTGAATTACAAAAAATCAAATCAAGAAGATGAAGAAGAAAAAGAGAAACAAAGAATAAAGTTAGAAAAAATAAATAACATGCGCAATCAAATTGTTGAAAGCTTATCTGTGTTCAAAACCGGAAAACAAACTGTAAAAAAACAGGTGTCACAGTTGTATGAGTTTATTGTTAATAATGAATGTCAGAATAGGTTAAAGACATATGCAGAAGCTTTTGCTGCCGGAAATGATAAATCTAAGGAAAAGGAATACACACAGATTTATCGTTTTGTTATGGACCTTTTGGATCAAATGGTTAGTCTTTTAGGAGAAGAGGTCTTAACATGGGAAGAATTTGGTCAAATTTTAGATGCCGGTTTTGGGGAAATTGAAGTAGGAATTATTCCACAGAATGTAGATATTATCGTTGTGGGAGATATGGAAAGAACTCGTTTAAAACAAGTAAAAGCGTTGTTCTTTTTAGGAGTAAATGATGGGAAAATTCCAAGACAAACTTCTACCGGCGGCATGTTGTCAGATATAGACAGGGAGTTTCTTGCGGAAGGTGACTTCGAATTAGCACCGACTCCAAGACAGCAAATATTCATTCAGAAATTTTACTTATATCTAAATTTAACAAAACCATCACATAAACTTTTTCTATCATATGCAAAGCAAAGTGGAGATGGAAAGGTCATGAAGCCTTCGTACTTTATTACAGTAATTCAAAAATTATTTCCTAAGCTAGAGATTGAAAAGGTAGATGAGTTTCCATGGGATAGTATTTTAACTATCGAAGAGGGAAAAGCCATGGGGGTTTGCTTGCTGGATGAATCCAAACGAGGAGTATTGGGAGAACGGGAAGAAACAATCATGAATGCCTTATTGAAGGTATTAAAGGAAGTTTCTAATCAAAAACCGTGGGTAGAACGATTGTTAGATAGCGTATTTTTTTCTTATGAAGAAAAAAGACTAAGTCGCGAGGCAGCAAAGATTCTATATGGAACAGCACTTCGAAGCAGTGTCAGTCGTTTGGAAAAAATGGCATCCTGCGCCTATGCTCATTATTTACAATATGGTTTAGGGTTATCCGAAAGAGAAGAATATAGTTTTGAAGCTGCAGATATGGGAAATGTTTTTCATGGAGTGCTAGAAGAATTTGCAGGAAAACTTGCAAATGAAAATTATACATGGTTAGACTTTCCAATGGAAAAAGGTCGTGAAATTTTAAAGAGCGCTCTGGAAACTTATGCAATAGAGTACGAAAATACTATATTATTTGCTAGTGCAAGAAATGCATATTTAAAAGATAAGATGGAACGAATTTTGTTGAGAACAATTGAAATTTTGCAATATCAGTTGCAAAAAGGAAAATTTATGCCACAAAATTTTGAAATCTCTTTTTCTTCTTTACAGGACTTGGACTCCGTTAGTGTAGATTTAAACCATCAGGAAAAATTATTTTTACAGGGAAGAATTGACAGAATTGATACCTATGAAAAGGATGAAAATGTTTATGTTAAAATTTTAGATTACAAGTCCGGGGGACAACAGTTTCAATTAGCATCCTTTTATCAAGGTTTACAATTACAGTTAGTAATTTATTTAAATGCTGCTATGGAATTGAAACAAAAGCAATTTCCAAACAAAAACATTATTCCCGGGGCATTTGGCTATTATCATGTGACGGATCCTTTGGTTGATGGATGGGAAGGTATGACAGAGGAAGAATTGCAGAAGGAAATTAAAAAGCAATTGAGAATGGCAGGTTATGTTAATTCCGATGCTGAGGTTCTGAAAGGCATGGATTATGAACAAGAAGGAAAATCAGATGTGATAGAGATAGAATATAAAAAAGATGGAACTCTTGGTTCCAGATCCCATGTTATGACGGCAGAACAAATAGAAGTACTGCAGAAGTATGCAAAAATAAAGGTTGCATCCTTAGGAAATGAGATTCTAGAGGGAAATATTGCAATTCATCCTGTTAGTAATAGTTCCAAAGAGGCTTGTACTTATTGTAATTATAAAGAAGTTTGTGGATTTGATACAAGGCTTGTAGGATACACAAAAAAAGAATGTCAGAATATGGATGAGTCTCAATTGTGGCAAGAAATTCGCACAGTTGTGGAAGGAAAAGAATAGGAGGAACGGTTGTGGAATTTACACCGGAACAGCAAGAAGTTATAGATTTAAGAGAGAAGAATATTTTGGTATCTGCTGCGGCAGGAAGCGGGAAAACAGCAGTTTTGGTAGAAAGAATTCTAGGGTTAATTACGGATGAAAAGCGTCCGGTAGATATTGACCATTTATTGATTGTGACCTTTACTAATGCTGCAGCCGGAGAAATGCGAGAAAGAATAGGAGCTGCCATTGAAAAAAGATTGGAATTAGAACCGGACAATGAACATTTGCAAAAACAATCCACATTGTTACACAGAGCATTAATTACTACAATTGATAGTTTTTGTCTTTTTATTTTAAAAAATAATTTTAATGATATAGGGTTAGATCCGGGATTTCGTGTAGCAGATACTGGTGAAGTTGAATTATTAAAACAAGATATAATAAATGATATGTTTGAAGAGCTGTTAGATACAGAGGAGACAAGCAAAGAATTTGTATGGTTGTTGGATCATTTGGCAATTAGAGGAAAAGAAAAGGTATTAGAAGAAACGATTCTTAAAATTTATCAATATTCCCAAAGTTTTCCATGGCCCAAGGAATGGTTATTGGAACGATATAAGGATTATGATATCCAAGGAGGAATGGAGCAGACTCTTTGGGGAAAATTATGGAAAGAGGAACTGAAACGAACTCTTTCAGAGCTGGAAAGCAGAATATGGTTTGCGATGGAAGCGTGTAAAAAGTCGGATGGACCATATATGTATTTGGATGCTTTGGAATCGGATTTGGAGATTCTTAGTTTTTTAAAGGCGAAAGAATGGAGAGAACAATATGAAAAATTACAGAATCTGACATTTGCCAGATTATCTACGAAAAAAGATCCTATGGTATCTTCGCAAGGCAGAGAAATGGTGAAAATATTGCGGGATCAAATTAAAAAAGAGATTGGAAAATTAAAAGAAAATTTTTTCCCAATTACCCGACAAACCATGGAAGAACAGATGCAGGAAATCCGAAAAGTAGAAAAGGTATTGATTGATAGTGTAATAAGGTTTTCGGAAAAATTTGAGAAATGCAAAAGAGATAAAAATATTTTAGATTTTAATGATATGGAGCATATGGCTTTGGACATCCTTATTTCCAGAGTGCAAGATCCGAACACAGGTGAAATGATATGTGAACCTACCAGGACAGCTATTGATTACAGCTGTTATTTTAAAGAAATTATGATTGATGAATATCAGGATTCGAATTTGGTACAGGAATATTTGCTGCAAAGTATCAGTGGAGAAAAGAATCAATGTTATAATCGATTTATGGTAGGAGATTTAAAGCAAAGTATATATAAGTTTCGTTTGGCAAGACCGGATATTTTTTTGGAGAAGTATCACACCTACTCTTTGACAATGGGGGGGCATTCGAAAAGAATTGATCTCCATAAAAATTTTCGCAGCAGAAAGCAAGTACTGGACAGTGTAAACCATATTTTTTATCAGATTATGGATAAAGAGTTGGGAGATATTGATTACACCGAAGAAGAAGCCTTATTTCCCGGGGCTGACTATGAAGAAGCAGGAGAGGATTATAGGACGGAATTATTGCTTTTGGAGGAAAGTGAGGAAGAGAGTCGAAAAGCGGAAGGAGCTATGATTGCAAGCCGAATCCAGGAGTTGGTGGGTTGTTTCATGATTACAGATAAAGAAACAGGGCAGCTTCGTCCTACGCGTTATAAAGATATTGTTATTTTATTACGTTCTAATGCGGGCTGGGATGAAGAATTTCAACAAGTCATGCTGGAATACGATATTCCTACTTGTTTAACACGTAAAACAGGTTACTTTTCTTCTTTGGAAATTCAAACGATTTTATCTTTTTTGAGAACATTGGATAATCCCAAACAAGATATTCCTTTATATGCAACCATGAAATCTTTATTCGGCAACTTTACGGAAGAAGAGATTGTGTCCATTAAGGGAATGGGTGAAAAAAAACTTTATGATAACTTAATATTGAAGGCAGCTACGGAAAATGGAAAAAAAGAAAAGGCGTTTTTGGAACGGCTGAATTCTTACCGTGACATGGTATATGTGATACCGATTCATAAGCTGATTCGTGTGTATTTGAAGGAAACAGGATATTTGCATTATTATGCAGGTTTGGCGGGAGGAGAACAAAGAACAGCTAATATCAAGATGCTGTTACAAAAAGCTGAAAGCTATGAAAAAACAAGTTATTTTGGACTCTTTCATTTTATCCGTTATATGGAACAACTGAAAAAATATGAAATTGATGTTGGCGAGTCCGGTAGTGTGGAAGAAACCGGAGATATGGTCAGGATCATGAGTATTCATAAAAGTAAAGGATTGGAATTTCCTATATGTTTTGTAGCTGGTCTAGGGAAAAAGATTAATCAACAAGATACTTACGCCGGATTATTATGCGATATGGATTTGGGAATTGGAATGGAGTACCGTAATCCTATCAAAAGAGTACGCCAGGCGGATTTGCGAAGGAATGTATTGGCTCGTAAAATGCAATTGGATAATTTAGGCGAAGAATTGCGAATTTTGTACGTTGCTATGACAAGGGCAAAGGAAAAATTAATCATGACCGGAATGGTCAAAGATTATGAAAAACGTATGTTATCTTATGAGTGGCTGAGAAATATTAAAAAACAGAAGTTACCTTTTGGTGTATTAAGCAGTGCTAATAGTTATCTTGATTTTATTCTTCCTGCTATGGTACGGGAACAAGAGGTGATTCATATCATTTCATGGAATCCGTGGCATGCAAAAAGAAAGACAGATACAGAGGAAGTAAAGGTACAGGTAAATAGAATTTTAATTGAGGAACGATTGGTTTCTCCTTATACCAAAGAAGAACAGGAGATTGCAGAGATAATAAGACAAAATTTGTCTTTTGCTTATGCACATCCTCAGTTACAAGGACTTTATGTAAAAACTTCGGTTTCAGAATTAAAAATGAAAGCTATGGAAGAAAAAGATCAAGAAGCATATCAGCTTTTTGAAGAAGCTCCGACTAAAGATTATGTGCCGGAATTTGTGGAGGCAAAAGGAAAGGTAGGAGGAACCATCAGAGGAAATGCATATCATAGAGTGATGGAATTAATGGATTTTACGAAAATTGAAGATCTTGATTTTATTATGGATCAAATGAAACAACAGGCAGAAGAAAAGGTGTTGGATCCACTCTATGTATCTTTGATTAAAAGAACCAAGATACAGAAATTTCTTGAATCAACATTGGCAAAACGAATGAAGAAGGCTCAGGAGCAGGATAAATTATATCGGGAGCAACCCTTTGTTTATGGTCTTGCGGCCAATCGTTTGGATGAAAAATTTCCATCGGAAGAAAAGGTTTTAATTCAAGGGATTGTGGATGTTTTTTTTGAAGAAGAGGGAGAGCTTGTAATCGTAGATTATAAAACTGATGCAGTGGAAACTGCAGAGGAGTTATGCAACCGTTATCGGGAACAGCTAAAATATTATCAGGAGGCATTGGAATGTTTAACAGAAAAAACAGTAAAAGAAAAAATATTATATTCCTTTGCGTTAAATCAGAGCATTGTAGTAAATTAATGCGGATTAAAAAATCCGAGTCATAATTCAAAAATGCTTACAAAATTTTTGTGTTGACAAAAATAAAAAAAAGCAATAGTATGATGGCGTAATAAATAAGTTGCTAGGGGAGCGTTAGCTGAGAATCATCTTCGGATGGGGACCCTCATTACTTGATTCCGGATAATACCGGCGTAAGGAAGCCAAATAGTAGAAATGCGTATTGTAGGCGCCAATATAGAGTCATGGATACAAGAACTCTGTAAAAACAGTATTTCTAAGCTACTAAGCTTCCTCCCAAACTAGCAAAAGTGGGAGGTTTTTTTATGTTGAAAGAAAAGAAAGTAACAACAAAACAAATAGTATTTGCGGCTATGGCCATAGCACTTGCCACGGTGGTGGCTACAGTCATTAAATTACCATCGTTGCCAAATGGTGGAAGTGTAACTTTGTTTAGCATGCTTTTAGTTACATTAGTTGGATATTGGTATGGGCCGGGACTGGGGATGGCTGCAGCGGTAGGATATGGAATCTTGCAGTTTATTACCGGGCCGTATGTAGTGCATCCGGTGCAGGTACTGATTGATTATCCATTGGCTTTTGGAGCCTTAGGAATTTCAGGTTTTTTTAAAAATTATAAAAATGGTTTATTGAAAGGCTATTTGGCAGGCGTGGCAGGAAGATTTTTCTTTGCTTCGCTTTCTGGTGTGATTTTTTATACCGTATATGTAGACAGTTTTTCAGAGAACATGGTGGCAATCTGGGCCAGCCTTGTTTATAATATGACCTATATTGTTCCGGAAGCTGTGATGACGATAGTTTTGCTTATGTTTCCATCGGTCAAAACAATGCTAAGAAAAATAAAAGAAATGGCACAATAGAGTGGTTCATAAAAAAAGGATGATAAAATTGACAAAGATAACAGATGTAATTAAAAGTGCTTTTATTCCGTTTGGGATTTATTATATGGCAAATCAGATTGTATTGATTTTTATGTTATCCGTAACCGGAGAACTTGAAAATTATGCTCAAATGCAATCTCAGCTTTCTATTACTATAATGAAAATGACAGCAATGCTTATGGCAGGAGCAACAGTTTATCCTTATTATAAATTAGAATGTTTAAAACGAGAAAAAATTAAAACAGAATTTAAGAAAATAAAAAACATGGATTTAACAGCGATTGCATTTGCAGGAATGTTTATTTCGCTGGTTTTAAATTATGTATTTGCAATTAGCGGATTGCTGGAGAGTAGTCAAAGATATCAACAAGTAGCACAAATACAATTTTCTGTTGACTTGGTGCCTGCATTGATATTTTATGCGGTAATTTCTCCTGTGGTAGAAGAAGTGATATTTCGAGGAATTGTGTATCAATCTTTGGAAAGAAATTTTTCCAGTATTCTTGCAATTATCGGCTCAGCTTTGTTGTTTGGTGCTTTTCACGGAAATATAGTACAAATGCTTTACGGAACGTTTATGGGAAGTATCATGGCATGGATATACAGAAGATATGGGAAAATAATAACGCCTGTTTTGTTTCATGCTGCAGCCAATGCTACCATGTATTTATGGAGTTATTTTTTCTGATGTTTCATTTACAATTTAAGCATATATAGCCAAGTTTTAGAAAATTATGTTATAATAATCCAGATATATATAGAAAACTAAATATAAACGAGGATAGAAACATAATGAAATATGATTATTTAATTGTTGGAGCGGGGCTATTTGGTGCCATTTTTGCATATGAAGCCAATAAACAGGGAAAAAAAGTATTGGTAATAGATAAAAGAGAGCATATTGGTGGGAATATTTATACCAAAGAAGTAGAAGGAATTCAGGTACATCAATATGGTGCTCATATTTTTCATACCTCAGATAAGGAAGTATGGGATTATATCAATTCTTTTGCCACCTTTAATCGATATACCAATTCACCTGTGGCTAAATACAAGGATGAGGTATATAATCTGCCTTTTAACATGAATACGTTTCAAAGAATGTGGGGAGTGTTTACTCCCGAGGAAGCAAAAGAAAAAATTGCCCAACAGATTCAGGAGGCTGGGATTACAGAACCGAAAAATCTGGAAGAACAGGCCATTAGTTTAGTTGGAAAAGATATTTATGAAAAATTAGTAAAAGGTTATACTGAAAAACAATGGGGAAAACGTGCGACAGAACTCCCGTCGTTTATTATTAAAAGGTTACCTGTTCGATTTGTATATGATAATAATTATTTTAACGATATCTACCAGGGAATTCCGATGGGAGGCTATACCCAAATTGTAGAAAAGATGTTAGAAGGAATAGAAGTAAGATTACAAACGAATTTCTTAGAGCATCGCGAGGAATTAGAGGGATGTGCTGATAAAATTGTGTATACAGGAATGATTGATGAATATTATGGCTATTGTTTTGGGGAATTAGAGTATCGTAGTCTGAATTTTGAAACTCAAGTTTTGGATATAGACAATTATCAGGGAAATGCAGTAGTAAATTATACGGAATACGAGATTCCTTATACCAGAATTATTGAGCATAAACATTTTGAATTTTTATGTCAAAATGGAAGTTATCTTCCTAAAACAGTGATTACAAAAGAATATCCTAAAGTATGGCATCACGGGGAAGAACCTTATTATCCTATGAATGATGAGAAAAATAATGCTATATACGATCAATATCTGGAAAAAGCTAAAGCGGAAGATAAAGTGATTTTTGGTGGCCGTTTGGGAATGTATAAATATTTTGATATGCATCAGGTCGTAAAAGAAGCATTAAAATGTGTAAGAAAAGAATTGGAGAGCATCTAAATGTACCAACGTAAATCAAATCTATTAAATGTCATGGTTATGATATTGGATTGTCTATGCATTACCGTCAGCTTGATTTTAGCTAATTTTATTCGTAACGGGAAAGCATTTGTCAGTGATAACGAGAGAATGGATTTCGGTCTTATGTTAGGCGGATGTCTGATTGCTTTTTTAGCATGGAATTTATATAAGAATATCTATAAAGATATGTTTTTAAGAGGTCCTTTTTCAGAACTTTTAGTTATCATAGGAAACAATGGGGTGATTTTTTCCGGGGCAGCCATGCTTCTATACTTTATGAAACGTTTGGAAGCATACTCTCGTTTGGCCTTTGTTTATTTTATTTTATTAGATTGTCTTATGATGTTTATACTTCATTTGGCATGGAAAAGAGCATTGCCTTCTTTGTATTGGAGAATGGGATTAGCCAGAAAGGTATTGTTGATAGCAGATCGGGAAAATGCACCTGATTTGGTTGAAAATATACGTAATATGGGCGGATTTGGTGTTGATCTTGCGGGAATCGTGTTGATGGATGATTCTTATGAAAATAATGTAAATGGTACAAGAGTTATTGCCAAAGGAGAAGAATTAATTCAATTTTGCCAAAATGCATCTCTGGATGAAGTGTACATATCGCTGGGAAATTCAGAGGAGGAGAAAAAACTGCAAATTATGAATACCCTTTCGGAAATGGGGATTATTGTGCATTATCGGATTCCTGTGCCGGAGCTTACAGGAGCAAAGCAAAAGGTATTATCCCAAACAGGGAGTTCTTACAATGTAACCTATGCCAGTCGTTTGGTTCCCGTTGGTCAGCTTTTAGTTAAGAGAGCTATGGACATTTGTGGTGCTTTGGTAGGATGTGTAATTTTAGCTATTGTAACGATAATTTTTGGACCATTAATTAAAATGGAATCTTCGGGACCTATCTTTTTTGCTCAAAAAAGAGTGGGGAAAAATGGTCGTGTGTTCAAGATGTATAAATTCCGTTCCATGTACGCAGATGCGGAAGAACGAAAAAAAGAATTGATGGCACAAAATGAAATGAGCGGTTTTATGTTTAAGATGGAAAATGACCCCAGAATTACAAAAATTGGTGGGTTCATGCGTAAGACAAGCTTGGACGAATTTCCACAGTTTATCAATATTTTAAAAGGTGATATGAGTTTGGTAGGAACCAGACCACCAACCTTAGATGAATTTTCACAATATAGTCCTTATCATAAGAAACGTTTAAGCTTTCGTCCGGGACTTACAGGTATGTGGCAGGTGAGTGGACGAAGTGATATTACAGACTTTGAAGAAATTGTTCGATTGGATGTAGAATATATTGAAGATTGGTCTGTTGGATTAGATATAAAAATCCTGTTAAAGACAGTCTTAACAGTTTTTATGGGTAGTGGAGCCAGATAAAAAGTAAAGAAAAACATAGCTTTTTAACCATAGGTGATGGAAAAGCAGAATGGAGAAAGAATGCAAACTTATACAAATAATCAGTTACAGCATTTATTTTTACAGCAGTCATGTTTAGATGCATGGAGTGAATATGAACGTCAGATTAAAAACCGCAGAGCTATTATCTGGGATTATGTAGTTTTGACAGCTTCTAATGAGGAGCAGGCAAGCATTTATCGCAGTGAGATAGAATATAGATTACGTTTGAAACAACTTCCTTCCAGAACGAAATACTTAATACTTCCGGATCCGGATGGAAAAAGAGTAGGTTCAGGTGGTGCAACTTTAAATGTATTAAAAGCGATTGCAGAAAGAGAACAGAAGGACGAGACCAACTTTTTTAAAGGTCTGCGAGTGTTAGTAATTCATTCCGGTGGAGATAGTAAACGAATTCCACAGTACTCCACATGTGGTAAATTATTCTCACCTGTACCAAGAGTGTTACCTAATGGACAGGCATCTACCTTATTTGATGAATTTATGGTGACTACTTCTATGATTCCGGGAAGAATGCAGGAAGGTATGTTAGTCATGTCCGGTGATGTATTGTTATTGTTTAATGCACTTCAGATTGATACCCAATTTAATGGTGCGGCAGCAATTTCTATTAAAGAGCATGTAGATACCGGAAAAAATCATGGGGTATTTTTAGGTGATGAAAAAGAAAATGTAAAAAAATTTCTTCACAAACAGACAGTAGAAACATTAACGGAACTTGGAGCGGTAAACCGTCAACAGCAAGTGGATTTGGATACCGGTGCAATTTTAATGGATCGTCATATGTTAAAATCCCTGTACTCTTTGATTAGTACGGATAACAAAATTGATGATGTTAAATTTGATGAATTTGTAAATGAAAGAGCAAGAATTAGTTTTTACGGTGATTTTCTATATCCATTGGCTACAGATTCTACTTTGGAAGACTACAAAAAAGAAGCTCCGGAAGGAGATATGTGTGAAGAATTACTGGCATGTAGAGAAAAAATTTGGGAAGTATTAAATGAGTATCAGTTAAAATTAATTTGCCTCTCTCCGGCGGAATTTATTCATTTTGGAACTACCAGAGAATTGCGTCAATTGGTAACCGAAACAGTAGATGATTACACATTCCTTGGTTGGGAGCATGTAGTGTGCGCTAACCGTGGTCACAAGGATAGTGGGTATGCTCTCCATAATGCTTTTGTACAAAAAGATGTTAAAATTGGTTCCGGTGCCTATGTGGAAAATGCCTATCTTGATAAGGGTGTTGTAGTAGAAGAACGAGCAGTGATTTCAGGTCTTCAGGTTCCTGAAAATACTGTTTTAAAAGAGAATGTAGTTTATCATGGCTTAAAATTACAGAATGGAAAATTTGCAGTTCGAGTTTATGGTGTAGATGATAATCCGAAAGGAACTTTGGAAAAAGATGATTCCTATATCCGTACTACCTTGCAAAAGTTCATGGATGTTTATGAGTTAAAGGTAGAAGATATATGGGATGATGCAGATCATTCCTTATGGAAGGCAAAACTTTATCCGGAATGTGATTCCATTAAAGAATGTATGGAATATGCAGATGTATTAATACAAATGACAAATATGTCAGTGGAAAATAAAGAACTTTTGGAAAAATGGAAAAAAGCTAAGAAAACAAGTCTTTATAGCAGTTTTAATCAAGCTGACGGTAGTGCCATTATTCCATGGAGAGAGAATCTGGAAGATCAGATTCGTGTGTCCAAATTTGTGCAGGCAATGATGAGTCAGGTTCCTGTGCAGGAAGCATTAGAAGTCTTTGGCGGCAATATGCGTAAGACAGAACAGAAGTTGTTATTGGAAAGAATTGAAAAAGCAAGTTTTTCTGAAAAAATTAGAATATATTATGGTATGGCACAGGCAGCAAAGAAAATGCAGGGTGAGTTTGATGAAACTGATGAAGAAAACTTTATGCAAGCATGCTTTGGCCAAATTCAAAATGAGATTTCTGCTTTGGTAGATGAAAAATTAAAAAGCGGAAAGCAACTTACTATTATCAAAGATGAAGTAAATATCCAACTTCCGGTTCGTGTTAACTGGGGAGGTGGATGGACAGATACACCGCCACATTGTCAGGAGCATGGTGGAGTGGTATTAAATGCAGCGATTTCTTTAAAAGGAAACCTGCCAATTCAAGTTTCTATTCGTAAATTAGATCGATATGTGATTCAGCTGGAAAGCCAGGATATAGGAGCTTATGGCGAATTTAGCATGATGGATGAAGTGAATGATTGTGGTAACCCATATGATAAATTTGCACTTCATAAAGCGGCATTGATTGCTTGTGGTGTGATTCGAAAGAATGATACCAGAAATCTGCAGGAAGTATTGGAAGCATTAGGTGGTGGTATCTACTTATCGACGCAGGTAATTAACGTTCCAAAAGGATCCGGATTAGGTACCAGCAGTATTTTAGCCGGAGCTTGTGTAAAAGGTCTTTTTGAATTCTTTGGAGAAGAAGCCAAAGATGATATTTTGTACGATGTAGTTCTTTCTATGGAACAACTAATGAGTACAGGTGGCGGTTGGCAAGATCAGGTAGGTGGTTTGACACCGGGAATTAAGATGATTACAACAGCACCCGGAATTGAGCAGGTAATCCAGGTTAAGCCTGTAGAGTTAAAAGAAGAAACCTTAAAAGAGTTACAGGAAAGATTTGCTCTTATTTATACAGGACAAAGACGTCTTGCAAGAAATTTACTCCGTGATGTGGTTGGTGGCTATATCGGAAACCGTAAGGAATCTTTGGATGCACTCCATAAGATGAAACGAGTGGCAGTATTAATGCAATTTGAATTGGAGCAGGGAAATATTGATGCGTTTGCAAAATTACTAAATCAGCATTGGGAATTGTCCATTCAGTTGGATAAAGGATCTACCAACACCTGTATTGGGCAGATTTTTATGGCCTGTGAAGATTTAATCGATGGTAAATTCATTTCCGGAGCCGGCGGTGGTGGCTTCCTTCAGGTGATTCTGAAAAAAGGAGTAACAAAAGCAGATCTTAGAGAAAGATTATACGCTATTTTCCAAGACAGTGGTGTAGATGTATGGGAATGCGAATTGTTGTAGATAGTAATATTTAAGGGATTTAAAGGCGAATGTATTTGGACATTCGCCTTTGTGAGTTGTGCAGTTGAAAGCAAAATAAAAATATTTTAAAAAAGTGTTGACAAAAAAAGTTCTATGAAGTATTATATCAATGTTGCTGGTGAGCAACGACATAACATGTGCGCTTAGCTCAGCTGGATAGAGCGTTTGGCTACGGACCAAAAGGTCGGGAGTTCGAATCTTCTAGCGCACGTAGATAAAACCCTTGAAAACGAAGTTTTCGAGGGTTTTTTGTTGCTCTTATTTGTATTTGGTTCGAAAAAATATATAAGTGAGATAAATGTTGTGGTTGAGTAAGTAATTTTAATGTATACTATAATAGATGAGAGAAAATCAAAGACCACGGTATAAATTAGGAGAAAATATGGGAATTTTAGATTTGTTTAAACAGAAGGATGTAAAGAAAGTAATACCGGAAAATGCAGAAATTTTATTTTCAAAAAACTTTTTGATATTTGGAGAAAATTATGAATGCATAAAAAATCCGCAAAAACAAAGAAGAGATGTTATCAAAATACGATTCTCAAGGTAATGTTATAGTAAATATTACAGATTAATATCAGACATCATTCCATGTTGATGTACTGGTTATTAAAAAATAGAAAAAGTTAATGAAAAAATAGTAGTTAAAACGTATAAATATTGTATTTATGCGTTTTTTTATGTTTTTTTAAGAAAACCTTTAGATACCATTGATTGAAAGGGATATTATTTTATGATAAAGTGGTTACAGTGTATCTTTCGGTAGGGATGATTAGAGGGCACAAAAAGCATAAGATAAAAATGTGGGGGAATACTAAAATGAAAAAATTCATAAATGAATTCAAAGAATTTATTTCCAGAGGTAATGTTATGGATATGGCAGTTGGTGTAATCATCGGTGGTGCGTTTACAGCAATTGTGAATTCTTTAGTAAATGATATTATGATGCCGGTTCTTTCTTTGCTTACTGGAGGGCTTGACTTTTCTAAACTTTGTATTGCACTTGGAGAAGGAGAAGGGGCTGCAACCTTGAATTATGGTGCATTTCTTGCGGCAGTAATTAACTTCTTATTGATTGCTTTCGTGATTTTTATGTTAATAAAAACCTTAAATAAGCTTTCAAAGAAAAAAGAGGAAACTCCGGCTCCTGTAACAACAAAAGACTGTCCTTATTGTAAAGAAAAAATAGCTATCGGGGCGACAAAATGTCCGCATTGTACCTCGCAGTTAGATTCATAAAAGTGTGTGAAATTGTATTATGACATGCGTGTTGCATAAAAAAGACAGAGTAAGAGGTACATTAGAAAGGGATATAACAAGATGTATAACGAAATATTAACCATAGGGCCAGTGACCATACATGGATATGGATTGATGATTGGTTTGGGAGTGATGGCAGCACTGCTTTTGGGAGACTATCGAGCAAAAAAATTCGGATTGGTAGGAGACCATATTTACGGAATGACATTTTCTGCAGTAATATTGGGTTTTATGGCTGCCAGAATTTTGTTTATTATTACAGAGTGGGAAGGATTTATTCTAAATCCTAAGGCTTATTTAACAGGAGCCGGGTTTGTAGTATATGGTGGTATTATTGGTGGTGCTTTGACCATTTATGGATTTTGTAAATTGAAAAAAATTGATATGTTATCTTATTTAGATCTTATGATTCCATCTGTGGCATTAGCTCAGGGGTTAGGTCGGATAGGATGTTTTTTGGCGGGCTGTTGTTATGGAAAAGAAACAGAATCTTGCTTAGGAGTGGTTTTTACAAATTCGGATTTTGCGCCCAATGGAGTGAAAGTGCTTCCGACTCAGCTTTTTATGGCGGGCGGTGACTTGATTTTAATGGCAATATTGTTATGGTATGCGTCTAAAAGACCTATGCGTGGACGTACCTCTATGTTGTATTTAATGTTGTACAGCGTTGGAAGATTTGTGATTGAATTTTTCAGGAATGATGACAGAGGAACAGTAGGTATGTTATCTACATCTCAGTTTATTGCTATTTTTACTTTGGTAGTAGGTGTGATTGGTTTTACATGGTTTATGCCCAAATTAAATCAAAAAGGAATGAAAAAAAGTGGAAATGAATAGTGCATGGTATAGTCGTACAGAGATGCTTTTAGGTGAGGAGGCTATTAGACGATTGCAGAACTCCACAGTCGCTGTGTTTGGTATTGGCGGTGTAGGCGGTTTTGCCACAGAGGCTTTGGCTAGAAGTGGTGTAGGAAGATTAGAATTAATTGATCATGATACGGTGTCTGTCAGTAATTTGAATCGACAAATTGTGGCTTTGCATTCTACAATTGGAAAATATAAAGTGGATGTTATGAAAGACAGGATTTTAGATATTAATCCTCAGATTGAAGTGGTTGCTCATAAATGTTTTTATCTTCCGGACACAGCGAAAGAATTTGATTTTTCAAAGTATGATTATGTGGTGGATTGTATTGATACGGTTACCGGGAAATTACAGTTAATTGAAGCTGCTAAAAATGCCGGAGTGCCGGTAATTAGCAGCATGGGAGCAGGAAATAAATTAGATCCTGCGGCTTTTGAAGTAACAGATATTGCCAAGACCAGTGTATGTCCTTTGGCGAAAGTGATGCGTCGAGAGTTGAAAAAAAGAAATATAAAAAATGTAAAAGTGGTTTATTCAAAAGAGGAACCGGTGGAAACAAAGACGAGAACGCCGGGAAGCTGTGCTTTTGTTCCTTCTGTAGCCGGATTGATTTTGGCAGGAGAAGTGGTAAAGGATTTAGCACAGAAACATTAGAAAGGTTAGAGAATGACAAAACAGGAATTTTTAGACGGTTTAAGAAGAAGTTTATCTGGTGGATTAGAAACTGCAGAAGTCAATGAACATATTCGTTATTATACAGAGTATATCGATTCACAGCTTCGTATGGGGATATCTGAAGAAACTGTTATGGCAACTTTGGGAGAACCTAGACTGATCGCAAAAACATTGCTTGGGATGGAAGAAGTAGAAAGTGTATCAGAAGAATATGTAGAAGAAGATACCGGTAATTCCAATGAACGTTATATTAATTTGGGTGGAAAGATTATCAAGCTTCCGGGATGGCTATTTACTATTTTGGTTTGTGTTGTTGTTTTTTTAGTATTAACTATTGTTTTTGCGGTATTGACCCAATTAGTACCGTTCATCTTAATGGCGATATTCATGATAAGCTGTATTCGTTTTTTGAAAAATCTATTTCGATGAATAGTCTTATGTAATTCGCGGCATACTACTTTTGTAACTAGAAAACAGCATTAAAAGTTGCGAAAAGGAGTAGATAGTATGAAAAATGCGTATAATGAGTCTAAAAATGAAGCTAAAAATCAGGGAAGTAATTCTACAAACAAATCCCAGGATAAAAATGCTATGAACTGTGGATCTAACATGAAAAATGTAGAAAAAAACAAAGGTGTAAGTAATTGCAAAGATTCCATGAATAACAAATATTAGAAACTTTAAGGATAGGTTTTGACAGACCTATCCTTTTTTGTGTAGAATAGGGATATGAGAAAATTTGAATTAATAGCACCTTGTCATTTTGGCTTGGAGGCGGTACTAAAAAAAGAAATTATTGATTTGGGATATGAAGTAAGCAAAGTAGAGGACGGTAGAGTGACCTTTCTTGGGGATGAGGAGGCCGTTTGTAGAGCAAATGTTTTTCTGCGTACTGCAGAAAGAATATTAATTAAGATTGGAAGCTTTTATGCCACTACTTTTGAAGAATTGTTTGATAAAACCAAGGAGTTACCATGGGAAGATTACATTCCAAAGGATGGTAAGTTTTGGGTTGCGAAAGCAGCTAGTGTAAAGAGTAAGTTATTTAGCCCTTCTGATATTCAATCTATTATGAAAAAAGCCATGGTTGAGCGTTTGAAGACTATTTATAATATTAAGTGGTTTGAAGAAACGGGAGCAAGTTATCCTTTGCGTGTATTTTTGATGAAGGATGAGGTGACGATTGGATTAGATACTACAGGGGATTCTTTGCACAAAAGGGGATATCGTAAGCTGACTGCAAAAGCACCGATTGCGGAGAATTTGGCAGCAGCCTTGATTATGTTAACTCCTTGGAGGGGGGATCGAATTTTAGTAGATCCATTTTGTGGCAGTGGAACGTTTCCTATAGAAGCTGCTATGATGGCAGCTAATATGGCGCCTGGAATGAATCGTAGTTTTTTGGCAGAAAATTGGAAAAATATGATTCCTAAAAAAGAATGGTACGATTGTATGGATGAAGCCAATGATATGGTGAATTTACGAGTTGAAACTGATATTCAGGGATATGATATGGATTCTCATATGGTTTCTATTGCGAGAGAAAATGCTCGCTTAGCAGGTGTGGATCATTTGATTCATTTTCAGCAACGTGAAGTAGCAGCTTTGAGTCATCCGAAAAAATACGGTTTCATTATTACGAATCCGCCATATGGGGAACGTTTGGAAGAAAAAGAAAATTTGAAACCATTGTATGCGACTATAAGTGAGAGATTTGCGGCTTTGGATAGTTGGTCCTTATATATGATTACAGCTTATGAAAACGCAGAGGCAGATATGGGACGAAAAGCTGATAAAAATCGTAAAATATATAATGGTATGATGAAAACCAGATTTTTACAATTTCCGGGTCCGAAACCGCCAAGAAAAGAGAATCGTTAGTCATGGAAAAAATGTGGAAAATATCAATGTTTGCAGCCACCATCTTGGGGATTGCGTGCATGTCTTTCATGTTGTTTTTTGCAATGAATAAATCTGTAGTTACCACGGAAGAACAGGATTTGAAGGGGAGCGGAAATTTAGAACCTTTAATACAAACCATTCTTAGCGAAAAAGAAAAGTATGAGTATGTTGTTTTAATTAATGCAGCCCATGGTGGTAATAATAAAGGAAATACGGTAAATGAATTGGAAGAAAAAAATATTACATTGGCAGTTGGAAAGAAACTGACAAAGATGTCAGTAGAAGGCGAAATTGGGATTTTTTTGATTCGAGAGGAAGATACTGATATTTCTAATGAAAGTAGGGCGCAATTGGTGGAACAGGTGCAGCCGGATTTGTTAATTGATTTGCATGTTAATGCGGATCCGACCAATGAGAGAACCTTTGGGACTGCTATGGTTTATAATGATGATTTTTATCGTCCTAATATAACGAATGCATGGTTGGCAGATGTTTTAGAACGAGAATTGGTAACGGAAATTCAAGGAAAGGCCTTGGGGATTTTTTCAGATGCTGAAAAAAAATATCCACTTTTAAGCATGCTTCCAACACCATCAGTAAGTGTAGAGATGGGTTTTTTGACAAATAAACAGGAAGCGGGTTTGTTGAAAAAAGATAATTATCAGAAAAGAATTGCAACCGGAATATACAAAGGAATTGAAAAAATCAAAGAAGAATTGGATAAGTTATGAGAAGAAAAGTAATATTTGCAACCTCCAATGCAGGGAAAATGAAAGAAGTTCGTTCTATTTTGGCGGACTTGGAAGTGGAAGTTCTTTCCATGAAAGAAGCGGGGATTGAGCTAGAAGTAGTTGAGGATGGCACTACATTTGAAGAAAATGCTATTATTAAAGCCACTGAAATACAAAAGAACTGTGGTGAAATTGTTTTGGCTGATGATTCTGGTTTAGAAGTAGATTATTTGAATAAAGAACCAGGAATTTATTCTGCCAGATATTTGGGTGAAGATACTTCTTATGCAATTAAAAATAAAAGTTTGATTGATCGTTTGGAAGGCGTGGAAGATGAGAAAAGAACAGCTCGTTTTGTTTGCGCTATTGCAGCTGCCTTTCCGGATGGAACTACGGAAGTGACTAGAGGAACAATTGAAGGTCGTATTGGTTATGAAGAAAAAGGGAGTAATGGATTTGGATACGATCCTATTTTCTATGTACCGGAATATGGCTGTACCACTGCAGAATTATCTTTGGAACAAAAAAATGAAGCCAGCCATAGAGGGAAGGCGTTGCGTTTGATGAAAGAAATTATCAAGGCGAAATATGAGTTGTAATGTAAATATAGTTAATTTATGATACCGGAGCATTGTGTTGTACAATAGTGTATAATAGAAACTGTAATCGGTAATATTATGAATGTAAGTGAGGGAAAATAAGTGAAAGTCCTAATTGTCAGCGATACCCATGGAAGAAACGGAGGGTATTTGGACCTTTTAGAACAAAGTGAAAAAATGGATATGGTAATTCATTGTGGGGATGTAGAAGGTAGTGAATATCTGATTTCTGAATCTGCCGGTTGTAAAACCGTCATTGTGCAAGGAAATAACGATTATTTTTCTGATTTGCCGAGAGAGGCTGTGGTAAAGTTGGGGAAATATAAAGCCTTGGTTACGCATGGACATCCATATTATGTGAATATGGGGTATGATCATTTGGTAAGAGAGGCTAAAAAGCGAAAAATGGACATGGTAATTTATGGACATACGCATCGTCCGGTTATTACGGAGGAGAATGGAATTAAAGTTTTAAATCCCGGTAGTTTGACTTATCCTCGTCAAGAAGGAAGAAAATATACATATATTATTATGGAAATTGATGAAAATGGAGAAGTTGAATGTACTCTGAAAAGCCTTTAAAATCAAGGTGTTTGAGTAGATTAAAAAATAAAATAAAAAAAATAAAACTTTTTTTAAAAAAAGTGTTGACATGTGTATATAGATGTTATATACTACGTTTTGTGCTGAGGCAATAACAACAGCACAACAACAGAAAACGGGGTGTGGCTCAGCTTGGCTAGAGCGCCTGGTTTGGGACCAGGAGGTCGCAGGTTCGAATCCTGTCACCCCGATTTAAAGATTTTATGCGGGTGTAGTTCAATGGTAGAACACTAGCCTTCCAAGCTAGATACGTGGGTTCGATTCCCATCACCCGCTTTTAAATTGCCAAAAGGTAGTTTAAAACCAAGTATATGTGTTCGTAGCTCAGCTGGATAGAGCA
>JAFYWF010000080.1 GCA_017558145.1 Lachnospiraceae bacterium
GCGAGTAAGTTTACTTACGAGCTTGCTTTGCTTTCACTGTCTTCTTCGTTGTTTTCGCGACAGCTTTGTTATATTAACACAATCTGTCATTTCTTGTCAACAACTTTTTTACTTTTTCAAAAAACTTTTTTCAGCCTCCGTGGCTCCCCTGAGTCTTATTTCGGTCTGTGGCTTTCGTTTTCGTTTTTTGTTGGTTTCTGTCGTTTGACGACTTTGCTATCTTACCAAAGCCTTTCCTTTTTTGCAACACCTTTTTTTACTTTTTTCTACTTTTGTAACTTAATACACTATTTTCTTTTTCCATCTCATCTCTTTGTGCATTTTTAACACACAACCCTCTTTATCGGTATTACCCATTTTCTATTATATATAGAAGAAACCGGTGTAATCTCTTACACCGGTTTCTAATAATATTATTTATATTTTACCATTATTTCACTTTATTCTTATATCTTACTATTATCTTTAATTCCGATTGCTTCCTACTACTGTAACATTTCCCGAAGAACTATTCACTGTACCTTCATTAATAGCATCCGATTCCATCGCTTCTAAAGCTTCCATATATTCTTGTGCTAAATCAGATTGCATTTCATCTTCTGATTCTTCTTCAACATTCTCTATATCTATTTCTTCATTTTCAGAACTTTCAATCTCTACATCTGTTTGACCTTCTACATCATTAAACGCTGTACTTGCACTGATGCCACCAGACAAATCCATATAACTAGAACTTCCACCCATAGTAATCACTAATTCCATACTGTTTGTATTTTGAGCCTGATCTTGAGGTATTTCAAATACTAACACTGTCTCTATGGTTTCTCCTGCAGCAATATCACCTTTATACATAGATAAATCATCTAATAATAATGTATATTGTGATTTATAAGATTCTCCATTTAATTTCAACTTAAATTTTCCTTTGTTGGAAAACATATTAAAGTTTTGTGTTTCTCCACTTTTATTAGTGACTGCAAATTTTGCAACCAATAAAACTTTTCCCTTGGTTGCATCCATCGCCATAAAAATATCATCGCCATCATTTGGATAGCTTTCTGTAATTTCACACCCTAAGTAACTAATAGAAAAATTATTCATGCCACTGGCTGTTGCCATATCACTAATGTAACTAACTCCTGTAGCTTCTCCTGAACCTTCACTTCCCGTGGAACTACTGTTTCCGCTACTGCTAGGTGTATCCTTATTACTTTGATATTCTTGCGCCAACTGTTCCCTACGTAACTCCTGCTGCCTCTTGGCTTCTTCTTTTTCTTCAGTATAAATCAACTTCTGGCCTTCCAATACACGCATATTGGTTCCGGCGTTGTACTTCATAAGAACTCCTGCGGCATATTCTGCATACATCTTCTGTTCTTCCGCAGTTAAACCAAACATATTTACTTCTTCAGTTGCTTCCGCTACCTCTACCGCTTCATCTTTTTTATCGCAAGCAGTTAATCCAATAGCCATTATACATATTATAAGAAGATATAATAATCTGTTTTTTTTCATAAAATCCTCACCGAAAGATATTCTTTATCTTTATATAGAAACTTCTATTTGTGTATCGTCATAAACACCTAATCACTTTATATAATATCATTTATTCAGATTTCTTCAACTAATTATTTTTCATTTTAATTAATACTCTGCAACTTACTTTTTCTGCTTAAAATATATGCTCTAAAATTATATATTAAAAAAACATTTTTCTAAAAAACTTCTTCTACTCAAGCTCTCTCCAATTCAAACCAAAACAAAACACCATTTTCTTTATTCTCTACTCCATAGGCTCCATTCATCGACTCCATAATCGCTTTTACAATAGAAAGTCCGATACCATTCCCTCCATATTCTCTGGTTCTCGCTTTATCTACTTTGTAAAACTTATCCCATAACTTAGGAATACTTTCTTCCGGTATAGAATCACCTGTGTTAAAGACTAAAATTCTGACTGACTTTTCTTTTACCTCAAAATCCACGGTAATTTTCTTTTGTCCCAAAGCATCTTCTTTTACATAATGAACCGCATTAGAAATATAGTTCATAAACACTTCTTCTACTTTTAGTTCGTCGGCCCATACAAAAACAGGAATTTGTGCAGGTAACTCTATACTAGCGCCTTTTTGGTTTACTAAGATTTCTACAAACTGCAAATAATTCAAAATTAATTCTGATAAATTAAATCTTTCCATACTCACAATTTCATTCCCAAATTCTAACTGATTCAAAGTCAAAAGTTTCCTTACCATTTCGTTCATCTTTCTAGATTCATCTATAATAACATCACAGTAATACTCTTTCTCTTCTTGACTGTCTGTAACATTATCCTTTAACCCTTCTGCATACCCTTGAATCAAAGCAATGGGAGTTTTTAATTCATGAGACACATTGGCTAAAAACTCGGATCTCATTTCTTCATTTCTTTCTTTTCTCTCTATGTCTTTTGTTAATTCTAAATTCGCTGATTTAAGTTCTGAAATGGTTCGTTCCAGTTCCATGGACATAAGATTAATATTTTCTCCCAATATACCAATTTCATTATCTTTTTCACCTACATATTTAGCTTCAAAATCCAGTCTTGCCATTTTTTGCGAAATCTTTGCAAGCTCTAAAATAGGTTTCGTATATTTCTTTGATAAAAACCAAATAATCATAGCGCTGATCATCGTAGCAATAATACCTATATATCCCAAGAAACGATTCGAAATCACAGCGCTATCGCGAATACTTTCCAATGGAGTTCTTAATAAAAACATATCTCCGTTTTCTAAATTCCCCCACAAGTCGATATACTCTGCTTTACTTATTTTATCTGTAATAACAAGCATCTTATAATTATTACTTTCCTGCAAAATTTTTTGTGGGTTATGTTCTATAAACAACAAACTATCCCACAATCTTCTTTTTGATTGTTCCTCATCTGCACCAAAAGCCAATAATTTCTGTGTTCGAATATCTACTACTAACCCTGTAATATTGTATCGACTGCATAAATTTGACATAGTAATATTATAAAAATCTTCAGAATCTAACTGTCCTGTTTTTTCTGCTTTGTTTAATGTCTCATATACTTGAATTAAATTTTTTTGCTTTTCATTTAAATAATAATCATCCAAAAAAATGGTATTAATGAGCCAGGTAAAACTAACTGTAGCGGCCATCATTCCTATAAAAATTCCTGCAAACTGTTTCCTTATGGAATGCTTCATGCTTTTTTCGCCTCACATTCTATTCTTTCACTATAATTTAAACATATTAAAAATTTGTTTTATCAAATATTATCTTAAAACCATTTATACCTCTTCATAATCACCCTAACAGTATAAATTACACTTATCATACCTGTCAAAATTCTTAACAATTTTTCACACTTATTTCACAAATTAATCAAGATCAAAAAAGAGACGCCCGTGCAAAGCACGAAGCGCCTCCTGATAAAGGGGAAGGTAAAAGCTTAATAATATACAATCCCTAGATATAAACTAACTTTCCTTATCTCTGTACACGACCTGATCCGTCGCCACCAGCTAATTTCATAACTTCATCCATAGATACTAAATTGAAGTCACCTTCGATAGAATGTTTCAAGCAAGATGCTGCTACAGCGATTTCAATTGTCTGCTGAGAATCACATCCATTCAAGCAAGCTGCGATAAGACCGCCACCAAAGCTGTCTCCACCACCTACACGGTCAACAATGTGCATAGAGTATTTTTTGCTGAAGTAGTAGTCATTGCCATCGAATAACATAGCAGACCATAAGTTATCATTAGCAGAGATAGATTCTCTTAATGTAATAGCAACCTTTTCAAATCCAAAACGATCAGCTAACTGTTTTGCAACATCTTTGTAACCTTCATGGTTCACTGTACCAGTAGTTACATCTGTATCAGCTGCTTTGATTCCGAATACATCAGAAGCATCTTCTTCGTTTGCGATACATACGTCAACATATTTGCAAAGCTCGCCCATAACTTCACCAGCTTTCGCTTTGCTCCATAATTTATTTCTGTAGTTTAAGTCACAAGAAATTTTAACACCAGCTTCTTTCGCAGCTTTACAAGCTTCTAAACAAAGAGCCGCTACATTGTCATTTAATGCTGGAGTGATACCTGTAAAGTGGAACCATTCTGCACCATCAAAAATTTCTTTCCAGTTAAAATCATCAGCACTTGCTGTGTAAATAGAAGAACCTGCACGGTCATAGATAACTTTAGAAGGTCTCTGAGAAGCACCTTTTTCAAGATAGTAGATACCTACTCTATCACCACCACGAGCGATGTAAGATGTATCAACACCATATTTTCTTAAGGAATTTACAGCTGCCTGTCCGATTTCATGAGTTGGTAATTTGGATACAAATTTTGCATCGAAACCATAGTTAGCAAGAGAAACTGCTACGTTCGCTTCTCCACCACCAAATGTAGCGCCTAATTTATCAGCCTGTACAAAACGATAATATCCTTCTGGTGCTAATCTTAACATTAATTCTCCAAATGTAATAACTTTCTTGCTCATAGTTCTTATTCTCCTCTGCTTTCTTTTACAATCTGTACACATTCTTTAGCCATTTCAGTAATTGCTGCGAAATCGCCCGCTTTTACTAAATCATTTTTAACCATCCAGCTACCGCCACATGCGATAATTCTGTTGTATGCAAGATAATCTCTTACATTTTTAGGACTAATTCCACCTGTTGGCATAAATTTAAGACCAACATAAGGTGCCGCTAATGCTTTAATCATATTTAAACCACCTGCCGGTTCTGCCGGGAAGAATTTAACTACTTCCAAACCATTTTCTAATGCAATCTCCATATCACTTGCATTAGCACAACCAGGAGTAATAACAATTCCTTTTTCTACACAATATTTAACAATTCTTGGGTTGAGACCCGGGCTAACGATGAATTTAGCACCTGCAGCTACTGCACGGTCAACCTGTTCTGTTGTAAGAACTGTACCAGCTCCTACTAACATTTCCGGAAATTTTTCACTCATAATGCGAATACATTCTTCTGCAGCTTCTGTTCTAAATGTAACCTCTGCACATGGAAGACCCCCTTCACAAAGTGCTTTTGCTAAAGGCTCTGCATCTTTAGCGTCATCCAATACTACTACCGGAATAATACCTGTTTTCTGAATTTGTTCTAAAACCGGATTCATCTCTTTCCCTCTCCTTATACATAACTTTTTGCTTTTAAGTTCCCTCGTGACTTCTATATTTATTATAACCAATTATAGCAAAAAACAAATTGATAGTCTTGCTCTCCACATTGCAAAACTTGTTGTTTTATGTTAAAATTTAGCAAATATTTAATATGACATAAAATTTGTCTGGGTAAATCCAAAAATAAAACGGGTGACATTATCATGAAAAAATATCTGCAAATGCCTTTTAGTACCAGAGAGTATATGTTATCTAAAGATTTCGAACTATTTTATTATAACGATAAACATATTACTCCTTTAAAAGAACACAGTCATAAATACTATGAATTTTATTTTTTTCTAGGTGGTGAAGTTTCAATCACCATTCAAAATCAAACATATTCTTTACAAAAAGGTGATATGATTCTTTTACCACCTTCTGTAAAACATTATATTACTATTCACAATCCTGAAGCTCCTTATCAACGTTTTGTATTTTGGATTACGTCTGACTTCGCAGAAGAATTAGGACATACTTCCTCTGATTATGTGTATCTATTGAAACATTCTAATGAAAACAAACAATACATCTATCATTTTGATACCATTACATTTAATACTATTCAATCAAAATTGTTTTTAATTTCTGATGAAATTCATTTTCAACATTTTGGAAAGGATCTAAAGCTTTCTTTAGCTACTAAAGATTTAATTCTACATTTAAGTCGCGTGGTTTATGAAACAGTACACCCACATGTTACGAAAGAACAGAAAGGATTGTTTGAGAAACTCATTGATTATATTAATGAACATTTAGATGAAGATTTATCCTTGGAACATTTGGCTAAATTATTTTTTGTAAATAAATATCATATAGCCCATCTTTTCAAAGAAAAATATGGTCTTCCATTACATCAATACGTAATAAAAAAACGTCTGGCTTTATGTAAAGATGCCATTTTAAACAATGCCGAGATTTCTGAACTTTATCTACTCTGTGGATTTAGCGACTATTCCAGCTTTTATCGTGCCTTTAAAAAAGAGTACGGACTTTCTCCTAAAGAATACAAAAGCCAGTATTTAAAATTTGATAAGATTTCTTCAAAATAATCTAAAAAAAAAATCACACTCCATTGACTTTATAAAATACGCTTGGTCACCTCAAATATGTGACCAAGCGCATTTCATGACATTGTCCCTTTCCCTATAAGTTAAATTTTGAACGATTTTTTATATTCTTTTATATTTCTCCACAATATGTTTATATAGTGACCGAACTGCCGGTGCCATAAAATTCGGATTCATAGCAGCAATTCCAATAATTCGACTAGCCTTGGGATGGATGGGATAACAATCCACATCATAAGGAATATCATTCATTACCAATTGTGGCATCAAACAAATTCCGAACCCCTTTTCTACCAATGCCACCGTAGATAAATCATCCACCACATGATAACTGGATTGAATACTGAGGGAATTTTTTTTCAAAAAATTTTGAATATCTGCATCAGTACACTCCCTTTGAGTTACAAATCTATGATTTCGCATATCTTCAATTGTAACACTCTCATTTTCTTTTTTCTTCAAAGTATTTTTTGGTAAAACGCATACTAATGGATCTTCGTATAATGGTTCAATTGGAATATCTTTTGCACTGGAAACGGATAAAAATCCCAAATCTACAACACCATTTTTCAACCAATAAACCACATCATCATATGTTCCCTGAAATACTTCAATTTCTATAGCCGGATACTTCCCTTGAAAAGAATTTAAAATATCCGGAAGCCAGTTGGTACAGATACTAGAAAAAACTCCTAATTTTACTTTTCCTTTTTTTAATCCATTTAATTCTGAAATTTCCTGTTGTAAACTTTCATCACTATTTAATACCACATTTACAAACGGAAGCAATTGCTCTCCATAATTAGTTAATGTAACACCGGACTTATTTCTAACCAATACAGCAAACCCTAGTTCTTTTTCCAAAGCAGCTATAGAATGACTTACGGCAGAAGGTGTTAATCCTAACACCTCTGCCGCTTTATAAAAACTTCCCATATCTGCTACTGCTTTTAAAATCTGATACGATAATAAGGTCATATCAATCTTCTCCGCTTTCTCAAATAATTCTCAAAAATAACTTTTTAGCAAATATAAACTATGATAGTGATTTTCTAATCTTCTCTGGCACATCTGTATAACAGATTTTCCCATCTTCTATCTACTTCCTGCTGGAATTGTACCAGTAAATCTTCATTTCCTTTTTTGAATAAATGTTTGAATCTTCCTTGCTCTCTTAAGAAATCTTCAATTGGAAGTTTCTTCTTTGGTTCATAATTCAAAATCCATTTTCCATGATCCACTTCAAACAATGGCCAGTAACAGGTATCTACCGCTAATTTACAAATCTTCATGATTTCTGAAGTGTCATACTGCCATCCTCTTGGACAAGGCGCCATCATATTTAAGAAACAAGCTCCTTCGGTATAAATTGCTTTTTCTGATTTTCTATGTAAATCCTTAAAATCAGTTGTCAACGTTGTCTGTGCCACATAGGGAACATCATGTTCTGCAATAATAGCCGCTAAATCTTTACGATTCTGCATCTTACCATTAGACTGACTGCCTACCGGTGTAGTTGTAGTATCTGCATACATTGGAGTTGCAGAAGAACGCTGAATCCCGGTATTCATATATGCACCATTATCATAGCATACATACACCATATCATGATTTCGTTCCATAGCTCCGGATAAAGACTGGAAACCAATATCATAGGTTCCTCCGTCACCACCAAAAGTAATAAATTTATAATTCACATCTTCAGGAATTTTCCCTTTTTTCTTCAACGCTTTATACGCAGTTTCTACCCCACTTAAGGTTGCTCCCGCATTTTCAAAAGCGTTGTGAATATAACTATCTTCCCAAGCAGTATAGGGATACATATAAGTAGACACTTCTAAGCATCCTGTCGCATTTCCGATGACTGCATAATCACCTTCATGAAGTGCTCGAAGAACAGCTCGTACGCCAATGGTAGCTCCACATCCGGCACACATTCTATGTCCCGGTGCTAAACGCTCCGGTTTATTCATAATCTCTTTTAAATTCAAATTGTTCACGTTTTGTATGCCTCCTATTTACGAAGTCCGATATATTGATATTGTTCTATTTCTGTACCACTGGTAACTGCATCATCCAATTGGGCAAAAATATCAAATACATTTTCTACCGTAAAATCTCTTCCTGCCAAACCATAAATGTAGTTTACAGCCTCTATCATAACCTTATTTCTGAAAAGAGCTGCTGTTACTTCACTTCCTAATGGCCCACCATTTCCGTTATAGCTTTCACATCGATCCATAATAGCCACAGCCTTACATCTGGAAAGAGCTGCTGCTATTTCTTTTGCCGGGAATGGTCTAAATACACGAAGTTTTAATACTCCAACCTTTTTCCCTTGTTCTCTAAGCTCATCAACAGCCTGCTTTGCTGTTCCGGCTGCAGACCCCATAATCAACATAATGTAGTCTGCATCTTTAGTTCTATATTCTTCAAAAAATCCATATTTTCTACCAGAAATTTTTTCGTACTCCTTAGCCACCTGCCAAATGACATCTTTGGAGTTTTCCAATGCAATTTCTTGATTTTTTCTAGCTTCCATAGCATACGCAGAAATAGCATAAGGCCCCACAGCCATAGGTTTTCCAGGATTTAATAAAAATTCTTCCGGTTCATATTCTCCCACAAATTCTTTTACCACATCGTCATCCATTAACTCGATATTTTCCACTGCATGACTGGTAATAAAACCATCCTGACAAATCATAATAGGTAAATGCACATCTTTATGTTCTGCTATAGGATATGCCTGAATAAAATTATCATAAACTTCCTGATTATTTTCTGCATATATCTGAATCCAACCGGTATCTCTGGCACCCATACTATCGGTGTGATCACAGTTAATATTAATCGGACCGGATAAAGTTCTGTTTACCAAAGCTAATGCTAGAGGCATACGATTGGAAGCAGCTAATAACAACTCTTCCCACATCAATGCCAAACCTGCTGATGAAGTAGCTGTCAATGTTCTGGCACCTGCTGCCTGAGCACCTATCGCTGCACTCATAGAAGAATGTTCGCTTTCTACCGGAATAAATTCTGTATCTACTTCACCGTTTGCTATGTAACTGGATACCATCTGTGGAATCTCTGTAGATGGAGTAATTGGGAAGGCTGGCATAACATCCGGATTAATCTGCTTAATAGCATAAGCCACAGCTTCATTTCCGCTCATTCGATCTTTCTTAGGCATATTTATCTTCCCTCCTTCATTTCAATAGCTCCAAAAGGACAAACCTTGGCACAAATGCCACATCCTTTACAGTGATCATAATCAAATTCTGCTCTTTTACTGTCCTTTACCGGAATAGAGCAATCGGGACATACCGGTGCACAAAGAAGACACTGTTTGCATTTTTCTTCCAAAAAAACAGGAGTGTTGGTTCTCCACTCCCCTGTTTTAAACCCTTTCGAAGTTCCACCTGCAAACATCATCAATCCTTCTGTCAACTCCTGATGAGGAGTCATTTCATTGATTTTATTTACATCAGTTCTCATAATCTTTCTCCTAAATGGTTTTTTCTTATTTTTAGTTAAGCGATTTTTTCATCCACTTCCTGTAAAGCATCCTGCAATGCATCAAAAGTCATTTCCAGTGCTTTCATATTTCCTTCAATTACTTCCGGTTTTTTCGCAAATTTATGACTATAGGAGGCTTTCATTTCTTTCATAAAAGTTTCTCTACTCATAATTCCACTTACTGCAACGGCCGCTGCAAGCATTGGAGAGTTAGGGAAGTTCTTTCCAAGAGCTTCTGTAGAAATTGTTCTGGCATCCACGGTATACACTGCCCCTTTATATCCATGAAGTAATAAACGAACTTCATCCGCTGACTGTGCTGTATTTACAATAACTGCACCGTCTTCCTTTAAACCTGCAGTAACATTTACAGAATGCAATAATGTTTCATCCACTACCACCACTAAATCCGGTGTATAAATATTAGAATGTACTCTAATCTCTTTCTTACTAATTCTGTTATATGCGGTAATTGGTGCTCCCATTCTTTCCGGACCATATTCAGGAAATCCCTGAACGAATGCCCCTGTTTTAAAAGCTACATCTGCTAACAAAAGAGCCGCTGTTTTTGCTCCCTGTCCGCCTCTACCATGCCATCTGATTTCTAAACTTTTTTCCATAATAAGCCTCTTTTCTTTATAAGTGAATTTTATTCATGTTTATCTTGAATCATTCTTTATTAACTAGACATTATTATATCTCATACTTTATAAAAGTAAAGTGAAAATATGAACTTTGCTCACTTTTAACATGAATTATTTTCATCTATCTCGCTTATACACTAAAAAAACTTCAAATGCATTTCATATGCACTTGAAGTTTTTTACTTTTTTTATGAACAACTCATCAGCATGAATCCTTCTTACTAATATTAATAAGATATAAATCCAAACTGAGCTAATGTATAGAACACCAAAATAATTACTAAAAATACCGGTGCAATATACTTAATCATTACACGGAAGATTCCTCGTCTCTTAAAATCTTCACCATTTTTTGTAATTTCATCTTCAATATCTTTTAAATTCATAAACCAACCTGCTAAAAGACAAGTCGCAATAGCAAGAATCGGCATCATAACACTGTTGGAAATGTAATCAAAGAATGTAAGGAAATCCATTCCTAATACAGTAATGTGAGACCATAAGCCATAACCTAATGCAGAAGGAACACCTAACAATAAAGTACTCACATATACTAATAACACTGCCTTAATTCGTGTCAGCTTAAACTTATCCATAAACATAGACACAATGGCTTCTGTTAAAGAAATAGAACTGGTCAAAGCCGCTAAAAATACCAAAACAAAGAATGCTCCACCAATAACATTACCAAAAGGCATCTGGTCGAAGACCATCGGCAAAGTTTTAAACATTAAACCGGCACCACCGGTTTTTAATCCTTCTTCCCCACTAAAAATATAGACTGCAGGAACAATCATTAAACCGGACAATACCGCTACCATAGTATCGAAAATTTCAATATGCCCTGCTGATTTATTTAAATCAATATCATCCTTTACATAAGATCCATATGCCACCAAAATACCCATAGCAATACTTAAGGAATAAAACAACTGTCCCATCGCTGCACATAAAGTCTTAAAAGAAAATTTAGAAAAATCAGGAAGCAAATAATACTTAAGTCCCTCCATTGCTCCCGGAATGGTAGCTACAAAAATCGCAATTCCGATGGTTAATAAAATTAACACCGGCATCATAAATTTACTAACACGCTCTATCCCTTTTTCAACACCAAAAGCTACTACGATAATAGTTAATGTAATAAAGATAAAAAACATTGTTAAAGGAGACGCTGTTTGTCCGATAAAGCCACCAAAAAACGCACTATCAGCAGCTACTTTACCCTGACCTGATAAAAATACTGTCATATATTTAATTACCCAGCCACCAATAACGCTATAATATGGTAAAATCAATACCGGTATCGCTAAAGATAACATCCCTAACCAACCAAATTTTGGATTTAATTTTCCATAAGCAGAAATAGAACTTAATTTTGTTTTTCTTCCCATGGCAATTTCAAGGATTAGCAAAGAAAACCCAAAGGTTAAAACTAAAATCAAATAAACCAAAAGAAAAATTCCACCACCATACTGAGCTGCAAGATAAGGGAAACGCCATAAATTTCCTAATCCTACTGCACTTCCGGCAGCTGCCAGTACAAAACCTATATTACCTGAAAAGCTACTTCTTTTTTCACCCATAATGAGCCTCCTATCAATGCGCACAAACGTCTATTTTTTCTCTTGTATTTTTTTAACACACAACGTGAAACATTGTAACATTCTTGCTTAATTTCGTCAATTTTCTTTCCCGAAATTCTTAATTTTTCTTGATTTTATAAGAGGCTTTTTCTACAGTATTTAATTTATCCAAAAACTTTTTTCCATCGAAAAGCCATGGGATACACTCCCATAGTGATAAACACCAAAATTCCATACCGCAGTACTCTTATCATATTTTCTAATTCTTCTATTGCAATAACTCCCAAAGCTGCTTTTAAAATAGCATTAGCAATCAGAAAAACTGCCAAACCGCAAACCACACGAATCACTGACTTTAAAAAAAGAGTTGTTGTTTCAAATTTTACATATTTTTCTTCATAAAGATTGGCTGCAAAAAATCCCATCATCATTCCCAAAGCCGTATAATAATCATTGCTGGTACAATAAAAGCATCCTGGAATACTAAAAACAGTAATCCATAAATACAATTTCCATTTTGTTTTCACTTTATTCTGTAAATAGGTCATCACCGTAACAACCACAGCTCCCAAAATCCAACCTGCTATTACATCCGTTGGATAATGTACCCCTAAACAAACCCTGGATACTCCAATCAGCAGTGGCATTATGATCGCCATAATAACTAACCATTTCTTTTTCCCATATACCGGAAGGGAGAAATACATGGTAGAAGCATTACTTGTATGACCACTAGGGAAAGAATATCCCTGTAATAGCGGATCATACAAATCCCCCTCATGAACCTGCTTAAGACATTTAACTTCCGAATGGACCATATAAGGTCTATGACGCAAAAAAATATTTTTAATCATCGGATTAGCCACTAACCCTACCATTAGGTTTGTACCTACATAAACTCCAAATTTCTTGTCATAGCACCAATAAATAAATCCTAAAATTGCTACCATGACAGTCTCTTCTCCCAAAGAGGTAATTACTCCCGCAATTTCTCCCCCTACCTGTCCTAATATATTTTGAATCCAAACCATCAAAGTCGGCTCCCACTGAAAATAAAATGTATTTCCCATCATTTCTCCTATCTATGTACGTACGCAGTATCAAACGTAATTTTTGTATAATATGTTTTTGGTTCAATATTATTTAATGCCGTTTCAATGGCTTTTTGAATCGTCTTTTCCTGTCCCTTCAAGTCTAAAGGAATCAAAACATCAAATATTAAATTTTCATGTCCTTGCCCTTGCACCATACGAAAATCATGGATGGATAATCTTTCATCTCTAACCTTTAATATGGTAATTACCAATTGTCTAAGTCGTTCTGCTTCCGGATCGTCGGTCACAATCGGATCATAGTGAATCACCATATGTACTCCATGACTTCGCATACACTCCTCTTCCATATCATCAATTAATTCGTGACATACCAACGGGTCCTCATTTTTATCCATCTCTACATGGATACTGGCAAATCGATGATTTGGTCCGTAGTCATGTACAATCAAATCATGACATCCTACAACCTTATCGCAAGATAAAATATAATCTTCTAATGTTTCCTTTAATTCTTCATTGATTCCTTCTCCCAATAAAGGTGACATAGTTTCTCTTGCCAAATTAATTCCACTATAAATAATGAATATTGCTACTGCCAAACCAATACAACCATCAATTTTTAGTTTTGTAAACATTTCCACAAGTGCAGCCAAAAAAACTGCACCTGTCATGATAACGTCATTGCGACTATCTGTAGAAGCTGCCAATAACGTGGTAGATGAAATCTCATCCCCTACCTTTTTATAATAAATAGAAAGACCATATTTTACAAAAATCGAAGCCAGCAAAACAATGGCAGTTGGTAATGAAAAATCTACAGCCGCAGGTTCCATAATTTTTTTTACAGAACTAATTACCAACTCATATCCTACTACAAAAATCATCATAGCAACTACAAGTCCTGCTAAGTATTCACTTCTGGCATGACCAAAAGGATGTTCTTCATCAGCAGGTTTTTCTGCTAACTTAAACCCCACTAACGTAACAATGGAACTGGCTGCATCCATTAAATTATTTAATGCATCTGCAATAATGGATACAGAAGACGCAAGAATCCCAACCATAAGCTTCCCTACAGCCAAACAGGTATTGGTAATAATTCCAACCGTACCGGCTTTTTTCCCCAGGTTATTTCTATGCTTTGTCTGTTCTTTATGATTCATATTTTTCTCCAACCTACACTTATATCAATGTTTTCCTTGCTTTATAATTCTTTAAAAGAAAACTTTCTATTTCCTTTAGCATAGTCATCTACAATATGACCATCTCCATAAAGCTTATATTTATAAGTTGTCAAACCTTCCAATCCTACCGGACCTCTGGCGTGAATCTTGCTGGTACTAATTCCTACTTCTGCACCAAAACCATAACGGAAACCATCTGCAAATCTGGTAGAACAGTTAAGATAAGTTCCGGCTGAATCTACGTACTGCATAAACGTTTCTGCTGTATCCCTATTTTCTGTAATGATACAATCTGTATGATGTGAACCAAAACGATTAATGTGTTCAATCGCCTCCGATACGCCATCTACATATTTAATAGAAATTTCCAAATCCAAATATTCTCTATTAAAGTCCTCTTCCTCCATGATTTCACAAGCAATTACCTTAGAAACCTCATCAGTACCATGCAACACTACATTTTTTTCCTGTAATTTTTTGGCAATCATTTTCAATGTTTCTTTCTCGATTGCTCTATCCACCAATAAGGTTTCCGTAGAATTGCAGGCAGCAGTATACTGTGTTTTCGCATCTACAATAATGGATACTGCTTTCGTAAAATCTGCATCTCTATCCAAATAGGTGTGACAAATTCCATCCGCATGCCCCATAACCGGAATCTTAGTATGATTCATAATGTATTGCACAAACTGATTGGATCCTCTTGGAATTAATAGATCTACTGATTTGTGACAGGCAAGTAGCTCATCAATCTCACTATGAAGCTTCGCCTGGAACATACATGCTTCCGGAGCCCCCCATTTAACTGCTGTTTGATATATAATTTCAAATAACACACTGTTTGTATGTGTAGTCTCTTTGCCTCCCTTTAATACCGCACAGTTTCCGCTTTTAATACAAAGAGAGGAAATCTGAACCAATGCATCCGGTCTGGCTTCAAAAATAATCCCAATCACACCAATAGGACAAGAAACTCTATGCAAAATAAGTCCCTCATCTAACTGACGTTTAAACTGTGTTTTTCCAATTGGGTCTTCTAATTTAATAAGTTCTTCTATTCCCTGTGTTACATCTTTTAATTTTGATTCATCGAATTTCAAACGCTTTTTTACAGCTGCAGTAATTCCGTTTTCCTCTGCCGCAACCAAATCCATTTGATTTGCACGAAAAATCTCTTCTTTATTGTTAACTAAAGCTTCTTTCACATTTTTTAAAATACTGTTTCTGGTTTCAATGGATAATGCCGCCATTTTATAACTATCCGCTTTCATCTTAGCTGTTACAGTCTGAATATCCAAAATTTGATTTTCTAACATACCAATCTCTCCTATATTTTTTCAATGTATCACTTTAAATCACAAAACGAATTGTTACTATTATAATCGTGGTTCCTAAAAATAGCAACAAAAAAGAGGCAACTGCCTCTTTCAATGTCATTTAGTTAAGGATTTATAAAAAAGAATTCCCGACCATTTTCACAAATAGTCGGGTTTCTTTTTTAGTTTAGTATATAAAAATTTAAATATTGCTTAATGAATTTCTTTATTCTTGAATAGCATCTACTTTTCCATTAGTAAAATAAACATATCTATATCCAGAATAACACCATTGCTCTGTTGTTCCCCATGCAAATGTAGTTTTATTAATATCTTTCGGCTCTCCCCATGCACCATATCTTACTTCATCATGAGTCATACCTATAGCAGGTTCTTTTTGAGCCATTTCTTCTCGCTTCTTTTGGGCTTCTGCTTTGGCTATTGCTTCTTCTTTTTGCTTTTCTTTATATTCAGCCCTTTTTTGTTTATTAGCCTCGAATACTTCTGGAGATTCCCATACTTCCCAATCATCCATGATATCTTTGTTGATAATCCAAATCTCACCTTCTTCTACTGCTAATAAGCGATGTTCTTTATTTCCGTTTAAAGTAGCTTCTATATTACACATACCATTATCATCATAGTCACGATAAGGCTCTAATATGTATTGTTTACCATTTTTAGTCAATATATCTTTGGATATATTAGTTCTTGCATTTTCCTGTTTCCACCACAGATAATCACCTTGAATAGAATTCATAAAAACACTAAACTGGTACAAATCACTTTTTTCCTTTTCGCTAGAATTTAGTACTTTTTCTAAAATCATTTGAACATTTTCATAATCTTTTTCTTTATATAATTTATTTACCTCACTAATAATTTTATTTTTTTCTTCATCTGCTATCTTATTTATAAATGTTTTTGATTCATTGAATTTTATACTACTGAAAAGTTTAAATGCATCAACATATTGTTCTAAATCGAAATATTGTACTGCTTGTGAATGTATGCATTCTTTATATTTTGTTTCACTATCTTCATAATCACCTAATGAACCAAAAAGAATTGCGGCTTCTTGCCAATTATCTTCTGCCTGAAGTTCAACTGCTTTTTCGTACATTAATTTTTTTCTATCTAAAACAGTGATTCTTATATCAATGGAATTTGATTTATTTCCTGAAGCATCAGCAACGAATACTGTAATATTAAACTCTGTAGGCTTTGATGTATCTATTTCTGTATCATTTAAATCAAAAAAATATTCTTTACTATTATCTATAACATCAAAATAATCGTCTACTCTGAATTCTTCATCTATGCCTAACTCTATTGTATTCTGTTTAGCTGTTATCGATGGTGACGTGGTATCTTGTACCTTACAGTTGTATGTAACAGTTTTCTTTTGATTACTATTTGTAGTTACTTCATAAATAATCGTATATTCTCCAATTTCGTTGTAACTATAACCACCATCATCGATTATAACTACATCTTTTACTTTAGATTTATCAATTTCAACTAAATCAATAGCATCTGTTGCTGTACCAAGTTCAACTATACTAATTGTCTGTTCCACTCCAGATGCACATCCATTTAAAAATACAGAAAACAATAAAATTAAAAATAAAGTATTAATCTTGCTAAAGTTCATAACATTTTCTCCTTCAATCCTACAATATACCTTGAAAAAGTATTTTTATTATATCAACCTCGTTTTCCTGCGTCAACGAATGCTATTTCTTAAAATAAAAAGATTATTTATTTTTTAGTATTAAATAGTTTATTTTTTCAACTTTTCGATATAACATGTCAAAAAGCTATTTCAAACATAATAATCTCAACTAGTCATAGATGTGTCATTAAAATTTATTACTTTTTTCAAAAAATATTAATATCAGAAAAATCTTCTTCAAAAATCACTTTTTAAACTTAATACGGATTTTCCTTTGTGCATTCCGCTAAAGAGTGGGTGTATATAAAATTGCAAAAATCATTTTTCGCTACGTTTTTATGATTAGTTAATATTTTCTTTCTATCGTTAGGTATTGTTCATAATCGGAAATTGTTTCTATTTTTGTTACATTCTTATAACTAGTTGTGAATTTTTCCTATGCTTTCTCTAATTTCTCATTTTTTTCTTTTATTTAGTTAGGGCAGGACATTCTTTTTTGAAAAACCTAGTTTTTCGACCTAAAAAGATACTTTTTCAGAAAAAGAAAAATACAGAGCAGAATTTCTGAAATTCCGCCCCGTATTTTTCTTGTGGAACTTTTTCTTATTAAGCGGACACTCTGTATATAAATCCTACAAAGGATTTTGCTTTAATATTTCTTGTATCACGTCTGCCCGGGCGTACCGGTTCTGCATATTTGGAAATATCCTTTATCAGCTTTTTGCTATCCGCATTTTTTGTGCGGAAGAATTGTCTGCATAAATACATTGCCATGTTCATATTAACTTTGTATTCGTAAATATTTTCCTGCTTTTGATTAATTACAATTTCATTTACAATGCGGTTGCAAAAGTTCATCATAATCATTGCGGAATATGTTTCCTGCTTTACAAAATCATCTTTTTTTCCATGTAAATTCACAAGTCCTATGCCATATTTCAATTCACGAAAAGATGTTTCAATTCCCCAACGTGCGTGATATAGTTCCTTAATTTCCGCAGGAGTAAAACTTCGTGGAAGGCTTGTTGCCAGAGTTTCATATTCTCCCGTATCCAGAAGAACCCTTACCACACGGAATTTCATGGAATATGGAGTCGGGAAATCAAAACGTCCTGCTCTTGTTTTTTCGCTGTAATCCTTATTTTCATTTTTTCGTGTCTGTACCAGAATATATCCATTTTCCTTGTCAGCTTTCGTCTGCGTTGTTGTAATCGTCATGGAAACGTCTACATCTAATTCCATCATGGGAAGTTTTCCGATTTCACGCATAGCACTTCGGTCTTGTTTTACACGAATCAGAAAGTCTACATTAGGATGTTCTAAGAAATGAGCGAAGGTATTGTAGGATTCGTAACCTCTGTCTGCCACAATTAACGTTTTTTCTTTAAAGTCATACCATGACAGAAAGAACGCAAGACATCCCACTTCATCCATTTTAGGCTGTGGCTGTATAATGCAGTGCTGATACGTTTTATTTAATACATCATACAAAGGATTAACGTGCAGTTGGTTATATCCATGGGGATTACTTGCATTCTGCATAAAGCTGTCAGATTTAGGATTTCTTTCCATATTTACGCAGGTTCCGTCAATGGCAAATACCCGATAGCCTTTGTATTTTTTTACGTCATTACATTGTGCATTAAAATTTTCAAACATATCTTCAAAGATAGTCCACGATAATTTGTTTCTTTGCTGTACGAATGCTGATGCCGTCACATCTATCCCTGCATCATACAATTCTTTTTTCAGACTGCCTCCCTGCATAGAGAGTAGAAGATTAACCATTTTTTCAAATGTTAGAACACGTTTGCGTGAAAAATAGTTTTTTTCATTTGGATAATCCTTTCGATAAGTTTCAATCGCTTTGGTGATTGCATCTTTTATTTGATGTTTTAACACATCAGGAGTTGTATTAACCAGTTTCATCATTAGAACCTCATTTTCATTACAGTAATCAATGATGTGCATAAAAAAACAAGACAAAATGCCCTGCAAATGCAGGGAATATCAGTCTTGTGTGCGTAGTTTTCCTATTCTCACTTTTCTCTCTAATCTAAAATATCTCTACTAAAAATTCTGTTCTCTCTGTTTACTGTAATAAAAATAATCTCTCTAATCCGCTCTAAATCGTTCTTACTTTCCGCCTGTGTTCTCTCTGTTTCTGTTATTGTTACGCCTAAACTAAACACATCACTTTATATATATTATATCCCTTATTCAAAACAAATCTACTATTTTTCAATATTTTTTACTTTTTTAATTGGCTTAACTTAATGAAAAATTTATTTCCGAAATATTTTTAAGAGGTAAACCCGAAGATTTACCTCTTAACTTAACAAAATCTGAACTAACTAAATGACATTGCTGCCTCTTTCCTTGTTTTTTATTGAATTTGTTGTCCATTCATTCGAAGTTTAAACTTCAGACCTAATTTTTCAGATGCACGTTTACATAACAGCATTCTCTCTGTGAAAATTTCAAAAAAATCCATTATTGAACCAAATTCTGCATCCAAAGTTAATTTCAACTCTATTTCTGTTCTGTCTTCGTTAATTTGAAGCACTGACTCTATCACAGAATAATTTACATTATCATGAATATCAAAGCTTGCTAAATCTCTGTTTCTCACACGAGAACGACGCACATCAGCTTTGTCCGCTAAAATTAATGCAGCCGCTACATCATTTACAGGTACTCCTGTTCCCTCATCATGATTTCCAATAGCCGTAACAATCGTAGCTATATCTTTTGCATCACATTTCATATCATTTAAAATACTCCATGCCATGACAGCTCCGGATTGTGAATGTTCCTTTCGATTCACAAGATTCCCAATGTCGTGCAAATAGCCTGCTATTTTAGCAATTTCTACGGTATGTTCATCATATCCAATGGTTTTTAAAATATATCCTGCGGTTTCAGCTACATGTAATACATGAGTAAAACTATGTTCCGTAAAACCAAGTGCAGACAATGACTCGTCTGCACTTGTAATATAGGTTCTAATTATTTCACTTTTTATAATATCTTTATAAGAAATCATGTATTTCTACTCTCTTCTATAATACTTTCATTCCGCCGTATTTACGAATCTTAAGAACTTCACAAGCACCGCTTCCAAAAACAGCATCTAAAGTTTCTTTATACTCTTTTACAGCTTCATTTTTTACAAATGCCTGAATGGTTCCTGCAAATCCTCCGCCATGTACACGGCAAACACCGTTATTACCAAGAATCGCATCACTCACTGATAATGCAACAGACACATTCTGATGTTGTACATCCTGATTTGTATACACATTCTGCAAATATTTATAAGAAGAGTCACCGGAAGCTTTAATCACTTTCAAGAATCCTTCAAAATCTTCTGCTCTAAGTGCTGCTACTGCATTTTGTACTCTTACATTTTCTGTCACGAAATGAATTGCTCTAAGGAATGCTCTATCTCCTGCTTTCTCACGAATTTCATCTGCATTTTTCAACAAATCTTCGATTGTAGTTCCATGAAGAACCTCTTTACCAAGAACTGCTGCCGCTGCTCTCATTTCCGCTGGTACTGCCGCATATTCATGAGTTAAATCTGCATGAGATCCTTTCGTATCTGTGATACATAAGCTGTAACCATATTTTGCAAAATCAAAGCTCACCGGATCAATAATTGGATTTGCTTTATCTGCAAAATCAATATGAACAAGACTTCCTACAGAACAAGCCATTTGATCCATTAATCCACAAGGTTTTCCAAAATATACGTTTTCTGCATACTGTCCGATAATTGCAATATCTACTGCAGACACTTTCATATCATTATAAAGTCCGGAAACTATGGTTCCAATAATGGTTTCAAAAGCCGCGGAAGAAGAAAGACCTGCACCAATCAACACGTCACTTGTTATGTAAGCATCAAATCCACCAATGGCATTACCTCTGTCTTTCAAACCTGCCAAAACACCTTTAATCAAAGCTGTAGTTGTGCCTTCTTCTTCATCTTTTTTTGCAATATCATCTAATGAAATGGTAATCATATCATAATTATCAGATACTACACGTACAACATCATTTTTCTTAACAACTGCAATGGCATCTAAGTTAATAGACGCTGCCAATACTTCACCATGCTGATGATCTGTATGATTTCCTGAGATTTCACTTCTACCTGGTGCAGAATATATTTCCACATCATTTTCACCATATAAAGCTTCAAATTTTTCAATTGCTTTTACGTAACGTTCTTTTTGATATCCAATTTTAGATTCATCCAAATAAATATCCATCAAAAGTTCGTCATAATTTCCTTCTGTAAATGCTTTTTTTAATTCCATTGTTCTCATACTTTTACATTCCCCCTATTATTCTGATATTTTAAACACGATATCACTATATCCTATTTTTACAAATTATTCTTGTCTACTTACATCTTCTTTATCAAGAACTTCTTTAAACAGTCTGTTTTAAAGTTTCTAATTCATCAAATGCTCCCTGGAAAACTTCTACAAAGACATTCAAGCTGTCAAAAGCCTGATCTATTGTCTCTTTACTATTGTGCGTTTCCGCAGATACCTCCTGAGAAGCAGAAGAAAGCATTTCGGTACTGCTTACGATTACCTTATTAGCTTCTAGTACCTCCTGTACTTCTGCATTCATGCTTTCTACGCCGGAACTCACTTCTACCATTCCATGTTCTACCTGGCTGAAGCTTTCTGTTACTTCTTCTACCTTCTGACGTTGTACATTAATACTTTCTACTGACTCTTCAATTCCCTGCTGAGTTTCATTGGTAATGGAAGTTAATTCATTGATAATGGCTGTAATTTTTTCTGTGGATACTTTGGTCTCTTCTGCCAAAGTTCGAATTTGATCCGCAACCACCGCAAATCCTCTTCCGGCTTCCCCTGCACGTGCTGCTTCAATGCTGGCATTTAAGGCAAGTAAATTTGTTTGAGAAGAAATATTTAAAATAGACTCCGTAATACCGGAAACCTTTTGTACGTTTTCTACCAATAAAGCAACCGTCTGAGAAATTCTGGTTGTATTTTCATCTACCAAGATAGACTGATTCTGTAATTCATCCGCCAACTGTTTTCCATTTTCCACAATAGCACGAAGCTCTTGTGTTGTACTCATGGCATTCATAGCTGTATCATTAACGCTTTCTAATCTATTCTGAATCTGTTCCGTCATATCCAACTGCTGATTTACGGCACTGGCAGTATTTTCTGAACTGTCAGCAATAGAATCCATAGCCATATGAGCAGAACCCATGGCATCACCAATCACATCCATTTCCGTCATAACCTTTTGGAAATTGGTATCCAGTCGCTCTACGATACCTGCAACCACTTCTGCCACTTCCTCACGCAGCTTTACCTGTTCTTCTACTACTTCTCGATTTTCTTTATCAAAAGAAATCAACAAATTAATAGCACAAAAAGAACCAAAAATACAAAGCAACACTGCCATCGTTGTAACATTGGCAATCCCAAAAGAAAGGGTATCTCCCGCTGACTTTGCCATACCACATCTAAGGGCTGCAATAATAAAGGTGGAAACACAGCCTAAAAATACAACTCTGGCATTCAGATAAATCATAAATCCAATTAATACAGGAAAGGCTAATGCAATAGTCCCTACTCCGTTATTAAAAACAAGAAGAGGATAAATCACCAAATAAGAAAGTGCCATAATAATCATGGCAATTTTCTTTTCCTTCAATAACTTAACCATAATTCCTAAAAAAACAATAACAAATACGTAAATGCCACAACGAATATATCCTGCTGTATTAAATGTTGCTTTAGACATATTGCTAACATCAATCCCCAAACATAAAATACAACACAATACCATAATAATATACATAGCCCAATTGGTACGTCGATATTGTTCCGGCGTTAAATCTTGACTTCTCACTGCTTTCTTCTCCTTTGCCACTTTCATAACTCTTTTTGTTCATTTATACCTACTATTTGTGCGTGATAGGTAAACATATGTATAATATTACCATAGATATTTTCTTTTTCCTAGCATTTCCAAGAAAATTATTTTAAATTACCAAAAATTATTATTGTTTTCTCCTTAATTATACTATTTGTCATTTTTTTGTTTATGACATAACAAATGCCCTGTATCTTTAACAAGAATACAAGGCATTTGTTGTTGAAAGTGGTTTATGTTGAATTTATTAAGTGTCCTCAATAAATTCACCTTATACTAACATTTTTTCCAAAAAATAACCTTAAACTGCACGAATCATGCCTTTTTTGTCATAAAACACCCACAATTTCCTCTTATCTATGGTATGATATGAAAGATAAAACTTCTAATACTTATTTTTATCAAATAAACTGTATATAAGGAGCACTTTATGGAACAACTACAGTGGACTTTTTCATCTATCGTCATCATCTTATTATGTACTATTACCATGATTTCATTAGCAAACACAAATTTCTACTCATTTTCCAAAAAGAAACAACTTCTTTTTACGATTTTTTATACACTTTTTCTATGTTCCAATGTATTAGTACAAATATTATTGGGATTTGAACTCTATGGTGATCTATATATCATTTTTACTCAAATTCCTTTATTGTTATTTCTATTTTTTGTAACCAGATATCGTGGATTACAGCTCATATTTCTTTACATGAGTACCATTATCTTTTCCTCTGGTGCTATGATGCTTAGTTCTATCCTAATATATTTTACCAAATTACCCTTTTTAAGTATCTTCACCAGCTACTGCCTTATGTTTCTTGTTTCTTCCAAGCTTTTGAAAAAGCCATTTTACTATATATTGGAATATGCAGACTCGAAATTTATCGGACTTTTAACCATCCTTCCTCTGCTTTATTATTTTTATAATTATTATGCGACAAAATATCAGTATTTTACCATTATGACTACCATTAATCACGATTTCTGGGAACGTGCAATGACCTTGGCCATCGTAATTTTTTCTTATTATATTAATATTGTTTTTTTCAAAACCCAAATAGAAAAAACAAATTTGAACTCAGTACAACAAATGATTTCGCAACAGCTGCATGATGCAACAAATCAAATCCAGCAATTGCGTCATTTAGAAAAACATGCTTCTATGTATCGTCATGATATGCGTCATCATTTTAATTATATCAATAGTTGTATTCAACAAAACAAACCCGAAGAAGCAACTGATTATATTCAACAAATTGTGACCGTATTTGAAAACAGTCAGATTGTTACCTACTCCTCCAATGAATCGATAAACATGATGATATCTTCTTTTAAAACAGAAGCCGAAGAACAAAATATTAATTTTTCTGTTCATGCTCCGGCTATGGATTTTAACCGTTTTGCCATTATAGATTTATGTAAGTTATTATACAATGGCATCGAGAATGCAATTCACGCTTGCCAACAAATTGAAGATATTTCCAGGAGAAATATTCACATTGAATTATATGAAAAAAATCAAAAGCTATGTTTGGAAATCAAAAATAGTTATGAAACCGAACCTTCCTTTAATGAAAAGGGAATTCCCATATCCATTCGTAACGGACACGGTATCGGTGTTAAGAGTATGATTTACGTAGTAGAAAAATATGAAGGAATTTATAAATTCAGCACAAAAGACGGATTCTTTTTATTCCAAGTAAGTATGTAAAAAAACAGGCACTTCATTGGTAAGTTCTCTTCTTTTCACTCAATGTTCAACATGGAAGATACTTATCATGAAATGCCTGTTTTCTTATTGCATAATTATCATATTTATTCTAATAATTATATTTATTTACCCTTTCATTCAACTCTTTTGTATGTAATGTATTCTTTTGAGACGAATGATTCAGATTCTCCATACTTTCAGAAATTCTGTTTGTGGAAGCTGCAAGTTTATTAGCGCTCTCTGATGTCAATACTACGATAGACGCAATCTCTTGTATACTTTCATTAATCTCAGACATTTCTTTTGAAATTCGAAAGCTTTGTTCCCCTATATCTGCCATTTGATTCCTGATTGTTTCTGTTGTTTTTTCATACTCCTCTCCTAAGGAAGAAAATGCATCATAATCTTTTACTACATCTTCTGAAACAAATTCAATCATCTCCTCTGAGACTTCAGTTAACGCTCCTACTGCTGCCAACACTTTTGCATTAATTTGATTAATTTCAGCAATGGCCCTGTCTATTTCATTACTTAGATGTCCTACTTCAGTAGCAACTACAGCAAATCCTGCTCCCATTGCTCCTGCTCTGGAAGCTTCAATTTGTGCATTTAAGCTCAGCATTCTCGTTTGCGAAGAAATATGGCCTATTTCTTCCGCAATTTGTCTAATCTGTTCTATTTGTCTTGCTTCCTCACTGGTCTTTCTCATTCTTCTTTGCAATTTATGAATGGAATCCAGTGCATTTTTCTTATTGACATTTACTACTCCGGAAGTTTTTTTAGCATTTTCATTTGCTTTATGTACCTCTTGACGAATATCATTTACTTCTCTTGCAAATGAGGCAATCTCTTCCACGCTTTCTGCAAGATTTACAGACATTTCTTTGCTGGAAACAGAACTTTTTTCCATGTTATCACTGATTTCGCGTATTTCTGAAGTCATATTTTGCATGATACATGCATTTTCATTTACAGTAGAATTTAACTCTTCTCCATTACTACGGATTACGTCTATGGACTTCGCCACATCTTTTACCAAAGAACGGATCTGAGCAATAAACTCATTCATATTTCCTGCAATAACTTCCAACTCATCACCAGAATAAATATCTACTGTTTTTGTAAGATCCCCAGAACCACTGGCCAATTCTTCCACTTTTCCATTTAACTTACGAATACTTCTCTTAAATTTTATAATCAGAACCTGAAGCAACAAAAGACTTGCTACATAAGTACCTATACAACAAATAACAATAAGATTACGCAACTGCAATGTCTGTTCCGTAATCCAGGTTGCACTGATATCAATTCCAATGGCTCCAATCATTTGATTATCATTAAAAATAGGGCTATAAGCCGAAATATGTTCTCCCCACTCATCCGTGATTGGTTCTTCATCCACCGTAGTAAGGTGATTTCTAAAAGTTTGTTCCATGGCTACCGTAGCTTCACATTCTTCCCCTATGTCTGCCGGTTCTTCCAAATCAGAATCCACAACAAATTCAATACTCCCCTCTTTATTTTCACGAAGTGTATAGATATATTCTATTTCAGCATTATCCCTGAAAACCGATAATTGCTCCACAATCATCTGATATTCTTTCGATTCTTCATCTCCTACAGAAATGCTTTGCAAGACATCCCCACTAACCGAAGCTGCAGCACACTGAGAAAGATTCATAACATTGCTCTGTATTTGTTCCAACAACGATGTCTTGGAACGATTGAAGCAAACCAATCCCAAACACCCATTTCCTACCAGTAAAAGTACTGCAAGAAA
>JAFYWF010000081.1 GCA_017558145.1 Lachnospiraceae bacterium
AATCAGCGAAAGGTAGGCGGTCATTATGAAGATAGCGGTCTGTGACGATGACAGAACCACAAGGGAACAAATTGCTTCTTTGATAAGAGAACAGGAGCCGGATGCGGAGGTTGTTACCTTTGAAGCTGGGGAGGAAATGATTAAATCGCAGGAGAATTTTGCGGTTTCTTTTCTGGATGTGGAAATGAAAGAAATATCGGGTATAGATGTTGCAAAGCATATTAGGGAAGAACAGGAGAAAAGAGGCAGGGAAAAGAGTATTATTATATTTGTAACCGGATACCGGGAGTATATGGAGGATGCCTTTGATGTAAACGCTTTTCATTATCTGGTAAAGCCTGTGGATGAAAAGAAATTCCATACTGTCTTTAACCGTGCGTTGAAAGAGGTATCTGTGAAACATAGGCAGAAAAAACTTTCTGTAATTATCAAATACAATGGTATGCAGAAAAAGGTTTTGCTGAAAGATATTTATTATATTGAGAGCAGTAATAAAAAAGTAGTGTTCCATACGAAGGACGGAAAAATTGATACTTATGGCAGAATGGATGATTGGGAAACAGAGCTGGGTGACTCATTTTATCGGTGTCACAGAGGCTATCTTGTTAATCTGGAAAAAATAACAGCCTATAATGTGGATACCATTGATTTAATCAACGGTGACTCTCTCATTCTTGCACAGAAGAAATATTCGGATTTTATCAAGGCATATATGCGATATGCAAAGGACGGAGGAATTGTAAATGTTTAGTTTGCTGTCCATGTTGATACATATAATCAACAGTATTTTTAGCGGAATATATACAAGTTTATTTCTGAAACCAAAGCATGATAAAAAGTCAACAGTTATTCTGTGGAGCATAATCTATTTTCTTATGCAGGTGCTTATATTTGAGGTCATACAGAGCCGCTACCCATTTAATAACGTGATAAGTGCTATTATCAATGTGTCATTAATAGTAGGAATGCAAAGAATATTTTTTCGTAAAGGTACTTCAAGTCAGTTATTTGTATGTTTTAGTTTTGTAGCAGGAAAAGAGATTGTAAAGTATATTGCCAGCGTATTAAACGTAGTATTGGGTGCAGTTGCAGGAAAGTGGTTGGATGAATTGATTATGCAGGGGCAGATTGTCGCAAATAATCATGTAGAATTGGTTACGAATGTAATGCTATATGTGATGTATATTGCCAGTGCAATTCTTTATGCGTTGATTTTGGGAATATATTTGTCATTGATTCACAAAAAGTATGTAAGAAAAGAGTATCAGTTACAGATTCGAGAAAATGTATTTTTGATATTACCTTGCATTGCGGCAGTATGTATTTCCATAACTCTGAAAATGATGATTATTACCGTAGAAAACGGAACAACGACTCTTATTTATGATACGATTCCGGCTACTTTGTTTTGGATTCCTGTGATATGTGTTCTGTTGTTAGGAACAGTTATAGCCAATGTTATGCTTTTTCAGAATGTGGTGCAGTATCATGAAGAAAACAAAAAAGCCACCTTATTGGAAAATCAGATACAGCAGATGCAAAAAGAGGTACAGGAGATACAGGATATTTATGCGGATATGTGTGGATTGCGTCACGACTTGAGAGGGCATATCAATAATATTACGCAGTATGTGAAGAAACAAAATAATACCGATGTCGAGGAACTGAATGACTATATCAGAAATATGGAAGAAACCGTAAGCAGGTTAGATTTTGGTTATCAGACAGGAAATCCGATTACGGATATTATTATTCATCAAAAGAAGCAGGAAGCAGACAAAGCAGGGGTAAAGTTTTTTGTAGATTTTAGTTATCCGAAAGAACTTCAGATAGATGTGTATGATATTGGAGTGATTTTGAATAATGCGTTGGAAAATGCAATCGAAGCTGCGACTCAGATGGAAAGAGATAAATATGTATCATTACATTCTTATGTGAAGGGAAATCTTTTCTTTGTTGAAGTGGAGAATAGCTTTGCAAGAGAAATTGTAATGAACAAAGAGAGTGGTCTGCCGGAGAGCAGTAAAGCAAATAAGAAATCTCATGGAATGGGACTTACTAATATACAGAGGTGTGCAAGGAAGTACAAAGGCGATATTGATATTGTCATTGGAACTTCTAAGCAGGAACAACAGATATTTAATCTTACAATAATGTTGAATGGAAAACCTGTCGGGCCATAAGGCTTGGCAGGTTTTTCGCACCCAAAATGGAGTAGTTCACTCCTTTGCTATGAAATCCATACTGTAAAGTTCCGATAAGGGATGTAGAAGCAAAATACTTTGAATATATAGGAGGTAGTTGATATGTCAATGGAAATAAATAGTAATGTAACATCACAGATAATGGATTTAAAAACATTTGCTCAGGGAGTGTCACGAAAAAACGATAAGGCTACAAATAATGTGGAAGAGTATTATGAAAAATTATGTAAAAAGTTTCCACAAATAAGTTTTAATACAGGGGGTACTTGTAGTGCAAATAAAGTGGTTGTAAATATTTCGCCAGAATGTTTAAAGAAAATGGCGAATGACCCTGAATTCGCAAAAGAGGTAGAATGGAATTTGTCCGGAGAAGTTGCAGCTAATGCACAAATACATTCATGGGCAAGGCGTGATGGTATTGAAGTGTATGGAAGAACTGTTGCTTATGATGCGAATGGTAAGAGGGAATCTGGCTATGGAATGAGAACTGCAAATACAGGAAATAGTAGCACATCCAAAGCGCAGAATAAAAGTGATTCCATAGAGGAGCATATCAGAAAAAAACGAGAAGAAAAAGAAGAAATGGAAGCTCGTTTAGAAGAAAAGCGTAAGAAAAAAGAAGAATTTGAGGAACGACTGAAAGAAATGCGTCAAGAACGAGAAGCATATTTGGAGCATTTTGTTGAGGGTAATAGTAGTTTGAAACAGTATCAAAGTGCAGAAATGACACAAGTTAAGCCGTATCTCGACACTAAAGCCTAATGATAGAGCATATATGATTAGATTTGAAAGTATAGGAGGTAACCGATATGTCAATGGAAATAAATAGTACAAATAATGGTGTGACATCACAGATTATGGATTTGAAAACTTCCACACCGGGAGTAACAAGAAAAGAGGAAATCAAGACCGGATTTAAAAATCCGAATGATTATTCTAAGTATTTGCAGGAAAAGTACAGATATATGAATGCAGGAAAAACTTCTATGCAGGGGGTACCGGTAACAGTAAGCGTTTCGGGAGCATTTTTAAAGAAATGTATGGATAATCCTGAAAAAGCTGCATACTTGGAAGAAAATCTAGCGGCTATTCCAGAGTGTATTAAGCGTTCTGTGGAATATACGAAAACTATGCCGGGAAGTCCGGTAATGACATATTGTAATGTTTCTTTTGATGAAAATGGAAATATCACTATGACGAGTGGCTGTACGAATGATCCGGATGGAAAGATAGCCAGAGAAAATGCACAGCGTAAAGCACAGGAGAAGAAGGCTGCGGAAGAGAAAGCGGCTAAGAGACGAGCAGAGAAGAAAGAAGCCGAGGAAAAATTGGCTGAACAGCGAGCAGAGAAAGCGGCTGAGAGTGCTGGCAAGTTTGAGATGACTTTTACAGGCTCAAGTGTGGAAAGCATAACACAGATTATGACGGAGAGAATGATGTCGGGGAATACATCGACAGCAATGATATCAGGATTTGATATGAAAATATAATGTTTCGTTCCCATTCAGATAGTGTTTTGTTCCATTTTATAAAGAAAAATGAGTAAATGTCGATATATGTTATAGCAATGGATGGCACATGATTTAAATGGATTGAACATGGAAATCATGTGCTTTTTATATAAACAAGCAGAAATTAAGCAGGATATCGAAGAGGTGAATTACATGAGAGTGTCTACGGAATATTTAAACATGATGACATTAAGACATCAGGAGAGTATGCAAAAAGGAGTATTAAGATTATTGCAATCTTCATCTAAAAGAGCAACAAGAGGAATGGACATTGTGATGTTTTCATCTGCTGGTTTGGAAATGAGTCGTTTGTCAACATCGATAAAGGGTTCGATATTTGGAAATGATGATTGGATTATTAATAATGGATACACTTATTCGTTGAAAAATAGAAGAAATGGGATACAAAAACAAAATACCATCGAGGAGGTGCTTGAAAAAAGTAATTGCATTCAAAATGAAAATATTGCAAAGGTACCTAAGTATGCAAGTGTGAAAGATGTGAAAAGGGTATGTGAACAGTTACGTCAAAGTAATCATGATAAATTATCAAATGCAGGAAATCAGATTAAGTTTGATAATGGATTTGCGGGTTGCCATGAACTAGGCAGAATGTTGGAGGTAGAGTGGGTAAATGATGAATTTGCATTTAATTGCAAAGTCAGTGATCCAGAGGAAGATGCTTTTAATCATCAGATGATAAATCGCCAGATTGAGAATATATTATCCGATGCAGGTGTTTGTATTAATGAGGGAGAAAACCTAACCTTTTCCATTGACCCGTATAGCTATGAGATTTCTGTAAATGGAAATGTTGCGGAAGAGAAGAGAAAACAGATTGAGGATGCCTTAAATCAGGGAGAGAATGGTTGGAATTTGTATACACATGTATATTTTTGTGCGAAGGATAGGATGAATAGCACTCAGATTTCACAAGAAGGTCAGTTGAAAAGACATATGAATGACCTGTTTTATGAATTTTATGGGATTAAACTTTGCGAATGTAAAAAGCAGGGTGATGATTTTATTACACCGGATGGTCGCAGTGTTCGGGATATGATAGGAACTAGAAATACAACAAGAAACCAAGGAAGTGGAATGTATGCAGTAGATACAAACGGTTTAAAACATCATTATTTGGACTTAATACAACCGTATTCTTATGATACGGGTGATACACAAACTTTAGAGATTGCATACACATCTACAGGGTTGCATGACTTGCATCAGGATTATAGTTTGGGAAATGGTGATGTGGATTGGATTGAAAGAAAGCGTACAGAACTGGAGCAAGAACTTGGTAGAGAGATTTATGCCTTATTTTAGGGTGTTGTATATGTAGATGCTGCCTATTTTCATTTCACAACATAAAAAGGTCGGTTCACACATGGAATTAAAGAAATTGTGTAGATTTGCCGATGTAAATATAAATAATGTATGAGTAGGACATAACAACATGAAACGGATTTCAATGATACAATTCAAGGAGGAGCGATTATGGTTACAACACATGGTATAACATCAGCGGCTGGTTATTATGAGAATACGGTTCAGCAGAAAAAGGAAAGTACGGTCAAGGCAAAAAAT
>JAFYWF010000008.1 GCA_017558145.1 Lachnospiraceae bacterium
ATGCCATTTTCTGTTGAAGCAGAAGCAGAGTTTATTTCTAGTATGGAAAACTCCATAGATAATATAATGCTTCTTGCAAAGTGTGATGACAAAATTGTAGGGTGTGCTAGTTTAAACCGTTTGCCACGTAGAATGAAACATCGTGGTGATTTTGCTATTTCTGTAGCCAAAGATTATTGGAATAAGGGAATAGGAAGTCAACTATTGAATAATATCATTGCATTTGCAAAAGAAAATGATTTTGAAGTTATTGATTTGCAGGTTCGAGGCGATAATAAAAGTGCGATACATTTATATGAAAAACATGGATTTGAAAAGATAGGTGAACATCCAGCGTTTTTCAAAATAGATGATGAAAATATTTCGTTTTACATTATGTGTTTGGAATTAAACGAATAGAATAAAAAGGTATTTATGGAATAGATGGAGCCGATTAGTATTAACTAGTCGGCTTTTATGGTATATGTAGTAGAAAATAGAGATACGTTGTTATTATGACAATGTCCATATATAATTATGTAAATACTAAAATGAAGGAATGTATATAAAATGAATAATCCACTTGAGATTTTTTATATTGAAGACGATGTGAGCATAGCACAGGATGTCAAAGAATACTTCGAACGGTTAAATTATAAAATTACGGTTTTCCCAATGATTGAAGAAGCGAACAAGACAATGCTTAAGTTTACTCCTGCGATTGTTTTAATTGACTGGAATATGCCGGATGGACAGGGAGATGATTTGTGTCGGTGGATACGTGCCAAGTGGGAAGATTTACCTATCATCTTTTTAACTGCCCGTTCAGACAATCATTATGTTATTTCTGGTTTTCAAAACGGAGCAGATGATTATGTGGTTAAGCCGTTTTCATTAGAAATTTTACATTCTCGCATTCTTGCAATTTTGCGAAGGTCTATGAAGAAAGAAGAGCACAGATTATTTTGTGATGAGATTACATTGGATAAAGAGAGGCTATCAGTATTTTATAAGCAAGAAGAAGTGGTGTTGAGTTCTCCGGAGTATCAATTACTTTTGACACTCATTGAAAATAAGGGAAAAACAATAACTAGAAAGCAACTACTGGAACAGATATGGGATAATACTGGTAATTATGTAAATGACAACACGTTGACCGTCACCATGAAACGATTAAGAGAAAAGTTGCATAATCCGACATGCTTAAAGACCATACGTAGTTTTGGCTATCGAATGGAGGATACAATATGACACAGACCGGTAAAAATAGAATCAAATTGTTAATACCAATCTTAATATGTCTTATTGGTATGGCTGGCATTTTGGTTTATGGGATAAATCATTATCGACAGATATCTTTTCAGCAGATTTCAAATCTGTGTCAGACAATTATTGAATCGCATCCGGAAGTAGAAGATGAAGTGCTGACCTCTTTAAAGGAATATTTGGAAGGTGGTAATCAAGGAGAACAGGAAAAAGAGTTTCTTTTACAGTACGGTTACAGAACCAGTGATTTTGACGGTGGTTTTCAGTCAGGGGGTGTTTTACTTACTATTATGGTATTCCTGCTGATAGTAGGAAGTTTCTTAATTTTTTACTGGTATACAGATAGGTATAATCGTAAAAGGATTGAGGAACTAACAGACTATCTGGAATGTGTCAATATAGGTAAATTTAATAGAATTATTCAGTCCAAGGAAGATAGTTTTTCGCAATTAGAAGATGAAATTTATAAGACTGTAACTACTCTTCGACAGACAAGAGATACAGCGGTGAAGACAAAAGAAAACTATGCTGATAATCTGGCTAATATTGCTCATCAGTTAAAGACCAAAATTACCACATTATCGCTTGCATTGCAGCTTTCGAAGAAATCTGATTCTGCAATCTATGTACAGCAGATGGAAAGCCAGTTGGAAAGCCTTACTTGGTTGGAAGAGGCTTTATTAACGCTTTCTAAGATTGATGCAGGTGTATTACAGTTGGAATGTTCTAAGGTGGATGTCTATACAGCATTAACTCTTGCTGCAGAAAATTTAAATGAACTGTTAGTAGAAAGTGCAGTTACAGTGGAAATTCCGGATAAGGGTTGTATTGAAATAGATGGTGATATGGAGTGGACGATGGAGGCTTTCATCAATGTAATCAAAAATTGTATTGAACATTCTGCTCCCGGAAGTGTCATACATTGTGACTATTCTGCGAATCCTCTTTATACGGAAATCCTGATATGGGATGAAGGAAAAGGCTTTAAGGAAGAGGACATTCCGCACCTGTTTGAGCGTTTTTATAAAGGAAAGGAAACAAGCGAGAAAGGAATTGGAATAGGAATAGGATTGTCCCTTGCCCGTTCTATTTTTGAAATGCAGAATGGAAATATTACTGCCCGGAATATGCAAAAGAGTGGAGCTTGTTTTGAAATAAGAGTGTACAGTCACTAAGTTGTCACTTTGCCCTGTTATAATTGAGCCAAACTGGGGATATCAGTTCAAAACAGGAAGGAGCAATCGTATGGAAATATTAAAATGCGAAGGAGTCAGAAAAGTCTATGGCTCTAAGGAAAATTTGGTAACTGCATTAGATGGGATTGATTTATCTGTAGAAAAGGGAGAGTTCGTTGCTATTGTGGGAGCGTCCGGTTCCGGTAAGTCAACATTGTTGCACGTTCTCGGAAGTGTAGATAAGCCTACTGCAGGAAAAGTATTAGTTGACGGGGAGGATATTTCTAAGTTAAATCCAACCAAATCTGCTATTTTCCGCCGTAGAAAAGTTGGACTTGTGTATCAGTTTTATAACTTAATTCCAACTCTTACCGTAAGAAAAAATATCCTTATGCCACTTTTATTAGACAAGAGAAAAGTGAATGAAGAGTATTTTGAACAGGTAGTAAGCCAGCTTGGAATTGCGGATAAGTTGGAGGCAATGCCAAGTCAGTTATCCGGTGGACAGCAGCAGAGGGTAGCCATTGCCAGAGCTTTGATTTATCGTCCGGCTATTTTGCTTGCAGATGAACCGACAGGAAACTTAGACCAGAAAAATTCCAAAGAAATCGTAGAGATGCTGAAAATCTCTAACCGTAACTTAGAGCAGACCATTGTACTGATTACACATGATGAGAAAATTGCGTTGGAAGCAGACCGCATTATCACAATAGAAGATGGACGTATTGTAAGCGACCAGAAGCGGAGGTAGTGGTCATGTGGAAAGATTATTCATCAAGTTATATAAAAAGCAATAGGGCATCGAGCATATCGGTTATTGCAGCCTCTTTGATTGCTACCTTGTTTTTATCTTTGATATGTACGTTGTTTTTCAATTTCTGGACATATGAAACTGATGGTATCATTGCAGCGGAAGGTAATTGGCATGGTAGAATAACAGCTTCTGCTGATGTTATGGAAATAATCAAGATACAGAATTTTCCTAATGTAGAGAGTGCTATCATCAATAATGATTTATCAGATGGACAGAAGGTAACCGTGGACATCGTTTTTCATAATCCAAAGACAGCTTATGAAGATATGCCACTTATAGCAGAGCAGATGGGATTGGATGCAAGTGCTGTAGTTTGTCATACAGTTCTTTTGGCAAATTATCTAATACATGATCCGAATGATGCGACACCACCATTGTTGCTGTTGTTCTATATCTTTATTGTGGTAATCGTTTCTATTTCTTTGATTATGATTATCCATAATGCATTTGCGGTGTCTATGAATGCAAGAGTGCATCAGTTTGGTATTTTTTCAAGTGTTGGAGCAACACCAAGTCAGATTCGTACCTGTTTATTACAGGAGGCTTTGGCACTTAGTTCCGTATCCATTGTTTTAGGAACGATACTTGGTATTGCTATTAGTGCTGGTGTTGTTGCGGTAACGAATGTAGTGGCTGCGGATGTGGCAGGAAGACATACTGCTGTTTTCCAGTACCATCCACTTGTATTAGTAATTACTTTATTGTCTGCATTTATGACTGTTCTTTTCTCGGCATATATTCCTGCAAAGAAATTAAGTAAGGTGACACCGATAGAAGCCATCAAGAATACAGGCGGTTTGCAATTGAAAAAGAAGAAGAAATCTCGCATCTTATCATTACTGTTTGGGATTGAAGGTGAACTTGCAGGAAATGCACTAAAGGCACAAAAGAAAGCGTTAAGAACAACGACACGTTCTTTAACACTTTCCTTTTTGGCATTTACCATCATGCTGTGTTTCTTCACACTTTCAGGAATCAGTACAAATCATACTTATTTTGAGAGATATCAGGATGTGTGGGATGTCATGGTGACAGTAAAGAACACTGGCATTTCTGAATTTGAAATAACAGAAGATTTGCAGGAAAATCAGGAATTAGGAAATTGTACAGTATACCAAAAAGCAGTAGCAGTAAGTCTGATTCCAAACGACTTGCAGAGCGATGAGTTAAAGGCTTTAGGAGGTCTAGGAACGGTTGCCGGAAGTTCCGTAACAAGTGTGGAGAATGGATATTTAATAAAAGTTCCTCTTGTGATTATGGAAGATAAGAGTTTTGAAGAATACTGTACGCAGATTGGTGTAACACCTAACCTTGATGGTGCAATCGTGCTGAATCGCATCTGGGACAATATCAATAGCAATTTCCGGTACAAGCAGTACATTCCATTTGTAAACGAAAGTCAGAATGTAATTAGTGTCCAGAATAGAGATAATGCAGAAGCATCAGTTGAAATAGGAGTACTTGCATATACGCAGGAGGTTCCGGTACTGAGAGAAGAGTATGACAACTATGCTTTGGTACAGTTCATTTCATTATCTATGTGGGAGAATATCGCAGGAACAATTGGTAATGCAGAAGCAGATATGTATGTAAGAGTATTAGCTGATGCGGAATTGTCTCTTGAAGATGCAAATACATTGGAAACATTCGTAGTAAATATGATCGGTAATGATTATGTGATAGAAAGTGAAAACCGTATTCAGGAGAAGGTTTCAAATGATGAAATGATGGATGGATACATGATGATTGTCGGTGCTTTCTGTATTCTGCTTGCAACTATTGGTATTGCTAATGTGTTCTCTAATACATTAGGATTTATACAGCAGAGAAAGCGTGAGTTTGTCCAGTATATGTCCATTGGTATGACAGAGACAAATATCCGAAAAATGTTCAGCATAGAAGCCTTGGTTATTGCAGGACGTCCGCTGTTAATCACATTGCCATTAACCGTTGTATTTGTAGGCTTTATGATAACATCAAGCTATTTAGACCCTATGGAGTTCTTGGTGGAAGCTCCGATTCTGGAGATTTCATTGTTCATAGTAGCAATATTTGTATTTGTTGGATTGGCTTATTATTTTGGGGGAAGAAGAATATTAAAAGCTGATATGGCAGAAACATTAAGGAATGATACTTTGCTATAAAGAAGTGTTAATTAGAAAATAGTGCTCGGGAAGAATAGTTTTTTATCATGATGTATTCAAAAAAAGAACCATGAAATACAAAAATCGCACCTAGTTGCACAGTATCTGAGCGTCCTTTTTTAAAATTGAGAATTTTCACTCATTACAAAATGATATTCTTAAATAAATATAATTATATTGACAGGTGAAAAAAACAAATCTATAATTGAATTATCAAAAGAATTAATTGGTCTTCTCTGTTGCGGAGAAGTAAAATATGAGCAAAATAGTATAATTTTATGAATTGTAACATACGTTATAATAATCGGGTGCAACTCCTGATTTCTCCGCTGCGGAGAGTTTAAATATGAGCAGAATAGATATTAGTTGCATGGAAGGGGTCTGGTTGTAGCAGATCCCTTTTTGTGTTGGAGGTAAAATGTACAGTGCAATAGAATTGAAAGAGCTAACGATAAAACCAAAGATAAATGATGTTTCGTTGGAAGTGCTCAGAGAATTTTATGAAATCTTTTTGTATCCATTTATTTATACATATAAGATTAAAAAGAATAAGGAAAGTACAACAATCGCCGTGAGATTTAATTCCAAAAATTTTTGTCATTTGCTAGGTGTAGAAACGATTGCGAAAAATGCGGTGAAATTTTCGGAATTACATAATTATCGTGGAGAAGATGGCTGGAATAATATTAAAAATGGGAAATTAGATATAAAGCATCTAAAGGCGTTGAATAAAAAGAGGTTTTTGAGTGTGAAGGCGAAATATGTGTATTTTTATTTGATTCCTTCATTGTTGGAAAAACCATTGGCAGTAAACTACGATAAAAACAAAGTAATGCCACCAACAAACATTGATTGTGAATTATTATTTTACAGTACATATGATAATGCTGTAATTCATCTAGGATTAGAAAAAGAAAATGGGGAGGAATATTATTTCCCGAGAACATTCTTTGTAGAAAAATTGAGTCAAGAAGGTGATAAAGATATTTATATAGATAATCAAGAGAAAATTAGTGTAACGAAAGAACATAGGATTATTATGATTTGAGGGGATTTAATATAGTAGAACTATTATTCGACAATTAATTCGAAAGCTATCTGTTATCATAAATGTAAGAGGTGATAGCAGTGATATTGTATTTAGGAGGGATACAAATGATAATAAAAAAAATAACTATTTATGATTTACATGGAGAATACGACTATCAAATTAATTTTGATGAACAAATTACTTTTTTGTATGGATCAAACGGATGTGGAAAAACCACAATATTAAACATATTGGCAGCAATTGTTACAGGTAAACTATACAAACTAATAGATTATACATTTAGCAAGATTATTTTAGATTATGTGGATGGAAATAGCAAATGTAAAAATATTGAGCTAGATATTGAAATGGTAGATAGTGCTATGCATAAAATGAATGTTTATTTCCAAAAGGAGCATTTTGTAATTGAAGATATAGATAATCTTAAAGAAAAATTATATAGAAAAGCGGAAAGTGATAGTTTGGATAGAATATTTTATTCGATGTATCCATTTGCAGAAAAAATAAAAGAAGTGTTTAATTATGTCTATTTACCTTTAAGTAGATATGGAAATGATATGAATGATATTAGTAGGGATTATTATCATTATGCTAGTCGACGCCATTATTTGATTCAACAGCAAAATCCTTATAATACTTATCTGAATGAATCATTGCAATATATTGCTGAATTGATAAGAAATAGTTGTATGAATATTAACGTACAAGAAAATAAAATAAATGATAAGTTTAGAAAAGATGTATTAAGTTCATCGATTAGAGTATCAAGTGACATGCCTATTTTGAAAATTTTTCAAGAAATTGATCAATGTAAATGGGATGATGTATTAAAATCTAAAGAAGTATATATTAAAACATTGAAAGATATAGGTGTTTTTGATAAAAATTTACAAAGTAAAATTGAACAGTTTTTTTATGAATTTGAGAAAGCATATAAGGATAATAAAAGTCATTTGAATGAAGAATTTGGTATTAAGATAGACTTTGCTTGGCAATATGCTGAATTTTTAAAAATAAAAAGTATTGCAGAATTAGCGAAAGAAAATGAAAAAATTAAAGAAAATGTGAGAAAGCCTAAAGAAATATTCCTCGAAGTAATAAATGATTTTTTTGACAGTAGTGGTTCTGATAAAAAAATCATGATAAATAGTGAAGGCGAGGTGTATTTCGATATACATAATCGTAAATTAAAATTAACAGATTTATCGTCTGGTGAAAAACAGATTGTTATAACATTTGCGAGTTTGATATTTGGATTAAAAGGGAAAAATAGAGGAATATTTATTGTAGATGAACCAGAAGCATCTTTACATTTGGAATGGCAATCGAAATTTGTACCAGCAATTTTAAAAACAAATAAGAGGGTGCAGTTGATTTTTGCTACTCATTCTCCGGAGTTAATAGGTCGTTATCGTGATAAAGCAGTTAAATTAGTTAGAAATAAGTAGTGAGGGACGAAAGATATGGAAGAAGGGCTTTTTTATTCTGAAGAAGCGTTGATTAACCGAGTTATATTTCTTTCTGATTCAAATGAAATTAATATTATTGTAGAAGATGAATACAAGGAATATGAGTATGAAAATATTTTAAATAGATTATTTTCATATCAGTTAATACTTAATAATATTTTCCCTATGAAGGGAAAACCAGGAGTAAAAAAGGCATTTGAGGAATATGGTGCATTTTATGATGGGAAACCTACTATATATTTAGTAGATGGTGATTTTGATATTATCATGAATAAAGATATGGTAGAACATCCAAATTATATATATTTAGATAAATATAATATTGAATGTTATTATGTTGATAAGGATGCAACATTAAGATTTATGTCAGGGAAATTAAAGAAACGGCAAAAAGATATTGTTAATGAAATTGAGTATGAAGCATGGGAAAATGATACATATGATAAGTTGAAAAAATTGTTTATTAATTATCTAATTGGGCAAACTATTTTCCCAAATGAAAAAAATGTGGGTATTTCACCATATACATATATAGATTCTCGAGGAAGAGTAAACGAATCTAAAATAGATGAGTATGTTATACAGTTACAAAATCGAGTTCCCAATTATGACGAATTATTTATGTATTATAGTGATAGATTCGAACAGTTATTGGATGGAGATGTGACAAGATTGGTATGTGGAAAGTATATCATTGCTAGCTTAGCAAGATATCTTAGAAAAAAGACAAGTGTAACATTTAAAGAAGATGATTTTCGATATTATTTGGTCAGTGAATTTGATATAGAAAAATTGTTTTTCTTAAAAGAACGAATACTAAATATAATGAAATAGTTTTGGTAGTAATATACTTCAGGTTGCATCATGGTTGCAAAATTCTATCAAAAACAAAATCGTTTTGTTCATTGTTTTATTTCTTAACAAGGTTTAGAATTTCTATAAATATATAAGAGGAAATTCTATGAGAAAAAGAATATTATTAATTTTAACTTTAGCATTAAGCATTATATTATCAGCATGTCAAATGAAAGAAGAAACGGAACCGGTACATCTATCCTTCATACATGGATGGGGTGGAACCCTGAGAGCACATGCAATTATGCAGGAAATCTACGATGATTTTGATGCTAATAATGTGGATATTATTTTAAGTTCACAGCCGTCTTCAGATAGTTCCATTGCTGTGGAAAAAGCTAATGATCTGTTGGCGTTAGATGAAATGCCTAATATTGTAAGTACTAATGGACAATCATTTTATGTAGAAAATGCAATAAAGCGAGAAAAACTCCTTAATCTAATGAGTTATATGCGAGAAGATGCTGAGTTTATGAAACTCATTCATCCATCGGTATTATCTGTCTGGACTAATACAGACGGTAGTTTATATACTTTACCGGATGCATTAGAGGTAATGGGATTTTGGTACAATAAAAAATATTTCATTGAAGCAGGTATTGTAGATCAGAATGGAGAGGCATTAGTTCCTAGGACATGGGATGAATTCTATGAAGTATGCGAAAAACTGGAACAGTGGAATGAAAAAACAAAAGTATTGTCAAGCGTATATGCATTAGAGAATGTTCAAGTAGTTGAGAACTTGTTTTTGGCAAGATTGGGTGGAGAATCTACAGAAGGGCTAGTACTTGCGTCAGGAATGCCAGATAGTTTTGATACAGAAGCTTTTAGAATTGTAGTGAACGATTTTTCCAATATATTTAAATACTCGAAAAATACAGACAGTCTGGAGAATGCAAGACAATACTTCATGGAAGGCTCTACTGCTATGTATTTTAACGGCGTATGGGAAAGTGAGATTATTCGGAACAGTGAACGAAGCGAAGAAATAGCATATGCAAATTATCCGACCAATTATGGAATGGAGTTGTCTTATGTATCACCATCTTCAGGATATGTTATATATGCAAGTCCTGATAAAAGAGAAAATGATGCTGCTATTAGATTCTTAAAGTATATGTTAAGCTCAGAAATTCAAACTAGATTAGCTACGGAAACAGGACAGGCGCCATCCAATCCGAATGTTGATAATAAGGTCATTGCGGAAGAATATCCATTACTTGGTAATGCGTTGGAAACTGCGCACCGTGCAGAGATACAGTTGAAGACTATAACTTCTGTATGGAATAGTGAGGTGATTGATTGTATATCTACTTCTATAGAAGCAGCAAGTGTGGACCCTGAAGAATTGGAAAAGATGATACAAAAACTAAATGAAATTAATATTATAGAATAAAGTTTGATGCACTTATTTTACTGAAAAGTAAAATAAGTGCATTTTTTACGTTTTCCTGTATTTTGAGTATAAAAAAGTGATGAAAATAAGCGGTTTCGTTTATTCATTTAGAAGAACTGTCGGTGGTAAATTTTAGATACCAAATTAAAGGAGGAAACAAAATGAAAAAGAAACTTATTAGCTTATTTCTTTGTGCAAGCTTAGCAGCTTCCATGTTAGTTGGATGTGGTAGTACAGAAGAACCAGTAACAACAGAAGTTGAAGAAGCGACAGAAGAAGTAGCAACAACAGAAGAAGTTGCAAGCGAACTTCCAACAATTACATTTACACATGGTTATTATCATGATGAATCTGAATGGCCAGCAGCTGCTGAAATGAGAGCAATCTATCAGGAATTTGCTGATGCTCATGCAGATGAATTTAATTTCGTGGTTGTAGCAGATGAATCTGGAGCAGAAGGTATTTATAATACTGCTTTGAATGATTTAGGTGCAGGTTCTTTCTATGACATCGCAGATTTTGGTGGATGGAACATTACACCAGTAGCAGCAGCTGCCGGAGCAATTGTGGATTTAAAACCATACTTAGATGAAGATGCGGCTTTCAAAGCTGGTGTTGGAGTTTGTTATGATCAGAACTTAACAGAAGATGGCGCTATCTACTCTGTTCGTGAACAGATTGAAGGTGTTGGTTTCTGGTATAACGAAGCATTATTTGCACAGGCAGGAGCAAAAGTTCCATCTGAATGGTCTACATGGGCAGATTTTGATGCTGCAGTAGATGCATTAGTAGCAGCTGGAATTACTCCATTTGGCTTAAATGCTGGTTGGCCAACAAATATTCTTTTAGCAGGATATTCTCAGAGAAGTGAAGCTTCCAGAGCATTCTATGAAGGTGGAGCAACTGTAGAAAGTTTTGATGATGAAACATTTAAAGCTTCTATGGAATTCATGCAGAAAAATGTATTACAGAAAATTGATGCAGCTAACTTTGGACCAGGTGGTGATTCTGACGAAGCTTATAGATCTGAATTTTTTGCAGGAAATACAGCAATGCTCTTCAATGGTGTATGGGATGCAGGTGGATCTGTAGGTTGTGAAGCAGGTGCTGAAAATATTAAACCAGCAGTATTCCCAACAGATGAAGCTGGAAAAACAGCAGCACTTCTTTCTGGTGGATGCGGATTTGTTGTAGGTTCTCACCTTGATGAAGCACAGACAGCTGCAGCAATTGAATTTATCAAATATATGACAAGTCCTGAAATTGCGGCAAGAATCATTGAAAAAGGTATTGGAATGGCTCCAAGTACAGAAGTTGATTATGATGCACTTGCTTCAGTAGTAACAACAGATGATGCAAAACTTTTAGTAGAAGCTTGTAGACTTTGCCAGAACGCTGATTATCAGGCACTTGGCCTTGGAAACACATTTGGTGATGCTGAAGGTGAAATTCAGGCTAAATATGCTGGATTAAAAGATGGATCTAAAACTGTTGAAGATGTAGTAGCGGAATTAAACGATTTCCTTGCTGCGGCAGAATAGTTATTATCTACTAATATTAGGGGACTATCTCAGATAGTCCTCTATTTTTAAGGAGGGAAAACAATGGGAAATCCTAAAAAGAATTCTCGTAACAAATTGTTTACTAAAAAGAATGGATTTATTTTTGCGTTTTTACTTCCTGCGGTTTTAGTGTGGGCAATTATTTATGCATATCCACTTTTCAATATTTTCTTTACATCCTTTACAAAGTGGAACTATAAAAATTTCTTAAATCCTGAATTTTTAGGAATAAGCAATATTTTTGACAACTATATAAAATTATTTACAGTGGATAGAAATTTCCAGATGGCATTTGTAAATTCTATGAAGTGGGTTGTACTTACTATGTGTATTCAGATGCCATTCACTGTTATCGTAGCGTTAGTTTTATCGAAAAAACCATTGGGATGGAAATTTACACGAAATGTATTTATCATTCCAAACATTATTTCAACAGCAGCTATTGGTTTAATTTTCTTGAATATCTATAGTCCATCCAGAGGAATTGTTACAGAAATTTGCAATATGATATGGCCTGGATCCGATATTAGCGTGTTGGCTAATCCAACATATTCATTTTGGGGCGTTACATTTGCATTTATATTATTTGGAGGTTCATCATGTTTGCTTTTGTTGACACAGATTTTCTCTATAGATCCTGCAATTTATGAAGCAGCAAGAGTGGACGGAGCAAACGAAAGACAGATGGATTTCTTGATTAGACTTCCTTTAATGCGACCAATGATTGGTACGGTTTCTGTTATGGCAGCAAATTATGGGTTGCTTCTTTATAATGAAATCGCATTAATCTCACAAGGTGGTCCGGATAATGCAACTTATAGCTTAAGCTATTATGTATATAAAACCGGACTTGGAAGTACAAAACTTAATTTTGCAAGAGCAAATGCAGCAGGTGTAATTCAGATTATTTTAGGTCTGGTTTTAGTAGGAATTATTAATAAAGCGTTCCGTACTGCTGAAGAAGATTAAAGGGGGAAAATCATGGTTGAAAAAAAGAAAAAACTTGGAGAATTTCTTTCAAGTTTATATGGAAAAATTGTGATGTTAATTGTAATATTCATTTCCCTTTATCCAATCGTATGGGTATTCTTATCTTCCTTTAAGAAAAATCCCGGAGGATTGTCATTACCTACTGAATGGATTTTTGATGGATATATTACAATATTTACCAAATTAAATATATTAACTTACTTTAAAAACAGTTTTATTATAACAATTACGTCTACAATAATTAGTGTATTAATCGTATCAATGGCGGCTTATGTTTCGGCACGAATGGAATTTAGATTAAAGGGATTAGTTACTATGATGTTTTCAACAACACTATTTATTCCTGCAATTTCCATTTCTTTACCAATCTATCAGTTGCTGGGAAATTTAGGTTTAAAAGATACGCATTTAGGAATTATATTTATATATTCTGGCTTAGGTATTGCGACAACTTATTTTATACTTAGAAGCTACTTTCTAAGTATTCCAAAAGAAATGGAAGAGGCGGCAAGAATTGATGGGTGTGGGTACGCTGGAAGCTTCTTTAGAATCATTGTACCAATCGCAAAACCTGGAATATCAACGGCAGCAATTATGGCATTTTTAAATAACTGGAATGAATTTTATTTTGCTTCCATTTTATTAAAGAGTAAAGAAAAAATGACATTACCAGCACTGTTAGGACAGTTTACTACAGCGTATTCAAAAAATTTAAATGGTATGTTTTCTGCAATTATTGTAACAGTGGTACCAACAATTATTATTTTCTGTTTATTGTCTGAAACATTTGTAAAATCTCTTACAGCAGGTGCTGTAAAAGGATAGCCATTAAAAGGAGTAAAATTATGGGAATTATGGAAGATAGAGAAAAGCGTACTAAATGGTTTATGGAAGATCGTTTTGGTATGTTTATTCATTGGGGACTCTATAGCATTCCTGCTAGAGGTGAATGGGTTCGAGGTGACGAACTATTATCTGATGAACATTATATGCAGTACTTTAATGAGTGGAATCCTGTGGATTGTGATATGAAAGAATGGGCTCGTATTGCAAAAGAAGC
>JAFYWF010000082.1 GCA_017558145.1 Lachnospiraceae bacterium
AATTCCGGGAATGCAAGCTGCATACTATGCTGAATGCTAATTTCTCCTGTCACGGTCATTACATGCCACGTTAAAAATTTATATATTTCTGAAATCACAATTCCAACAGTTCCTAAAATTCCCATTACTTTATTAAAAACTGGTTTCTTCATTGGCACCCATACACCAACTATAAATAAGACAACGGATACTATACCTATTGGATTAAGCAAATTTATCAGCCCTGTAATTTCTTGTACACCTTTTAAACCGCCATATTGATTCAACAACATAGGAAGCAAACTAACAATAAATGCTGCTGATAGAATGATTTTCTTTTTCATACCAAAACCTCCTAATAGGATGAAAATTACTTATCTTTAATGAATAATCCAATGATTGATAAAACCATGCCTATAAAAGTGCCTCCAACTGCAATGATATTATTTGTAGCAAATGCTATACCGCATAATCCAAAACAAATGCCAACTATTCCTAATTTAATTCCCTTCATTGGCTTTTCCTCCATCAGCTTTTCTTTTTTACAAAAGAAAATGTTACTGCACCAAACTCTAACATCTGTCCTTCATTTTCTGAACCATCTGGACGTTCTAAACCTAAAGTATCGTAATACTCATTAGAAAATTTAATTTTACTATCATCAAACAATTCTTGAACCACTTTCACATACTCATATGGATTTTCTTTTGGTTTCAATTTTAATTCTTTCCTGATTATCTCTAATACTTTTTCCTGTTCCGAGTGCTTGGCATTATCTTCACTAATCAAAAAACCTTCAAATTGTTCTTTGCTCCATCCGATAATCTGCTCTACAGCTGTTGTACTTCCACAAGCTAATATTAGTTGTAGAAATTCTTTAAAATTCATTGCCAAAGGATATACATAACTATCAACACTTGGCTCCGGATTAACGGCAAATACCATATCCCGGTACCCCTTAATAAAACAATAGTGTATATTATTTTCCCATCCAATTACTGTTGCATTTATCGGTGTACAAAAGTAGTCTACAGACAAATCACACTTTTCAAGCCCGATCCATCTTCTATCTATATTTAACTGACAATACTTTTCATATATAGTCATGCTTATGTACCTTCTTATTTCACTAATTTATCTTCCATTACTTACGATTTTTCCAGAAACCAAATAATATTTGTAACACACCAGCTACAATTAATATTATAGCTAAAAAATTTGGAAATCCGAACGACAATTTATAATTTCCAGGATTATATGAACCCGCTGCAGCACCCTGATAAGCAGCATAACCAATTACCGGCATTATCTCTTTTAAAATCGATGTGATGCATAGTACAAACATCCCCAAAGACGCTTCAACACTCCCAATGATAAAAAAACTTGTTTTCATAAAGCTCCCCCTTTTATGCCCACATAAATGATTTTACACTCCACATAGTCAGCAATACATTTAACAAAATAACACTACTGCAATATACTAACTTTACAATTTTACTTTTAAAGAATTTTGCTATAAAACAACTCCATATAGACAAGGCTATCGTTACTAAAGAAAATACAGTCAGTCTCAGATCATTAGCATTAAATGGAATATTAAGCATATTAGTTTGTGTAGAAGGAACACAACCGCAACCGAATATATCTATCAAGATAAGACTATCCAATATACTATAAATTGGTATAAATATTGGTATTATGACGAAAGGTAACACTAGGACTATTTTCTTTTTCATAAGCTCTCTCCTATCTCAAAATAAAATTGTTCAAATATTTACTCATCCTTTTCTAAGGAAGTAATAATCGCTGCTCCCATTACTACAATCGCAAGAATCGGACCAAGTTGTGGCCAATTCATAACTTCATATCCTAATGCACTACCAAAGTACCCTAAAACAATTGCAATAATGCCTTCCCCTTTGGCATACCAACAGATATACGCCATAAAGAATGATGCAAAAGCAATTACTATCCACATCATCATATAGGTTCTCGGTAAGAAACCCAATATATAATTGCAATAAAGATAATATCCTGCCAACATACTTATAAAGAAAAAGAATGTATTTATAGCAGCTCTCAATGGAGATTTTGCATACACAGAAATAATTGTTGCCAGTAAAATCCATATTGCTAATCTTCCAAAATAATTCCCGACGTCAAACTGTTGAATCGCCACTAAAAACGCATTATCAGGTGCACCATCCATCCGTTTCTGAAAAACACCAAGTGCAAATCCCAATAGGATTATTCCTACTGTTTCAGCTATCTGCTTATTTAATGAAATATTGTTTTGTGGCTTCCTAACTTGTTCAAAAAATTCTTTAATTTTCAACACCTCCGTATTAACTTTACATTGATGTAATATTGAAATTGTACTAGCGGCTTTATTAAGATTTTCCATCTTTGTTTTTATAAAACACCATTATAAGACCAATAACTCCTGATATTACACCAAAGGCTGCAAATGGGAAATAACTAAAGCCGTATAAAATTGTACCATTCATTTCTCCACTACATACGCAGAGAAGTATTCCAAATAATATTAAAGCAATGCCCTGTAAAATTTTATTATCCATAATAGAATTATCTCCTTTGTAAGATTTATATTATTCCTTTGCTTCACTTACCTTCATAGCCGGATATGGCGATTCACAATCAATTGCATATTCCGCCTCTACTGTAACTCTATCACCAACTGACAATGTTTCAACATAAGGAATATTTTCATCTTTACTATCTGGCATAAGTAAAGAAATAATAAATTCAACTTCTTCATTTGTATTTTCATCAAGAACCGTAATCATTTCTTCATCCAAATTAATACTCATAACTTTGCCAGTAACAGTTTGATGAATAACCTCAAGTTCTGCTTTATTAGAACATGCTACAAAAGTTACTACACTTACTAATATCAAAAATGATGCAATTATCTTTTTCATTTTCTTTCTCCTTTATCATCAATTTTTCCATACATTTTCAATGGCTATATCACAAGCACCAGCTATCACAAATCCTCTTATGATGGTATATATATCTACACTATCCCCGGTTATCTCCATTAAGAAAAATCCAACTGCCATGATAAAAAATACGACTGCTCTTAGTTTATTCTTATCTTTCTTTTCCTTATTTTTTTTAAAGATAGGAATGTCGATAAGGAACTTAAACATAAACCAAATGTAAATTCCATATAGTATAAAGGTCGTCCTTAGATTCCACGGAAATGAGAATTCAGGATGTTGTATGGCAAATGCTATAAAGCCTCCGGCTATCATAAGCATCAAAACACCTATTATAAAAGATGTTTTATTTTTCTTTGTCTCTTTCATCCGTCTGCTCCTTTTTCTTTATTTCTCGTAGTGCAGATGAACATATTAGGCAAAACAACATTGGAATTACGCCATACCCTGGACTTGCCTGACCACCTGTATATATCACATATCCTGCCCCTACAAATGTTAATATGGCTAATAAAATCATTAGAATAAATAATAGTTTCTTCATAGTTGAAACTCCTCCTGTCTTATTCCGATCTCCTTTTTGCCTGCATCCAAAACAGCATACTTAATAAAAGCATAATTACCATATGTACTACTATTTTATTGAAAGTAAAATGATAAATATTGGATACCTCTCCATATTCCAGAAAGTATCGTACCACCATCCCCATAATCGTTATTCCCAAATTCAAAAGCAGTACCGCTAACCATGATACTTTCGGAAACATGATTACTTCTATCTCCCCTACACATTTTCCAATTGCAACAGCTGTTGCAAAATTTATAAAAATGCTTATGCTATTGCCACCAAGCGTTGAACTTCCAACCGGAAATACACAGCATTCTAAACAAACAACAAACACTAATCCCATACTACAGAATAACTTTTTATGTTCTCTTATACTCGTCTGTATATTCTTCATATGCATTTCCTCCTTGAAATTACCACCGTACCACCTAATCTACACTATAAAGTAAGTTTCCTTCTATATCATAAATAGATGCTTCCATACTTCCCAGAATTCCATTATCTTCCATTGGATTTCCCTGCTCATCCATTCCACAACATGAAATCTGTGCTCGATACACCAAACCACAGTGCATTGTAACTTCCGCAAATATGTCTTGCATACTTCCATACGGTATTTCACATGCTGGATTCCAATCGTATGAAAATCTATCATTAACTATCATATTGTTTGATAAAATATCAATGCGTTCTACTTCTTTTCCATCTATGTAACGAATAATCTCAGCTTTCTCTACTTCGAATTCTTCCCTATCCTTAGCTACAATATCTACATCTAAATCACCACTAAATATCCATGTACCAGTGTTTTCTTTATCTTTCGATTTTCCAAAACCGACAGAACCTGCGTTATATGCGTATACCAAAGGTAATAACTCATTTCGAGGATTAAAAACCCAATCCAGATTTTCAGTCCTTATAGTTTCATTTTCTTTAAAGAGCACCGATGGAATATTAACATCCTTAAACAATGGCACC
>JAFYWF010000083.1 GCA_017558145.1 Lachnospiraceae bacterium
ATCTTATTATCTTCCGACAAATTAGTTTAATGTTGCAAGTAAAGCACCTGCTTCAATTGCATCACCTACAGCTACATCAATGCTTGCAACTGTTCCGTCTTCTGGAGCAACAACTGGAATTTCCATTTTCATTGCTTCGATAATAACTACTGCATCACCTTTTTTCACTGCTGTTCCAACGCCTGCTTCAATTTTAAATACTTTACCGGCTGCACCAGCTTCTACACGGATGCTGCCTGCTCCTGTGCTTGCTTTTGGTGCTGCAGGAGCTGCCTTTGGTGCTGCTACAGGAGCTGCTTTTGGTGCTGCTGCTCTAGGAGCTGCTGCAGGTGCGCCTGTAGATACGCCTTCTTCTACTACTACGTCATATACGTTTCCATTTACGGTAATTGTATAATTTTTCATTTTTATTTCCTCCTATGGATTGTTTTATTAAACATGCATTTTTAAATTTTCCTTACGGACTCTAAAAAAATATTATCTACGTCTCTTAAGACTTCTTACAACATAGTCGCTCGCAGAGCCACTTCCTTCATATGCTGCAATTGCTGCTGCAATAACAGCCACTAACTCTGCATCATCAGTTACATCTTCGTAAGCAACTTCTTCTGTTTCGATAATTTGTTTTACCACTTTGTCTGTAGTATCTTTTTTCTCTTCCTTTTTACCACTGAACACTTCCTGAATCTTAGGAATAAAAGCAAAAGAAGAAATTAAAAATATGATAAGAATTAATACCGCAAATACAGTACCCATACCCATTAATGTATTTAATGCTGCTTTAATCATAACTTCACCAAAAGAATATATTACATTCGTAGCAACACTTATAAGATTTGACTCTTCGTCCAGCATAATTTCTACATTTGCTTCTCTTAAGGCACCCTGAACAGTAACATTCATAAGAATACCATCATCATAAATAATTTCATAGTCTGTAACAGACTGATAATCACCCATATCGGTCAGAGCTTTTTCATAGTTTGTTAATGCCGCATAAATTACAGCATCAGACTTATACTGCTCTATCTGTCCGGTAGCAACGATTTGATCCATTGCGTCAATCAAATATTCGGCTTCCATAATAGCCTGTTCTTCTGGCATACCATAGTCATCAACTTCTTCTACAGTTCCTCCACAAGCTGTCATACCGAACATACAGGTGATCATACCTAATACTAATAAAAGTTTTTTCATATTAAGTATCATCCTTTCTATACTGTGCCGTGTTTTTTCGCCGGGCGATCTTCTCTCTTTGTAAATAACATTTCGAATGCGCCGATTACATATTTTCTTGTATCTTCAGCTGCAATAACAGCATCTACATACCCTCTCTTCGCCGCGCTAACTACATTGTTCTGTAAATTGGCGTATTCTTTTGCACATTCATCAATCTTGTCAGCTCCTTGACCATTGCAAATAATTTTAGCAGCAAGTTTTGCATCCATTGTTCCAATTTCAGCGCTATCCCATGCAAATACCATATCCGCACCGATTGCTTTAGAGTTCATAGTAACATAAGCGCTTCCATAAGCTTTACCGATTACTACATTTACTTTTGGAACTGTTGCATTTGCAAATGCATATGTAAGACGAGCAGCTTCCCTTGCAATATTTCTTTCTGCACAAGTAGTTGCTTCATAACCTTTTACGTTAGTAAGTGTTAATACCGGAATTTCAAAAGCGTCACAGAAAGTTACAAAGTCAGCAGCTTTTTTTGCACCATTAACTGTTAAAACAGGTTCAAATTTTTCTGCCACTTCACCTTCTTCATTATAAACTTCTGTACGGTTAGCAACACATCCTACAGTAACACCATTTAATTTTACAAAACCTGTTACCATTTCTTTTGCATAATGTCTTTTTGTTTCAAAGAAATAATTATCATCTGCAATGTTTGCAAGAGCAATTGCTGTATCTCCCGCGCAAGCTGCAAGATCAGCACATACTCTGTTCAAATCATCAGCACATTCAATGTAAGAGTCCGTGTCTTCATTATTAGAAGGTAACATATTAATTAATTCTCTGATTTCTGCAAAAATTTCTGCTTCTTCAGCTACCGCATCTACGATACCTGCTTTTTCACTCTGGAACTCAGCTGCAGAAGTATCACATTTGGAAATTTCATTACCAGCTAACGCGTTAGGCGCATTTACAAATAATTTTGCTTTTTTACTTTCCATGAAAGTGAAATCTGTTAATGTTGGAACTAATGCAAGTCCACCACCACAATTACCGAAAATTGCTGTAATCTGTGGAATAACACCGGATGCTAATGTCTGTTTCATGTAAACTTCACCAAATGCATTTAATGCATCAGTAGCTTCCTGTAATCTAAGTCCGGCAGAATCAATAAGTCCAATCACTGGAGCTCCTGTTTTCATAGCCAGATCATAAAGTTTTGCAATTTTCTTAGCATGCATTTCGCCTACGCTACCGCCTAAAACAGAAGCATCCTGACTATAAACATACACAAGATTGCCATCAATTACTCCATAACCGGTAACAACACCGTCAGAAGGAGTTTCTGTTTGTTTCAAATTGAAATCTGTAGCTCTTGCAGTTACAAGTGCACCAATTTCAACGAAACTGTTCTCATCGAGCAAAGAAGCGATTCTTTGGCTCGCAAGTGTAGTATTGCTCATCTTTAAGCCCTCCATTTATATAAATTAAAAGATAACTTATCTTGCGAAAAAGCTTTTTCGCCTTTTTTCGCACCTTATGAGTATAACATACAAACTCTTTAATAGAAAGATAAAGATTGTATTTTTTGTTTTTTTTTTGTACTTTTCTCATCAAAAAAGGAGTTGTCACTGACCACTCCTTTTCATTTCTTTTATATTCTTATTCTTTTAATAACTCCCACTGAGCCAAATCTAAATTATAATAATAGTAAAAATTCGGTAAAGATATATTAGGAATAAATAAATTATCAGAATTATAAACAATATGTTGTGGTACAACAGCAAGTGGAACCTTAAACACCTGTTCTGCTTCCATTTCCTGAATCTCTCCATAAAGCATTGCTCTCTCATAAGCCCACTTGGTATTATCCAATGCTGCAATCAATACATCGAAAACAGGTCTGTTATTTAACACCACCGACCACATCTGATTATCACTGGAATACTCATAATACCATTCGCTGTAATCTACTGCAGACAAATTTTTCAATCCTACATCATACCACTCTGCTTCTACCCATAAAAGATTACTTGCATTAGCACCTATTTCAACTATCTCCGTTTTCACACCGATAGCATTCCAAGCCGCAGCTATATCTTCTAACAATTGAATTGATAATTCATCAGAATTATATCTTGTTAATACTAAGGTCTTAGAAAAATCAAATTCTTCTTTTATCAGTATTTCCTTTGCTTCCGCAGGATTGTAACTCAAGTCTGTTTTTCTTTCTTTCTTATACCAGCTATCACTTTCCGGTATTCCACAATCCACAACTACAGCTGCATCTTTATACAATTTAGAGATAATACTATCTCGATCAATAGCCATTGCTAATGCTTGTCTTACTCTTTTGCTTTTTAAAATTCCTTCATTCTCACCTTTACGTCCATCCACATTAAAGTATAAATAACGATAATACAAATTTCCGGTTTTTACTGTCGTATAGCTGGATTGACTTTGGAATTTCTTAATAATTTCAGGATTGGAAGTAATAGCAAAATCAAATTCATCATGTTCAGGATCCTCTAATACTTTATAGCGAATCTGTTTGATTTTAGGCATTTTACCTGTATAATCCTCATTTAACACTAACACAGCTTCCTTATTATCATTGTTAGAAACAACTTCATATGGACCACTGCCTATAGGAAGTTTCCAAAAATCCGATCCTGACAATTCTTCCACTGGAATATCCTTCAAACAATGCTTGGGTAAAATAGGTAACTGTGCCAAAGTTCCCAAAAAACTATTATCCTGTTTTTTCACTTTAATGGTAATACTGTTTTCATTAATGGTAATACCGGAAATAGAAGTCGTAGTTCCGCTTTCAAACGTATCTGCTCCCACAATTCCCTGCATTCCTTTTTTTATATATCCATTTACCTCCTGAGCTTTTAAACAGGTTTCAATACTGAACACTACATCATCGACAGTCAGTCTTTCACCATCATGCCATAAAACATCATCTTTTAATATAAATACATAAGTTTTTCCATCAGATGAAATCGTGTATTCTTCACATAAATCCTTTTCTACGTTGTTGATATTTTCATTCGCAATTAACAACCCCTGAAATACTAAACTTCCCCAAAATCTGCTTCGATTCAACAAAACACTGGCAAACGGAAGTTCTGTTTCCGAAGAATCGATATTAACAGCTACTACCAGTTCTTTTACTTCTTCCTCTTCCGATTCTTCAGTTTGTTCTTTCACTTTTCCTGTATGTTTTTCGTTATTCTGGCAACCAATCAAGCAAAAACCACTCAAAAGAAATCCCATTATCATGATAAGAATCCATTTTCGTTTCATCTTATTTTCCTCCTTCATGGTTTTCTTTCAATACATTTTCAAATTCCGCTACAGGCATCGGACGACCATAATAATATCCTTGAACAATATCACAACCAATGCTTTCCAAAAAATCACTTTGCTCTTTTGTCTCTACACCCTCTACAATAATTTGAAGATTTAAATGTTTTCCCATACTGATGACGTCACGGATAACAACCTCATCTTTTGTATCCATATCTTCGTCTAAAAAGCTCTTGTCAATTTTCAAAATATCAATAGGCATTTTTTTCAACATATGTAAAGAAGAATATCCGGAGCCAAAATCATCTACTGCAACCTTAAATCCATAATTTTGAATATCTGTCATTCGCTTCATAACCAGGGAACCTTGCTCCGTATACATACTTTCTGTCAATTCCATTTTAATCCATTGGGTACCCAAATTATATTTTTCACTCAAACCGGTTAAACGCTCAACAACATCATCCTGTTCTACATCTACACGTGACAAATTAATTGCAATTGGAACCATGATTTGATTGTTTTCTTTCCATTTTTTTAACGTTCTCGCAGCTTCTTCCCAAACAAAGGTATCCAACTTAGAAATAAAACCATTATTTTCAAAAATAGGAATAAATTTAAATGGTGGAATCATTCCTCTCTCCGGATGAATCCATCGTACCAATGCTTCCGCACTAACAATTTTCTTGGTTGCCAAATCAATTTGTGGCTGGAGATAAATACAAAACTGATTCTCTTCCAAAGCATCTTCCATTTCATTTTCCAATGTTTTTTCTTCAATAGCCCGTTGTCTCATGACATCACTATAAAAAGCATATGTACTTTGATGAATCTGACCAATGGTTTTCTTTGCCATACCGGCCTTATCAATAATATTAGATATATTATTATCTGTTTCATCAATAGGATAGATACCTGCTTTTAGCATCATGCGATAATTATTGTGATGTTCATAAATAGCAGTATTAATCTCACGGAACACAGTCTTCAAATAATTCGCCACTTCAGTTTCATTTTCACCATGCTTCAACACAATGAAGTTATCAGCATTACTTCTGGTTACGAAATCACAAACTTTTAAATTGCTCTGAAGTATCTTAGCAACAAAAGCAATTACTTGATCCCCTTTTTCATAACCAAACAAAGTGTTAATTACCTTAAATTTATCAATATCGATTACAATAATATAATAGCCTTTTTTATAGGAACCTTTCACAATCGGTTCTACATCAATACGGAATTTTTCCATACTGCTGATGTTAGCTATACTATCACGATAAGCCTTCTCTTTATCCGCTTCTTCTCGTTTATATCTCATATACAAGGAAACTGCTACAATTAAGATGATAATAACAATCATCACTGCCGTAATCTGCCACTTATATACTTTCAAAAAATCCTTAACAGACATGTTCTGCATCGCAATGTGCTGTATATTATTGTTTTCGATAGTTGCCATGGATGCCGATGAAATAGATTTAATTGCTTTATTCACAATAGCTACAATAATCTCATCTTCAGCATTTACACAAAACGTCGATGCATAACTTCCCGGTACATACTTCAAATTCTGCAAAGACTTATACTTATCATAAATAATTAATTCGTTAATTTTTAAATCCGATTGAATCGCAACATCCACATCTTTATTTAAAATAGCGTCAAAACAGGCATTATCACTTTCATATATCACAAAATTGTATGAATTATACATATCCTGTAATCCCGGCAATGCCACTTCCATATACGCTGGAACAGCCACTAACAATGGTTCGTCAAAATTCGTATTTTTACGTCCTACAAAAGCCAAATCAATTTCATAGAAGGCGTTCGTATATCTGATATTGGATGCATTTCTTTTATTCTCGGAATTTAAAGATTTAATATTCTGACTATCAACTACAACACCACATAACAAGTCCGCTTCCCTATTGTTATGTAAACTTTTAGCTTCTTCATAAGTATCTACATAAACAACCTTAAATTCAACACCAGTCTGCGTCTCAATTTTTTCCAAAACTTCTTTACCAATTCCTTGATATTCCATGGTTCCGTTGGAAATATAAGATATCGGATATTGTTCTTTACTTAACACCACAACATAATTGTGTCGCACATTTAAAAATTTACGTTCTTCTTCTGTATACTCCAACATATTCTGGGAACCTTCCCCAAAATACTTTTCCTTTAACTCATTAGAAAAATTAGGATTTTCTAATTTTATATGTTCAAGAGCATAATTCAACTGATCATAAACATAATCCTGTGCAGTTGCAAAAGTTACACGGTTATTTGAAAATTGTCCAATAACTTTTAAATTATCTAACTTTACATATGAATCAGTTACAAAAGCATCTATTTTACCTTCAGACAAATCCAATCGCATATCATCCAAGGTTTCATAAGTTACAATATTATAAAATTTAATATTTTTTTCATCACAATATCTTTTTAAGTTATCTAAAAGACCACTTTCTCTTTCCACCCCTAATATCACCTTATGGAAAGCACTTGTATCCTCAAAATTCAAATAGTAATTATTAGCTGATTTATATATATATCCGTAATCTTCTCCTATCACTTCTCGTACAATTTTAACATTGGAAAATTCCTCTGCAACGCCTACCGGTGCCATAATATCTGCAAGGCCATTTTCCAAATAATAAATACATTGTTCACGAGTGCCGTACAAGAATTCATACTCCCATCCGGTATATTCTGAAATTGCATCCAAATATTCCATTCCAAATCCGGACAGATTACCATTAATATCCTCTTCAAAATAGCCTTCTCTTTCATACCAAGCTACACGAATGATATTTTCACTTTCGTTCGTGGACAACTGACTTTCACCTATATTATCAGTTCCTTCTAAAATCTTACGAATAAGTTGATCTTCCTCACTAGAATCTCTCTGAACATTAATATTCTGCAACGCTTCTTCGTTAATTTCCTCATTTACTGATGCTTCTGTTATATCTTGCTCTGCTTCCGTTGCATAAACTGTAACACCGGCAAAAAACAAATAAAACAATATGGAAAACACACACAATATCTTTTTGTTTCTCATAAAGTATACCAATCCCTCTTCATGTATAAATACAGATAGAGTAATTATACTTCTTTTTTTGTTAAAATAACACCCATTTTATAAGTTTTTATGACTTTTTTTGTATATTTTTTTATCTTTTAAACAATTTTTTCTAATATTATTCTAAAACTCCAATATAAATTTATTTTTTCTACATTTTTTTCACTATATAACCACTCTTTTTTCCATATTTTTTGATCAATATAATAGATTAATTCCCCCACAATTTGCCCTTGTTCTACCGGAGCCATTAACTCTTTTTTATGAATCTTAATATGAATTTTTTCTTCCGGCTTTACCAAAACATAGCTTTCTTTTGGATTCTTCCGTATCAACCTTACATCACACTTTTCTTGTAAACCATTTCTTATACCTTCTTTTACACTAGCATAAAATTCATTCTCATATTTTTTCACAACTTGCTCCAAATCAACTTTTTCATATGTATTGTCACCATAATTTATTAATGTTTTACAATCCTGCCACTTATAATTTCGATTAGACGGCCACCCACAAGCCAGCAAAGCCAACACATATTGTTTTCCATCATGCTCTACCGCTCCTACATAACAATATCCCGCTTTACCTGTAAATCCTGTTTTCCCACTAATGACACCTTCCATCATTTGAAAAAGTGAATTATGGTTTTGACACAAAAACTCCCTATCACCTTCCACATTTGTAAAGGAGTACGACGACGTAGATGTAATCTCAATGAATTTTTCTTTTTGGGAGGATATATTAATACAATATCGCATAATCAAAGCTAAATCTCTGGCAGTTGTACCGTGAAATCTTTTTTCTTCATTTGCTTCATATTCTTTATTATTCATCGTTGCATCTAACCCATTGGGTGTTAAAAACAAAGTATTTACACAACCTATAGATTTTGCCTTTTGGTTCATTAAATCTGAAAATTTTTCCTGACTACCTGCAATATGTTCTGCTATCGCTACTGCGACATCATTATAAGACTCCAGCATCAAGGCATATAACAAATCCTCTAAATGATACTGTTCGCCTTCCCGAATATGCATTTGTACATCTGGCATAGAAGCAGCATAACCTGATACAGAAACTACATCCTCCAAATTAGCCATTTCCAATGCTAAAATACAAGTCATAATTTTCGTAGTACTGGCATTGGCCATAAACTCCTGTCCATTTTTTTCATACAATATCCGTCCGCTTAAGCCGTCCATCAAAACAGCACTGCCTGAAAACAACTCCTCATCTAATGATTCTTCTTTTCCGTAACACTCTAAGTTTTCCGTACTTAATATGAGAAAAAAAATAACCAGCCCCAACTTCCACAATATATGTTTCATAATATTACCTTTGTTTTTTTATTAAGCTTATGCTCATAATAAAAATATTAGAATTTTCACAAACAAAAAACTGTTGCTGCAATGGGATAAACAATTTATACAATCCAAACATATAAATTGATTTCCATCATGCAACAACAGTATTTTCATTACTGGCTGGAATATAAAGAATAATAAAAACCCTTTTTTTGAAGTAACATTTCGTGATTTCCCTGTTCAATGATATTTCCATCTTTCATTACAAGTATCACGTCTGCGTCTCGTATGGTAGACAAACGGTGCGCTACAATAAAACTTACCCTTCCCTCCATCAGCTTTCCAAAAGCTTCTTGAATTTTCATTTCCGTACGTGTATCAATGGATGAGGTCGCTTCATCCAATATTAACATTGGCGGTAATACCAACATAATTCTGGCGATACAGATTAACTGCTTCTGACCTTGAGAAAGGCCACCTCCCTCTTCAGTCAAATAAGTATCATATCCCTGTGGAAGACGCTTTATAAAACTATGAGCATGTGCTCCTTTGGCTGCTGCAATAACATCCTCTCTGGTAGCCTCCGGTTTTCCCATGGCAATATTTTCTAATACTGTACCTTCTTTTAACCAAGTTTCTTGAAGAACCATTCCATAATTTTTTCTAAGACTTTCTCTGGTAACCTCTCGGATATCATAGCCATCTATCTTAATGGCACCGCTAGTCACATCGTAAAATCTCATTAACAAATTAATTAAGGTGGTTTTTCCACATCCTGTAGGACCAACAATAGCAATCTTTTGTCCCTGCTCTACTTTTAAATTCAAATTTTGAATCAGTTTTTGCTCCAAAGTATAAGAAAAGCTTACGTTTTCGAAGACAATATTTCCTTCTGTTCGCTTTAACTCGATTGCATTCTCCAGTTCAGGAATTTGAGGTTCTTCTTCTATTAATTCCAAAATTCTTCCGGCACAAGCAATCGCATTTTGCAATTCTGTAATCACACTTGAAATTTCATTAAAAGGCTTCGTATATTGCTTTGCATAGCTTAAAAAACAAGATAATCCGCCAATGGTAATGGCACCGGTTTGAATCGTAACCAGTGCGCCACTCAATGCTACTCCCGCATACACCAAACTATTAATAAATCTGGTGCAAGGATTTGTTAAAGAGGAAAAGAAAATAGCTTTTAAAGAACATTTTTCCAATCTTTCATTAACCTCATCAAACAACTGTAATGAAATATCTTCTCGTGAAAATGCCTGAACAATCTTCTGATTTCCTATCATTTCATCTACAAATGCTGTCTGTTCTCCACGAGTAACCGACTGCTCCTTAAATAAAGAAAACGTACTTTTTGCAATAAAATTTGCCACAAGTAAAGATAACGGAGTCAGGCAAACTACCACTAGCGTAATTCCTGAATGAATTGACAACATAAATAACAAAGTTCCTACAATAGTCACCACACCGGTAAACAACTGACTAAATCCCATTAAAAGTCCATCTGCAAACTGATCTGCATCCGCAATCACACGACTCACTATATCACCATAAGGATGTCCATCCATATATTTTAATGGTAAAATTTGTAAACGTTCAAAAACATCTTTTCGAATGTCTGCAATAACATGATAGGTTACCGTATTGTTTACCATATTCATGATCCACTGCAGCAAAGCTGTAATCAAAGCTATAACAACTGTCTTCCATAAAATATCACTAATTTTTTCAAAAGAAACTTTTCCCGGCTCCAAAATAAAATCAATCGCTTGACCAACTAAAATAGGCAAATACAAAGTCCCTGCCACAACAACTCCGGCAAGTATTATAGAAATACAAACTCCTAAACGATATTTTTTTATATAATTCCAAACTTTTCCTAAAATCTGTCTTTGTTTTGAACCTTTTGTCATGAATTTGACACCTCCTTTTTAAATTGGGAAGCGTATATTTCCTGATAGGTTTCACACGATTCTAATAACTCTTGATGGGTTCCCATTCCTACCAAATCCCCATCATCCAGCACTAAAATAATATCTGCGTGCTGAATAGATATGGTTCTTTGCGAAACGATGAAAATAGTAGGTTTTTCTTCCATGTTCTGCAACGCTTTTCTTAAATTGGCATCCGTAGTATAATCCAAAGCAGATGCACTGTCGTCTAAAATCAAAATCCGTGGTCTCTTCACCAACGCTCTGGCAATCGTCATCCTTTGACGTTGTCCGCCGGATAGATTTCTTCCATTTTGCGAAATTTCAAAATCTAATTTTTCTGCTTTTTGTTCCACAATTTCTTTTGCCTGTGCGATTTCCAAAGCTTTCCAAATTTCTTCCTCCGAAGCTGACGTCTTTCCCCAACATAGATTATCTCGAATAGAACCTTTGAATAATACAGCTTTCTGCGGTACTACTCCAACCATATTACGGATTTCCTTCTTTTGATACTCTTTTACATCAATTCCATCAATCCACACAGTTCCTTCGGTAGCATCATAAAAACGAGGAATTAAGTTAACAAGAGAGGTTTTTCCACAACCTGTTCCACCAATCACCCCTACTACCTGCCCTTGATTCACTTGAAAATTAATGTTCGTCAAAGACTCTTCTCCTGCCCCATGATATTTCAAACTTACATTTTCAAAAACAACAAAAGGCATTTTCTTTTGCTTTTCTTTATTGGTCTTTTCCGGATAAATCTGAGATGATTTCATTTCCAATACAGACTGCACTCGATTCCCACTAGCCACCATTTTGGTCAATAATACAATCATATTTGCCAGTTTAACCAACTCTTCTAAAATTTGTGCCATGTAGTTATACAAAGCAACAACTGCACCTTGAGTTAAGATACCATATTCTACTTGAATTGCTCCTTGCCATATCAATACTGCAATTCCAATATTCACAGCAACATAAGTTAGCGGATTCGTCAAAGCCGATATACTTCCCACAAATTTTTGTCCCTGTGTTAAACTTTTATGCTTTTGAACAAATTCTTTCTTTTCTTCCTCTTCCAATCCAAAAGCACGAATCACGCGAACTCCAACCAGATTTTCTCTGGTGGTTGCTGACACCATATCTAATTTTTGCTGCACTTTACGATACAAAGGAATCGTAATTATCATAATTCCATACACAATTACCGTTAAAACAAGAATTGTAATTCCAAATATTTTTGCCGCTCTATCATCTATAATCCAAGCCATAATAAAAGCTCCTGCAACCACAAAAGGCGAACGAAGCAACAAACGCAATGACATATTCATTCCTGACTGAATTTGGTTCATATCACTGGTCATTCGATTTACCATAGCTGATGTACCTAGTCTGTCTATTTCTGTATAAGACAATTGTTCCATATGTTGAAACAAAGCATGTTTCAGCTTTTTCACAAATCCTACTGCTGCTTTTGCTGCAAAGAATTGTGCAGTCAAAGAAAACGCTAAACCAATAATTCCCAATGCCACTAAAACAAAAAACATTTTTAAAATATAATCAAAATCTTTATTGGCAATTCCTGTATCAATCAAAGAAGCCACTGCAAGAGGAACAAAAAGTTCCAAAGTGGCTTCAAACAATTTAAAAAGAGGACCTAAAACACTCTCTTTTTCATATCCTTTTAAAAAACAAAGTAACTTTCTCATCATTACACTCCCAGCTGCAATTCCACTTCCTGTAATGCTTGTTGTTTAAATTCCTCTACTTGCATAGGATTCAATTCCGGCAAATTGTCCAAAGAATGAATTCCAAATCTTCTTAAAAATTCTTCCGTAGTTCCAAAAAGCAAAGGTCTTCCTGGCGCATCCAATCGTCCCAATTCAGTTACCAGCCCAAACTCAATCAAACGATTAATGGCATGGTCACAATTTACTCCTCTTACTTTTTCTACATCAGCTCGGGTAACGGGTTGTTTGTATGCAACAATAGAAAGCGTTTCCAAAACACTATCTGTTAATACATATTTTCTTGGACTTTTTGCAATTTTAATCAAGTACTCATACATTTCAGTTTTGGTACACATTTGAAAAGAATCTTCCAATTCTACAATATCGATTCCCCGATTAGCTTTTTGTAATTTTTCTTTCATTTCGTATACAATTTTCTTCGTATTTGCCTTGCTCTCTTCTATCAACTCCGCTAATTTACTAATTTCCACGGACTCACCCATAGTAAAAAGTACGGCTTCGATAACCGCTTCCTGCTGTTCTCTTTCCATGATCTATCTCCACATTTTCTACATACACCTTATTTATACCATTACCTCTTGAGAAGTAATCTCAATATCATCAAACAAATTGTCTTGTCTGATAGTAATCTGCCCCATTTTCATCATTTCTAAAATCGTTAAAAAGGTAATTACAATCTCCATTTTATTATGACTTTTTTCCAAAAGTTTTCTAAAACTGAATTTCTTGTGATTTTTCACATAATCCTGGATGTAAACTAATTTTTCATCCATATTAATCTCATCCTTTTCAATTTTTCCAAACTGACTTCGAATAGGGTCTATTTTATCTTCCTGTCGTTTTAAAGTAGCCTGAAAAATTTCATGCAAACGGCTCAAGTTCACATCTGCAAACAAAGCATCATAGTCAATAGGAGCCTGATAAGCTGCCACCTCTTTTGGTATCGTAGGATCCTTATAATAGTTTTTACTGGCATCTAATTCCCTGTCCTTCAATTCAAAAGACATATATTTATACATTTTATATTCTAATAACTTCTGTACCAGTTCTTCTCTAGGGTCCTCTTCCTCCCCGTCTGCATTCACTTCTTTTGGCAACAACATCTTACATTTAATATCCAACAGCGTAGATGCCATCAGCAAAAACTCGCTCATAACATTCATATCCTCTGTCTCTAACTGCTTGATATATTCTAAATACTGTTCTGTTATTACCACAATAGGAATATCATATATATCAATCTTATTTTTATCTATTAAGTGAAGTAACAGATCCAAAGGACCTTCAAACACTTCTAATTTTACGGCTAAAGCCATAGTTCCCTCCGCAATATAGTTTACGTTCTTATTCTATCCATATGCATTGCAATAATCCATGAAATCTCAATTTACTTACCTTAATGCACTTGGCTATTTTACTAATTTTCTAATTATTTGACAACCCGAAACATCTATTCGTTTTTAGGAGAAAGTTTCAATAAAATTAATTCTCCCGGATTAAAAATACGAATCGGAATGGTATGCATCCCCAGCCCTCTGCTTAGTATCATCGTTGATTGATTTTGTTTAAAAATCCCTCCGTCATATTTAGGGAACAAGCGAAAAGCTGGCGAAACAACACCACCCAATAACGGCAAACGCATCATGCCACCATGCACATGACCGGACAATACAAGATCTGCCCCATAAAGTGCATATTCTTCAAAATAATCCGGATTGTGTGCCAACAAAATATTATAATTTTCTTTCTTAAGTTCTCCTAAAGTTTCTCGTAAATAACCTTCTTCCATGGGCATTTTGTTAAAACGCTTATAATACTGTCTATCCATATCTAACCCGCATATTTGGATAAAATCTTCACATTCTACAATTTCATTTTTCAACAACTTGATATTTATTGAGTTTAGGTCTCTCTCGTAATCCTTCCCCATATCACCATATACATCCGGATACAGAAAAAGTCTTGTTTCATGATTTCCCATACCGTAATAAATAGGATATTTTTTTCCCAATCTTTCCATCAAGTTAAAGGCTGGTTCATAACTTTTTCCAGGTTTTGCTGTTAAAATATCTCCTGCAATCAATATCGCTTCCGGTTGTAACTTATCAATCTTTTTCAAAAGCTTCTCATTATTTTTCCCGTATTCTTTATTGTGAATGTCGGAAAGAATCACATATCGATGCTTCTTTTTTATCTTTCCACTATACAACTGATATTCTACAATTTTAAATCTATTTCCATCAATTATCATAACTGCTATAAAAAACAGTGCCAGAAAGGCTATTACTATCAACGTTACCATAATCCATTGTGACATATACCTATCCTCCATTAAAAATAAATCCCTGATATTGCTATCAGGGATTTAAAGATAATTTTAATTAGTTGTATTTACGTTTTCTTGCAGCTTCAGATTTTTTCTTACGTCTTACGCTTGGTTTTTCGTAATGTTCTCTTTTACGAATTTCCTGCTGAATTCCAGCTTTTGCGCAACTTCTTTTAAAACGACGTAAA
>JAFYWF010000084.1 GCA_017558145.1 Lachnospiraceae bacterium
AGCAGATTACAATGTAACAGGCGAAGCAGCTACAGCAGCTGTTGCAGCTATGAACGAAGGTGATGTTGTATTACTTCAGAATACACGTTTCCGTGGAAAAGAAGAAACAAAGAATGGTGAAGAATTCTCTAAAGAATTAGCTGATCTTTGTGATGCATATGTATGTGACGCTTTTGGTTCTTCTCATAGAGCACATGCATCTGTAGCTGGTGTTACAGACGTTGTTCGTGCTAAAGGTGGCGACTGTGCAGTTGGATACTTAATGCAGAAAGAAATTGACTTCCTTGGTAATGCAGTAGAAAACCCAGTTAGACCTTTCGTTGCAATCCTTGGTGGTGCTAAAGTTGCAGATAAATTAAACGTTATCTCTAACTTACTTGAAAAATGCGATACTTTAATCATTGGTGGTGGTATGGCATACACATTCTTAAAAGCACAGGGAATGGAAATTGGTAAATCCTTAGTTGATGATGAAAAATTAGATTACTGTAGAGAAATGATGGCGAAAGCTGAAAGTTTAGGAAAGAAATTATTACTTCCTATCGACTCTGCTGTAGCAGATGCTTTCCCAAGTCCAATCGATGCTGAAATCGCTGTTGATTTCGTAGCAGTAGATGCTATTCCAGCTGATAAAATGGGATTAGATATTGGACCAAAATCTGCTGAAATGTTCGCAGATGCAGTTAAATCCGCAAAAACTGTTGTTTGGAATGGACCTATGGGTGTATTCGAAAACCCTGTTCTTGCAAAAGGTACTATCGCAGTAGCTGAATCTCTCGCTGAAACAGATGCAACAACAATCATCGGTGGTGGTGACTCTGCAGCAGCTGTTAACCAGTTAGGTTTTGCTGATAAAATGTCCCACATCTCTACAGGTGGTGGAGCTTCCCTTGAATTCTTAGAAGGAAAAGCATTGCCAGGTGTTGTGGCAGCAGACGATAAGTAGGCCGAAAGCAACTTAATGAAAACGAGCGATAGCGCAGTTTGAATTTAGTGCGAGGTCGTTCCTGAACCTTAACGAAATCGAGTCGAAGACGAAGATTGAGTTTAGTTGAAGGAACAAACGAAAATAATAAAAACAAAAGTGAGGAAAATAAAAATGGCAAGAAGAAAAATCGTAGCTGGTAACTGGAAAATGAACATGACTCCAAGTGAAGCTGTAAAATTAGTTGAAGAATTAAAACCATTAGTAGCAAGTGAAACTGTAGACGTAGTATTCTGCGTACCTGCAATCGACATCGTTCCTGTAGTAGAAGCTGTTAAAGGTACAAACATCGCTGTTGGTGCTGAAAACATGTACTTCGAAGACAAAGGAGCTTTCACAGGTGAAATCTCTGCAGATATGTTATTAGATGCAGGTGTTAAATATGTTATCCTTGGTCACTCTGAAAGACGTGACTACTTCAAAGAAGATGACGTTTTATTAAACAAAAAAGTTAAAAAAGCTTTTGAAAAAGGGCTTACACCAATTCTTTGCTGTGGTGAATCTCTTGAACAGAGAGAAATGGGCGTTACTATGGATTGGATCAGATTACAGATTAAATCTGACTTAGTAGACGTAACAGCTGAACAGGTAGCTTCTATGGTTATCGCTTACGAACCAATCTGGGCTATCGGAACAGGTAAAACAGCTACAACAGAACAGGCTCAGGAAGTTTGTAAAGGAATCCGTGAACTTATCGCTGAAATGTACGATGAAGCTACAGCAGAAGCAGTTCGTATTCAGTACGGCGGATCTGTTAATGCAGCTACAGCTGCTGATTTATTCTCTCAGCCAGATATCGATGGTGGCTTAGTTGGTGGTGCAGCTCTTAAACCAGATTTCGGTAAAATCGTAAATTACTAATTAGTAGTTTGAGAATGTAGATATTACGCAAATAAAGAGACAATTAAAAGATGTAGAATGGGGTACTTGAGATTTCAAGTACCCCGTTTTACAATTTATTTAGAAAGATGATCAGACATGACTCCGATTTTCCACAGTGAAAAATGTGATTAAGGAATAAGCATCCTAACTCTAGACGGTTGGTGGATGCTTATTTTTTATGATATTAAGCAGTAATCCCTTTATGGATAAAAATATCAAAATTTTATGTATAATGACTTGACAGAATATTTTCGGGGGGAATAAAATAAAAGTTAACAAAGTTTTAAGGTTATTTTTCACTATAAAATAAGCCTTAAATATCACGAAGGAGAGAATAAAAGTATGAGAAGAAAATTAGCGATAGTAATGGTAACTTTAATAATGGCAGGAGCTATGGTTGCGTGTGGAAAATCTGATGTGACGTCAGATACAACTGCAAATCTTGCAGAGACAACAACAGAAAAAATTGGAATTGTAGGAACTTATAAAAATAGAGAGGGTGGAACTCTTACTTTTGCCGCAGATGGAACTTTTGTATGGGAAAGAGATTATGGAACAGTAGAAGGTACTTATGTAGAAGTAGAATTAGAGAAAGACGGAGATATTTTTGATCAGTATGAGGATAGCAAGTGGGAACTGTATGTAGATGGAGAATTAAAATGGGCGGCAATTGTAGGAAAAGATGGAGAAGGTAAATTTAGTGATCTTACAATTGGAGGTCAAGGAGAATTTGATGATATTAATGCTCCTAATGACAAAAAGGATCTTTTTACGTACAGGAAAAAGAAATAGTAAAATTGCACCAAGAGGATATTTGGAAATGTGAAAATAAGAATATAAATCTTTGAAAAGGAGATTCTTTTATCTAATGTAGATAGTAGAATCTCTTTTTGTGTAAGCGAAATGTGCGAATGAAACGAAAGTATCTCTTTTGGATTTATATACTAAAGAAAAATGGTTTTTATTTTGTGAACTTGTAATACTAAATTGCAAGATTAGTTTATTAAAAATAAATTGAATTTTTTGTTAATCAGTATATACTAAGTATATACTGATCTAGGAGGTTTGTATGCAGGCACAAGTAAAAGAATGGGGAAATAGTCAGGGGGTTTTTGAATATATTTAACAGTAAATTTCTGTTTTCTTTGGTTATAAAATATAAAAAATAACAAAATAACGAGTATGTTTTATGCATAATGACTTGACAGAATAATTTCGAGAAGAGTAAAATTATTGATAAGAAAAATTTAAAGTAGGAAAATATATGTTGAATGATGAAGCAGTCTTGTCTGACAACAAGACTGCTTTCTGTGGATAAGGAAATTAAGTAAGCATTCATATGAAAAAATGGAAAAGAATGATATAAAATATTCTAATGTTTCAGTATGAGGGGGATAACGTGAGAAGGGGAGTTTTAAAAAATATTTTTGTTCTGATTTTTTTATCCTTTGTGTTAACTTCGTGTGGCAGCAACCGCGGAAACTATGAATCATCGGATTCCTATGTCGATTGGGAAGAAGAGGAAGAAGAGAGATATACTTTAGTAGGTAAGATTGCAAATGCATGTGATCTTGGAAGAGAAAGCTGGCAGTTATATGAATATGATATGTCAGGTAATTTGAATAGAGTTCATTATGGTGAATTTGGAAGTGAAGGAAGCTATTACGAATGGATCTATAATAAAGCCGGTGACGTAACGGAAGAGTCATTGTATAATATTGACCAACAATTCGTCCATGGTATTAAATATTTTTATGATTACAATAATGATTTGGTAGAAAAACGCAATATTAGAGTAGGGAATACTGTTGATGTTACTACCTATGAATATGTGACGGACAGTCAAGGGAAAAAGATAAGTTGTAATGTGTATAATACGGCACGTGAATTGATAGCAAAGAAAAATTACGAATATGATGCAGGGGGAACATTACAAAAGGAATGTGAATACTCCCCGGATAATGTTTTGAAAGAAGAATGGATTTATGATTCCAATGGAAACCTAATAAGTGATACCTATTATTTTAATGAAAATTCTCAACGAACTACTTCTTATGAGTATGATGAACAAGGAAATCTGATTTGGGAAAAAGGTTTCAATAGCCTTGGTGAGACCATTTATATTTATACCAATTTTTATGATGAAAATAATAATTTGTTAAGAACAGAACAAATTGATGAAGCAGGTAACCTGATTTATTATGCGGATTATGTATATGAATTGGAAAAGGAAAGAAAAGAAGAATACTCGGTTGAGGAAATTTTAAGCAGAGTAGAGGCACAGAAAACAATCTTAAATACACAGAATAGTTCGTCAGAAGTTTTTCCGCAACAGTCAACAAATACATATGTGGAACCAACGACTGTTGTGGTACAGTGGAAAACACAGATAGACGGAGAAGCTATGGATGTGGATTTTTGTTGTAACGGATACGATGATTTAGGTGCCTTATTGGATACCTCTATTGAAGAAGGACGTTATTATGCACCGGGAGGTCCTTTGGTGGCAGAAGAAGAAAGAGGCGACGGATATCTTATTTTGTACATTTATGATCCAAATACATCGTTCCAGATTGAAATCGTGGATGCAGAAATGATGCGAGCAAGCGGATATGGTATTTATGATATGATAGACGAAATCGTTGTAAATGTTCCGGGAAAAGAGCCTGTGAATGTAGTGGAGCAAGAGGGATTTTATGGTAGAGCCTATACCGGTGTGTGGTTATATTCTTTTACTGTTGATCATGGAAATGTTTTATCCAATTAAATATATCCGATGAAAAGGGATGCAGAGAGGGTAGCTATAATATTTACATATCATAAGCATCAAAAGATATTATTAAAAATTGAGAGGTATTAATTATCATTTTGCCGTAAGAGTGATGATTACCATATAGAATGAAAAAATACATAGGAGGAGTACAAAATGGCAAAGAAATGTATTCAAGTTAAATTAAAACCGGATGGTAGTATGGAGATGGAAACGCATGGAGTAAAGGGAAAACAGTGCTTAAAATATATGGATATCTTTGCAGAAATGTTGCGGGCACAGATTACCGATTCTGCTTTTACTGAGGAATACTATGAGACTGAGACTGTAGAAAATACCCAAGTTGTAGAAGAATTGGGGGCAAAAGCATAATGAATATTACAAAGAAACAGAAATTTATATATACAATCTGGCTTGCATTAGTAATTTTTAATTGTCTTTTATATGCCCTAATAGGAAATAGTTGCTTTTATGTATGGGATTTTTCCTCTGTTATCAATTATACGTTAGTGATATCATATCCATGGTTAATTGCAGCACTGACTTCAAAGGATAGAAAAGCATGGACTCGTTTCTTGTTAATTCTTGCTTTTGAAATGGTATTGCGTTCCATACTATTATACCTTCATACAGGGGATGTAATGGATTCCTTTTGGGATTTTACAATAGTGATTGGGGGGATCTATAGACTTGTTTTACTCTTTTATATTGTAATGGCTTTTATGGTACGTAAAGATGTTGTAGTTAAAAGTGTGCAGGCAAAATGTAATGGGGGAAAAGTTACATCTTCCGGAAACAGCGATGTGAAAAAGCAAAATCAGTGGGTGAAAAATCAGAAAAAGAAACAGGAACAGAAATCAAGATTGGATTTTGAACCGGTAGAACAAGAAGTTGTAACAACAAATTATAACAGAACCTTGAAAATGGATTTAGAGCAGGCACCTATAGTATCAGAAGCTGTAAAACAGGAAGCGGTTAAGGGTGACTTTGTCAAAGAAGAGGTTGTGACAACTGATTTTGTAAAAACAGAAAATGTACCTAAGAATGCTGTTACTGGAGAAGGTAAGGAAATAAAAGAAAAATTAGATATCAATCTTTGTAGTGAAGATGATTTCCTTAGTTTACCTGGCATGAGTCTTTTAAGTGCAAAACGAGCAGTAGAGCTTAGGGAAACACAGGGAGATTATAAATCCATCGATGACTTTGTGGCAAGAAATGCTATTAAGCCTCATTTTATGGTTCGCATGGAATCTATGATTATGGTGACAGAAAAGCAGGTGAAAAAGGCAGAAGCACCAAAAAGAGGAAGAATGATTGATTTGTAAAAGAAAAAATATTGCTGCACATTGGAGGACTTGCACTAAATGAAGATTACAAAAGAACAGAATTTTACATATACAATATGGCTGAAGCTGGTCATTATTAGTAGTACGATACTTCTTATATTGGGAAATATCAGAAATAGTGTCTTTATTAGTGAATTATTGTATCGTGGAAGGCATGGGTATCTCATAGGGGTATATGTTTTAGAGGCAGTATTAGCGGTGTATGCATGGGTCATACCGGCCATTACTACACGGGATAGAAAAGCTTGGATTCGTTTCTTGGTTATTTTGATCATTGAAATGGTTTACGTACCGATTAATTTCGTTTTCAATTTTAATGGTGTGACGGATGGGGAAATGGCGCTTGCTCTTAGATATGCCAATTATTTGCATAGACTTTTGTTCATTGCTTATATGCTGCTTGCCATAAAGCTTCGAGGGGATGTAGTAGAGAAGAGTGTTTGGATTCAGAAGGGCGAAAAGCCTACTGCATTTCCTGAAAAGAAAAAAAGTGGCGCAAAAAAAATGAATACGGAGACGGTATGGTTTTGGTCTGTCATTATTAGTTGTGCCGGATTTTTAATGATGGGAGCCTATGAAGTTTCGCGTTACTATGGTTTTGAAATCGTACAAATACTTCTTCACATGCTAGTGCTAACCATTCCCTGGCTTATAGCAGCCTTTTTCTTAAAGAATCGGAAAGCCTGGATACGCTTTTTGGTTGTTTTAGCAATAGAAATAGCGTATGGAGCAATGATGATAGCTTTTAGTGATGGGGTGTTTAGTGCAAGAATTACGTGGAATGCTGTAAAATACGTAGCATTTTTCCACAGAATTGCTTTAGTGATTTATATATTGTTGGCTACAAAAGTCCGTGGTGAAATGGCAGAAAAGAGACTTGGTATTAAGAGTGGTGGAAACATTACATCATATTCTGCAGGTAACGAAAGTGCGAAGCAATGGATTAATAATCAAAAAAAGAAACAGGAACAGAGACCAAAACTGGATTTTGAACCTGTAGAGCATGAAGAAGTTATAAAAACAAATTACAATAAAACCTTGAAAATGGATTTAGAGCAGGCACTTGTAGTATCAGAACCTGTAAAACAGGAAGCGGTTAAGGATGACTTCGTAAAAGAAGAGGCTGTGACAGTTGATTTTGTAAAAACAGAAAATGTACCTAATAATGCTGTTACTGGAGAAAGTAAGGAAATAAAAGAAAAATTAGATATCAATCTCTGTAGTGAAGATGATTTTCTTAGTTTACCTGGCATGAGTCTTTTAAGTGCAAAGCGAGCAGTAGAGCTTAGGGAAACACAGGGAGATTATAAATCCATCGATGACTTTGTGGCAAGAAATGCCATTAAGCCTCACTTTATGGTGCGTATGGAATCTATGATTATGGTGACAGAAAAGCAAGTGAAAAATGTAGAAACACCAAGAAGAGGAAGAATGCTTGATTTATGATAGTAAATGTACATAAAATTTTGTATCATACTACAGCAGAAGGATTTGGTCATAGAGCGTGCATATGGTTTCAAGGATGCAGCAGACATTGCAAAGGATGTATGGCAAAAGATACTTGGGATGCAGAGTGTGGAATCAAGATGGATACAGAAAGTATTTTGCAGAGAATTTTTCTGGAAGCATCCATTCCAGGAGTGGTTTTTGCAGACCGGGAGCAGTCAAAAAATATGGTGGGAATTGAAGGAGTTACCTTTTTAGGAGGAGAACCTTTTGAACAGCCGGAAGCGCTTCTGGAGTTGACAAGTAGAGTGAAGGAAAAAGAATTATCCGTAATGGTATTTACGGGGTATACAATAGAACAATTACAAACTTTGGGAAATCCTACGATTAACCGATGTTTGAAGAATATTGATTTATTGATAGATGGAGCTTACATAGAGGAGAAGCGAGATTTGAGTCGCCCGTGGACAGGCTCCTCTAACCAAAGATATTTGTTTTTAACGAATCGATATTCAGAAGAAGATTTGCGATTGCAGAAAAATCGTGTAGAAATCCGCGTGTCTAAGGATGGTAAAATTACAATTAATGGTATGGCAGACTTTGAAAAAGTTGTTTCAAAAGGTCTATGCGATGATAATGCCATGTAGGAAATACAAAGAGAAAAGTAAGCCGGAGGGAGATTGATAATGGCAGGATTTGATATTAAAATTGTACAGAAAATGGCCAATTTGTTGAGAGCAAGATTTCCGTACATCTATATCACAACATGGGAAGAAGAACGTGCGGTGGAATTCATTAAAGAGACTGTAAGCGATGAAACCACAATTAAAACAGTGCGAAAAGTATATCAGTGGAGTCAGTCCAGGGGATTTCAGGATGAGGATGGTCGTGTAAGAAATAATACGGCGTCTCCGGCTCAGGCAATTGATTTTATCGCTAAAAATGGCGAAAACGCTATCTTTATTTTGAAGGATTTTCATGTATATTTTGGGATTGATCATAGACCGGTGGATTTTGACGTGGTTCGTCGCTTGCGAGATATTTTGCCGGATTTAAAATATGCAGAAACCATGAAGAATGTAATCTTTGTTTCTCCGCGTCTTGTGATTCCGGAAGATATGCAAAAGGAAATTTCCATTTTTGATTTCCCATTACCAAATGAAAATGAAATCAGAGACAGATTGGATGAAATGCTTAGAGAAAACAGTGCATTACAGGTGCTGTTAGATGATGAAGGAAAACAACAGTTGGCAAAATCAGCATTAGGACTTACCTTACAGGAAGCAGAGAATGCTTTTGCAAGAGCCATTGTTACAAGAGGCTGCTTAGATAAAGAAAGTTTAAAAATTATTTTTGAAGAAAAAAATCAGGTAATCAAAAAGACCGGTATTCTGGAATTTATTCAAAGTGATTTAAGTGTAGAAGATATTGGTGGTCTTGAAAATTTAAAAAAATGGCTTCAGAAACGTAATAATTCCTGGTCATCTTCGGCGAAAAAGTATAATATTCCATCGCCGAAAGGGGTACTGATTACAGGAGTTCCCGGATGTGGAAAGAGTTTAACTGCAAAAGCCATGAGTGCTATGTGGACTCTACCATTATTAAAATTAGATCTTGGAAAAATCTTCAGTGGTTTAGTAGGTAGTTCGGAAGAAAATATGCGGCGTGCCCTCAGTACGGCAGAAGCCATTGCACCATCCATTCTTTGGGTAGATGAAATTGAAAAAGGATTAAGTGGTGTAACCGGTTCGAATGGTGATTCCGGTACTTCCAGTCGTGTGTTTGGAACCTTTTTAACTTGGATGCAGGAAAAAGATGCACCGGTATTTGTTGTGGCAACAGCCAATAATATTCAAGGATTGCCACCGGAATTATTAAGAAAAGGTCGTTTTGATGAAATTTTCTTTGTTGACCTTCCTACCAGAAGGGAAAGAAAAGAAATTTTTGATCTCCATTTGAAACGTAGATTAAATAACGATTATATAGGACAGAATTTGACACTCAATGATGATCTGTTGAATCGTTTGGCAGAACAGACAGAAGGTTTTGTAGGTGCGGAAGTGGAACAGGCAGTTATCTCTGCTTTATATGAAGCATTCTTTAATAATCGTCCGTTGTTAGAGAGAGATTTAAGCGAATCTATTGTGAATACGGTTCCGTTATCTGTAACACAAAAGGAGCAAATCCTTGCACTACGTCAATGGGCCAATGTCAGAGCTGTTGCAGCGACAGCAAGAGAAGATTTGCAGGAATATATTTCAGATGAAAAACCAAGTGATGAAGAAGATGTAAAAGCAAGTCGTGGTGGAAGAAATTTAGATTTTTAAGGAGATAGAGTATGTCAGTAGTATTTACAGCAACATCATTAGCTATAGCATTGGCGGTATCCGGAGTTCCGGCAATTATGGCAATGGGTTTATGTTTAAAAAAAGAGGAAGAAATCGAAGCGTTGGAAACTTGTTTTGTGGATAGTGCTATTTTAAATCAGACTTTACAGGAACACGGATTTAAAGTAGAAGAAAAAGATGGTGAGTTTATAGTAATTACCAATGCAGGTTCCATTCGTTTCTTTAGAAAAGAAGAAAACGGTGCATTTTATGCATTACCTTTTGATTTGAAAGAGCCGGATGAATTGGGTAATTATGCAGATGAAATTGAAGAAGAATACCTTTTAAATGTACAAAAAAGTAATTATCAGTTATTAAAAGAGCAATTGAAAAATCGTCAGGATATGCAGTTAGAGTCTGAAGCGATTATGGAAGATGATTCGATCCTTCTTACTATTCAATTATAAAGAAGATTTTCCATACTAGAGATGGATGTCAATATTTAAGATGGTTATTTTAGATGGAGGATACGTTATGATAGAAATATATACACCAAAACAATGGTATTCCACATTTAAGTGCGAATTTTTAGTGATTGCTGACGATGGGTTTATCTATAATAGAGAAGATTATTACAAAACTCTTCGGAATCCTATCGGTAAAATTGATTACAAAAACAAATTAATCTATGGTGATGACTGTTGCAGAGCAGGAAGATATCCTATTGGTAGTGTGAAAGAAGAAGGTGGAATTACATATATTTATGATTATAAAAAATCTTCTATTCAAACTTGGGATAATCTGATTTTCTACGTAAAAGATGGAGCAATTTATCCTGCAGATCAGTTTCATAAAACCTTTCCACAACCGGCAGCGTATCTGAAGGACAGAGGAGGAAAAGAGACAGCATGTGAGCAGAAAGTATCAGCAACTGCAGGAAGTGTAGCTGGAAGTGTCGGGGGTACTCTCATAGATTCTGGAGGAATAGATTTACTGTTTTCGTTTTGGGGGATATTCGGTATTGTGATTGCTCTTTGCATATTAGGAGCAATGTTTTTTCTGCCGTATCAAACGTTAAAAAATAAAGATACGTTTTCTGTCTATTATATAATAGCTTTATGTATAGGAATAGTGAGTACTATAATTGCAGGTAAAAACTGGAAATCATGTTGTTGGTCTGCAATAATTGGAACAACAATAGGTAGTTTTGCTGTTGATGCGATTACTTCAATATTTAATCATAATATTACATTGGGTAAATTTTTACTTGGCGGAACAATAGGATTGTTAGGGTATGGGATTTTAGCAGTTGTGCCTGGCATCATGATAGGAACGATAGTATGGTTCGTGAAACGTCCTTCTATAAAGAAGAAAAAAGAAGAAGAGAAGAAAAAATAGTATAAAGTGAATGACATGCCAGCATCCTGACTTTGTAATTCTTAATGAAGTATAAGGAGTTTCATAATGAGTATTTACGGCAATAGAAAATTGCACCAAGATGATATTTAGACATGTGATAATTAGAACATAAATTTTGTGAAGGAGATTCTGCTATTTGATGTAAATAGGAGAATCTCTTTTTTATTATGCAGGTGAAAAATTATATATACAATTAGAAAAAAGCAATAGAATTGGAAAACATAATATCTCATTTATGAACATGAGATATTTATTTTTCTTTAATAAAAACGAAATGAGCAATTAAAAACGAAATATAACGAAATACAACGAAATACAACGAAATACAAATTGACACATTTCGCTAACAAACATATACTAAAGAAAAGGAGGGACTCGCATGATTTATCTGACTTGTATGGAAGCTTCGGAAAAAATGAATATTACACCTCGTAGAATTCAACAAATGTGTAAAGATGGTGAGATTACGGGTGCTACAAAAGAGGGGCGTTCTTGGAGAATTCCTCAAAATGCAATTATGAATGATCGAAATGCAGATTCATTACACGCAAGGAAGAAAAAATCCGTTCCTATCGGTATTTCCGATTATATTGAAGCATCTACAGAGTACTATTATGTAGATAAAACTCTGCTGATTCGAGACTTTCTTGATGCGAAGCCCAAAGTGTCTTTGTTCACAAGACCTCGTCGTTTTGGAAAAACATTGAATATGGATATGTTGCGTGTGTTTTTTGAAAAAACGAATAAGGATACATCCATATATTTCAAGGATAAATTAATCTGGGGATGTGGAAGTGAATACACAAAATATCAGGGGAAATATCCTGTAATTTATCTTAGTTTTAAGGATATAAAATGTGGTTCATGGAAGGAAACTATAGAAAAAATATCAAAGCTTATATCATGGGAGTTCTTACGTCATATAGAGCTTGAAAAAAGTGACAGTCTCAATGAATATGAAAAAGAGCAGTATGTGAAAATTGCGAAAGGATGTGCCAGTGAAGTTGAATATCAGATGGGACTTCAGTTATTATCACAACTTCTATATAAACATTATGAGAAAGAAACGGTTATTATAATTGATGAATATGATACACCTATTCAACAGGGATATTCTTATGAATTTTATTCGGAAATCATTTGTTTTATGCGTAATTTTTTCTCTGGAGGATTAAAGGATAATCGTTATCTGGCATATGGATTTTTGACAGGGATTTTACGTGTTGCCAAAGAGAGTGTTTTTAGTGGTCTTAATAATCTAAAAATATATTCTGTTTTGGATGAAGATTATAGCCAGTATTTTGGTTTTACTAAGGCTGAAGTATGCGCAATTCTTTCCTATTACGAAGTTGATAATAAATATGAAGAAGTATGTCAGTGGTATGACGGATATTTGTTTGGAAAGACGGAAATATTTAATCCATGGTCAGTAATAAATTATATTTCTGAGAAGTGTTACCCGAAGGCATTTTGGCAGGCTACGGGAAGTAATGATATTATTGGCGATATCATAGCTGTAGCAACACCGGAAATCATGGAAAATCTTCATAAATTATTAAGTGGTCAAAGTATTACATCCTTTGTAGACACTAATGTAATTTATCCGGAGATACAAAAGAATCCATACAGTATCTATAGTTTTTTGTTAGTTGCCGGTTATTTAAAAGTAGTAGGAATGTATCCGAGATATGATGGTAATTACATTTGTGAACTAGCAATACCAAATCGAGAGATTACATTTGTATACGCGAAAGAGGTGCTAAATAAAACACAGCAGAATACA
>JAFYWF010000085.1 GCA_017558145.1 Lachnospiraceae bacterium
ACTTTTTTAGCCATGATAAACTAACCTACTTTCTTTCTCTTAAATTACTTATTTTTTCTTGTTTGCTACTGTTCTCTTAGGACCTTTTCTAGTTCTAGCGTTAGTCTTTGTTTTCTGACCACGAACTGGAAGTCCTTTTCTGTGACGGATTCCTCTGTAACATCCGATTTCCTGTAATCTCTTGATGTTAAGAGCGATTTCTCTTCTTAAATCACCTTCTACAGTCATTGTTTCATCAATAACTTCTGCGATTTTCTTTACTTCGTCGTCTGTTAATTCTCTAACACGAGTGTCAGGATTAACACCGGCCTGAGCTAAAATCTTGTTAGAACTTACTCTACCAATTCCGTAGATATAAGTTAAACCGATTTCTACACGTTTTTCTCTAGGTAAGTCAACACCTGCGATACGAGCCATTTACGTTTCCTCCGTTTTTCCTTCTAAATTGTTACTAATTGATTGGGGTAGTACTTCTACCCGGTCGAATATCAATTCGACGTTTCCGATACTCGGATGCTGTTTTCATTCCGAAAACGATTTGCACCTTTTTTGTGATTTACATTATTCTCGGTATCAAAAAGTAATTTCCCGTATCACTAATGCTGATACGTTCCATTATCTTTACGATGATCTTAGATCCCTTATTATTAATATAGAAGAATCTTTCAAGATACATCTGACATTTAGCCGCTACAATAATGCGACAGTCCATTCATTGTTGGTCGTTGTATAAATGAATTAGCCCTGTCTCTGTTTGTGCTTAGGATTTTCACAGATAATTCTGATCGCACCTTTTCTTTTGATTACTTTGCACTTTTCACAAATTGGTTTTACTGATGATCTAACTTTCATGTTAAACCCTCCTTTCATAAAAAGACCGTTTTACATTGTAGCATGTAAAAAGCCGCCTGTCAACACGACAAACGGCTTTTTTATCACTTTTTTCAAGTTTTTTATTTATCTCTCCAAATAATTCTTCCTTTGCTTAAATCATATGGAGAAAGTTCAAGAGTTACCTTATCGCCAGGTAAAATACGGATAAAATTCTGACGGAGTTTACCACTAATATGTGCTAACACTCTGTGTCCGTTTTCTAACTCTACCTGAAACATAGTATTAGGTAATTTTTCAACTACTGTACCTTCAATTTCAATTACATCGGATTTAGACATTTAATTTCCTCCTGTATCACTCATTTGCTGTTTTTTGTATTCTTTTAAGGTCATCATAATTTCAAGATCAGTTACTTTCTTTCCTTCTATCAATGCATCTTTTATCTTTTCATTGTAAAAGTATCTCACTATTTGAATATGTTTCTTTCTCTTCTTTTTTGGTTTTTCAACAGTTTTATATTTACCATCTGCTAACCATACATATTCTTTATCATCTTTAATTATGACATATATCTTATCTTTATCATGTCCTGCCTTTGAGGACGCCAAAAAACCTGTCATATAAACCTCGCATATTTATTCTACCGAAAGTTTCCAAAAAAGCAAGCTTTTTTTATAACATTGTAAGGATTTCCGGTTCTCCATCAGTAATAAGTATCGTATTTTCATAATGAGCTGATGGTAATCTGTCCTGGGCTATTACAGTCCAATCGTCAGAAAGCCATTCTACATCTGCACGTCCCATGTTAATCATCGGTTCAATAGCCAACGTCATACCGGGTTGTAACTTTAATCCTCTACGATTCTGACGAAAATTAGGAATCTGCGGATCTTCATGAAGTTCTGTTCCAATTCCATGTCCTACCAAGTCTCTTACAATTCCATAACCAAACTGAGAAATATATGCATCGATAGCATTTGAAATATCATACAGATGATTACCTGCTTTGGCCATTTTTATACCTTCAAAGAAACTATTTCTTGTTTCTTCTACAAGCTTTTGAACCTCAGGTGCTACTTTTCCTACATAATGAGTTCTTGCAGCATCTGAATGATATCCTTTATATATGAGTCCGGCATCTAAACTTACAATATCGCCTTCTTTTAAAATGCGATTTTTATTCGGAATCCCATGCACTACTTCTTCGTTTACAGATACACAAACAGAAGCCGGATATCCATGGTAATTCAAAAAATTAGGAATACAATCATATTGACGAATTAATTTTTCACCTAACATGTCAATTTCCAATGTAGAAATCCCCGGTTCAATTGCTTTGCCTAATTCTTCATGTACTTTAGCTAGAATTTTGCCTGCCTGACGCATAAATTCTATTTCTCTCTCTGATTTGATTGATACAGCCATACTAAAATGTCAAATTCCTTTCTACGCTAAACTTCTCTGTAGTTAAGCTCTATTCATATTCTCAAATGGCCATGCCACTTGACGATATATACTTTCTTCAGTATATGATGTAGAATAATTTATTTTATCCTAAAATATCTACGATTGCATTAAATACTTCTTTCATATCAACAGTACCATCTACCTCTTTTAACACACCTTTTGCGTTATAAAAATCAATCAATGGCTGTGTCTGATCATGATATACCTGTAAACGATTCATTACTGTTTCAGCTTTATCATCATCACGTAAAATTAATTCCTGTCCACATCTGTCACAGATTCCTTCTGTTTTTGGTGGAATATGTTCAATATGATATGTTGCTCCACATGCAAGACATGCTCTTCTTCCACCCATTCTCTTTACGATATTTTCATCTGGAACATCAACATTAATCGCAAAATCAATCTTATCCCCAAGTTCTGTCAAAGCTTTATCTAACACTTCTGCCTGCGGAATGGTTCTTGGAAATCCATCTAAAACATATCCATTTGCACAATCTTCTTTTGCAACACGATCAAGCAAAATTTTAACAGTTAATTCATCCGGAACCAAAAGTCCCTGATCCATATATTTTTTTGCTTCTTTACCAAGCTCTGTACCTTCTTTAATATTTGCACGGAAAATATCCCCTGTAGAAACATGTGGTACTGCATATTTATCAGCAATCATTTTTGCCTGTGTACCTTTTCCTGCTCCAGGAGCACCTAACATAATAATTTTCATAAGAAATCTACCTCCCTTTTTCCATGATATACTTATGATTAATATTTTCTGTGATTCAAAATAAACATATGTAATATGCATCTTTTATTTTAAACCAATATATTTCTGATTATATCATTTTCTGTATTAATAAAAAAGAGTAAAAATGAAAAAAGCAGAGTAGTTAACTCTGCTTTTCATTAATCATTTAAAAAACCTTTGTAGTTACGTACTAACATCTGAGATTCAATTGCTTTAATTGTTTCTAAGATTACGCTGGCAATAATGATTAAGCTTGTTCCTCCAAAGGAAACGCTAGCTCCAAATACACCATTAAATACAAAAGGAATAACACCGATGATTGTAAGTCCACATGCACCAATAAAGATGATGTAATTTAAAATCTTGGTTAAATAATCACTGGTTGGTTTACCAGGTCTGATACCTGCAATAAATCCACCCTGTTTTTTCATGTTGTTTGCGATTTCTAATGGATTAAAAGTAACGGATGTATAGAAGTAAGCAAAGAAGATTACCAATACAACATAAATTACTAAACCTATAGAATAAAGTGGTGCGCTTGGTTTGCACCAATTACTGGAGTTCATACCATTTAAGATTTCTCCCCAGAACCCTGTTGGGTTAACACCAAATAATGTACAAATTACCAATGGTAACTGGAAAAGGGATGAAGCAAAGATAATTGGAATAACACCTGCTGTATTCACTTTTAAAGGAATATTGCTGGACTGTCCACCAACCATTTTTCTTCCCTGTACTTTTTTCGCATACTGAACAGGAATTTTACGTACACCATCATTTAAGATGATAACTAATACAAACATTGCAAGTACGATTGCAATAATAATTACTGCTGCAAGTACCCCAACTGCAATTGCTTTTCCCTTAATAAATTGCTGATATAAATTAGAGAAATCTTCCGGAATTCTGGAAATAATGTTAATCACTAACACTACGGAAATACCATTTCCAACACCGTTTTCTGTAATTCTTTCACCAACCCACATAAGGAAGGCACTACCTGCTGTTAAAGCTGCAACAACAGTAATAATGTTTAATGCATTGTATTCCTGTAATAAACCACTTCTACCAAATCCGATTGCCATAGCTGCAGACTGAATAACAGCGAGGCCAACAGTTACATATCTGGTGATAGACGCGATTTTCTTTCTTCCATCTTCACCATCTTTCTGCATTTCCTCCAATTTTGGAATTGCAATTGTTAACAACTGTATAATAATGGAAGATGTGATGTATGGAGTAATATTCAATGCGAAGATAGACATATTCTCAAAAGAACCGCCTGTAAACGCATCAAAGAAATTAAATGCTTCACTTGACTGGCTAGAGAACCAGTAGGAGAAATAATCTCTATTTACTCCCGGTACAGGAAGCTGTGATCCTAAACGAATCACAACTAACATACCTAAAGTGTATAAGAGTTTCTTACGAATCTCTTTGATTTTTAATGCATTTTTCAGGGTTGTAAGCATATTACATCACCTCTGTTGTTCCACCAAGACTCTCAATTTTTTCTTTAGCACCTGCACTGAAGGCATCTGCTTTTACATTAAGTTTCTTAGTTAATTCTCCATTTCCGAGGATTTTTACACCATCTCTTGGATTTTTAACGATTCCAGCTTCGATTAATGTTTCAACTGTTACAGTTGCACCATCTTCGAATCTTTCTAAAGCACTAACGTTAATTCCTACGATTTCTTTAGTGTTTCT
>JAFYWF010000086.1 GCA_017558145.1 Lachnospiraceae bacterium
GGAAGGCGTAAGATTGTGAGTAACGAAACAACAAAAAAAAGCGAATATCTTATTGAAGTAAAAGATTTAAAACAATACTTCCCGATTAAGACCGGATTTATGAAATCTGTTCCCTTAAAAGCAGTTGATGGTGTTTCTTTTGCCATTAAACCGGGAGAAACGTTAGGATTAGTAGGGGAATCCGGTTGCGGTAAGACAACCGTAGGGCGTACGTTGCTTCATTTATATCCTCCTACTTCCGGAGAAATTCTGTTTGACGGAAAACCGGTAACAAAAGAAACCATTCAAGATATGCGTAAGGAAATGCAGATGGTTTTTCAGGATCCCTATTCTTCTTTAAATCCGCGTATGACGGTAGAAGACATTATTGGGGAACCTTTGGATGTGCATAAGTTATATTCTACAAAAGAAGAAAGAAGAGAAAAAATTCTGGAATTAATGAGAATTGTAGGTTTGAATGCAGAGCATGCAACCCGTTATGCACACGAATTTTCCGGAGGTCAGCGTCAGCGTATCGGAATTGCCAGAGCCTTGGCGACCAATCCACGTTTTATTGTATGTGATGAAGCGGTAAGTGCTTTGGACGTATCCATTCAGGCCCAGGTAATCAATATGTTTGAAGAACTTCAGGAAAAACTGGGTGTGGCCTATTTGTTTATTGCCCATGACCTTTTAGTTGTTCGTCATATTTCTGATAGAATTGCCGTGATGTATTTGGGAAGAATTGTAGAGGTTGCAGATGCAGATGAGCTTTGTGAAAAACCAATTCACCCTTATACGCAGTCTTTGTTAAGTGCGGTACCTTATCCGGATCCTAAGATGGCAAAAGAAAGAGAACGTATTGTTTTAGAAGGAGATGTTCCTAGTCCAATGAATATGCCAAGTGGTTGTGCGTTCCGTACAAGATGTAAATATGCTACTGAAAAATGTGCTTCAGAGTGTCCGCCACTGATGGACAAAGGGAATGGTCATCAGGTGGCATGTTGGAACCGATAGAAGTTTAGGAGTTTGGAAGTAAGAGTATCCGTGATTCTGTAGAAACAGGAAGGATATTATTGTAATAAATAAAATCAAAGCGTTAAAAATGTATAAATATGTGAAAGAGTTAGCATTTTCAAAAAAATGTTGACTCTTTTTTGTTGGAATGTTAGAATCAATGTCATGTGTAGCTTTTGAAATAATAGATGTTTTCGAGGCAGCATAAAAGAAAATAGGAGGATTTTATTATGAAAAAGAAAGTAATTTCTATGTTACTTGCTTTAGCTATGGTAGCAGGTTGCCTTGCAGGTTGTGGCGGCAGCAAAGCTCCGGCAGAAGAGGCAGTAACAGCTACAGGAAGTTCTGCACCTGAATGGTCCGCATATGACCAGAGAATTGCAGACATCAGATTAGAAACAGATTTAGCAAAACGTGAAGCATTAATGCATGAAGCTGAAGATGAGCTCATGTCTACATGGGCAGTAGTACCTTTATATTACTACAATGACTCTTATCTTCAGAAAACAGATGTAGAAGGTATCTACTCTAACTTATTTGGTTTCAAATATTTTGGATTTGCGAAAACACCTAACAATGAATTAGCTCTTCAGGTTGCATCTGAACCAAATAAACTTGACCCGGCTCTTAACTCTACTGTAGACGGAGCTTGTCTTGCAATCCTTGCATTCGGCGGTTTATATGCATATGATGAAAATGGTGCATTAGTTCCTGAATATGCAGAAGGCTATGAAGTAAGTGAAGACGGTATGACATATACATTCACATTAAGAGATGGCTTAACATGGTCTGACGGTGAAGTATTAGACGCTCATGACTTCGTATACAGCTGGAACAGATTAGCCGACCCTAACACAGCAGCTGACTACTCTTACTTAACAACAGCAATCGCTACTAATGAAGATGGAACTCTTCAGGTAGAAGCTTCTGAAGATGGTAAAACATTTACAGTTCATTTACCAGCTCCATGTGCATACTTCCTTGACTTATGTGCATTCCCAGCTTTCTATGCAGTTCCACAGCAGGCAGTAGAAGCAGCAGAAGGTGCAGATACAAATCCTGGTGCATGGGCATTAGAAGCAGGCTTTGTTACAAGTGGTCCTATGAAATTAGTAGAATGGAAACATGACGAATCCATGACATATGTTCCAAATGAAAACTACTGGGCAGCAGATAAAGTTTCCTTAACAAAAATTTCCTTTATGTTAAGTGAAGATGCTGCAGCGATTTACAGTGCATTCCAGGATGGTTCCATCCAGTTTACAGATACCATTGCAACAGATATGATGGATACTGTAAAAGATACACCGGAATATCACAAGATTCCAAACCTTGGAACATACTACTGTGGATTTAACGTAAACAGCCCAATTTTTGAAGGTTTAACAGTAGAACAGGCAGCAGGAATGAGAAAAGCATTCTCCTTATTGATTGACCGTGAATACATTGTAGAAGCCATTGGTCAGGCAGGTCAGGAACCAGCTAACACATTCATCCCAACAGGTATGGCTGATGGACAGGGTGGCGAATTCAGAGTAAATGATGATGCTTACACATATCCTGTAGCAGAAGAAAAAGGTTATTATACTATTGCATACTCTGAAGAAAAAGTAGAAGAAGCAAGAGAATTATTAAAAGCTTGCGGATACGAATTTGATGAAAACGGTATGTTATCTGCAAATACACCAATTGATATGACATACTTAACAAATGATTCTGAAGGTAATGTTAAGATTGGTGAAGCAATTCAGCAGGACTTAGCAGTAATCGGTGTTAACCTTACAGTAGAAACTCGTGAATGGAGCGTATTCCTTGATGAAAGAAAGAACGGACAGTTCGACTTTGCTCGTGAAGGATGGTTAGCAGACTACAACGATCCTATCAACATGCTTGAAATGTGGGAAACAACATCCGGTAACAACGATATGCAGTTTGGTAGATAATATCAAAATCATATAGAGATGATTATTGAAAGAGTGGTTGGAAACAGCCACTCTTTTTTTATGCTTTTGCTTCAAAAAAAAATCCTTCGATGCTATAATAGGAACAGATTTGCCGGACATACGAAAAAGCAAGGGTGAATTTAATTATTATTAGAATAGAAATGGATATTATAAAAAAGATATCACGAGGAGAAAAAAGTATGAAAAAAAGAATTCTTTCTATTTTTTTAGTTTGTGCCATGGTGGTTGGTCTGACAGCTTGTAGTGGTGGTGGTAGCGCAACGGAAACTGTTGCGGAAACACAAATAAGTAACCGAGGGAATGAAAATACACTGGTAGTAGGTTGTGGTCCAATAGAAGGTGAGTTTTCCCCTTTTTTTGCACAGTCTTCCTCTGACTATGATGCACAAGGGATGACCCAGGTTTCCTTACTTACAACGGATCGTAAAGGAAGCATGATTTACCATGGAATCGAAGGGGAAACAAGAAATTATAATGGTACAGATTATACTTACCATGGAATCGCAGATATGGTAATTACAGAAAATGAAGACGGAACCGTTTTCTATGATTTTAAATTAAGAGATGATATCAAATTTTCTGATGGTGAACCTTTAACAGCAGATGATGTTATTTTCTCTATGTATGTGCTTTGTGACCCTACTTATGATGGAGGCTTGGCTTTTGCTTCCTTGCCAATTGAAGGATTAGAGGAATACCGTGGGGGAATGGAAATTCGTTGGAAATTAATTGCAGAAGCAGGGAGTGCAGGATATATAGCAAACGAATTTTATACAGAAGAACAGTACCATAATTTTTGGAATGCATTTTATGCAACGGGAGAAGCATTGGCACAGGAAATTGTGGATTTCTGTATAGCAAATGATTACGGAACCGATGTGGCAATGTCAGCAGAAGCATGGGGATTTGAGGGGTTGACAGCAGAAGCAACGGTAGCAGATTTCTTTGATATTATAGCAGAATCCTATGGTTATGATATGATTGCTATGGATGCAGAAGCTATAGATATGCAATTTTCCATGGCAGTATTAGAGGCGGCAGGAAAGGATATGTTAGAAGCAGTCGAGACAGCAGAATCGGCTTCCTGTATTTCTGGTATCCAAAAAATAGATGATCATAATGTACGTGTGGTTATGACAGAAGCGGATGCTACTTCTATTTATCAATTGGCGATTCAAGTGGCTCCGTTACATTATTATGGTGAAGAGACGATGTTTGATGTTTCCAACCATTCCTTTGGGTTCCCAAAAGGAGATTTGAGTTTGGTACGTGAAAAAACAACAGTGCCCATGGGAGCAGGTCCATACAAGTTTTTGAAATTTGAAAATGGTGTGATTCATTTTGAAGCAAATGAGAATTATTTCTTAGGACAACCAAAGACAACATATATTAATTTTTTAGAAACACAAGAAGAAAATGTGTTAAGTGATGTGATTACAAAAACGATTGATATTGGAAATTTAAATTATGATTTGGATACCATTGCAGAAATTAAAACAGCAAATGGTCTGGATGAAAATAATGAGGAAATTAGTGGTGACGTAATCACTGTAGAAACAGTGGAAGATTTAGCATATGGATATATTGGTATTAATGCGGATGCTATGAAGGTTGGGGAGGAAAGAGATTCCAAAGCTTCTAAAAATTTGAGAAAAGCGTTTGCTACCATTTTTTCAGTCTATCGTGATGTGGCTGTAGATTCTTATTATGGTGAAAGTGCTTCTGTAATTAATTATCCGATTTCTAATACCTCTTGGGCGGCTCCGATGGTTACAGAGGCAGACTATGAGGTGGCATTTTCTAAGGATATCAATGGAAAGGATATTTATACTCAGGATATGTCTGCAGAAGCAAAATATGCAGCGGCAAAAGAAGCAGCATTAAGCTTTTTTGAAGGAGCCGGTTTTACAGTAGAAAATGGTAAGATTGTGGCAGCACCGGAAGGAAAAACAATGGATTATGAAATTTTTGTTGTTGGAGAAGGTGTTGGTGATCATGCATCCTTTACGATATGTACGATGGCAAAAGAAGCATTGGCAGAAATGGGAATTAACTTAAGCGTATCAGATGTATCTAGTGTATCCGAAGTGATAGAAGGTTTACGTAATGATACTTGTGAAATGTTCTGTTTAGCATGGAGTGCAACCATAGATCCGGATATGACACAGATTTATCATTCCACAGGTACTTCCAATTACTGCTATGATATTATGGATGAAAAATTAGATTCTCTTATTTGGAAAGCTCGTACAACAACGAATCAAACAGAAAGAAAAAACAGCTATAAACAATGCCTTGATATTATTATGGATTGGGCAGTAGAAGTTCCTGTTTATCAGAGAAAAAATGCTGTTGTTTTTAGCACAAAACAGATAAATGTGGAAACCGTAACTAAGGATATCACGCCATTCTATACCTGGTTACAAGAAATCCATAATGTAGAATTAAAATAATCTGCATTGGTTCATTTGTGTTTGAATGCCGGTCAGTGAAGTATTTTAGGAAGCAGGACTTGTTTAGAGTAGGAGAAAGAATATGATAACATTTAAAAACAATATTTTTCATATTTCAGGTGAAGGCTTTTCCAGCCTTATGCGAATTAATAAATATGGTCAATTGGAACAGTTACATTTCGGAGTTCCGGTAGAAATGGAAGATGCAGATGCATTAGCATACCATACCGGGCTTGGCTGGGGTTCCTCTATTTTGCTGGATGATAATGATTTGGCAAGTTGTCCGGATGTGCTTCCTTATGTGTGGAGTGAAAATGGGCGTGGTGACTATAGAGAAACGCCTATGGAAATTGGAAAAAGTACAGAGTTTAAATACAAGTGTCATAAGATTTATAATGGGATAGCTCCTGTGAAGTGCTCGCTTCCACAGGCCAAAGGGGAATGTGATACTTTAGAAATTCATATGTCACAACCAGGAGTATTACTGAAACTGTATTTTAGTGTTTTTGGAGGTGTACTGACTAGAAGGGCTGTGCTTACCAATACTTCCGAAAAGAACGTAGAAATTCAAAAGCTGATGAGCTTTATGATGGACATTTATGGAGATTATGAAGTTACCACATTCCATGGTAGTTGGATTGCGGAAATGCGAGATAGTCGTCAATTAGTACAAGGGGGAAGAATTGTTAACGAAAGTTTAACAGGTTTTTCTTCTAATCAGCACCATCCCGGATTTATGATAGCAGAGCCGGATGCTACAGAAGAATATGGAAGAGTCTATGGAATTAATTTAATCTATTCAGGAAATCATTATGCATCTGTTCAAAAATCTTATCAGGGATTTACTAGAATTATGCAAGGAATTTCTCCTAATAATTTTAGTAAAAAATTAGCACCTAAAGAAAGTTTCGAAACTCCGGAAGCAGTAATTTGCTTTTCCAACCAAGGTTATGGCGGCATGAGCAAAAAGATGCATGCTTTTGTAAACAAAAACATTATACCCAAATATTGGCAGGAAAGAGAGCGACCGGTGCTATATAACAGCTGGGAAGGCTGTATGTTTGATTTTGATCAAAAACGTCTACTGGGTCTGGCTAAGACGGCCAAAGAATTAGGTTGTGAAATGTTTGTGTTGGATGATGGTTGGTTTGGAAAACGGAACGATGATAAGGCCGGACTTGGCGATTATTCTATTAATAAGAAAAAATTACCCCAAGGGATGGATGGATTTGCCAATAAAATTCATGCATTGGGATTACAGTTTGGACTTTGGTTTGAACCGGAATCAGTCAACATGGATTCTGATTTATATCGTGCACATCCGGATTGGGCTTTGACGGACGAATTTACACCTGTATTAGGTCGACATCAGTTACTATTAGATTTAACCAAACAGGAGGTTCGTGATTATATAGTAGAACAGGTGGGAAATGTGTTAGATAACGCAGACATAAACTATGTGAAATGGGATATGAACCGTCATAGTATTGCGTTAGGAGCAAAAGCACATGAGTATATCCTTGGACTATATGATGTGCAGAGAAGAGTATTTGAACCTCGTCCACAGATTTTACTAGAAAATTGTGCGTCAGGTGGTAATCGTTTTGATTTAGGAATGCTTTGTATGGGACCACAGATTTGGTGTTCCGATGACACCGATCCAATGGAAAGATTAACTATTCAAGGAAATCTTTCTTATTTATACCCTCAGTCGACTTATGGAACACATGTAAGTGCAGCTCCACATGCACAAACCTTAAGGGTGACACCATTGACAACTCGTGGAAATGTATCTTTCTTTGGGTGCCTGGGATATGAATTGGATTTGAAACATTTATTAAAATTGGAAAAAGAGGAAATAAAAGCACAAATTGTATTTTATAAAAAATATCGAAAAGTTTTTCAATACGGAACTTTTCTTCGATTAAAAGATGGATGGCAGGTAAGCAGGGATGGAATTAGTTTGGCAGGAGTGTTCCGCAAACAAATTTCTGCAGCACCCGGTTACCAGCAGCTCCGCTTGAGAGAATTAGTAGAAAAGAAAAAATATCATTTCACTACAAGAGAACAAAAACTACGAGTAGGTCAGTTTGGTGCATTAATAAAACATGTTGTTCCGGTAAATTTAAATCCTAATGGTGCAATTTTAAGAACTGCGGATCGGAAAATTACTATGGATGATGGTAAATTAGAATTCACATCTTCCGGAGCAGCACTTATGAGTGGCGTGCCGCTTCTTCCAATTTTTATGGGAACGGGATATGACAAAAATCAGCGAACACAAACTGACTTTGGTTCTGAAGTATATGTGATAGAAGAGACAAAGAACGAATAGAAAATATAGTAATGTTGACAACAAAAATGGGGAGGAGTATAATCCAACCAAGCATAAAGTCTCGAATCATATAAAACTTATCTGTAGGCAAGCGCCGTCTTAATTCGATTCTCTGAAACATATGCTTATCAATTTCAGTAATAAAAAAATAAAAAAGGAGATGAGTATATGATGTAGTACAACTTATAGGACAGTTAATGCGTTAGAATTTCGTTGTAACAAGAAAAAACAATAAGTTTTGCAATTGATTAAAAAACTGTGTAAAAAGAATTGACAAAACCGAACAGATGTTTTAGTATATACAAAGACGAGAACATCTGTTCTGTAAAAGGAGAACGAACATGGAAAAAAATGACAGATTAAAAGCCTTAGATGCGGCGATATCACAGATTGAAAAACAGTATGGTAAAGGTGCAGTTATGAAGTTAGGGGATCCGGCAGCTCAAATGAGTGTTGAGACTATTCCAACCGGATCGTTAAGTTTAGATCTTGCTTTAGGATTAGGCGGGATTCCTAAAGGAAGAATTATAGAAATATATGGACCGGAGTCCAGTGGTAAGACAACCGTAACTTTACACATGATAGCAGAAGTACAAAAACGTGGTGGAATTGCAGGATTCATTGATGCAGAACATGCACTGGATCCGGTTTATGCAAAAAATATAGGTGTAGATATTGATAATTTATATATTTCTCAGCCTGATTGCGGAGAACAAGCTTTGGAAATTACAGAAACTATGGTTCGTTCAGGTGCCATTGACATTGTTGTTGTGGACTCTGTAGCAGCTTTAGTACCAAAGGCAGAAATTGACGGAGATATGGGAGATTCTCATGTGGGACTTCAGGCAAGATTGATGTCTCAGGCGTTGAGAAAATTAACTGCTGTAATTAGCAAGTCTAACTGTACTGTAGTATTTATTAACCAGTTACGAGAAAAAGTTGGAGTGATGTTTGGTAATCCTGAAACAACCACAGGTGGTCGTGCATTAAAATTCTATTCTTCTGTACGTTTAGATGTCAGAAGAGTTGAATCTTTAAAACAAAGTGGAGAAGTTGTAGGTAACCGTACCCGTGTTAAGGTTGTTAAAAATAAAATTGCTCCACCATTTAAAGAAGCGGAATTTGATATTATGTTTGGAGAAGGAATTTCTAAAGTCGGAGATATTCTTGATTTGGCCGCTGAAAATAATATTGTAAATAAAAGTGGTGCATGGTATGCCTACGAGGGTAACAAAATCGGTCAGGGAAGAGAAAATGCAAAAAATTATTTAAAAGAAAACCCTGTAATTTGTGACGAAATTGAAAGAAAAGTTCGTGAATTATTTGGCTTAAATGATGTGGTGGCAGATGAAGGCGAAGTAAAGTAAAATTAGCGTTAAGAAAAGGTTGTTTGCAAAAGACAAACAACCTTTTATCACATAAAAAGGATCGAGAGCTGTGAAGGAAGGAAGAATCGTAACTAAAATAGAAGAGTTTGATAAAAAAAGATACAAAATATATTTAGATCAAGAATTTGCTTTTGTTTTATATAAAGGAGAGCTTTTGCAATATAAAATATATGAGGAACAGATAATTGGGGAAGAAATCTATCATAAAATTATAGAAGAAGTGCTTGTAAAAAGAGCAAAAAAAAGATGTTTGAATTTACTACAGAAGAAAAATTATACAGAATATAAGCTTCGGGAAAAGCTGAAAGAAGGATGTTATCCTTTAGATGTGGAAGATAAAGCTATTGAATATATAAAATCATTTGGCTATGTGGATGACTATCGCTATGCGTGTGAATATATGTTTTATCATAAAAATACAGAAAGTCAGAAAAAGATGGAAGAAAAGCTGAAAATCAAAGGTATTAGTTCCAATATCATAGAGCAGGCTTTGAGTGAGGCATATGAAAATGATGAAGCTGAACAGATAGAAATATTGCAAGCAAAAAAAATCTTAGAAAAAAAGCATTATGATGCGGAAAATATGGATTGGAAGGAAAAGCAGAAAATATATTCATCGTTAACGAGAAAAGGCATTCGGAGTTCGATTATAAAGAAGGTAATGATTGTATAAATGTTTATACAATTTGTATGTTTTTTGCTTGACATAAGTCTCCTTTTTGTATAGAATTAAACCGTTGTAAACATGCTAATGTGAGATGTGATACAAATATGATATATTTGTAGTCTTATTTTAGATATAGTACAATGAAAATTTAATAAGGAGGTGCTCCTGTACATGATGATAGCCGTCAGTGTGGTAGTAGCTCTGATCATTGCCATCCCTGTAACGATTGCAGTTACTTCTTCTCAGCAGAAGAAGAAAGATGCGAAAACAATCGGAACTGCAGAGGATAAAGCAAGAGAAATTATTGATGA
>JAFYWF010000087.1 GCA_017558145.1 Lachnospiraceae bacterium
AACCTGTTCTCTTTTTTTATCCGCATTTTGTGTCATCATACATAGTCACCACCACTTTTGTGATACCTCTATTATACCAAAAAAAAGCCTCAAAGTCTTGAAAATACTGACTTTGAATCTATTTATGAATCGAAAAATCCGGCACTGATGTGCCGGACTTTGTCTACAGTCTGAAATCCCAATGATGTAAGCATTGGGATTTTTTGTTTTATAAAAATAGTTGGTATTAATAATATGATTTATCTGTCTAATATAACATCTTCCCAGATACCAGGCATTCGGTAGAAGAATACTATATGTTTGTCTTCTAAATAAAAATCTAAATCATTCCAATCGGCATCTTCATCTAGTCCCATCAATTCATTTACAGTTTCTAAAATTTCAGTATCACTCATTTCCAAAATCTCAGAAGCAGATACTTCGGCTCCCGTGTGACGATCCAATGTAATAGCATCATAAAAAGAGTAGGCAGTAGCACTTCCCATATGAGTTATATCGTCAAACAAAAGGCTTACATAGTCATTATCTATATATTTAATTCCAAGAAATTGTAACTTGGAGTATGGTACATTAGGTAAATCCTGTTGTCCTTGTTCCATATACCAGTCTTCTGTTTGCAAGTATTGTTCTAAGTATTTATCATAGATTTTTTCTAAAGTCTCATTCATGGTATATAAAAATTCTGAATTAAGATAAAAACATTCTAGGTTATAGTAATAGCCTTTGTTGTTTTCATCAAAGTAAAATTCCCCACCATATTCTCTGATTTCACCATATTCGGCTGTATCGTATGTAGATTCGTCGGGCAAATCAATTTCTTGGTTATTGTTTATTACAGTTTCTATTATTTCTAATGAATCTGTAGTTACGTTGTTTTTAGTTTGGCTAGAGGGATTTTCAGCGTTATTATTGCAAGCTGTTAAAATAAAACATATATATGCCAAACTTATCCACAATAATTTCTTTTTCATATCTATAATTAGTTCCTTTTTGGGGCTTTATTTATCATAAATTATACTATCTTTATTAGAAAAAGAATATGGTCATAGAAAAGAAGTGTCTAGAAAAAATACAATGTTTTCTTTTTGTTTTTTTGACGTAATACAATAATTTTACTAACTATAAGTGATATAATGAACTTTATATAAACATTAAGTTTGCGAAATGGAGAACTTATGAAAGAGAACAAAGGAATCACGATATCAAAAATTATTTTTGTTTTACTGGCAGTTGGTGTGTGTCTATATCTAATTTGTGGAGAAATGTATTTTCCGGCAGAAAATCAAAATAAAACATTTGGATATAAGGATTTTTCCATAGGTTGGGAATGGGTAAAAGAAGATGGAACAAAAATACCAGCGGAACTTCCAGGGAAAAATGAGGTAGAACGAAACCAAGTAATGGTGATAGAAAATACATTGCCAGAGTATTTGGAAGATAATCTGTATATGTGTTTTCGAAGCTCTAAACAGGAAATGAAAATATATGTAGATGGAGAATTAAGACAGGAATATTCTACAAAGGACACAAGACCCTTTGGGCGGGTTAGTGCAGTTGCCTTTGTATATGCTCACCTTAATAGCGATGATGCAGGAAAAATAATAAGAGTAGAATGTTCCACAGATTCTTCTTACACGGGTGTTTTACATGAAATCTTTTATGGGGAAATGCTAGATATTTGGAAATATCTGTTTGAAAAGGGTGGCGTAGAACTCATTATTGCCATGTTTGTTCTAGTACTTGGTATTTCCAGTATTGTAATTAGTATAGCGTTGAGAATATGCTATCGCAAGAAGGTAGAAATGGAGTATTTGGGTTGGGCTATATTTTTGGCAGCCATTTGGATTATAGCCAACTCTGTATTTAGACAGATGATTTTCCCGAATATTTCTGCTATTAGTGATATGGCATTCTTTATGGTAATGCTTCTTGCAATTCCATTTATGTTATATCTCAACCAAGTACAGTCCGAAAGATATTCAAAAATTTATGTTGTGGCAATAGCCCTTAATGTAATTGATTTTATTGTGTGTACTACACTTCATGTAAACAATGTGGTTGATTTTTCGGATACTATAAAATACATGGTTAGTATTGCGGGAGGTTCTATAGCTTTAATGGGAATCACTATGGTTATAGATGTGTTCACAGGAAGAATAAGAGAGTATGCACTTGTTGCATTAGGGATTCTTGGAGTTAGTTTATCTGCAGTAGTACAGATTATTTTATATTTTAAATGGACCACACAGTTTAGTGGAGCTTTAATTGCACTTGCGATGGTATTTGTACTGATTATTTCTTTTATAAATACCATGAAGGACATTCTTAATATAGAAAAAGAAAAACAGGAAGCAGTTGGTTCTAATCAGGCTAAGGGGCAGTTTCTTGCCAATATGTCACATGAAATTAGAACACCTATCAATGCTATTCTTGGAATGGATGCCATGATACTTCGTGAGAGTGAAGATGATACCATTAAAGAATATGCCATGAATATTCAAAATGCAGGTCAAACCTTGCTATATCTGATAAATGATATTTTGGATTTCTCAAAAATAGAATCCGGTAAAATGGAAATTATCCCAGTGGAATATGATTTCAGCAGTATGGTACACGATGTGGTTACCATGATTATGGGAAAGGCAAAAGATAAAGGTTTGGATATGAAAGTAAATGTAAATCCAAATCTGCCATGTAAAGTATATGGAGATGAAATTCGTATTCGACAAGTATTGGTAAATCTTTTAACTAACGCTGTTAAATATACCAAAGAAGGTGGATTAACACTTACGGTAGACGGAGTGGTAGAAGAAGACAATGCGAAGTTTTATTTTGAAGTGGAAGATACAGGAATAGGGATTAAAGAAGAAGACTTATCTAAGTTATTTGAAAGATTTGAACGAATTGAGGTAGAGAGAAACAGAAACGTAGAAGGTACTGGTCTTGGAATGAGCATTACCATACAACTCTTAAAACTTATGGATAGTAAGCTTAATGTGAAAAGTGTCTATGGTAAAGGTTCCAGGTTTTCATTTGAACTTAAACAGCAGATCATTGATAAAGAACCAATTGGTGATTTGGAAAACAGAATTAAGAGTGTATCGATGCAGTATTCTTATGATGCTTCTTTTGTAGCCCCTGCTGCAAGATTACTTGTGGTAGATGACAATATGATGAATCGCAAGGTGTTTATCAGCCTTTTAAAAGAAACTAAGGTTAAGATAGAAGAGGCAGAAAGCGGAATGGAATGCCTTGATATGATAAAAGATAAACATTACGATATTATTTTCCTTGACCATATGATGCCAGAAATGGATGGTATTGAAACTTTACATAGAATAAAGAAAATGACAGACCATGCATGTCAAAATGTTCCAGTCGTAGCATTAACAGCAAATGCGATTTCAGGAGCAAAGGAAATGTATCTGAAAGAAGGATTTGAAGAATTCTTATCAAAACCGATTAATCCAGAAAAATTAGAGCAGATGATTGTACGATTATTGCCAAAGAATCTAGTACAGTATGGTATGGATGGTGAATATAAGAAATCGAATGTTGTTGAGGATACTGAAGAATTCCCAATAGTAGATGGAATTGATTGGACTTATGGATGCTTACATTTTCCAACAAAAGAGCTTTTAAAAGAAACAGTGAAAGATTTTTACAAAGCAATTACGGTAGAAGCTAGCAAGTTAGAACAGTTCTATGGAAATGATTGGGAACAGTATAGAATTAAAGTACACAGCATGAAGAGTTCTGCCAATATGATTGGAGCAATTGTGTTAGGTGGAATGGCAAAAGTTCTTGAGAATGCAGCTACAAATTCCGATATACAGACTATAGAAAAGTTACATCCAATCTTCATCAAAGAATGGTTAAGCTATACAGATAAATTGAAGGACATTGTTGTAGTTGAAGGTGTAGAAGCAAAGGAAACAAAAGCAATCGAAGATAAAAATGTAATTCTTGCTTATTTGGAAATGCTTAGAATTGCTACAGATGAACAGGACATGGATGAAATGGACCGAGTGATGGCATTGTTGGAAGAATTTGATTTCCCACAAGAAATGCAGGCAAGAATACAAGAACTTAGTGCTTTCATCATAAATATGGATTGTGACCAGGCAATAGAGAAAATAGGGGAATTGGCAAAACAGTTAAAAGAATAATAGAAATAGGAGAAGAGAAGTATGAAGAGGGTACTTTTAATAGGGGAATTAAATCAAACAGTGAGTACCATAAATAGGTATTTAGAGACGAAATTTCAATCTCAAATGTGTATGGACAGTTTGGAATTAGTAAAAGGAATGGCTAAGGTTTTTGAACCAGATATGGCTGTTATCTGTCTCGTGGGTGTAGGGGAGTTGGACCAGAGAATTTTAGATTATTTTGAAACTAGAAGACGTACGATTCCAGTACTTTTAATTGGTACACCAGAAGAGTGTAAATTTTTCCAAAATTATTATGAAGGAGAACAGTTTGATTACCTTACAAGACCAACTACTTTAACAGATTTAATGGATAAGTGTTCTTCTGTTTTAAAGTTGGATGAAGAGGTTGTTGTGATTGAAGTAGATGAAACTGCAGAGCCAGAACAAGAGATAGAATCTAAGAAACGAATTTTATTAGTTGATGATAGTGGAATTTTACTTCGTAGTGTAAAAGCTATGCTTGCAGACAAGTATGAAGTGGCAGTTGCTGTGGATGGTCAGAAAGCTATTGAAAGAGCAAAAAGAAGAAAACCGGATTTGATATTGTTGGATTATGAGATGCCGGTTATGGATGGAAAAGAAACTCTGGAAGTGCTTCGACAGGATGATGAATTAAAAGATATTCCGGTAGTATTCCTGACTAGTGTAGCAAACAGAGACAGTATTAATTCGGTATTGCAATATAAACCAGAAGGGTATTTGTTAAAACCGATTGATCAAAACAGAATGTTTGAAACTATCGAAAGTATTTTGGGAATTAATTAATATATCTAAAGTAAGAAATAAAATAAGTAAATTTAGATACTAAGGATAATCCGAAAGGTAGCTATTATGGCAAAAGCAATGAAAAGAGTTTCGCTGATAACTTTGTTATTGACGATTGTCTCCTATATTTTATTTAAAGCGACAGAGTTAAGTTTTTTATATGACACCACTATTACATTTGGAACAATAGCATATCACTTTACTATCAGATTAATGATAGGAGTTAGTGTTGATTTAATTATGCATAACAAGGCAGATTATAAAAAGAAGTGGTATCAAGTTAGTGAGTTTGAAATGAAATTATATCAGAAGATGAAGGTAAAGAAGTGGAAGAATCATATGCCTACATTTGATGAAGATACGTTTGATATAACAAAACATAGTTGGGATGAGATAGCTCAGGCTACATGTCAATCAGAAATAGTACACGAAATAGATGTTATCTTTAGTTTTCTCCCTGTAATTTCTTCAATATGGTTCAATTCGTTTTGGGTATTTTTATTCACATCTATTGGTGGAGCCGTTTATGATTTGATGTTTGTTGTGATGCAGAGATTTAATCGTACTCGAATTTTGAAAATGCAAAGAAAAAGATAGAAGAGGGATGATATTAAGTGTTAAATGTGAAAAGAGAGGGTGTTCCCTCTCTTTTCTTTTTTTAGTGTAAAGAACTTATGATATTCAATAGAGGTCCTTTGAAAAAGCTGATATGATATTTGATATATGTTGCAGGCTTATTTTTAAGGAAGATTTTTTTTAAAGGGCATTTATATCGTAGCACTTATAGTTTTTAAAAACAAGTAACAGAGAGTGCTGAATACTTTGTAATGAATATTTGTTTATGATATTATGTAATAGAACCTTTTCGGTGAAATACATCTTGATGAATACGGCAATAACCCCATAAAAATGATTTCTATATAGTAATAT
>JAFYWF010000088.1 GCA_017558145.1 Lachnospiraceae bacterium
TCCTTCCCATTCAATTGGAACTACAGATGTAGAAATAGAAATCTGTCTTTTCTGTTCTTCTTTACCAAAGTCACTAATTGTGTTTTTATCAGAAACTTTTCCCATTCTGGATGTAATACCGGATAAATAAGCCATAGATTCTACTAAACTGGTCTTTCCTGCTCCCCCATGTCCAAGTAACACCACGTTACGAATCTTGTCTGTTGTGTAAATATTCATAATAATTCCTCCACAAAATGTGATTTTTGGATATTTTGTTAGACATAATCACGAAAGATTTATCTTCCCCCGAATACCCATGCGACTATTTTACTAAATATATTCTGAATTTTCAAGTATTTTATATCAAAATATACAAAAACTTTATCACATTACATCGTGGATGTGCTTTTAAACACTCTTATATTTTATATTTTTGGGGTAAATTCCTTATTTTTGTCATTTGACTTTCGCACTTTAAAGTGGTATAACTATTTTAAACAAAAATAAATATAAATTATTAGAAAAGAGACATCTTATGCATCAGACAACTTGTTCTTTCATTGGTCTCGGTCTCATTGGTGGTTCCGTTGCCAAAGCTTTAAAGTTACACAACAAAAATATTTTTATTAAAGTGTATGATACGGATTCTAAATCATTAGAATTAGCATTTCATGAAAAAATTGCAGATACTATCTATTCTTCCATAACCGAAGAATTCTGTCAGTGTGATTATCTTTTTCTCTGCGCACCTGTTTCCATTAATTTGGAAAACCTTGAGATCATTGCACCTATATTACCAAAAAATTGTATTGTAACTGATGTTGGAAGTGTAAAAAATCCTATTCATGAAAAAATCCATCAACTACATCTTCAATCTCAATTTATTGGTGGACATCCTATGACTGGTAGCGAACGTGTTGGATATTTAAACTCAAACGCTACTTTACTTGAAAATGCTTATTACGTATTAACACCCGAACCGGATGTATGCGAATCCAAAGTAAAGGAATTTCACGAATTAGTAAAAACTACAGGTGCCCTTCCTTTACTCTTAAATGTAAAAAGGCATGACGAAACTACCGCCGCCATTAGCCATTTGCCGCATTTAATTGCATCCAGTTTAGTTAATCTAGTAAAATATAATGATGATACCAATTCCACATTCAAGACATTAGCTGCCGGAGGTTTTAAAGATATTACACGAATTGCATCTGCTAATCCAAAACTTTGGCAGCAAATTACTTTGGAAAACAACCAGAATATTTTAGGATTCCTTTCTACCTATATTGATAGCTTAACAGAATTAAAGGAACAGCTTACTGTCGGAAACAAAGATTATTTATATAATTTTTTTGAAACAGCACGCGAATATCGTGATTCCTTTATCGACACACGTAGTGGTCCTTTTATTCAACAATTTGTTCTTACGGTAGACATTCCTGATAAGAGCGGTGCCCTTGCAGATGTCGTTAATTTATTAGCCAAGAATAATATCAGCATTAAAAATATTGGAATTGTTCATAATAGAGAATACCAAGAAGGTGTTCTTAGAATGGAATTCTATTCTATAAAAGAATACAAAAATGCCATTTTCTTGTTAGTTGAAAATGACTATTCCGTACATAAGCAATAATTTTTAATTTTTGTATGGCTTAAATATGTATATTTAATAATGAATACTATTTTATATTTACTTGGAGAAACAATATGATTAATGAAACTATATATCCATTAAAAGGCGAATTAGAAATTCCCGGAGACAAATCCATTTCTCATAGAGCAATTATGTTTGGCTCTCTCGCTAATGGAACTACAGAAGTTACTCACTTTTTACAGGGAGCTGACTGTTTATCTACAATTTCTTGTTTTCAAAAATTAGGAATTAAAATTGAAAACACTACAGATAAAATTTTAATTCATGGAAAAGGCTTACATGGTTTATCTGCTCCAACAGATATTCTGGATTGTGGAAATTCCGGTACTACTACGCGTTTAATTTCAGGAATATTAAGTGGACAAACTTTCACCTCCACATTAACCGGAGATGCCTCTATTCAAAAAAGACCTATGAAAAGAATCATGGATCCATTACGCCAAATGGGGGCAGGTATTACCAGTATTCATGATAATAACTGTGCTCCACTAACAATAAAAGGAAGCAAATTACAGAGCATCCATTACTATTCCCCTATCGCTTCTGCACAGATAAAATCTGCTATTCTTTTAGCCGGACTCTATGCCAATGGAGAAACTCGTGTAACAGAACCTTACATTAGTCGTAATCACTCTGAAATTATGCTTTCTCATTTTGGGGCAAATATAAAAACAGAAGGTACAACAGCTATTCTTTTACCTAATCCCATTTTGGAAGGACAAAAAATAGCTGTTCCCGGAGATATTTCCTCTGCCGCTTACTTTATTGCTGCTGGTCTTTTGGTTCCGGGTTCTGAAATCTTATTAAAAAATGTAGGAATCAACCCTACTAGAGATGGAATTTTACGAGTAGCAAAAGAAATGGGTGGAAATATTGAACTATTAAATATGAATACTGATAATGGCGAACCTACCTCAGATATATTAGTAAAATTCTCCGCATTACAAGGAATTACTATTGGTGGTGAGATTATTCCTACTCTCATTGATGAAATTCCTATCATTGCTATCATGGCTGCCTTTGCCAAAGGTACAACTATTATTAAAGATGCCGCTGAACTCAAAGTGAAAGAAAGTAACCGTATTCAGGTTATGGTCGATAATCTGAAAGCTATGGGAGCAGATATCGAAAGTACTGAAGATGGTATGATTATTCATGGTGGAAATGATTTACATGGCACTATTATTGATTCCCATATGGATCATCGTATTGCCATGAGTTTTGCCATCGCTTCTCTCCTAGCAGATGGACAAATGACTATTTTAGATAAGAATTGTGTAGATATTAGTTTTCCGACCTTTTATCAGGATCTAAATCGACTCTCAGGTAACACTCTACACTTTTCATAAATTGATATCCTTATATAAACAATTTATCCACACATGGTTAGCTTACTTAGGAGAATTTATTTTGAATTATATTTATTTTATTATAGGCTTATTATTTTTATCCATTATACTAGTTTTACTCATCAGCTATATTTGTTTTCGGATTGTTTTTTATGTTTCAAGAAAAGAAAAAACACCTTCCGACGAGATTTTAGTACCAGATGGCGAAATTTATAAACCTTATCATGAATTAATGAGAAAATGGACCAAAGAAACCCGTGAATTTAATCATCAAGATTTTACAATCAAATCTCACGATGGACTACGATTACACGCAAAATATTTTGAATATGCGCCAAATGCAGTTTGTGAAATTATGTTTCATGGTTACAGAGGCAGTGCAGAACGAGACTTAAGCGGTGGCATTCAACGTTGTTTTGCCCTTGGTAGAAATGTATTATTAGTTGACCAGCGTACTAGTTGCGGAAGTGAAGGTAATGTGATTTCTTTTGGCATTAACGAACATCGTGATTGCTTATCTTGGATTGATTTTGCCATAAATCATTTTGGACCAAATGTTAAACTTATACTTACCGGTATCTCTATGGGTGCTTCTACCGTACTTATGGCTGCAGGAAAACCAATTCCTCCAAATGTTGTCGGTGTGTTAGCAGATTGTGGTTTTTCCACTCCGAAAGAAATTCTAAAGAAATGTGCAAAAGATATGCATATACCTCCAATTCTAATATATCCGTTTATTAAGCTTGGAGCAAAAATCTTTGGTCACTTTAGTTTAGAAGAATACTCTCCATTGGAAGCCATGAAAACTTGTAAGGTTCCGGTACTCTTCTTTCACGGTGAAGCTGACAGCTATGTACCATGTTATATGAGTAAAAAACTTTATGATTCATGCAAATCACCTAAAAGAATTGTCACTGTTCCTAATGCCGAACATGGACTTGTTTATCTGGTTGACAATCCTGGGTATTTTCAGGCAGTTGTTGAATTCTTCTCAGAAAATGGAGTCCCTACAGAACTGGTTCGTTCTCTCTTTTAAAAATTTATAAAACATAGTAAAAGAAGGCAATTTCAAGATAATCTTCATCTCGAAATTGCCTTTTAAATTATATTTATTCCTTATCTTCTTGATTCTGTTTTTTTGACTCATTTTCCACAGTTTGGTACACACCAATCTTTCTCTTGTATAAATCAGGCATTCCAACAAAATGAGCTCCATACTTAACTGTATCTTCTTTTTGATCTCTACGAACAATATCTAAAAAGACTTTAATCTTCTCTTTTGTCCATATAGTAAGGGTTCCCTCATAAATAGAACCGATTTCTAATTCATCTGCACAAGTAAAACCGATTCCTGTAATAGATACATCTGTAACAATAATATCAAATTCAGCAATTTTGGAACCATCAGTTTTCTTAATCTTTAACTGTGCATCCAAGTCCGTTCTTTGTCTTCTTCTTCTTTCATCCATGATTTTTCACCTCACAGTATACTTATGTACATGGTATCAGAAGTCTGACAATTTGTCAAGTTTTCAACTATTGTATAAACATGGCATCTCCAAAAGAAAAAAATCTATACTTTTCTTCCACCGCCTCTTTATAGGCTCCTAGTACATTTTCTCTTCCTGCCAGAGCAGACACTAACATTACCAAAGTAGATTCCGGCAAATGGAAATTAGTAATCAACGCATCCAATACTTTAAATTTGTATCCCGGATAAATAAATATTTCTGTATTATCACAACATTCATGTAATTTTCCATTTTCATCCGCTGCACTCTCTACTGTTCTTGTACTTGTGGTACCTACACAAATTACTCTTTTACCCTTGTCTTTTGCCTTATTAATTTTATCCGCTGCTTCCTGACTGATCTGATAATATTCAGAATGCATGTGATGTTCCAAAATATTATCTACTTTTACAGGTCTAAACGTGCCCAGACCAACATGCAAGGTAACGTATGCGATATCTACACCTTTTTCTTCAATCTTTTTTAATAATTCCGGTGTAAAATGCAACCCTGCTGTTGGAGCAGCTGCAGAACCTTCATATTTTGCATATACTGTCTGATAACGACTCTTATCCTGCAATTTATGGGTAATATAAGGAGGAAGCGGCATTTCACCAAGACTGTCTAACACTTCTTCCCAAATTCCTTCATATTCAAAATGAATCAATCGATTTCCTTCTTCTACTACTTCTAAAACTTCTGCTTTTAAAATACCATCACCAAAACTAAGTCTCGCACCCGGTCTGCATTTTTTTCCCGGCTTTACCAACGTTTCCCACACATCACCTTCATGTCTTTTTAATAACAACACTTCCACGGCTGCACCGGTATCTTCTTTTACGCCAAGAAGTCTAGCCGGAATTACTTTTGTATTATTTAACACCAGGCAATCACCGGGATTTAAATAATCAATGACATCTTTAAATATATGATGCTCTGTTTTTCCTGTTTCTTTGTTTAACATCAATAACCTTGAAGAAGATCTATCTTCCAAAGGATCCTGAGCAATTAATTCTTCCGGTAAATCAAAATAAAAATCTGAAGTCTTTAATTCGTTCATCTGTGTCTCCTTTTACATGGCTCTGAATAATTACAAACAAGCTTTTTCTAAGAATGCCACATAACCTCTCTTAGTCTCATAAAGATCAGCTTTACTAATTGCTTCCCAAGGAGCATGCATACTCATAACAGCAATACCGGAATCAATTACATTCATACCATATAAAGCTAAGATATATGCAATGGTTCCACCACCGCCTACATCTACTTTACCAAGTTCTGCAGTTTGGAAACAAACATTTCCTTCATCAAGAATATTACGAAGATGAGCGATATATTCTGCATTAGCATCGTTAGAACCACCTTTTCCTCTGGATCCGGTAAATTTGTTAAATACCATACCCTGTCCTAAAAAAGCTGTATTTTTCTTTTCAAACGAAGATGCATAGGAAGGATCATAAGCAGCACTTACATCAGAAGACAACATATTAGACGAAGCTAAACATCTTCTAACATTAAGTTCACTATATTCCCCTACTAAATTCATAACTTCTGCAACAGAATTTTCAAAGAATTTAGACTGCATCCCTGTAGCTCCTACACTGCCAATTTCTTCTTTGTCTACTAAGATGCAACAAGCAGTTCTTTCTACATCTCCAACTTCAAGAATCGCTTTTAAAGAAGGAAATGCACATACCCTATCATCATGGCCGTATGCTAAAATAAGTCCTCTATCAAATCCTGCTTCTCTTGCTTTTCCCGCTGGTACAATTTCTAATTCTGCAGATAAGAAATCTTCTTCTTCGATATCATATGTTTCTTTTAAGATATTAAGAATGTTTTTCTTAACAGCTTCTTTTTCTTCTTTATCTTCTTCTTTTGTAGAAGGAACGTTACCAATAATTAAATCCAAAGCTTCACCTTCGATTACTTTTGCTGCTTTCTTTTCAAGCTGTTCTGCAGAAAGATGAATTAAAAGATCAGAAATGAAGAATACCGGATCGTCGTCTTCTTCCCCTATATTAATTTCCACAGTAGTACCGTCTTTTTTCACGATTACACCATGAATAGCTAATGGTAATGTTACCCACTGATATTTTTTAACTCCACCATAGTAATGAGTATCTAAATAAGCTACACCTCCATCTTCATATAATGGATTCTGTTTTACATCAAGTCTTGGAGAGTCAATGTGTGCCCCCAAAATGTTCAAACCTTCTACCATTGGTTTTTGACCAATTTTGAACATTACAATTGCTTTGTTCATACATACTGCGTACACTTTATCTCCGGTTTTTAATGTTTTGCCCTCTTTTACCAATTGCTGTAGTTCTACAAACCCAGCTTTTTCAATCATGTTCACAGTTAAGTCTACACATTCTCTTTCTGTTTTTCCATGATCTAAAAAATACATATATTCTTTGCCAAATACATCTGCAGCTTTTAACTGTTCTTCTGAATAAGTTTTCCATACATTTTTTCTTTCCATAATACAAAGTCTCCTTTTCTATCTTTTTTCATATTTATATTTTTAAATTTAATACATTTTTTAATTTATTACATTTTTATTATTTTCACCATTTCTACCTTCAATTATTTTTAAACATTCATATTTTAGCATGAGACTGGTTAGAATGTAAAGTAAGTTACATGGAATAACAACCTGTCTGTCAACATTATAAAAAAACGTAATGTAATATGTATAATACAATTTGTATCCTTCATAAAAACACCACGTTTTTCAATTCCTGTATATTATTTTTGTTACATTAATTAAAATACCATCTGTACCAGCCACATATATACCACTGTTCCTCCTATAACGCTGAGCAAAGTGTTACCCTTCCATAAATGTAGCACTGTGGTTACTGCAACGGCTACTGTTTGTGGAACAAAATTTCCAAATTCATCAAATGTAGTTCCACGAAGGCAATACACAACTAAAGTTGCCATAATTGCTAATGGTAAGACTTTTCCTAAATATCGAACCAATGAAGGTATTTGTCCTTTTCGAAAAATCAAAAAAGGAAGTAATCTTTCCAAAAAAGTACAACCTGCACAAATTCCTATAATAAGTATCGATTGTTCTACTGTAATTGGCATTTATTCTCCCTCCTTTGTATCAAAAATTCGTTTTTTCCCATTCCACATAATCAATACACTAACCGTTGTCAGTAAAGATGGCAATAAAAAATTATCTGCGCCAATGATGACAATCCATAAAACAGAAGAAATCATTGCTGTAATCAACGGTATTTTTGATTCACTATTCTTAATTTGTTCTATTAAAATCACTACAAATAAAGCAGTCAGTGCAAAGTCGATTCCTGTAGTGTCAAACGTAATCATTTTTCCAATCAATCCACCAAGAGCTGAAAATAAAATCCAGTAGAACCAAATGAGTCCTGCCGAAAAAATATGTACCCATTTTTCTACTACTTCTTCATTCTCTTTATAGGAACATAATAACGAATAATTTTCATCACTTAATCCATAAATCAAAAAATACTTCCAAAAGTTATAGTTTTCAAATTTTTCTATAAAAGATATTCCATAAAAAAGATGTCTACTATTTAACAAAAGTGCTGTAATCATAACAGTAAATAAAGGAACATTATTGATTAAAAAGGTAACCATAAGCATTTGTAAGGATCCTGCATATACAAATAAACTACTAAATAATGACCAAATAAAATTATATCCTGCTTTTTCCATTAATATTCCATAAGCTATTCCTACCGGAAAATACCCAACCATAATAGGAATACTTCTTTGCATTGAATATCGAAAACTTTTTTTTAGTTTCATCATAATTTTTCCCTTATCTTAGTTTTTTACGTCGAAACACAATAATAGAAATTAGAAAAAGGTAGAAAATCTTTTCAATCTTCTACCTTTTTACTTATATCATACTTATCTAAAAATATTATTTCTTAGCAACGTACTTACGAATATCTAAAGCAACAGCTACTACAATAACAAGACCCTGTACAATGTAGTTGTAGTAAGGATTTACTCCAAGGAACTGAAGAACGATCTTCAAAAGTTCGAATACAAGTACACCAACAAGAATACCACTTACTGTACCAATACCACCAGTAGTAGATACACCACCGATTGTACATCCTGCAATTGCTTCCAACTCATAACCATTACCAAGTGCTGAAGTAGCTCCCCCCGCTTTACCTGCAAGTAAAAATCCTGCTAAAGCATACATAATACCTGCTGTTACATAAATAAGAATTTTGCTGGCAACAGTATTAACACCGGAAACTTCTGCTGCAACTTCATTACCACCAATTGCATACATATATTTACCATGTGTCATCTTGTTATAAATGAACCAGAAAAGAAATCCAAAAATCATAGCAATAATTAATAAAAATGAAAATCCTGGGAAATTTCCTACAGCAAATAATTTACCATTTACAAACTGGGTATAAGATTTTTGGAAACCACCAATTGGCTGTGCATCTGTAAATACTAATGCAATACCATAAACAATAGTCTGAGTACCTAATGTAGCGATAAATGGAGGTACATTCAATTTAGAAATAATTAAACCATTAATTCCTCCGATGCATCCACCCATAATTAATACTATAAGCAATACAACCCACATATTCATTTCAGGCATATTAGGGAACATTCTTCCTGAATAATCAGCACGCTGTAATAATACACCAGCAATACATGCTGCTAAACCAACCTGACGACCTGCGGAAAGGTCAGTACCTTTTGTAATTAAACAACCGGAAACACCCAATGCGATTAAGAAACGAACTGCTGTGTTACTGGCTAAGTTATTAAAGTTACCCCATGAGAAGAAGTTTTCTACGTTAAAACCTACAATAAGACATACAATAGTTAAAATTACAACAATTGGGTTCCCCTTAATGTATGCCAAAATTCTCTGAGGAACAGATTTTTTTGTTTTCATAAACTCTTTTTCCTCCTTAATCAAACTTAGTAGCAAGTTCCATAATATTTTCCTGTGAAGCATCTTTACCATCAATAAAACCAGTTACCTTACCGTCACACATAACCATGACACGGTCAGACATACCAATCAACTCGGCCATTTCACTGGAAATCATAATAATACTCTTTCCTTGCTTTGCCAAATCAGCAATAATACAATAAATTTCATATTTAGCACCTACGTCAATACCACGTGTCGGCTCATCCAAAATCAACACATCCGGATCATTTGCTAACCAACGTCCGATTAATACCTTTTGTTGGTTACCACCGGAAAGACTTTGAATCTGCGTCTTACTTGAAGGTGTTTTAATATTCATTTTTGCAACATTTTCCTGTACTAAATTTTCAACCTTTTTATCATTAATACAGAAACCATAATCCAGATATTGCTTTAAGGAAGCAACAGAAATGTTGTCAGCAATGGAAAGTACTCCTAAAATTCCACTTGCACGACGGTCTTCTGTTAACATGGCAATTCCTTGGTCAATCGCATCTTTTGGACGATTAATCTTGAGTTCTTTACCTTTATATTTAATAACACCGGAAGAATGAGAACGAATTCCAAAAATTCCTTCCATTAATTCTGTACGCTGAGCGCCTACCAATCCGCCTACACCAAGAATTTCACCTTTTCTAAGCTGAAAACTTGCATTTCTAAAGCTTTTTGGATTAATTGAAGTAAAGTTATCAACTTCAAATACTACTTCTCCCGGAACATTTTCTCTCTTAGGGAATAAATTCGTAAGTTCACGACCTACCATTTTTGTGATAATAAAATCTGTTGTTAGTCCTTTTGCATCCCAAGTACCAACATACTGACCATCACGCATAATAGTAACTTCGTCAGAGATTCTTAAGATCTCATCCATCTTATGAGAAATATAAACAATAGAAACTCCATCAGCTTTTAAGTCTTCGATGATACGGAATAATGCTTCAACTTCATTATGTGTCAAAGAAGATGTTGGTTCGTCTAAGATAAGAACCTTACAATTTGCTGATACAGCTTTTGCAATTTCAACAGACTGCATTTGGGAAACACTTAATTCTCCCAACATTTGTTTTGGATTAAACTCCATTCGTACTTTCTTTAATAATTCCGCTGTATCATCATACATCTTCTTATGATCTACAGTAGGAATTAAGCCTAATAATTTTTTCATTGGGTAACGTCCCAAGAAAATGTTTTCCCCTACAGTACGGGCAGGAATCGGCTGAAGTTCCTGATGTACCATAGCAATCCCCATATGTAATGCTTCCATGGGATCATGAATCTCTACTTTCTTACCTTCAAAATAGAGTTCCCCTTCATCCATTTTATAAATACCAAACATACATTTCATTAATGTAGATTTACCAGCACCATTCTCTCCCATTAATGCATGTACTGTTCCCGGACGAAGTCGCAACTGTGCATGATCTAATGCCTTAACGCCTGGGAATGATTTACAAATCCCACGCATCTCCAAGCGAAACTCGGACATATTTACAACCTCCTCTCATTACTAAAAAGTGGACCGCTTTTGCGGCCCACTAAAAATTCATTGACTAAAATTATTTAATCATTACATAGTCAACCCAGTAATAGTTGTCAATTGCGTTACCGTTTAATGCTTCAACAGTAACATCAACTGCTTTATGAGACTGTCCAATGTGGTCATTTAATACTGTACCAGTCATTGTTCCTTCAGATACCATCTGCTGACATTCTTCAAGAGCATCTACACCTAATAAATAGATATCTTCGCCTACTTTACGTCCAGCTGCTTCGATAGCTGCTGCTGCACCAAGTGCCATACCGTCGTTGTTACAGAAGATAACTTCTACAGCATCACCATGCTGAGAAAGAGCTGTTGCTGCAATTTCCTGACCTTTATCTGTTGCCCAGTTACCAACCTGTTCAACTAAACATTCTGTTTCCATTCCTGCATCATTAAGAGCTTTGATGGAGAATTCTGTTCTGTACTGTGCATCTGGGTTTTCTGGGTCACCTACGATCATAACGTAAGAAACTTTTCCATCACCATTGATATCACCTTTGTTATCTAAAGCAAGAACGATTTCACCCTGATATGTACCAGACTGACGAGCATCTGCACCTACATAACAAACTGTAGCATTGTCAAGGATACCTGCATAAGATTCATCACCATTGTCACCAAGTGGTTCACGGTTGATAAGAATTAATGGAATACCAGCTGCTACTACTTCATCAATAATAACTTCTGCAGAAGATGTCTGAACTAAGTTACAGATAATAGCATCCATACCCTGTGTGATAAAGTTTCTGATCTGGTCTGTCTGAGTAGCCATATCGTTTTTACCATCAACTGTAGTTACTTCGTATTTTACAGTGTCTGTACAAAGAGAAGCAAAATAAGATTCAATTTCATTTCTGTAAAGTGTCATGAAGTTGTCATCGAACTGGTAAATTGCTACACCTACTTTATAAGTAGTAACATCACCACTTGCTTCTTCTGTTGTTTCAGCTACTTCTGTTGTTGTTTCAGCTGCTTCTTCTACTGTTGTTGTTGCTCCGCCACAACCAACTAAAAGAGTTGCAACCATTGCTACACTTAAAAGTGCGCTTAAAAGTTTCTTTTTCATTTTATTTCCTCCTTTTTTTGGGATGACTCCCTTTTCTTATGCAATTATAACAAAATCTGTCAAAAAGAGCAATTATTTTTTTGCATTAATTATATTTTAAATTTTTATCTTTTACAAAAAATATACTCTTTCACACACACATACATTATTATGCTCTAAGTTCAATTCCAAGCCCTTCTAAACCGTTCAGAATCTTCTTCATTGCACCGGATACATCCGCTTCTTCCAATGTTCTGTCTTTCGCACGGAAAGTAATGGAGTAAGCAACAGATTTAAAGCCTTCTTTAATCTGGCTTCCTTCGTATACGTCAAATAAGTTGTAGCCTTCTAAGATTTTGCCACCACGCTGTGCAATAACAGCTTCAATCTGTCCAACTAAAATATTCTTAGGAACTACCATACTGATATCGCGGCTTACAGCTGGGTATTTTGCAATACCTTCATATTTTCTATTAAATGTAGCAAATGGTTCTACATTTGGCATATCAAGAACTGCAATGTAAACTTTAGTTCCAATATCATAGTTATCCAATACGTCAGGATGAACTTCACCTAAATAACCGAGAACTACACCATCATAAATGATGCTTGCCTGACGGCCTGGATGTAAGAATACTTTACCGGCATTTGGATCATAAGTTACTTTTTTATTCATTCCAAGTACATCAAAGTATTCTTCGATTACACCTTTCATTGTAAAGAAGTCACCATCACCATAGAAACCTAATGTAAACTGCATTCTTTCATCTGGAAGTTCTGTTAAAGGTAATGCTTTTGGTAAATATACATTTCCTAATTCGTATAATCTAACATCTTTATTTCTTCTGTTATAGTTAGTTGCAAGAGATGTTAAAATACCGTTTAAAGGAACTGTTCTCATAATAGAGAAATCTTCTCCTAATGGGTTAGAAATAGTAATTGCTTTTCTTAAAACATCATCACTAGCTAGCATTAATTTATCAAATACTTTTGGACTTTCGAAGGAATAACACATCCCCTGAGAGAAACCACAGAATTCAGCAATATCTCTAGCTTTCTGTTCTAAACGAAGTTTGAATGGTAATTTACCAGTTGTAGCTTCACCACTTGGAAGAGTCATTGGAATCTTATCATATCCATAGAATCTTGCTACTTCTTCTGCAATATCAGCAATACCTTCTAAATCCTGACGGAAGGATGGAATTACTAATTCTCCAGTTGCTTCATCGTATTCTAATTCTAAACGACCAAAAATATCCATCATAGTATCTGTATCGATATCTGTTCCTAATAAACCATTGATTCTATCCGCATCAAATTTGATTCTGTTTAATTCTTTGAGTGGCTGACACACATCTGCCATACCGTTTACTACTTCGCCACAGCCTAATTCCTGAATTAACTGACAAGCTCTGTTAATAGCAGCTTCTGCATTTCTTGGATCCAGCCCTTTTTCAAATTTACCGGATGCGTCTGTTCTTAAACCTAATCTCTTAGCAGATTTACGAATGTTTGCTCCGTTAAATGTAGCAGATTCAAATACTACAGTTTTTACATCATCTGTAATTTTAGAGTTTTCTCCACCCATGATACCTGCAATACCGATTGGTTTTTGCGCATCACAGATCATTAACATTTCAGAATCAAGTTTTCTCACCTGACCATCAAGTGTCTGGAATTCTTCACCGTCTTTAGCACGTTTAACAACGATTTTCTTACCTGCAACAGTATCTAAATCAAACGCATGCATTGGCTGACCATATTCTTCCATAACATAGTTTGTAATATCTACTAAGTTATTAATTGGTCTGATTCCACTCGCAGACAGACGACGCTGCATCCATTCTGGAGATGGTCCAATCTTAATATTTGTACATACTCTTGCACAGTAACGACTGCAAAGATCTGTATCTACTACTTCTACAGAAATATAGTCTTCAATTTTTTCATCATTTTCTTTTACTTCTACAACAGGTGCAATGAAAGGTTTATTAAATGTAGCTGCTGCTTCTCTTGCAATACCAAGAACACTGTAACAATCAACACGGTTAGAAGTTACTTCGTATTCAAATACAGTATCTCTTAAACCAAGAACTTCGATAGCATCACTACCTACCACTACGCTGTCATCAAAAATATAAATTCCATTTTCTGGAGCTTCTGGATAAAAATCTCTGGAA
>JAFYWF010000089.1 GCA_017558145.1 Lachnospiraceae bacterium
GTTATTGCTGCTTCATTAGCAAATGCACTTAACGAATTAAAAATACTATGCATAGCAATACAAACAATCATACTTTTTGTCTTATAGAAAATCATGACAAGCATAAAACCAATCGCTACTGCATATAAAACCTGTAAAATATTTTCAAGTAATTCTGCCCCGGAACCATTTATAAGATTCACGATATGTCCAATTCCAAAAGTTACACTGGAAACAATAATCGCTGATTTTACACCATCGTTTATCATAGCTTTAAACAACAAACCTCTGAATATCATTTCTTCAAGAAATCCAACGCAAATCATACACAAAACATAAAACACAGTTTCTAATGGGGTTACCTTTAAAACTGCTCCATACCATAAATTTACTGTAAACAACAGCAATATAGGAATATAATATAACATCTTTGAAGCAGGTATACTTGATATACAGAGACCATATTTTTCGCTTAATCCATTCTTCTTTACAAAAAGATACAATACCACTGAAAGAACTATCAATATTGGTAATGTAACACTCTTCATGACACCAATACTCATTGACATATTATCTCCCATTGATGCAAGTACACAATAAGCTATAATCCATATAGCCGCGAACCAAATTTCACTTTTTTCATATAATTTTTTCATCATTTTCTATCTTCCCTTTCTATCCTTGTTCATATTTCTTCTGAAAAATCAAAAGTTCTTCAGTCATTTTTTTTGCAGTTACACTATCTTGATACCATTCAATCACATGGGTCAAAATGTAAATCACAAAAACACAGGCTGCTAGCGAAATAACAAGTGCATTATTTCCGTTTCCCCTTACATCTGCAGGCAATGCAACTATCAAAACAATTATTTCCACCAAAACAAGCTGTATCGTTTTTCGAATCAACACCTGTTTCATTGTCAGCTCTTTTTTTGCATACATAACAATATTAGGAAGTGTTCCCCAGGCTGCATATATCAACGGTTCCTTAAATTGTTCATATCCAAATCTTATTTCCGGCAAGAAATAAGTTCCTAGCACCGCCATTACTACTAAAATCATGGTTGCCAACATAAAAAAGGTATTTATCATATCGCGAATCAATTCTCTTCCACTCATTAGAACATATCTCCTTTCAACGCACGTTTTAACTGTACTACATATTTTCTGGAAATAATGACTTCTTCTCCACTTTTAAGAATTGCTGAATATCTTCCATTTAGTGCAGGTTTAATAGCTTTTATTTTCATAAGGTTTAAAATAAGGGATTTGGAAACTCTTAAAAAATATTTCTCTTTCAGAATTCCTTCTAACTCATATAATTTTTGTTTTGATTCATACACTTTTTCCTGTCCATAAATAAAAACAGCATTATCTACTGCTTCAACATAATATACATCTGCCACGGGAATTTCATATTTTTCTCCATCAGAAATTCCAGTAAGTTTTCCCTGTCTGGATTTCACAAATGTCACAATGTCTCTAACTTCTTCTGTTTCTTCATAACATCTTATTTCTAGTTCTTCTGGCTCACTTCGGTCAATTTTCAATATTTTAATACGCATTTTTTTCACTTTATCTTTCTAAGTTTCCCTTAAACAACTATAACGTTTCATGAATATAATAACAATATTTTACGAGGTGAAGTGCATTTTATAGGATATAAGATGCAAAAAAGAGAAAAAAGTTCTGTTACCATATCTTTTTATACTTATCCATTTTTTTGAAACATATATTGTATATAATTTTCTATTATTTGACCCAATTTTTCATAAGATATAAAATAAATATATAGAAATACCGAAAGGGGGGATGGTTATGAAAACAACAAAAGAACTAGATTATACCCAACTAAAAAACGCGTGTTCTAAAGATTTTTTCTCTTTCCAAACGACGGCGGAACTTGAATCCATCGATGATATTATCGGTCAAGAACGAGCTGTCAAAGCCTTTGATTTTGGCTTAGCAGTTAAAATGAAGGGTTATAACATTTACATGGCAGGTCCAACAGGCACAGGAAAAACTACTTATGCTTGTAAACGTACAGAAGAAATAGCAGCAAAAGAACCTGTTCCATTAGACTGGTGCTATGTTTACAACTTCCAAAATCCCAAAAGACCTCTTGCTCTATCCTTTGAAGCCGGTACTGGAAAACGTTTCAAAGAAGATATGAGTAAACTGGTAGCAACCTTTCAAAAAGAATTACAAAAAGTTTTCCATTCTGATGATTATGAAAAGCAAAAACTTTCTATTACTCATACTTTTGATAAAAAACAGGATGCTTTGTTAGATGACATGGATGCTATTGCAGCAGAGTATGATTTTTATGTAAAACGAAGCGACACAAGCCTTTATTTCCTGCCACTAGTAAATGGAGAACCTTTAGAGGATGATGCTTTACGTTCTTTATCAGAAGAAGAAAACGAAAAGATAGCAGTCAATTCTCGTATTCTTCAAGAAAAAACTGGTCCTATTCTCAGGGAAATTCAAAATGTTGAAAAAGAATGTGAACAAGAACTAGAACAACTAGATCGAAATGTTGCATTAACAACAATTGATCCTTCTATAAAAGAACTTGCTGATCGCTACCACTCCTATGAGCGTGCGGTTTCTTATCTTTTAGAAGTACAAGAAGATATCTTAAAGCATCTGGACCAATTTATGGAGGAAGAGGAACCTCAAACCGATGTCCTCTCTTCTTTGATACCTTCCTTAGTTAAAAAAACGGAAGAGGATGATATTACTTTAAAATACGGAGTCAACTTAATTGTAGATCATTCTGAAAGCAAAGGGGCTCCTGTTGTTGTTACTTTTAATCCTATATACACTAATTTGATGGGGGATACTGAATACGACAGTGAATTTGGTAACCTTACTACTGATTTTATGAAAATCAAAGGTGGACTTTTCCATCAGGCAAATGGTGGATATCTGATTATACAAGCACAGGATATTTTAACTATTCCTCATGCATGGGATGCCTTAAGACGTGTATTTAAAACCAAA
>JAFYWF010000090.1 GCA_017558145.1 Lachnospiraceae bacterium
GACAGATACAATGGGACGTATGCACTCTGACGCTCAGTTTGCTGGTTCTTCTTCCGTACCTGCTCACGTAGAAATGATGGGTCTTATCGGTGCTGGTAACAACCCAATGGTTGGTATGACAGTAGCAGTTGCAGTTTCTATTCAGGAAGCTAGTGAAAACGGAAAATTCTAATAATTACTTGATTTTTCTAGGGTTTCCCAAGTCATTGAGTGGCTTGGGAAGCCCTATTTTTATGTCCGTAAGACACACATAAGACACATTCTAAATTTTCTATTATTTTCTATTAGACCATTAAATATAATTTGATTTTATATACTCTGAACTCTGAATTTTAATCCTACCTACCTGAAAAATTACAAGAAAACGGTAACAAAATCATAAAATCTGTGTATAAACAATTAAGACTTATAATCGTAAGAAAAAAAGGTAGGAAGGAGAAAATAAATCATGCCTGATCCAAAGATAACAGAACAACAGTTGAACGAGGAAGTGGAACAGAAAAAACGACGTGACGAGGCGTATTTTCAAAATGTTGAACAACGTGTGGCCAATACGGCTGGTATTCATAAGAAATATGATACCAATCGTTATAAGAAAAAAGCTCAAATGAGTCAGTTGATTGCCACGTGGAGAGATGAACTAAAATATGATAGCGAAGTTCTCCAAGATAAGACACTGGCAAAACTCTTAAAGGATATGGAAGATTATGCTGCCATGGATGTAACAGCAACTCATAGTACAACCATAGGCAATGTAGATAACGTTCGAAGAGAGCTTAATGCGGTTAAAAAAAGTGTCAATGCGGAGTCTAAGAAGGCAATTAATATCGTAAAAAACGTACAAAAGTATATTGATGAATTAGAAACAAAAACGGCAAAAACCCAAAGTGAAAACGAAGCAGCATTGTTTACAAGACGCCAGGTTATGGCACAGAATATCCAGTTGTTAATGGAAGAACAGATTAATGGATATTTGCCGGAGATACCGGACGATGCTCATCATATTAAGGCAAAAGATAAAGATATTGTAACATTTGATGGGGATAAATTTACTAACCAACGTGATATGCCACTGTTTCCACACGATCCGTCACCAAGTGATATTAAGCAGGGAGGCATTGGAGACTGTTACATGGTAGCGGTACTTGCCAATATTGCAAGAACGGATCCGGATAAGATTAAGGAAGCCATTCGTGATAATGGGGATGGTACCGTAACCGTACGTCTCTTTCAGAGTACAGTACCAAAATACCAGGATTATTTTGCAACAGATGCAAAACCACCTAGTCAAATGGAGCCATTTTATGTAACCGTAGATAAGACGGTACCAGCGGATACGTCAGCACAAAATTGTTTGTGGGCAGCTATGATAGAAAAAGCCGTAGTAGCTTCCGGGTTAACAAAAGACAAAAGGTACAGTGGTACCTATGCACGTCCTGTACCGGACAATATTGAAGAATTATATGAAAAATATAAAAATATGCGCGAGGATCAGCGTCCTTCCAAGATAGAGTGTCCATGGTTATTTGATGAAAATAATAACTTAGTGAAGTGGAAGGCAGATTATGCGCAAATCGTAGGCGGTCACTCAGAAATGTTTACCGAAAGCTTTTTGGGTGAAGGATATGAGGCAGTGCGACAGGAGACCAGTCCTACAAGAACTGATGCAGCAAGAGATGTAGTCTATGATTTTATTATGATGCAGGTAGGAAAAGCTACCGATGCAAGCTATGAAGAAAAGGCAAGAAAGATATTAGAATCCAGAGGAGATGCATCACAGCGTCTGCGTAATGCTTACACTTTATTACGAGGCCTTAAAAATCATGATGTTGATTGGCGATATACGCCATCTTTTACAGCAAAGGGAGAACTGGAGCGTTTAGATAAGATTTCCTATGACAGTGATAGGTCTTACCAGGGGTTTGTAGAGTCTGCAGTGAATCCACTTTCTTCATGCTTACTTGAAGGAAGTATCAAATATCCGGATGGAAACTTTGCTAACGAGGTTATAAAAGCCATAGAAAGTGATATTAATGCTAAGATTGGTAACTACAATGCGAAAGAACAAGAAACACTGAAGAGCTTAATGGATGACTTCAAACAAAATAAAGAGCATATTCTTAGTGGAATCAGCGGTAGAAAATATCCTATTTCTTATGAGAAAAAGTTTGAAGAAATCAAAAACGAAATAGCCGCAGGTCATATTGTAGCTGCATCTTCACCATATTCACCGGAGGGAGATGTGGACTTCAAAGGTGGAATTTTTTATTCACATGCCTATAATGTCATTGGAACAGAGGAAGAAGAAATTGATGGTAAAAATTATAAGTTCGTTGTAATGCGAAATCCTCATGGTTCTGACAACGTGCCTGTATATGATTATAGTTCTATTCCTCCTAAGGCAATGGATGGAATTGAGCCTAATGCCCAGGGTGTCTTTAAAATGGAACTTTCCCATTTTATAAGCAATATGGATAGCATTACCATTAATGGAAAGGAAATGTCAGGGGAAGAGAAACTCAATTCTGACAAATTGAAATTAGGCTTCATTCAACAAAATATTATGGCCAAATACGATAGAGTATTTACCGAGTTGGATAAAAATTTAGAAAAAGCTTTGAAAGAGGATCGTGAAAATCAGCAAGATATTCAAGAAATTAGAAATCGTATCCAAGAAAAGCTTCTTGCTAAAGAAAATATGATTATAAGTGGAAATGAATATCGTCCGTTTAAGGTATTGGCAAACGATATATTAAAGAGAAATAATAGCCTGAAGCCTGCTACAAGACGTATCATAGAGGCTGCAGTAGATTTTGCTGAAATGCGTGCTAACAAGATTACAGATCCAATGGCGGAGATTACGAAAGATAAAACTATGAATAATCTTGGGGAATCTCAGACAAAGGATTGTTTTTATGATGGAAGCAAACTTGCGGAAAAATTTGACAAATATGCTGCTAAAAAATATGAAATGTTGAAGAAAAAACAGAACTTCGAGAAACAAAAGACGAGACGAGATGAGGTTAAGAACAAGCTTTTAGAAGGGTATACCAAGGAAGAAATAAAGAACCTTATTAGCGATTATGAAGCAGAGGAAACCCAAATACAAAAGTATTCAAATACATTGGATACGTGTAGCGATGCTAAGAATTAGGCCCAAAATCGAACAAAATCATTAAATAGGGACATATCGGAATATAGCAGAAAAATAAGCAGCTTATTGGAAGAAAATGAAAAAACAGATAAGGCTTTAGAAAAATTAAAAGAGTGTTTAAAAACATTCGAGGAGAAACAAAAGAGCACAAGCGATCCTGTTCAAGAGACTGAGAAAGAGAAGGAAGATTCACAAGATGAGTTGAAACAAATGGAAGCAGAACTAGCCGATGCAAAGAAACTGTTCAATAATCTGGTGAATACCCTGGCAAAAACCCCGGAAGAGAAAGAATACATACAACTTCGTTTGGCGGTTATTGAAAATCCGGAGGTATGGATAGATTATGACAGAATGGATGAGCTGGAAATGTCAATTCCAGCAAAAGCTTTAGAGAGTTGGAAAAAACGTCTTCAGCGAGTAGAGGACAAACAGAGGGCTTATTCTGAGAAAAAGGCTGAACTTGAAGGTGAGGCGTTAGATGATGAATTCGAGGATTTTGAAGATAAAGATAATCAAACTGCAATGATAAAAGAAGCTTTTGATTTCAAACCGGGAGAGTTTAATCCGTTGTCTAACGTTCCTGTGCAAGAATATGTTATAGAAGCCAAGGAATATATTCAAAAGGCAGAAAATGAACGTTTTAAGAGGAAGAAAGATTTAGCAGATCTGAAAAAGTCATATGAGGATGCGGTAAAAGTCCGAGATGATGTTGACGTAAAGTTGAAACAAATAGAGTCTAAAGAAAAAGAGACAAAAAATTTCTTGGACAAACTTCGTAACGAACATCAAGCTAAGGAAAAGGGTTATAATTTGTTAAAAGAGGTTAGAGATAGCTACAACGCTGCCTATAAAGATGCCTTTGAAAAAACGGAAAACCTGGAAGCGTTAGATGTGCAGGAGGAAATTAAAAAAATTGCAGGTGAGTTTTTGGATAAACAAAACTTGAATGCTTCTAATCATACGAACAGTCCGGAGTTTGCCAGCATGATCCATGCCTTAACGATTCTAAAAAATTGGCCTAATATTGATTCTGTTTGTAAAGATATGCCAAAAGATAAACAGCCTTCAAGTTTAGAAGATGCTCTTGGACATTTGAAAAAACAGGCAGAAAATTATAAGGAAGCAAAGCTGAAACAGAAACGATTTTTCACAACTGCAATACGTAAAACCAGACTTTCCATGGCAGATTCTATTATCAACTTTGCCAAAACAACAAAAAAAGATTTGGCAATGGATAATAAAGCAGAAAGAGAAGAATTAAATTCTTATTTTGAAAATAAGGGCCATGGTAATGGCGAATTAAAAGCTGAAAAACATAAGGATGTGGCTGCGAAAGACAACAAACAGATAAATGACCCTGAATTCGAAGATGGATTAGGTGAATTTTAAATTATATCAATATGTTGAAGAATCTAGCTGCTATTAGAAATTTATAAATACTAATAAGAAGTTTTTTCAAATTAAATAGGTAGAATAAAATCCTTTTGGAATAATGTTAAAAAATATTAATCCAAAAGGATTTTTTTTAGTCTAGTAATAGCAGGAATGAAATATATAAAAAAAGTCAATACAGTAGAAAATGAAAGAGGGTACACAATTGCAATTGAGTATCTTTTTAAGTTTATTTGGTGCATGGAGTACATTTAGTAAAACAAAAAATAACACCGTTATTGGTGTTATTTTAAGGTTCCTCATAGGTAAGATACAATCAAGAGAGCGTCAGGAAGTATCTTTACTTGACAAATGGCTGTTTCAATTCCTTATAGGTAAGATACAACAACCGTATTTACGGCATTTATGTTTATATACTATCATAATTTTTCTAATTTTCAACTAATTTCTCACAAAAAGTCGGTCTATCTCAGTCACTTTTAAAGCCATATCTTTTAATTTTACTACATTTTTCTATTTTTCAAAAATAACCTCATTGAAAGACCGACTTTTTGAACCAAAACAGCCTGTTTTTGTCTGTTTTTAGTATAAAAAATACCTTCAAACGCTTATTTTAAGCCGCTTTGGGAAAGACCGAGTTTTTGATTATAATTTATTTCAAAAGAATAACAAGCTTAGATTAACTCGTTATATGATGAATATGAAGAGGATACTAAGTTATACATTATCTGCGAAGATGTTATTTTAGATGGAGAAACGCTGTATATGTTTGATACTGTTCAGAATCCTTTATTAGCAGATGGCAAATTTATAAGTTTGGGAGAATACCATTACATGAGTTTGTTTGGGAAATATTCCACGGTAGAAGAACTTAAAGATACACACTTAGATTCAGAAGATCTTGTATTAGGAACGGTAATGTTTTAAAACAATTGTAGTTGCAATTTCCGAGATAGAAAACAACGATGATTTAGGAAACTAAATTTAAGTTTGTATAAAGTAAAAACTGATATAGGGTATGGCATTAGTTACTAAAGGGTAAATCTAAATTTAAGGTTTTATCCTTTGTTTTTTCTTGTTAGCCTTTTTTTACGCTATAAATCTTTCATCTATGTTATTATAGAAACTAATATGATGGAGAATATCTATGAGATTAGTAAAAATGGAAATAAAAAAATGAGAATACAATATAATTGATGTTTTTATTACCTCAAAATCACATATATGTGTTATGATAAAAAAAGCTCTGTTATAAGTTTTCTAATCTTAATATTGATTGCTATGTTTATGTCTGCATGTCAAAATGAGGGGGCAGTAGGTAGTAGCAGTGGAGAAATTCTGCAGAATGATCCAGAGTTAAGTATGGTTGACGACAGATTGGAAAGAGGTAAAGATACTAATGAATTAACCTGGGATATTTTTTACAAATTAGAGTGGTTAAGAGAAGATTTTCCACATTTATTTGAAAATATCATAGAAAGAGATGATGAAGAAATCATCGAAAATACTTAGGAAAATAACAAAATTGAAACTGAAGAATCAGAAGCAGCACAGAGTGTATAAATGAAGGATGATTTTATGAAGAATAAAATACAAAGAAACAATAGCATGGACTTATTAAGAGTTATGGCAAGTATGGCAGTAGTTATTATTCATGTTTCTACTGCACCAGTAGGTAGTGCAACTACCACAGTTGCGGGAGGAATTTTAAAGAACTTGGAACTGATACATATTTTAATGCAATGGTCTGTACCAGTGTTTTTTATGATAACTGGATTTTGTATGATGCAAAAAGAAACTTGTACATATTCTTATTGTTTTTCAAAAGTATTAAAGTATATAGTAACATTGTTTACTGTTGGATTGTTTTATTCTTTATTAGAGGGAGTTTTTATAGAGAAAACCATAAGTTTAAACGTTATTGTTAATGCTTTTAAGAGTGTTGTTAGCGGATATACATGGGAACATATGTGGTTTGTGTATTCTATAATTGGTGTTTACTTGGTTATTCCGGTACTTCATTGTTTTATGAAACAAGGAAATACAAATATAATTATACTTACAACTTTATTGTTATTTTTTAGTATTTTAATTCCGGCAATTAGTAAGAATTTTCCGTTTGGTGTTGAATTACCTATTGATGGGTATTTAGTTTATGTTTGTTTTGGTGGAATGATTGCAAAATGTACAATAGATAAAAAGTGGAAGTATTTATCTTTGGGGACAATAGTTTTATCTATTGTTTACTTATGCGTAAATGTTGGAAAACAATTATTTGTATTTAAACATCCGATAGTTTGTTTTATGGCTATGGGAATATTTCTATTAATAAGTCATGCGGATTTCAAATCGAATAAAATGATTTTAGAGATTGCGAAATGTAGCTGGGGGATTTATCTTATTCATCCGTTTTTTATGAACATAGCATTGAAAGTGTTAAAAATAGATTTGTTTTCGGGTATGTTATATATAAAATTGTTTATATTTGCAATTGTACTGTTTGTTATTTCATTGATAACGACATACATATTAAGAAAAATACCGGTAATAAAAACTATATTTTAAATTTATTATTTAATTAAATATATTTCTATTGATATAGGAAAAAAGATGATATAATCTTAGAAAGTATTTTTACGAAAAGAGGAAGACATCATGATTAAAAATGAACCAAAGATTAAAAATCCATTAATAGTAGCTATTAGAGAACAGTTGGAACATAGAGCTTTATGGATGTATTTGCTTTGTGATGAAGCTAAGAAAAAAGGGTTAGACTCAACAGATTATGCACCAGAAGCAATCAAACGCTGTGGTTTATATCAGGGAGCTAACTTGCGTAAAAAAGCAGGTGGAGGAGAATCTTTAAAAGGCTTAAAGAAAACTTTATTTTCTAAGGCAGCACAGTGGGTATTTGAAATGGATATCAAACGTGTTACAGATGATAATTTGGATATCGATTTTCATTATTGTCCATTGGTAAAGGCATGGCAGAAGCAAGGATGCTCAGATGAAGAAATCAAGATTCTTTGTGATCATGCAATGTGCGGAGACAGAGGTATTGCAGAAAGTTTTGGCTGTGAGTTAGATTTACCAAAAACAATTGCTAATGGAGATGATTGTTGTCAAATCCGTTTTGTAAGACGAAATAAATAGTTGATATATTGGTTGGAGTTCTAGTGATTTTGTGATAAAATAATCTAGAAAATAGCGGTAACGATTCTTTGGGATTAGGAAAATGGAATGGTTACATATTGATGAAAAGAGGGTATACAAATGAATAAAATTATTGAATTATTTAACATTGAAGGTAAAATTGTAGATTGTGGTAATCATGGTGGTGGCTATATCAATGACACATATGCAGTAACTTGTGAAAAAGAAGATGGTTCTAAAGTTCGTTATATTTTACAGAGAATTAATCACAGTATTTTTAAAAATCCAGAAGGATTAATGGATAACTTTGTATTAGTTTGTGATTATTTAAAAGATATCGTAAAAGCGAATGGAGGAGATCCTAATAGAGAAACATTAACAGTAATACCCACAAAAGATGGGAAAAATTTGGTATGTGTAGATGGCAACTATTATCGTATGCTTTTATTTATTGAAGATACTGTATGTCATGAAGTTTCTCAGGGAGCAGATGATTTCTATAGATGTGCAAAAGCATTTGGTAATTTCCAGTACATGTTAAAAGATTTTCCGGCTGAAAAATTAATTGAGACTATTCCAAATTTCCATAACACTCCTAAAAGATATGAAACATTCTTAAAAGCAGTGGAAGAAAATAAGAGTGGAAGAGCTCATTTAGTACAGGATGAAATCAACTTTATCTTAGAAAGAAAAGCAGTGACAGATTCTTTGATTGATTTATTAAATGCCGGTGAAATTCCATTAAAAGTAACTCATAACGATACAAAACTTAGTAACATTTTAATGGATGCAAAAACAGATGAATCCTTATGTGTTATTGACTTAGATACCATTATGCCAGGTCTTGCAGCTTATGACTTTGGTGATTCTATTCGTGCAGGTGCTTGTTATAGTGCGGAAGATGAAACAGATCTTTCAAAAGTATATGTGGCATTAGAACTCTTTGAAGCTTATGTGAAAGGTTTTATTGAAGGTTGCAAAGATGGTTTAAGTGCAAAAGAAATTGAAACACTTCCATTAGGTGCAAAAGTTATTACATTAGAACAGGGAATTCGTTTCTTAAGTGATTACTTAGATGGTGATTTATATTACAAAACACAGTATCCAGAACATAACCTTGATCGTACAAGAACACAGTTAAAATTAGTAGCTGATATGGAAACTAAATGGGATGAAATGAATGCTATTGTAAAAAATATAGCTAAGGAAAATAAATAATATAAATTAAAATGAAAAACTCCTTAGAAATAGGGAGTTTTTTGTTGTAAAATATGAATGTAAATTTATATAGGATAATATAATATATCCTTGCGCGAAGAAGAAATAAGATATAATTAATAAGGGTATTAGAAAATTTATGAATTATTCCAAAGAACAAATAGAATTTCTTAAAAGTCTGGATTTTATGAAATTAGGGCAGGCAATCAATCGGGGACAATGGCAGGCTGCTGCCATGACTATTCGGAGATTGGATATGAGAGCAAAAGAAGTGGAAATTGCTGAATTTGAGAAAAATTTTACTGGTATTCGTCAATGTATTAATCGAAAAGACGGGAATGAAGCAAAACAGATTTTAGCGATTGTTGTAAATAAAAGAGCGAGATGTTTAAATGCTATTTCGAATAATGATAAAAGTATTTAAACGTATTTTGCTAAAAAATAAATAACAATAATAACTAAAGTACAGTAGGGAGATACTGATGATTAAAGCAGTTTTTTTTGATGTAGATGGTACGCTGGTATCACATAAATCCAAATCTGTTCCGGAAAGTGCTAAGAAGGCTTTGGCAAAATTGAGAGAACAAGGGATACTGGTTTTTCTTGCTACCGGAAGGCATGTCCATGAATTAAAAAAAATGCCAATTGATGATATGGTATTTGATGGATATGTTCTTTTAAATGGTCAGCTTTGCTTAGATGCCAATAAAAATATTATTTTTTCACATTCCTTTAGTGAAGAAGATGTAAAGGGATTGTTGGAAATTTTTCATGGAGATGAATATGCTATAGTTTTGGTGAATAAAGATTGTCATTATATGAATTTTGTGGATGAATTAACGCTGATTGGTCTAGAGAGCGTATCTACTCCGGTTCCTATGATTCGAGCTTATGAAGGTGAAGAATTGTATCAGGCAACAGTCTTTATTTTACCGGAAAATGATGAAGAATTCGAAAAAAGACTTCCGCCTGGATGTAAATTAGCCAGATGGGGAAGTCATGGTGCAGATATTATTGCTAGGGATGGTGGAAAAGCAGTAGGAATGCGCTTTTTTTCGGAATTTCTTGGGATAACTTCAGAAGAAATGATGGCCTTTGGAGATGCCCAGAATGACATGGATATGTTAGAATATGCGGGTATCGGTATTGCTATGGGGAATGCAGAGGACTGTTTAAAAGAAATAGCAAATGATGTTACAACAGATGTGGATGCTGATGGTGTTTTAAATGCATTAGTAAAATATGGAATTCTTAAGAAAGATAAATAACCAATGATTGTAAAATGCACATGATTTCTTCGGAGTTATTCTTATAAATGTATGAAATTCAATAGTTGTTTCTTGCCTAAACTACAGGATTATGATACTCTGTTTAGGGCAAGAATACTATAATTAGAAGAGAGAAAATAATGGTTAAAAAGTATAGTGTAATATTGGGTATTATTTTAGGAATGGGTTTTCTGTGCGGATGTGGAGAAAAAGAAGAATTAACTCAATTTCATGAAGATATAAATCAGTTTTATACAGAAATTTCAGTAATTGAGGATGAGATTGCTGCCATTGATGAAGAAACAGAGGATGCATTTTTTTCTATGATAAATCAAATGGAACAGATGGCAATGCAATTTCAAAATTTAGCACAGATAAAAGTTCCGGAAGAATTTATAAGTGTTGAAGAGTTAGCAGAAGATGCGGCATCCTATATGGATGAAGCATTTCGATTATATTCCGAGGCATACGAAGAGGATTATGTAAGTGATTCTTTGATTCAAGCTGCTGCTGAAAACTATGAAAGTGCGATGAAACGTATCAATTATATTGCGGTAATATTACAAGGAGAAATTCCAGAGGGAGCGATTGTAGTAGAAAGCGATGGTACAGAATTTGAACCATATACAGAGGAATAGATGGAAAAGCAATTATAATAGGTTTGTTTATAATTGCTTTTCTTTTTTGTGGTAATGTGTTAAAGTATAGAGGTGTATTTTGTGGAATATAAGTGTTATATATTGAAAAATATAAATGTTACATTTGGTGACATACGGGATATACGTTCAGAGAATTAGAGGAGTGAGTAATATGAATAAACAGGAATTCAAACAACTTATTAAAAATAAATTATTATTTTTAGATGGAGCCACAGGTTCCAATTTACAAAAACGTGGTATGCCAAGTGGTGTATGTCCGGAAAAATGGATTTTAGAAAATGAAGATATTTTTATAGGGCTTCAAAAAGAATATGTGGACGCTGGTACTAATGTGTTGTATGCGCCTACATTTACTTCGAATAGAGTTAAACTTCAGGAATTTGGTTTGGAAAATCAGATAAAAGAAATGAATTATAACTTGGTAGCACTATCAAAGCGAGCAGCAGATGGAAAAGCTTATGTGGCTGGCGATTTAACTATGACCGGTTTACAATTAAAACCCATAGGAACCTTGGATTTTGAAGAGTTGATAGAGATATATAAAGAACAGATTACATATTTAGTGGAAGCTAGTGTTGATTTATTAGTGGTGGAAACCATGATGAGTTTGCAGGAAAGTCGTGCGGCTTTAATTGCAGCAAAAGAGATTTGTGATTTACCGGTGATGGTAACGATGACTTTTGAAGGTGATGGAAGGGCTTTATATGGAACTGATGTCCTAACAGCTGCCATTACATTGGAAAGTTTGGGGGCAGATGCATTTGGTATTAATTGTTCTACAGGACCGGCACAAATGATTCCTATGTTTGAACAGTTGAAAACTGCAGTTAAAATTCCTTTAATAGCGAAGCCGAATGCCGGGATGCCAACTTTAGATGATGAAGGAAATACCGTATATGGTTTAGGATGTGAAGATTTTGCGAAAGAAGTGAAAATGTTGTGGGAGAGAGGTGCGTCTATCTTAGGAGGATGTTGCGGAACCACTCCGGAACATATTAGTGCTATGATTTCTCTCATGAAAAATGAAATACCGGTGACACGGGAATTTGAAAAAAAATGTCATGTGACAAGTGAACGTATGACAGTTTCTTTTGATGTAAACAGTCCTTTCATGGTAATTGGAGAGAGAATTAATCCTACAGGAAAGAAAAAATTACAAGAAGAGCTCCGCTATGGAAGTATGGATATGGTGTTAGATTTTGCCCAGCAGCAAGAAATGAAGGGAGCCAGTATTCTAGATGTAAATATGGGCATGAGCGGTGTGGATGAAAAAGAACTCATGTTAAAAGCAATAGAGGAGCTTTCTATGGCAACTAATTTGCCATTATCCATAGATTCCAGTTATGTGGAAGTATGTGAGGCAGCTTTAAGGAGATATCCGGGAAGAGCTATGTTAAATTCAATTTCTTTAGAACAAGAAAAAATAGAAAAACTTCTACCTATTGCAAAGAAATATGGAGCAATGTTCGTATTACTTCCTTTATCCGATGCCGGACTTCCACAAAGTTTGGAAGAGAAGATTACTATAATTAATACTATTTTGGAAAAAGCATATGCCTTAGGATTTACTAAAGAAGATATCGTAGTAGATGGTTTGGTAACTACGGTAGGAGCCAATAAAATGGCAGCGTTGGAAACCTTAGAAACTATAAAATATTGCAAGGAAAATGGATTAACAACTACCTGTGGCTTGTCCAATATTTCCTTTGGTCTTCCAGAGAGAATCGTAGTAAATAGTGCTTTTTTAACTATGGCGATTCAGGCAGGCTTAACCATGGCTATTGCAAATCCAAATCAGGATCTATTGGTAGCAGCGGCTTTTGCCAGTGATTTATTGTTAAATAAGGAAGGTAGCGATATTCGATATATTGAAAAAATGCAGGATATTTCCATATCTGCAACAGCCAATGTAAAAGCAGAAAATAAATGTGAAGCTACAAGTATAAACAAACATTCTGTATTATATGAAATGGTTTTAAAGGGAAAGAAAAATAATATTGCAGAAGAGACAAAGAAGTTGCTGGAAAAAGGGGAAGATGCTAATGAACTTTTAAATAATAGTTTATTGCCTGCCATCAATGATGTAGGGGATTTTTTTGACAAAGGAACTTATTTTTTACCACAGCTAATTGCCAGTGCAGAAGCAATGAAAAATTCTATTGCCATATTGCAGCCAAAATTATTGCAGGAAAATGATAAAAAAGATATGCCGACAATTGTTTTTGCCACTGTAGAAGGTGATATTCATGATATTGGAAAGAACTTGGTAGTTTTAATGCTTCAAAATTACGGATATAACGTGATTGATTTAGGAAAAGATATTACAAAAGAAGAAATTATTACAAAGGCTATAGAAAATAATGCGTCTATTATTGGACTTTCAGCGTTAATGACTACTACCATGCAGGAAATGAAGGCAGTGGTTGATTATGCAAAGGATAGGAAATGTGATGCCAAGATTATCATTGGTGGTGCAGTAATTACAGAAGATTATCAGAAACAGATCGGAGCTGACGGCTATGCAAAAGATGCTGCAGAAGCTGTTAAAGTAGTGCAAAATCTTTTGAGTTAAGTGAAAGGATGAGTTTGAGTTATGGAAGAAAATAATATCAAAACTTTAATGGATGAAATCAGACAACAAAACGAAGTAGAAAGAACATATTTGAAAAAGCAACTAAATATGATGAAAGCATTAATGTTTGCTATGGTTGGAATTTTTTTGATTTTGTTAGTCAGTGTTGGAGTTTTAGTTCCCAAAGTAATGTCTACGTTAGATAACGCAAATGTAGCTTTAGAACAGATTTCTTATACAGCTGGACAAATGGATGAAGTATTAATTAGCGTAGAAAGTTTAGTGGAAGAAAGCAGTGTTGGTGTAAATCAGGCGTTGGAAAATATGAATAGTATTGATTTTGAAAAATTAAATGGATCCATAGAGGATTTTAATAATGTAATTTCTCCATTGTCTGAATTTTTCTCACGATTCCAATAATTTTTATTGTGTTTCGTACTTTAGTGTGTTAAAATGTTTGAAAATGTTGTTGAGGAGGATCCATTATGAATGGTGCAGATTTATTGGTAAAATGCCTGGAAAAAGAAGAAGTGGATGTTGTTTTTGGTTATCCCGGAGTAGCAATTTGTCCTTTTTATAATAGTATTTTAAGTTCAGAAGTGAAAACCGTTTTAATTCGTACAGAACAAAATGCGGCTCATGCAGCCAGCGGACTTGCAAGAGTTACAGGAAAGGTTGGAGTATGTGCTGTTACCAGTGGACCTGGTGCAACCAATTTAATTACCGGAATTGCTACCGCATATGCAGACAGTATTCCATTAGTTTGTATTACCGGACAAGTAGATTCCTCTCTTTTAGGAAGTGACGTATTTCAGGAGGCAGATATTACCGGAGCAAGTGAATCTTTTGTGAAATATAGTTATTTAGTAAAAGATGCGGAAGAAATTCCAAGAATTATGAAAGAAGCATTTTACATTGCTAATACCGGACGTAAAGGACCTGTTTTAATAGATGTGCCTATTGATGTACAAAATCAGGTAGTAAGTAAATTCCGTTATCCTGATGAAATTAAAATGCGTACGTATAAACCTACCGTAAAGGGTAACATTGTACAGATTCATAAAGTTGGAAAAGAAATTGAAAAAGCGAAAAATCCAATTATTTGTGCTGGTGGAGGAGTATTTCTTGCAGATGCACAGGAAGAACTTAGAACTTTTGCTGAAAAATTCCAGATTCCTGTGGTTTCTACAATGATGGGTATTGGTGTTATGCCAACGGAACATCCGCTGTATTATGGAAATGTAGGGAATAATGGGAAACCATATGCTAATAGAGCTATGAATGAATCCGATCTTTTAATTATGGTAGGTGCCAGAGTGGCAGACCGTGCCGTAAGTCAGCCGGATTTGATTACTAAAAATAAAGTATTGGTACATATTGATATCGACCCTTGTGAAATTGGAAAAAATGCAGGACCAACAATTCCGTTGGTAGGTGATGCAAAACATATTTTTGAAGATTTAATCAATGAAGAAATTGAGTGTGAACATAATCTTTGGATTGAAACTTTGAATTTGTATAGAGAAACTATGATGTCGAAAAGAAATCCAAATCCTGACTTTGTGGATCCGGCAGAATTTATTAAAAAATTATCTTACAAAATGGAAGATGATGCTGTGTATGTGGCAGACGTAGGGCAGAACCAGATTTGGTCTTGTAATTACCATGTGGTTAAGGGTGGCAGATTTATGACATCCGGAGGTATGGGAACGATGGGTTACTCTATTCCGGCAGCTATGGGTGCGAAAGTAGGATGCCCTGAACGACAGGTAGTTGCAGTATGTGGAGACGGTTCATTCCAGATGTCTATGATGGAATTAGCTACCATGAGACAGCATGGAGTTGCTGTAAAAGTTATGGTAATCAAAAATAATGTACTTGGTATGGTAAGACAGTACCAGCATTTTACATATAAAGATAATTACTCTGTAATTGACTTGACGGGAAGTCCTGATTTAGAAAAAATTGCGCAGGCTTATGACATGCCATTTATTCGAGTGGAAAATATGTCGCAGGCTGATGCGGCAATTGATAAGTTCTTGAATACAGAAGGTTCTGTTTTAATGGAATGTTTAGTGGATCCAATGGATTTAGTGTAATTGAGGGCTAGTTAGGAAATGAAATCGGAGGAGAAGTGACATATGAAAAGAATATATTCTATTTTGGTAGAAAACCGTCCAAGTGTACTTTCCAGAGTATCTGGTTTGTTTGCCAGAAGAAATTTTAATATTGATTCTTTGGTTGTTGGAGAAACGGATGATCCTGAAGTATCCTGTATGACAATTGTGAGCAGTGGTGACAAAAGAACTATTGAACAGATTGAAAAGCAGTTAAATAAAAAGATTGATATTATTAAAGTAAATACTTTTGAAGAAACCCAGAGTATCAGTAGAGAATTAATGCTTTTAAAAGTGAAATATAATAAAGGTAATCGCAAAGATATTATGGAAAACTGTGAGATTATGAATGCACAGATTGTAGATATTTCTAAAACACATATGATTATTCAGGTTTGTGATGTTCCGGAAAGAACACAGTTGTTTATAAAAATGCTTCAAGGAATTAGTATTGTAGAAGTTGCACGTACCGGTACGGTTGCCTTAAAGAAATGTTGTGAAACAAAATAATGCTGTTTCATAACCTGAGGTTATGGATAACATTACGAGATATTATTTGACAATATGCTTTTATATTGATATATTTAAACAAGAAAAACGGCAGACAAGTTGCCAAAAAAAGGACGAACATTACATATGAAGAAAAAAGTATTTCAATTATTAGTAGATAATACTTCCGGTGTTTTAAGTAGAATTTCCGGTTTGTTTTCCAGACGAGGATATAATATCGAAAGTATTACTGCCGGAACGACTGCAGATCCAAGAATTACTCGTATCACAATTGTAGCAAGCGGTGATGACGAAATATTGGCACAGATTGAAAAGCAGGTAGCGAAGCTGGAAGATGTTAGAGATGTGAAAGAATTAAAACCAGATTCCAGTGTATATCGTGAATTAGCTTTAATTAAAGTAAAAGTAAGTGCAAAAGAGAGACAGGGTGTGATTGCTGTTGCGGATATTTTCCGTGCAAATATTATCGATGTTTCTCCGGAAGGTTTAATTATTGAACTTACCGGTAATCAGGATAAAGTAGATGCTTTCTTAAGTCTTTTAGAAGGCTATGAAATCTTAGAACTTGCAAGAACAGGTATCGCAGGATTACGAAGAGGAACAGAGGATATCGTATATCTTGATTTAGATAATGAGTAAGAAGTAGAATTTATAAGGGAAACCTTACAATAATAAAAGATTTTAATAAAATGGAGGATAAAATATTATGGCAAAAATTTATTATCAGGAAGATTGTAATCTTTCTATGTTAGAAGGAAAAACAATTGCAGTAATCGGTTACGGAAGTCAGGGACATGCACATGCGTTAAATGCAAAAGAATCCGGATGTAACGTAATTATCGGTCTTTATGAAGGTTCTAAATCTTGGGATAAGGCTGTAAAACAGGGATTTGAAGTGTACACAGCAGCGGAAGCAGCAAAAAAAGCTGATGTTATCATGATCCTTATCAATGATGAAAAACAGGCTGCAATGTACAAAAAAGATATCGAACCAAACCTTGAAGCAGGTAACATGTTAATGTTTGCTCATGGTTTTGCAATTCATTTTGGACAGATCGTTCCACCAGCAGATGTAGACGTTACAATGATCGCTCCAAAGGGACCTGGTCATACTGTAAGAAGCGAATACCAGGCTGGAAAAGGTGTACCTTGTTTAGTAGCAGTTCATCAGGATGCTTCCGGAAAAGCTTTAGAAAAAGCTTTAGCATATGCTCAGGCTATCGGTGGAGCAAGAGCTGGTGTTCTTGAAACTAACTTTAGAACAGAAACAGAAACAGACCTTTTCGGTGAACAGGCAGTTTTATGTGGTGGTGTTTGTGCATTAATGCAGGCAGGTTACGAAACATTAGTAGAAGCTGGTTATGATCCAAGAAATGCATACTTTGAATGTATTCATGAAATGAAATTAATCGTTGACCTTATTTATCAGTCTGGTTTTGAAGGAATGAGATATTCTATCTCCAATACTGCTGAATATGGTGATTATATTACAGGACCTAAGATTATTACTGAAGATACAAAGAAAGCAATGAAAAAAGTTCTTTCAGATATTCAGGATGGTACATTTGCAAAAGATTTCTTATTAGATATGTCTGCAGCAGGTGGTCAGGCTCACTTCAGAGCAATGCGTAAATTAGCAGCTGAACATCCATCAGAAGTTGTAGGTAAAGAAATTCGTAAACTTTACAGCTGGAACAACGAAGAAGATAAATTAATTAATAACTAGTGATGATAGGACGGAAAGGGTTCAAGGTTGAGAGGGGTTTTTGTAATACTTATCCCTTGTTCGCTTACTGCTCGTTACAATGTACGTATAAAACGGACAAAAAGCTACAATCAGCTTTTTGTCCGTTTATTGCGTACATTGTCTCGCAGATGCGTACAAGTTGGATAAGTATATACAAAAACTATATTTTAGCTATGGCCCCTTTCCTGTTTATGATAGGAGGAATAATATAATGAAGAAAATGAAGAAAACTTGGTTGTATTATGTTTTAGCGATATTGTTCGTATTGTTTGGTGGGACCGGTGTAGTTGGGACTGTTACTGATACAGAAACAACAGTACCACAACAAACTGAGGTGATTGTAGAAGAGCTACAGCAGGCAGAAAGTCAGGTTGTAGTTGAAGAACAGTATGTTCAGGAGATTACTTATTATTTTCGTAATGAAAAATTATTGAATGAGCATTATGAAAAACATGGAAAAGAGATGGGATTTGACAGTTCCGAAAGTTATGAGGCTGCGGCTAATGAAGTCATTCATCATCCGGATGCATTACATCGTATTGAGAAAGAAGACGGAGATGATGTTTATTATTTGGAAGAGAACAACGGTTTTGTTGTTGTTTCCATAGATGGATATATTCGTACTTTTTTCTATCCTGATGATGGATTGGAATATTTTAATAGGCAATAAAAAATGACACAGCTTTGTACTGTGTCATTTTGCTTTTTACGTGTTTTATAAAATAAGACAGTTTATTTTGAAAAACTATTCTTCTTCTTCAATGATTTCGTCAAATTCTACACTATCAAGATATTCATCGAAGGCATCAGCAACAGCTTCATATTCTTCATCGCTATCAATGAAATCAAGTTCAGGTTCTTCATTAGGATCATCTGGGTTTTCGCTATAACGATAGAACCAAACTTCACCATCATCATTATTTCCTTCTTCATCCAATGGAAGAAGAACAATATAATCTTGTCCATCAACATCTAAAATAGTAATGATTGCACAAACAACAGTAGAACCATCTTCGAGATTTAATTCTACAGTCATTTCTTCATCTAAATTTTCATTTTTACCCATAAATTTATCCTCCCTTTATTTTCTAAATATAATATTATTCTACTAACAAATTGAAGCAATTACAAGACAAAATATTTCACAAGAGTCTGAAAATATGCTATAGTATTAATAATAGTGTGAAGATGGGAGATTATGATGAAAAATTGCAGAATTGGTAATGCTTTTCCGATGGGAGCAACTGTCATTGGAAAAAATACAGTTCAATTTGTATCTTTGATTAATCAAAAAAATGAGAATAGCCTGATTTTGTATAATAAGAAGACAGGTATGAAAGAAGAATATAAATTATCAGATGACTATAGAATTGGGAATATGTATTCTATAGTCATTGAAGATTTGGATCCGGCTAATTACACATATAATTATTTAGAAAATGGGAAGGAAATTACAGATCTATATGCAAAAGTAATCTACGGAAATGAGGTTTGGGGTAATTTGAAAGAACCTACTATTTCTGCAGGAATTAAAATAGAAAATTTTAAATGGGAAGATGATAAAAATTGGAGATATCCTTATAACGAAAGTGTATTATATCAGCTTCATGTAAGGGGATTCACAAAACATGCATCCTCTGGGGTAAAGAAAAAAGGTACTTTTGAAGGTATATGTGAAAAAATTCCATATTTGCAGGAATTAGGTATTACAGCAATTGAGTTATTACCTGCTTATGAATTTATGGAATGTGAAAAGATATTGCCCAAAGTACTGACCATGGAGTATGTTAAGGAGAATTATAAAGACGTACCGGAAGATAAACCAGAGAAGAAAATTAATTATTGGGGATTCAAAGAAGCTTATTATTTTGCTCCGAAAGCCTCCTACAGTAGTTCCAAAAATCCTGTGAATTCTTTTAAGAATATGGTTAGAGAATTGCATAAAGCCGGTATAGAAGTGATTATGCAATTTTATTTTCCTCAGACAATATCCAGGTCTTTGATTTTAGAAGTGGTAAAATATTGGGTAAGAGAATACCATATTGATGGTGTTAGACTATTAGGGGTGAATTTGCCGATTTCTGTTATATCAACACTGCCGGAATTATTAAATACGAAAATTATGTATGAGAATATTCCGGAAAATGACATTTATGATTATAAATATGTACCGGCATATGCAAATCTTGCTAATTATAATGAAGGATATTTATATGCGGTAAGAAAGTTTTTAAAAGGGGATGTAGGGTCATTACCAAGAGCATTTCAAGCTATGACCTCCTCATATAATCGTGTGATGGGAATGAATTATCTTACGAATTATAATACATTTACGTTAAAAGATTTAGTGTCTTATGATCGCAAGCATAATGAAGAGAATGGGGAAAATGGTAGAGACGGTAATAATTATAATTTAAGCTGGAATTGTGGAATCGAAGGGATAACAAAGAAGAAACCAATTCTTACAATTCGTGAAAGACAAATGCGGAATGCAATTGTTATGTTGATGTTAGCAAAAGGAACTCCAGTGATATTAGCAGGAGATGAGTTCGGAAACAGTCAGGGTGGAAATAATAATCCTTATTGCCAGGATAATATCATTAGCTGGTTGAATTGGAAGGATTTGCAAAAAAACCATTCTCACTTTGAGTTTACAAAAAAAATGATTTCCTATCGAAAAGAAATGGAAATTTTAAAGAAAACAAAAGAAACGTCAACCAAGCGTACCGGTTTAGAATACCCTTATATGTCATTTCATGGAACTGAGGCATGGAAGTTAGAATGGAATGAATCTAATGAAGAAGCAGGCGGAATTTTGTATTACAGCGATTACACCTATCTTTATATAGGATTTAACATGCATTGGCAGGACAATACGCTGGCACTTCCAAAGCTTCCCGGAAATCATAAATGGGAGATAATGGTAGATACTTCCATGGACGAAAAAAATGAATTGCAAATGGTGGAAAATAGTGTTTTGATGCCGCCAAGAACTATTAAAATATTAAAGGTAAAGGCGAGTAAGGAAGATTTCAATGAAGATTTATCAGCATTTTAAGACAATTACCTATCATAAATGGCTTGTTATGCAAGGATGTTTCTCTATAGGTTTATATAAACAGGGAATTTGTCACGATTTATCGAAGTATAGTTTTACAGAATTTCTGGTAGGCGCCAGATTTTATCAAGGCAATAGAAGTCCCAATAATGCAGAAAGAGAAGTAAAGGGATATTCAGCATCGTGGCTTCATCACAAAGGTCGTAATAAGCATCATTATGAATACTGGATTGATTATAGTGTAAAAGATATTGAAGGCGGTATGGCTCCGGCTCCTATGCCTGTTAAATATATTTTAGAAATGATGATGGACCGAATTGCAGCCAGTAAAGTTTATGCGAAAGAGTCATATACCCAGCATAATCCTTTGATTTACTATAATAGTGGTAAAGAACATGCACCACTGCATGAGAAAACCAGAGAAATCTTAGAATTACTCCTAATGATTTTGGATCGTTATGGGGAAGAGGAACTTGTGCGTTTTATTAAAAGAAAAGTATTGCCTAATCAGAAGATGTGGGATGATAAAGATAAGTGGCCGTTGTTAATTAAGAAATATAAAAAATTATATGATGTAAGTATGTTGAAACAGTAAAAAATAGCACAAAAGAATGATAAATGAATATAGTATCATAAAGAAACTTAATAGAGGTATTTATGAACTGTTTATTATTACTTTTGATTCTATTTTGCAGTGGAAATGGGCAAAATGGAAATTGTGGAAAGCCATGTGGAAATTGTATTATGCCCAGAAATGAAAGAACTTGTTGCAATAATGTACGTACTGAATGTAATTGTGAAGAACCAAGAGGACGTGTGTGTCCAACAACTCCTCCACCAATGCCAAGAACCCAGTTTCCTTATTTGGATGTGGAACCACGTACTTGTGGATGTGAAGAAAATAAAAATTCATAAAAAAGATAAAAAGGATGAGATTTTAATTTCATCCTTTTTAAATTCAAAATATTAAAAAATTATAAACAGGATTGCATTCAACAAGTGAATATGATATAAGAAGAAATAACAAGTTATCTGTATAACAATTCATAATTCAATTCTTAATTTCTAATTTTTTATTAGAAAATTTGAACAATTTCTGAATTTCTAATCTTTGTTAGACAATTCAAAAAAAATCGTGAAAATCCAATTTAATATGAAAAGAAGGTGATGGTATGTATTAATTTAGCATCTGTTTTTTTGCTACAAATATGTAATCTTACTAAGAAAGGAGAAGTTTTTATTAAAAACTAAATTTGATTATGAAACGTAGAAAAATTATTGGACTAGTATTAATTGTTGGAACTTTTGTATATTTTTTGGCATGTCTGTTGGCTTTGTACCAAAATCAAAGAGTAACAATGGAAAAGGGAATTGAGGAAGCTTTAAAAGCATACTCGAATCAGGAAACTCTTAATATAAAAGAGTTAAGTAAAGATTTTAATTTGTTGTTAGATGACAAAATGGATATTAATGAAAGCAAGCAGCAGATTATGAAATTTGAAGGTAGTTTTGAAAGAATGGAAAAGAATATCGTTGATGTTAATGATGAAATTGTAAATGTAGAATATCATTTAAATTTCTTAGATGAAAAAATGGAATATATAGAAAATTATTATAAAGAATTGTACGAGGAATACAATAATAATAATATTTTTTTAGAAGAAAAATTTATTACGATAGACCAGGTGATACAAGAGCTGGAAAATAAAATATTAAATTTAGAAAAAATAATTTTAGAAAGTGATGAGAAACAAAATGGTAATATACAAAATTTACAGTCTCAAATAGATGAAATAAAAGCTATTATTTTTGAGGTACAAGGCAATGTAATTTACTATCATTATGACGAGGCTTCCAATACATTACATATATTTGGAAATCAGGGGGAAAATGTAGATGAAGAATAAAAGGTACATATTGATGGTTATAATGCTTGTATTATTTTTTTGTTTTTCATTGCAGGCATATGGACAGGAAACAATGCTAAATGGTCAGGGAAATCTATCAGGAATGATAGAAAATATTAGAAACATGAAAGCTGATTTTTTGTATTTGGAACAGGAAATTATGTATTTGGAAGGGGAGTGCAGAGGATGAAATTGAAGAATGGAATATATATAAAAGGTTTTATAGTAGGATGTTTTTTGTGGTTCTTTGTTTTTTGCATACAGTTAAATGCAGAAGGGAATCATCGTCGAGATTATATTCAATCTAAAGGGAAAATTCAATTTGAAACAGGTGAGGTCATGATAACAGCAGATGACTTTATTTATTTGGCAGATAAAATTGATGATTTGGAGGGGACATATAAAATTTCATTAGTAAATTCTTTAAATGCTATAAATACTTATTTCAGAAGTGATGGTTCTTTGGTATATGATGGTAATTTGAATGAAATACAAACAGATGAACAAAAAATCAAATTATCCTTTGATAGAATAAAGCAAGGTATATTAAATTCACAATCAATAGAAATATTAAAGAATACTCAGGCTACAGATGTAACAGGGGCACCACTTTATTATGTGAATGATACAGCAAATAATTTACAGGAACATTTAAATACAACTGTTACAGATACAGGTTTTCCTTTGTATTATAAAGAAGCTTATGCTGATAATTTATCTGCCGGAACTGCAGCCTGGGTGAATGGTGTCATGATAAAAGGAAATGGAGAAGATAACCGAATTAGTTGGCAGAATGGTTATAATGAGGGATATAGCAAAGGGGTAGCAGAGGCATTAGGGAATTTGGATGTTATATATTCTTATCACACTCATGAGGGTAATACATCACAAGTAGGTGGTTGTTATGGTAATTTGACAGGAATTAAACCTGTACTTTGTGGATGTACGTCCTATGTATACGCTAATGATAATGGACATCCTTATTGTGCCAACTGCTATCATAATCACGAAGGAAAATGTCAAGGTACCGTAAGTTATACCCAGTATACGTATATTGGATTAAATTGTGGAAAAACGGAAGAGACAATAGAGTCAGTAACCATTGTTTACTAAACTTGACTTGAAACAAGGAGAATGATACACTAAAAAAAGATTTTGCGTGAAATACCATTTTGGAGGTAATAGAAATGATAGATGGAAAGAAAGTCTTATTTAGTGGAATGCAGGCTACCGGTAATTTAACTTTAGGAAATTATTTGGGAGCTTTAAAAAATTGGGTTACTTTGAGTGACGAATATGAATGTTTTTATTCTGTTGTAGATTTACATTCAATTACCGTTCGTCAGGATCCTGCGGAACTTAGAAAAAGAGCAAGAAATCTTTTGACTCTTTATATCGCTGCAGGTTTGGATCCAAAGAAAAATTGTATTTATTATCAATCTCATGTTTCAGGACATGCAGAGTTATCTTGGATTTTAAACTGCTATACATATATGGGTGAATTGAACCGAATGACACAGTTTAAAGATAAGTCAGCAAAACATGCGGATAATATTAATGCCGGTTTATTTACATATCCGGTATTAATGGCTGCCGATATTTTACTGTTCCAAGCAGATGTGGTTCCCGTTGGAAAAGACCAGTTACAACATTTAGAGCTCACTAGAGATATTGCACAGCGTTTTAATAGTATTTATGGAGATGTATTTACAGTTCCGGAGCCTTATATTGGGAAAGCCGGTGCTAAAATTATGAGTTTACAGGATCCATTGAAGAAGATGAGTAAATCTGATGAAAATCCTAACGCAAGCATTTTACTAATGGATGATCCTGACACAATTATCCGTAAATTTAAGCGTGCGGTAACGGATTCTGAAGCTTGTATTTGTTATCGTGATGAGCAGCCTGGAATTAAAAATTTATTGGATATTTATTGTGCTTGTAATAACAAAACGCCGGAAGAAGCAGTAAGAGAATTTGAAGGAAAAGGATATGGTGATTTTAAACTTGCCGTAGGAGAATCTGTTGTAAGCGTGTTAAAACCGGTACAGGATGAATTTGCAAGACTCAGTAAAGATAAAGCATTTATCGATAGTGTAATTAAAGAAAATGCTGATAAAGCAGGATATTATGCAACAAAAACTCTTAGAAAAGTACAGAAAAAAGTTGGATTCCCTGAAAGAATCCGTTAATAGATGCATGAAGAGATAAATGAAGATTTCATAATTTTATGGTGTAACAGTTTATTCTGTTACACCATTTTTATATTATGTTGAAATAAAAAATTTTGCATATCAGAAGGAAGAGGCGCAGAGAATTTTAATAACTCATTAGTTACGGGATGTTTGAAACTAATACGATAGGCATGTAAAGCTTGTCTAGGTAATAAGGTTGCAGATGTCTTTGTATTATATAAGGTATCTCCAACTAATGGTGTATTCATAGCTGACATATGAGTACGAATCTGATGAGTTCTTCCGGTACCTAATTGGAAGGCGCATAAGGAAAAAGTTTCAAATTGTGCCATTTGATAGTAGTGTGTTATTGCTGATTCACCATGAAGTAAATTGATTTCCCGTTCAATGGTGGAACCAGGTTTTCTTCCAATAGGCAATGTAATTGTTCCATATTTTTTATCTAAATGACCGTCCAAAATTGCTAAATATAATCGTTTTATTTTTCTGTTTTGCATTTGTGTGGCTAAAACATTTGCAGAGTACATATTTTTTGCCAAAATAGTCAATCCTGTAGTGTCACGGTCCAATCGATTAATACAGCGAAAGGTGAAAGGGGTGTTGCGAATAATTTCATAATAGTAAGTGGCAGCATTAGCTAATGTATTATCATAGTTATTTTGGGATGGATGAATTGGCATATTAGCAGGTTTATTAATTACAACTAAATCTTCATCCTCATATAAAATGGGAAATGGAAGATTAGAAGGAACTACATGTTCGTTTGAACTATTTTCCTGGATGTGAATTATTAATTCTTGATTTGCTTGTAAACGATAGTTTACATACATCCATTCATTATCTATAAGGATACTACGATCCATTTTTTTTAATTCTTTTATGTTTTGAGAAGAAAATCCTTGTTTTTTTAAATAATCGGATATCGTTAGGTTATGATCGGATTCTGTTATAAGATAAGAAAGTTTACGTTCCATATTTGCCTCCTTTCTAATGGATATTTTTTAAGATAAGGGAAGTATATGTCTTCTGTCAATACTAATAAAATGAAGAAAAAGATATTAACAAACATAGGGACATATGATAAAATTTACAAAAAAGAGAATCAATACTGAAAGGATAGGAACATGGAAAAAGAAAAATATATTGCATATGTTTCAACCTATACCATGGGTGAGAATCAGTATGGTATTAAAATATATGATGTGGATTTAGAAAATGGAAGATTTTTACCTAAAGATCAGGTGGAAATTACAAATTCATCTTATATTACAATATCCCATAGCCGTAAATTTTTATATTCCATTACAGATTTTGGGGTAGAAGCTTATAAAATAAAAAAAGATGGCAGTCTTACGGAAATTAATCGTGGTAACATTAATGGGATGAGAGGATGTTATTTATCTACAGACTATGAAGATAAATTTTTGTTTGTAGCCGGCTATCATGATGGAAAAGTTACTGTACTTCGTTTGAAAGAAAATGGCGGAGTTGGTGAGATTACTGATGAAATATATCATAGGGGATTAGGAAGTATTGCTGAGCGTAATTTCCGTCCTCATATCAATTGTGTAAAAATGTCAAGAGATAATAAATATTTATTTGCTGCTGATTTAGGTATGGATCATGTAAATGTTTACAAGGTAGATTATGTTACCGGAAAACTAAAACTTGTAGATATTATTCGTAGTGAACAGGAGTCAGCACCTAGACATTTAAAATTTAGCAGAGATGGAAGATTTCTTTATATTGTACATGAATTAAAGAATTATATCGATGTGTATTCATATATGAACGAGAATAATAGTCCGGAATTTGAAAAAATTCAGACGATATCAACATTGAATGAGTATCATGCCAGTTTAAGTGCGGCAAGTGCATTAAAATTGTCTGTAGATCATAGATATTTATTAAGTACTAATGCGGGAGATAATAGTGTAATTGTTTATAATATGGATGAAGAGACGGGATTACTATCAAAAAATTTCTGTCTTCCTGTTAGTGGTGATTATCCTAAGGATGCATCTTTATTTCCAGATAACAAACATTTGGTTTCCTTAAATCATGAAACAGATACCATGACATTTTTCAACGTAGATTTGGAAAAGGGATTATTGGTTATGAATGGAAAAGAAATGAAAGTAGATAAGCCAAATTGTATTATTTTTCATAAATTGTAATTTAAGAATAATAGGGACTGTTCAAAACAGTCCCTTATTCATTTGGGTGTAATAATATATTAAAAAATATAATCAAAACAGTTTTTATTTTTTATAAAAGTTTAAAATAGAATCTAATTTAGCAGTCATATTTAAAAGCAAAGCATCTAAAATAGTAAGAGCAGCCATAGCTTCAACGACTACAACAGCACGAGGAACAATCACAGGATCGTGTCGTCCTTTAATATTAATAGTTATTTCTTCACCGCTATTTGTTACTGTTTCCTGGGAAGTAAAAATAGATGGTGTTGGTTTAATATGAGCCCTCATTATTAATGGTGCACCATCACTGATACCACCCAAGGTACCTCCTGAATGGTTTGTCTTTTTAGAAATTCCATCTTCTGTAATAGTAAAAGCATCATTGTTTTCGGATCCTTTTAATAAGGAAGCGCGAGTTCCTTCGCCGATTTCAAAAGCTTTCACAGCTCCAATGGAAACCAAAGCTTTTGCAAGGTTTGCATCTAGTTTTTCAAAGACAGGATCTCCAAGTCCTACAGGTAATCCTTCTACCTGACATTCAATTACTCCACCGGCAGAATCATGGTTTGTCATACATTCTTTTAAATAGTTTTCGGCAGCCTTACTCGCATCTAAATCAGGCATACAAGTAGGAGTTGTTAATATAGCAGAAGCATCAAAGTTATTTTCATCGATAGTGATAGGGCCAATGGAACGTGTAAAAGTAGTAAAATAGATTCCCATTTGTTTTAAAATTAAAATTGCTACAGCACCTGCTGCAACTCTTCCTATCGTTTCTCTACCGGATGAGCGACCACCACCACGATAATCTCTAAATCCGTATTTCTCATGGAAGGTATAATCTGCATGGCCGGGACGATATGCAGATGAAATCTGTGTATAATCATGAGAACGTTGTGAAGTGTTTTCCACCCACATAGAAATAGGAGTACCTGTTGTTTTCCCTTCAAATATACCGGATAGAATAGAAATCTTGTCGTCTTCTTTTCGTGGTGTTGAAAAAATAGATTGTCCAGGTTTTCTTCGGTTTAAAAATTGTTGAATGTCTTCTTCACATAAGGAAAGACCTGCAGGGCATCCGTCAATTACTACACCAATTCCTTTTCCATGGGATTCTCCCCAAGTAGATATTCTAAATATTGTTCCGTATGTAGAGCCGGCCATAATAAAACCTCCAAGCTTGATATATTTTTCTTTTCTTCGTTATCTCAGTATAGCCATAGAAAGATTAAATTTCAAGATAACTAAGGAAAATGTTGGTTTTTCGTAAAAAAAGAGTGTACAAAAAGAACTTCTATGGTATAGTAGGTTAAGTGAGATTGTAAAAGTTTTGGATAGAAAGCTTGAGGTTTTATGAAAAATACATGGAGAGAGAGACAAGTTTCTAAGTGTATAAAATTTGGTAATAAATATCGTTTTTTTAAGCCTTTGATGTTGCTTCTCATTGTTTTCATTGTCGCAATTGATCGCACACGAATTGCTATTTATGGAAGTCGAAAAAAAATATTGGGAGTTGCTATTGCTTTTTTTGTTTTTTTGATTAGTAATAGTTTTTCGACACCTGTATTTCAATATCAGTCAGTAGTTGCATTGGATCAGGATGAACAGGAAAGCGAAGAAATTGAAAACCTGGAAAACCTACAGGAGGAGAGTAGCGAAGAAGAAACGATAGAAGAATTGCAAAACCTTGAAATAGAAGGGGAAGTGCTTACGGAAGAAGAAGATTTATATTCTGTAGATGAGATTTTACAAAATACTCAAATGAATCAATACATTGACAATGAGACCGATATGACAGAAGGATATGAATTTTCAAAAGAAGATTGGAATTTGTTATTAGTGAATAAACAACATCCTATTCCTGAAAATCATACAGTTGAATTGGGAACTATTGCGGGATCAATGAAATGTGATGCGAGAATTTTACCTGAATTATTTGCTATGTTGCAAGCGGCAAAGAATGATGGTATTTATTTGTCTGTATGTTCTCCATATAGAGATCTTTCGCGTCAGGAAATGCTTTTTAATCGTAAGATTAGATTGTATATGGGCTATGGTTATTCTTATATGGATGCATATATAAAGGCATCTGAATATGTTATGGTGCCTGGATCCAGTGAACATCAGATTGGTTTGGCCTTGGATATTATATCTAATAATTATACTTCTTTGGATGAAGGATTTGAAAAAACAGATGCTGGAAAATGGCTGAAAGAACATTGTGATGAATATGGCTTTATTTTAAGATATCCAAAAGGAAAAGAACATATTACAGGAATAGGTTATGAGCCTTGGCATTTTAGATATGTTGGTAAAGCAGCAGCAACCATTATTATGGATAATGAAATTACATTAGAAGAATTTGTGGAAAGTATTTCTGAATAAGAAATACTTTCCTTGCGTTGAAAATAATATGAAGTAATTCTTTTGATAGATTACTGGTTTATAGATAAAGCAAAGGAGTAATATTGTGTATAAAGTTTTAAAGCAAGAAGGAAGAGCAAAACGAGCAGAATTTCAAACTGTTCATGGTACCATTCAGACGCCTGTGTTTATGAATGTAGGTACTGTTGCAGCCATAAAAGGTGCAGTATCCACCGAAGATTTAAATCATATTAAATGTCAGGTAGAATTATCTAATACATATCATCTTCATGTAAGAACAGGAGATAAGGTAATTAAGGAATTAGGTGGTCTTCATAACTTTATGAATTGGGACAAGCCTATTTTAACCGATTCAGGTGGGTTCCAGGTGTTTTCTTTATCCGGGCTTCGTAAGATTAAAGAAGAAGGGGTATATTTTAATTCTCATATTGATGGACGTAAAATTTTTATGGGACCGGAAGAAAGTATGCAGATTCAGTCCAATCTTGCCTCTACGATAGCAATGGCATTTGATGAATGTGCACCTGCAAAAGCAACCAGAGAGTATGTTATTCCTTCTGTAGAAAGAACGACAAGATGGTTAGAACGTTGTAAAATAGAAATGTCCCGTTTGAATAGTTTAGAGGATACTATTAACAAAAATCAATTGTTGTTTGGTATTAATCAGGGAGCAATTTATGCAGATATTCGTATCGAACATGCAAAAAGAATCCGTGAAATGGAGTTAGATGGTTATGCAGTTGGAGGCCTTGCAGTAGGTGAAACACACGAAGAAATGTATTATGTGTTAGAAGAAACTGTGCCCTATTTACCAGTTGATAAACCGACTTATTTGATGGGTGTTGGAACTCCTGCTAATATTTTAGAAGGTGTAGAGAGAGGGATTGATTTCTTTGACTGTGTATATCCAACCAGAAATGGTCGTCATGGACATTTGTATACGAATCATGGAAAAATTAATTTGTTTAATGCAAAATATGAGAAAGATATGCGTCCAATTGAAGAAGGGTGTCAGTGTCCGGCCTGTCAGAAATATTCAAGGGCTTACATTCGTCACTTGTTAAAAGCAAAAGAAATGCTTGGTATGAGACTTTGTGTTTTACATAACTTATATTTCTATAATACAATGATGGAAGAAATTAGAAACGCATTAGATGAAGGTAATTTTATGGCGTACAAGAAAGCCAAATTAGAAGGTATGGAAGCGAAACAGTAGTGAATCGTACAAATCTTAATAAATAACTTGAAAGATTTTCGGTTTTTGTGTATGCTAGAAAAGACCGTTTTTGTAAGATAATATTTAGGAGGAATGAAAAATGGGTATTTTATTAAATGCTGAAGGAACAATGTTCGGAGGAATGAGTGCCGGATTCGTTATGGTAATTTATATCGTATTAATTTTTGGATTCGTTTACTTTGCATCTATTCGTCCTCAGAAAAAGGAACAGAAAAGAGTAGGAGCTATGCTTGCAGGTATGGAAATTGGTGACAGTGTACTTACAACTAGTGGTTTCTATGGTGTTTTAATTGATATTTCTGATGATACTGTAATCGTAGAATTTGGTAATAACAAAAACTGTAGAGTTCCAATGCAGAAATCTGCAATTGCGCAAGTGGAAAAAGCAGGAGAATAAGAAGATAAAAAACAACGCAGACAAAATTTTGTCTGCGTTGTTTTTTTGTTTCATTTTAAAAGAAAGATCTGGCATCAAATTTTTCTTCGCAGTATTTGCAACGATAAACTTGTTTATTTCCATCAGAAAGCACGAAAATATGAGGAAGTTCCTGCTCGATAGAAGTGATACATCTTGGATTCTTGCATTTAAATACATTTTTTACTTCTTTAGGTAAAATCAATTCTTTTTTCTCAACGATTTCCCCATCTTTTATTACGTTAACGGTAATGTTATGATCAATAACAGCAAGAACATCAAGATTGATATTTTCAAGATCGCACTCAACTTTTAATAAATCTTTAGCTCCCATTTTATTACTTTTTGCATTCATAATCATAGCAACGGTACAATCTAATTTATCTAACTGAAGATGATGATAAATAGACATGCTTTTACCTGCGGGAATATGGTCTAAAACAAATCCTTTTTCAATACGTCCAACATTTAACATATGATACCTCCATTATTTCATTATACCAATTCTAAAAGCGTAAGAATGAGAGCCATTCTTACATATACACCGTATTGTCCTTGTCTAAAGTATGCTGCTCGAGGATCCTGGTCTATTTCTACAGATATCTCATTTACCCTTGGGAGAGGATGAAGAACTAGCATATCATCTTTGGCCAAAGTCATTTTTGCTTTGTCTAAAACATAGAAATCCTTTAAACGAATATAATCTTCTTCATTAAAGAAACGTTCTCTCTGAACTCTAGTCATATATAATAAATCCAAAGTTGGCATAACGTCTTCTAAGCGGATAACTTCTTCGAATGGAATATTTTTTTCTTTTAAAATTTCAATAATATAATCCGGTACTTTTAATTCTTCAGGAGAAACAAATACAAATTTTATATTATCATATCTTGTTAAAGCTTTGATTAAGGAATGAACAGTTCGTCCAAATTTTAAATCTCCACAAAGACCAATCGTAAAATTATTTAATCGTCCTTTTAAAGAGCGAATGGTTAAAAGATCGGTTAATGTCTGAGTAGGATGCTGATGTCCCCCATCTCCGGCATTGATAACAGGGATAGAAGCAGCTTGGGAAGCAACCATGGCAGAGCCTTCTTTAGGATGTCTCATGGCACAGATATCTGTATAGGCAGATATCATTCGAATGGTATCAGATACACTTTCTCCTTTGGCGGCAGAAGAAGAACCGGCGTCAGAAAATCCTAAAACATGTCCACCTAATTGTAACATTGCAGATTCGAAACTTAATCGTGTACGAGTGCTAGGTTCATAAAAACATGTAGCTAAAATTTTTCCATCACAAGCATGAGCATATTTTGCTTTATTATTTTCAATATCATTGGCAAGATCGAACAGTTTTTCTAATTCTTCTACTGTAAAATCTAAAGGAGTAATTAAATGTCTCATAATTTAGTTCCTTTCTTTTTTTAATTGGACTTTGCGAAACATAAGCTGTCACAAAATCTGTGACAGCCACTTAAAAGTTTAGATTTAAAGATATTATTATAAATGATTTTTTTTTATTTTATCATAAAGAATAAAGGGATTCAATGAAAAAAGTTGGTGTGATAACATTGCATTGTGCATGCTTTTCAAGTAAAATGAAATTAGTTTTTATGTATTGATAGAAAGGAAGAGATATAAATGGCAATTTATAGAGAAAGAAAAAGACTTTTATTATTTGGTCTTCCTTGGACTTTTACGAAGTATGAAGTTAAAGATGACATGATTACGATTGATTCTGGTTTTTTTAATGTAATAGAAAATGATTGTTATATGTACAAGGTACAGGATGTACAGTTAAAAATATCTTTGTGGGAAAGAATGTGGAAATTGGGAACTGTAGTTTGTTTTACGGGAGATAAAACTAATCCTACATTAGAATTGGTACACATTAAAAATGCCAAAGAAATTAAAAGTTTTATATTACAGGCGTCTGAGGAAGCACGTTTAAAGAGACGGGTTTTAACAACTATGGATATTACCGGTAATGGAACGGTTGATGAAGAACATGATTTAGATAATAACTAAGAAGATAAGCTGTCGTAAAGAAATTTTGACAGCTTTTATTTTCGTTAAATTCATAAGATGAGTAATGATAGTAAACAAGGAATTTAATTATTTTATCATTGTAGGAAAGTGAGTTAATTATGAAATATCAAGAAGCAATGGAATATATAGATTCTTGTGCTGCTTATGGAATTGTACCTGGTCTTGAGAGTATAATTGAGCTATTGCGTCGTTTAGATAATCCTGAAAAATTCAATAAATTTATTCATATTGCAGGTACCAATGGGAAAGGATCTACTTTGGCATTTATATCTACGGCATTGATGCAAAATGGATACAAAGTGGGAAGATATGTTTCACCAACAATTGTAGAATATAGAGAAAGATTTCAAATTCAAGGGAAACCAATCTCCAAAGCAGAAGTTGCAAGGCTGATGGAGCAGGTAGCTGTGCATGCTGATGCTATGGAACAAGAAGGATTTTCACATCCAACGCCTTTTGAAATAGAAACGGCTATGGCGTTTCTTTTATTCAAAGAAAAAAAATGCGATTTCGTAGTGTTGGAGACGGGAATGGGAGGCTTATTAGATGCTACCAATGTTATAGAGAATACCTTGATTGCAGTCTTGACTTCCATTGATAAAGATCATAGTGCTTATTTAGGTGAAAGTTTGGAAGAAATTGCTACACAAAAAGCAGGAATTATTAAAAATAATTGTGTTGTAGTTTCAGCATGTCAAGAAGAACCAATAGAGGATGTAATAAAAAAAACAGCTTATAGTAAAGGCGCTTCTGAAATAGTTTTCTTAAATAGCAAAGATATAAAAAAGATAAAGTATGGATTGCAAAAAACAAGATTTTCTTATAATAATATGGAAAAAGTAGAGATTTCATTGTTGGGTTCATATCAGATAAAAAATGCTGCATTGGCTTTAGAAGTTTTAAACCAATTACAAAGATTAGGATATCAACTGAAAGAAGAAAAAATTAGAAAAGCTTTTATAAAAACGAATTGGCCTGCCAGATTTCAGATTTTAGATAGAAAACCTTATTTTATTGTAGATGGAGCTCATAATCCTGCGGCAGCCAAAGAACTTAGGAGTTCTTTGGAGTTTTATTTTACAAATAAGAAAATAATCTATATAATGGGGATGTTCAGAGATAAAGATTATACGACAGTCATTGATCATACATGTGATTTGGCTAGTCATATTATTACAGTTTCAAAAAAAGGAAATCCAAGAGCTTTATCAGCGCTTGAGTTGGGAGAGCAGGTAGCCAAGGTAAACCCGATGGTTACAGTAGCTGATAGTGTAGAAGAAGCAGTGGAATTATCATATCTTTTAGCTGACAGGGATACGGTTATTGTTGCGTTTGGCTCATTAGCTTATTTGGGTGATTGCATGAAAGCAGTAGCCTGTCGTAAAGAGATGGGAAAGGATACACATGGTCAATAAAGAGAAAATAATAGAGGGTATTAAATTAATAATAGAAGGTATTGGAGAAGATTTAGAGAGAGAAGGACTAAAAGAAACTCCGGAGAGAATTGCCAGAATGTATGAAGAAGAGTTGTTTTCCGGATTATATGAAGATGTCTCAATTCACATGCAAAAGAGATTTCACGTGGAAGATAATCAAATCGTTATGGAAAAAGATATTCCTTTTTATTCCATGTGCGAACATCATTTTTTACCATTTTTTGGAAATGTACATATTGCATATGTTCCTAACGGAGAAGTTTTAGGTTTAAGTAAATTGGCGAGATGTGTAGAAGTTTTTGCCAGAAGACCTCAAATTCAGGAAAGAATGACAGCTCAGATTGCAGATGCAATTATGGAACATTTGAATCCTAAAGGGGTTATGGTAATGGTAGAAGCTAAAGAACATATGTGTATGTCAATGCGTGGTGTAAAAAAACCGGGAACAAAAACAGTTACACTTGTTACCAGAGGATGTTTTGAAGATACAAAAATGCAAGAAACTTTTTATCGTTTGTTGTGATTGGATGATGAATGAATCGAGTAAATAATATTTTAAAAAATGAATTGTTTCGGGTATGCCTAGAAAAAATAAAGAATTATGAACAGGAACGTATTTTTTGTAAACATGATATTTGTCATTTTATAGATGTTTGCAGGATTGCTGAAAATCTATGGTTAGAAGCTCGTATTCAAATGTTGGAAGAAAATGCTAACGCTTCAAATAGAATCATGAGGAACAAAAATACAAAAGAACTTATCTATGCGGCTGGTTTACTTCATGATATTGGACGATGGCAGGAATATGAAAATGGAACTCCTCATGAGATTGCAAGTTCTCATATTGCACCTTCTATTTTACAACAATGTGGATTTGACCAAGAAGAAATTGAAACGATTAATTTGGCTATTTTAAATCATAGAAATAAAGAAATTATGAATGAAAATAATTTATCCGGATGGATGTATTTGGCAGATAAAAAAAGTCGTGCTTGTTTCGCATGTGAGAGTGAAGCACTTTGTAATTGGTCAAAGGAAAAAAAGAATTTAAAACTCATGTAAATGAAGGAATAAATATGCTAATTGGAAATAAAGAGTTTGATACTAAACATCATACTTATATCATGGGAATCCTAAATGTAACTCCGGATTCCTTTTCTGACGGTGGTAATTATGTGGATCTTGATAAAGCTTTGTACAGAGTAGAGGAAATGATTTCTCAAGGGGTGGATATTATTGATATTGGTGGAGAATCTACTCGACCGGGATATGTAATGATATCAGAAGGGGAAGAAATTGATAGAGTATGTTCCACGATAGAAAGTATAAAAAAAAGATTTGACATACCACTTTCATTGGATACCTACAAAAGTAAAGTTGCTAAAGTAGGAATTGATGTTGGAGTGGATATGATAAATGATATTTGGGGATTACAATATGATGAGAATATGGCAAAAGTCGTAGCAGACGGAAATGTAGCATGTTGCCTGATGCATAATCGTAAAGAATCGGGTTATCAGGTATTTATGCAAGATGTTTTCAGTGATCTTGCTTCCAGTATTGTGAAAGCCAAAGAGGTTGGAATTGGAAATGATAAGATTATATTAGATCCTGGAGTTGGTTTTGGTAAAAACTACGAGCAGAACATGGAAGTTATTCAAAAAATAAATGATTTTCAAAAGCTGGGTTATCCTTTATTGTTAGGAGTTTCCAGGAAATCAGTTATTGGTCTTACTTTGAATCTACCGGTAGAAGAACGTTTACCCGGGACTTTGGCGTTAAGTGCATATGGCATATTACAAGGGTGCTCTTTTTTAAGAGTTCATGATGTAAAAGAAAATAAAGAAGTTGTTATTATGTTAGAGGCTTTGAAGGATATAAGTTTAAAAACTAAATAGAATAAAATGTTGTACTTAATTTTGTTGTGATTGTGAATTGAAATGTAATATTCTTTATGGCATAATGTGTTTTAAAGTATTTTTATAGGAGAAAGAACAAATGAGATTTAATAAATGGATTGTAGCGATGACCTTAGCCGTTGCTTTTGTTACAGTGGCAGTATCCGGCATACATGCAGAGGCAGCAAATGCAAAAAAAACAGAGACGAATAAGACGAATACGAAGAAAACAAAGGAGCAGAAGAAAAAAGTGGAAATTTCTGATTATTCTGCAATCTTTGATGCACAGTATTATTACAATTCTTATCCGGATTTACAGGTGGCATTTGGAAATGATGAAAAAGCTTTATTTGATCATTTTGTAAAATGTGGAATGAAAGAAGGTAGAAATGGAAATGCCACATTTAATGTAAAAGCTTATATGAAAAATAATTTAGATTTAGTAGGTATTTTTAAAGCAGATGATTTGACAGAATATTATGCTCATTATGCAAATAATGGAAAAGCAGAAGGCAGAATCTCACAATATCAGGCTAATCAGGCACCTAAAGAAGGTGTTTTAGCAACACATACAACATATTATGATCCTAAGGAAGCCAGAGCTATTAATGTAGAATTAGCTGCTTCAAGAATTAATGGTATGGTGATTGAACCAGGTAAGATATTTTCTTATAGTGATTCTGTAGGAAGAAGAACTGTAGAAAATGGATATGTAGATGGTCCATCATTTGCAAGTGGAAAAGAAGTAACCAGTATTGGTGGTGGTATTTGCCAGGTATCTTCTAATTTGTATGTGTCAATGTTATTAGCAGGTATAGAACCAATTGAACATCATTATCATAGCTTGCCGGTAGATTATGTTCCTACAGGTTTAGATGCAGCTATTTCTGAAAATGTACAGGATTTAAGATTTAAAAATACAGCAGCATATAATATTGTAATTGAAGCAATTGCAAAAGATGGTGTTTTGACTGTAAGTTTATTAAGAAGGTAGTAAATATCAGGCATGGATGTAATAAAAATTGAGAACTTGGAAATCTACGCTTATCATGGAGTTTTTGAAGAAGAGAAGAAAAAAGGCCAAAAGTTTTATATTAATGCTAAATTGTTTTCTGATTTAAAAAAAGCCGGAAAAAATGATACTTTGTCGGATTCTACCCATTATGGAGAAGTGTGTCTTCAAATGGAAAGAAGCATGACGGAAAGTACTTTTGATTTGATTGAAAGAGCTGCTTGGAAAACAGCAGAAGATGTGTTGTTACAATTTCCCTTAGTAAAGAGTATTACGTTAGAACTGAAAAAACCATATGCTCCCATACCCATGAAATTTGAATCTGTATCTGTCGAAATTACCAGAGGCTGGCATAGAGTTTATATTGCTTTTGGTTCTAATATGGGAAAGAAAGAGAAGTATATTCAAGAAGGAATTGAAGAAATTAAAAAGCATAGATTGTTTCGTAATGTAAAGGTTTCCCAGTATTTTTATTCCACGCCTTATGGTGGAGTAAGTCAGGATGATTTTGTAAATGGTGTATTGGAAGCAGAAACGATGATGGAACCACAAGAACTTTTAGAGTATTTGCATGATGTGGAACAAAACGCGAATAGGGTAAGAGTTCAACATTGGGGGCCAAGAACTTTAGATTTGGATATTTTATTATTTGATGATGAGATTATAGATGAACCTAATCTTCAAATTCCACATAGGGATATGAAAAACCGTGATTTTGTGTTGGTACCTTTAGCGCAGCTTGCAGGGTATAAGAGACATCCTGTTTATCATATTACGATTGATGAAATGCTTCAAAATATAAGAGAATTTCACATCATTAATTAAATGATAAAAATGTTGTAATAATAGAATTATATAGGAATCATAAATAAAACCTGCCTAAACGGCAGGTTTTATTTATTTTAGAAATTTATTTAAAATAGTATATTTATGGTGAAAAAATGCCGGTTCCAACAGGGCCATACAGGCTTTGCTTGTAAATAGGAGTAGGAGAACCGTATTCATTAAAATATACGTAATTTGAAGTTATATTTATTTTTTCAAAATAACCCTGAGATACGATTTCAGCGTTAGAACCATCTGTCAGCATGCGCATCAAAACTGGTTGTGTTTGAGAAAATTTTTGGTAATAAATATAATTGTCATATACATTATAAGTTTCTACACGATCTGTTGTTAGTACTTCGTGTTCGCCTGTTGATGGTTGATATCGATGAAGCTCATAAGTACTGTCAATATCCATAAAATAAATATAGCCATCTGTATGGTAGACAGGATTGTAAACACGATGTTGCCATACCATGGATTTTAAGCCGGACCTGGTATCATAAGAGTACAGGTAATAATTATTTTCCGGATCTGCAAAATATAAAACGGAATTTGCACCGCTGGCAGGTGTAATTTGACCGGATAAAATAACTTCTTCCGAAGATTTATCAATTGAAATACGATCTAAAGTTACACCATTAGAACCATCGAAATGTTGATAATAAACATTATTGTCAATTAAGATTAAGGTGGCAACCGGATCTCGTTTTAAGCAGATAATATCTTTTCCATCTTTCGTGGTGCGATACATACCTGTTGCTTGCACTGCATATCCTAAGCCGGAACCATCTCCAACATTTTTTTGATAATAATATACATAGTTACCGCCTGCATTAATGGAGGAAACTCCTACGGTACCGATTTTTTGTATATTCGTTTCATCGGAATTCATCACATATAAGGTGTTTTCATCATAAGGATTGGAAAAAAACACCAATCCATCATCTTCGCAAAATGTTCCACCATTATACAGATTTCCGGCATGGTTCCCAATAGTTCCGGCAGGATTTGGGGTTGATTTGCCTGAAAAATAAGTGAAAATGGTAATACTGCTAAATGCAAGAATAATGAAAGCAAGGATAAGAAAAGTTTTTAAATTTTTCGTAAGTCATCACATCCTTTTTGTTGATTTTATCATTAGTATAATAGGATATTTGCTTGCTATCAAGAGTATTTTAGAGTAAAATTTTATCTGAATAAAGTAAATAATATCTATGAGAAATGTTTTATTATAGATAGAAAGGAAACAACGTAAGTTGTAATACATATGAGAGAACAGGAATTAATTTTATACCGTGATTTTGAAGAAGGTGAGCTTCTGAGAGATATGGTCTGGCTAATGGAGCATTTTGAGGATGAATTTTATAATAAAGAAGACAAGAGTATGCTTTGTTATACCAATATTCATCGTTTGTTGGAAATGGCAGGACATTATGGATTTAGTGGTAATCTTTGGCATTGTTATTTAACAAATTTATTGGTAAATAAAGAAAACAGTTACAGTAAGGCCTGTGAAATTAGAGGAGAAATTGAAGGTACAATTAATGAAGCTGTTCTTCATGATATTACAATTATGAAGGAGTTTTTTGATTTTGATTTCGATTCTATGGTGAAGCATTTGGGAATCAAAGGATTTTCCATGGTGTTGGATTATACTGCCAGTGCACAGGAAAGCAAAGTTTATAACAGTCGAATTAGAGAGCGTATTTCTACTTTAACGAAAACTTTAAGTGAGGCCGGTTCACCGGAAGAAATGAAAGATATTTTAACGCAGTTCTATAAAGAATATGGGGTAGGGAAATTTGGTCTTCATAAGGCATTTCGAGTAGAGCATACAGACAGAGGTGTCGAAATCGTTCCTATTTTAAATATTGCGCATGTTCATTTGGATGATTTGGTTGGTTATGAAATTCCTAAAAGAAAGTTAATAGACAATACAGAAGCTTTTGTTTATGGTCGAAAAGCCAATAATTGTCTGTTATTTGGTGATGCAGGAACCGGAAAATCTTCCAGTATTAAAGCAATTGCAAATCAGTATTACGAAGATGGACTTCGTATCATTGAAGTATATAAACATCAATTTCAGGATTTAAATGCAGTCATTTCTCAGATTAAAAATAGAAATTATAAGTTCATTATTTATATGGATGACCTTAGTTTTGAAGATTTTGAAATTGAATATAAATATTTGAAAGCAGTCATTGAAGGTGGGCTTGAAAAGAAACCAAAGAATGTTTTGATTTATGCAACTAGCAATCGTAGGCATTTGGTGAGAGAAAAGTTTTCAGACAAAGAGGAAAGACGTGATGATTTACATTCCAGCGATACAGTGCAGGAAAAATTATCTTTGGTTTCCAGATTCGGAGTGTCTATCTTTTTCTGTGCACCGGATAAAAAAGAGTTTGGTAACATTGTAAAAACACTAGCTGAGAGACATCATATTTCTATACCGGAAAATGAATTATTGTTAGAAGCTAATAAATGGGAATTGGCTCATGGAGGTTTATCAGGTAGAACGGCACAACAATTTATTGATTATTTGTTAGGGTTACAAAAATAAAATTTATGGGGGGTACCATGAAAGCGAAATTATTTGCAGCCATTGATATAGGTTCTTATGAGCTTAGTTGTAAAATCTTTGAATTTTCAGTAAAGAATGGAATGCGAGAGATAGACAATGTTGTTTATCGCTTGGACTTGGGAAGTGAAAGTTTTGCCAATAGGAAAATTACCAAAGAAAAAGTAGATGAGTTATGTCATGTATTAAATTCTTTTAAAACAGTAATGGAAACCTATAAGGTAGAAGAATATAAGGCATACGGAACCAGTGCCATCCGTGAGATGGAAAATAAAATGATCCTTTTGGATCATATTCAACAAAGAACGGGTATTAAAATAGAGGAAATCAGTAACTCAGAACAGCGTTTTTTAAATTATAAGGCGATTGCTTCTAAAGGAGAAGAATTTAATAGAATTATTGAAAAGGGGACTGCTATTGTCGACATTGGTGGAGGCAGTATTCAGATTTCTTTATTTGAAAAAAATTCATTGATTGCGACACAAAATATGAAAATGGGAGTACTTCGTTTAGAAGAAAGTATTAGTCATTTGGCAAGCAACAATATGAATTATGCATCACTTTTGGAAGAAACTATAAATACCCAACTTTCTGTATTTAAAAAACTATATTTAAAAGATCGTGAAATTGAGCATATTATCGTTGTAGATGATTATGTTTCCGTATTAATGCAAAAATATGAAAAAGAAGGAAAACATTCATCTCATTTATCGTTTGAAAAGTTTCATCAACATGTGAATGCGGCAAAGATGAGTGGAAATTATGAATTATCTCGTAAATATGATATTTCAGAGGAAAATGCTAAACGTACCTTTATTTCTGCTGTGATTATTCGTCGTTGCATGAAGGTGATGGGAGCAAAAATGCTTTGGTCTCCAGGGGTTGTTTTATGTGATGGAATTGGTTTTGAATATGGACAGAAATGTGGATTCTTAAAAGAAGACCATGATTTTGAACAGGATATTTTAGATTGTGCATTAAATTTAAGTAAAAGGTATCTGGGAAATAAAAAAAGAAGTGAAACATTAGAGAATATCGCACTCACAATTTTTGATTCTATGAAAAAAATTCATGGTTTAGGAAAACGAGAAAGATTACTTTTAAGCCTAGCTACTATTCTTCATGACTGTGGGAAATATATTAGTATGTCTAATTTAGGGGAATGTTCTTATAATATTATTTTATATACAGAAATTATAGGATTATCCCATATTGAGCGAGAGATGGTAGCTAATGTAGTTAAATTTAATCATTTAAAATTTACATATTATGATGTAGTAACGGAAGGGTCAAAATTAGATAGACATTCCTATTTAATTATTGCTAAATTAACAGCTATTTTGAAATTAGCTAATGGTTTGGATCGAAGTCATAAACAAAAATTTAAGGATATTAAAATTGGGTTAAAAGAGCATGATTTGATTATCACGGTAAATACCAATGAAGATATTACTTTAGAAAAAGGATTGTTGCAGGAGCGTTCAGACTTCTTTGAAGAAGTATTTAGTATTCGTCCGGTAATCAAACAAAGAAAGATGGTATAGTGACTTAAGGGGAAAGTATATATGAAAAGTAAATTTTATGCTTCAGAACATTACTGGAATCGTGAACTTAGTTGGATTTTGTTTAATAAAAGAGTTTTAAATGAAGCTAGAGATAAACAAAATCTTTTGTTTGAGAGACTAAAGTTTTTAAGTATTACGGCTTCTAATTTAGATGAATTCTTTATGGTAAGAGTTGCTTCCTTGAAAGATATGGTGAATGCAGAATATACCAAAAAGGACATTGCAGGACTTAGTCCAAGACAACAATTGGAAAAGTTAAATGTTGCAACTCATGAATTGGTACAGTTACAGTATAGTACCTATAATAGAAGTCTTTATCCATTGCTTATGCAGAATGGATTACAATTAATTGCGAAACATGAAGAATTGACAAAAGAGCAGGGAGATTATGTAGATCAATATTTTGAAGAAGCTGTATATCCTGTTTTAACACCTATGGCGGTGGATTCTTCCAGGCCATTTCCTTTGATTCGAAATAAAACATTGAATATTGGGGCGTTGATTTCGAAACGAAAAAAAGAAAAACAGGAATTAGAATTTGCAACGGTGCAAGTTCCAAGTGTATTACCACGTGTGGTTGAGATTCCATCAAAAGAGGGAATGAAGTCTGTAATTCTTTTGGAAGAGGTGATTGAAAGAAATATTGGTAAATTGTTTTTAAATTACGATATTGTTTGTACCTATCCTTTTAGAATTATGAGAAATGCGGATTTATCTATTGAAGAAGATGAAGCAGAAGATTTGTTGAAAGAAATTGAAAAACAGATTAAGAAGCGTCAATGGGGACAGGTAATCCGTTTGGAAATAGATACAACTATGGATAAAAGACTCTTGAAAATCTTGAAAGACGAATTGTCTGTAGAGGAAGAAGATATTTATCGTATTGATGGACCATTGGACTTGACTGTACTCATGAAAATTTATGGTATGGATGGATTTGAACATCTTAGAGTTGAGAAGCATGTACCACAGCCGGTGCCGGAAATTTCAGAGGGAGATAATATCTTTGAAAAAATACGTGAGTCGGATATTTTAATGCATCATCCGTATCAAACATTTACTCCTGTAGTTGATTTTATTCGTCAAGCAGCAAAAGATAGCCAAGTATTGGCTATTAAACAGACACTTTACCGAGTGAGTGGTAATTCCCCTATTATTGCAGCTTTGGCCCAAGCTGCTGAAAATGGGAAACAGGTGACGGTTTTAGTAGAATTGAAAGCTCGTTTTGATGAAGAAAATAACATCGTATGGGCAAGGAAACTGGAAAAAGCAGGGTGTCATGTTATCTATGGTCTTGTAGGATTGAAAACGCATAGTAAAATTACTTTGGTAGTAAGAAAAGAAGAAGATGGTATTCGACGTTATGTTCATTTAGGAACAGGTAATTACAATGATGCTACAGCCAAATTATATACTGATGTTGGATTATTTACGTGTAAAGAAGCATTTGGAGAAGATGCTACAGCTGTATTTAATATGTTATCAGGCTATTCGGAGCCTCTTAGTTGGAATAAATTTGCAGTGGCGCCTCTTTGGTTAAAGGATAAATTCTTATACTGGATTGAAAGAGAAAAGGAACATGCTATGAAGGGTGAGACAGCCAGAATCATAGCTAAAATGAATTCTCTTTGTGATCAGGATATTATTGCAGCACTTTACGAGGCTAGTGCCGCAGGTGTGCAAATTGATTTGATTGTACGTGGTATTTGTTGTTTGAAAGTAGAGATTCCTGAAATTAGTGATAATATTAGAGTTCGATCTATTGTAGGGCAGTTTTTGGAGCATAGTCGTATTTTCTATTTTGAAAATGGTGGAAAATCGGAAATTTATTGCGGAAGTGCTGATTGGATGCCACGCAATCTGGAAAGACGTGTGGAAATTTTATTTCCTATTGAAGAAGAGGAATTAAAGAAAAAAGCATTTCATATTTTAGAGGGAGAATTAAGAGATACCTTAAAAGCAAGTATTATGCTTAAGGATGGTACTTATGAAAAGGTTGATAGAAGAGGAAAAGAAGCTTATTCTTCACAAGATGCATTTGTAGAAGAGGCAAGGGAAGAAGTTAGGAAAAGTAAGGAAGTAGAAAATAAAAGAGTATTTATTCCAGCAACACATATAGAGGAAGCATAAATAAAAGGAGAGTATTCCATGAAATCCATTATCTTAGCATCTGCTTCTCCAAGGAGAAGAGAATTGTTATCACAGATTGGAATTTTATATGAAGTAAAGCCAAGTAAGAAAGAAGAAGTTATTAACAGTAAGATTCCGTCAGAAATTGTTATGGAATTGGCAAAACAAAAAGCAGAAGATATTGTAAAGCAAGAAAATATTCCAATGAAAATTGTGTTAGGTGCCGATACCATTGTTTCTAAGGATGGAGAAGTGATGGGAAAACCTAAGGATGAAGCGGATGCTTTTGTTATGATATCTAAATTACAAAATGCAACGCATCAAGTTTATACCGGAGTTTCCTTGAGTTATTTGGCAAAGAACGGAGAGATAATTTCAAATACCTTTTTTGAAGAAACAAAGGTGAATGTTTATGCTATGACAGAGCAGGAAATTTTTGAGTATATAGCTACCGGTTCTTGTATGGATAAGGCAGGAAGTTATGGCATACAAGATTCGTTTGCAGCATATATTAAAGGGATTGAAGGGGATTACAACAATGTTGTGGGTCTTCCTATAGGGCGTGTATATCAAGAATTAAAAAATATCTTGAAATAGCCCTCAAAATATTGTAGTTTTATAATAAATAGACAATCATGAGTGAGGTGTTTCGTATGCATGAATTTGATGATGTAGTTTTAAAGTGTTTTTTAGAAAATCAGGAGCAGTTATTTCCATCCCCGGTGGTAGAAACATTAGAAGAAGCGGAAGCCTTTTTAGAAGAGTGTATGGCCATTGTAGTGAATTCACCAAAGGAAGTATGGGAATATTTTGATGAGCAAGGTGTTGATATGGAAGGTGCTGATGAGGAAGAAATTTTATCGGCAGATGAAATCTTTGACATTGGCGATGGTAGATACTTGATTGTAGAAGCATAGAAGGGGAGAAATGTATGGGAAGTTATCTGAAGAATGCAACAGATTTTCCTCATAAAATGACCAAAATCGGTAAAGCCATTGATGACATCGCGGCTGCTGATCAGCAGGTCGATACAGATATCCATATGATAAGCGACAGTATAGACATCATGGCTGACACATCCGATAGTTTATCAGAATATACAGTGTATCTGAAAGAAAAAATGGAAAAGTTAAAGGAAGTATCAAAATCATACGGCAATGAAGTGAGTCAAATCGCTGATGAGATTGGTGAGGTTTTAGATGAATGTAATTCATTGTTATTTGGTTTTGTGGAAATGTCTCATGAAATCCAAAATGTGGTTCGAAGCATTGCCTCTGATATTGATGAGATTACGGAATTGACGGTGGATGTTTCGGAAGAATTTCATGGTTTGGTAGAAGAATCTACAGAATTTGCAGAAAATACATAATAATATAAATATAATAGAAAAGGCTCTTACAAAATACAGGATGATTTTGAATGGTTTAATTATCGCTGTTTTTTGTAAGAGCCTTTTTGAGTCAAAATTACATATATTTTTTTAAAATGGGAACAAGACCATCGTGATTATTGTCATCTTCAGTGATTATTGTTGCAAGTTCTTTTATAAAGTCACGACCGTTTTTCATGGCAATGCTGATTCCTGCAGTTTGTAACATAGAAATATCATTCATTTCATCACCTGCAGCTAATGCGTTAGAGATAGGAATCTTCAAATAATCGCATAACCATTGTACACTGAAACCTTTGCCGGATGTGATGGGAAACATTTCAATGAATTTTGGAGTAGAAGTCATTACATTTACTTCTGTACCTAATTCTTCCTGAATTTCGTTGGTAAAGGGTGCCATTAGTTCTTGATTGTGTAGAAAAACAGCTAAACATTTACATGGTTCTTTATCCAAATGATTCATAAAATTATCGGTATATATTACAGGAGTATGAACTGCTTTTTTGTAATATAATATTTCCTCATTTTCTTTTTCTGTTATGATGTGAGTATCACTAAAGGTTTGTATATGAATATTATATTTTTTCGCAATGGAAAAACATTTTTTTGCTGCTTCATAAGAGAGCGCTACTCTGTTTAATAATGAATTTGAAGTGCAATCGTAAATTTCTCCGCCGTTATATCCAATCAGATACATATTGGGAAAGTTAGCTAAACCTAAAGTTTCTCTTACATTTTTTACGCTGTCTAAAGCGCGTCCTGTACATAGAACTAATTTGTGACCTTTGTTTGTCCATTCTTGTAAAGTGTGAAGTGTAAGAGGTGTTATTTGCTTTTTGTCGTTTAAGAGAGTACCATCCAGATCGGCAAAAAATATTTTTTTATTCATCTTTGATTCCTTTTTGAATTATCATAATAATTTATTTTGTTGAAATTTCAGTATAAATTAATGTTATTGGTTATATTATTCTAAAGATTTTTAATGTGTTTAATTTCATTTAGAATTGATTCCGGTATAAATAGTTTACCATAGCCAACTGCTAAATCTAATTTTGGTTTGATACTTCCATGGAAATCAGATCCACCTGAGATTAATAAATCATATTTGGAAGATAATTTACGCATTTGCAATTCTTCGCCCTGGGTGTAGGTAGAATATACTGCTTCTATACCTGCAAGTCCAACTTCCTTTAATTCTTTAATTAATCCTTCCAGAACTCGATCACTTATATGATACAGTGTGGGATGGGCAAGAAATGCCAAACCACCAACTTCGTTAATTAATGCTACCGCCTGCATAGGGGTGATCTTTTCTCTTGGAATAAAATGTTTGCAATGATCTCCAATATATCGTTCAAATGCTTCTTTCATAGAAGTTGTATAGCCGTGTTGTAAAAGGTATTTTGCATAATGGCTTCGGGTAATAACACATCCTGGGTTTTCTTCTAGAAGTTTATCATAAGTAATGTCGATGCCATCGCTTGCAAGAGAGGCACACATTTTTTGATTTCTAAGGATTCTAGAATCTACAAATTCCTGTATTCTTGCTTTGAATGCAGGAGAGTTGTAATCAATATAGAGACCTAAGATATGAATATCTCTACCCATGTATTCTGTAGAAAATTCTATTCCTGGAATCACTTCTAAAGGGAGTCCTTCTTTGTCACCATTTGCAATAGCTTCATTATGCTTTTTAGCTACTTCCAAAGCCTCATCAATACCTTCTGTAGTATCGTGATCTGTTAATGCAAAGGCAGATAATTTTTTTTCAATAGCGTAATTAACTAATTCAGTAGGCGTCATACTACCATCAGATTTAGTAGAATGAACATGTAAATCAATAATATTCATAATATAATCCTTTATAGATATTTTAAATAAGGGAAAGGTTTTTATATATAAAAACCTTTCCCTTTTCAAAGATTCTAGTTGTCTTCTTCAGTCTGAGTATATACAGTACGTTTTCTTGCCATTTCATCACTAGCAAGATACTCGTCGTAAGTTGTAATCTTGTCAATCATAGAACCGTTTGGAAGGATTTCCATAATACGGTTTGCAGTTGTCTGAACAAACTGGTGGTCATGACAAGAGAAGAGTTCTACACCTGGGAATTTGATCAAACCGTTGTTTAATGCTGTAATAGATTCCATATCTAAGTGGTTAGTAGGTTCATCTAAGATAAGACAGTTTGCACCACTAATCATCATTTTAGAAAGTAAACATCTTACTTTTTCACCACCAGAGAGAACTTTAACTTTTTTAACACCATCATCACCGGCAAATAACATACGTCCAAGGAAACCACGAACATAAGTTACATCTTTAACAGGCGAGTAACCTGTTAACCATTCTACGATGGTATAGTCGTTATCGAATTCTTCTGTATTATCCTTAGGGAAGTAGGCCTGAGAAGTTGTTACACCCCATTTGTAAGTACCTGCATCCGGTTCCATTTCTCCCATTAAAATTTTGAAGAGAGTAGTTTTTGCTAATTCGTTGCTTCCAACAAAGGCGATTTTATCATCATGTCCTACAATGAATGAAATGTTATCCAATACTTTTTCACCATTGATTGTTTTTGTAAGTCCTTCTACAGTCAAAACTTCGTTGCCGATTTCACGATCCGGACGGAAGTCGATGTAAGGATATTTACGGCTGGATGGACGAATGTCATCTAACTGAATTTTTTCTAAAGCACGTTTTCTAGAAGTAGCCTGTTTAGATTTAGAAGCGTTAGCAGAGAATCGGGAGATAAATTCCTGTAATTCCTTGATTTTTTCTTCTTTTTTCTTGTTAGCTTCTTTCATCTGTTTGATTAATAATTGGCTGGATTCATACCAGAAGTCATAGTTACCAGCATAAAGCTGAATTTTACCGTAATCGATATCTGCAGTATGAGTACATACTTTGTTTAAGAAGTAACGGTCATGAGATACCACGATAACTGTGTTTTCGAAATCAATTAAGAATTCTTCTAACCATGCAATAGCATCTAAGTCTAAGTGGTTGGTAGGTTCGTCAAGGAGTAAGATATCCGGATTACCAAATAAAGCTTTTGCAAGAAGAACCTTCACCTTCTGATTACCATCTAAGTCAGCAAGAAGGCTATAGTGATATTCTGTATCAATTCCTAACCCATTTAAAAGAGATGCAGCATTAGATTCTGCTTCCCAACCATCCATTTCAGCAAATTCACCTTCTAATTCGCTGGCGCGGATACCATCTTCTTCAGAAAAATCTTCTTTTGCATAGATAGCATCTTTTTCTTTCATAATGTCATAAAGACGCTGATTACCCATGATTACCACATCTAATACATTATAAGCGTCGTATTTGAAGTGGTCCTGTTCTAATACAGAAAGACGCTGTCCCGGAGTAATAACGATTTCACCATTTGTTGTTTCTAAAGCACCGGATAAAATCTTTAAAAAAGTAGATTTACCTGCACCATTTGCTCCGATAAGACCGTAGCAGTTACCTTCTGTAAATTTAATATTTACTTCTTCGAAAAGGGCTTTTTTACCCACTCTGTAAGTTACATTGTTTGCACTAATCATTTTTTTTCCTCTTATTATTATGTGTTATTTGTTACATACCTTTTACATTATACATAAAAAGCCTTATTTTTCAAGGGCAATGGGGTGAATATGTGATTTGAAATAATACTTTTTGGGTGTCGGTTGATTCACTAGTGTTTGTTTTTAAGCTCAATGTGCAAGAAGTGAGTTATTATGTTTGAAAAAATGAATATATCTACAAAATATCTTGTAAAATAGTAGTGAAAATTGTAGAATATATCTAATTGGAAATATAGAAGATAAAGGGGTAGCAGTTATGGCATACGGTTCCATTTCATTAGAAAAAAGAATTAAAGAAAATATTAAAAATTATTCTTTAGGTCAGTTATTGGACTTACCAATTGTTCAAAAAGAATTGGAAGTATTACATACACTTACCGGTGCAGAATTTTTATTTACCAGACGTCACGGAGAAATCGTGGTTATGGTGGGAGAATGGGAACAGGAAGCGGTGGATGTTATCGCAGATCCCGGTATGAAATTTATGGTGTCCGGCAGAACAATTGGTCATTTTTATTATAAAAATAATGGGAATGAACATGTAGAAGAAATGGTGGTTGCTCTTTTTGATAATTGGAGATTATGGGCAGAACAGACATATTTTTACAAAGAAACTGACCAATTTGTATATGAAGTACAATTTAGAGCAGAAGAAGAATTAAATCGTAAAGCAGAAGGTGTCAGAACAGATGCTTTAACAGGTGTTTTAACACATACCTATTTTAGAAGTCGTATGAAAGTTTTGGATCGTTCTCAGGTAGCGCCAATTGCTGCACTTTGTATTAACATTAATGATTGGAAATTTGCCAATGATCATTTTGGAGATGAAGAAAGTGATCGTTTGATTCGTATTATTGCCAATATTCTTCAAAAAGAAGCTAAACCGGAATATGTAATCGGTAGAGTAGATGGAGATGTATTTAATGTTATGATTCCAATGCCTGAAGAGGGAGAGGCTGTAGAATATGCAAAAGCAGTTCAAAATTCATGTAATGAATATGTGGATAAATGCCTTGCTCCATCTGTAGCTATTGGAATTGCTATGAAGGAAAATGTGGAAGAATTTTTGTCTCAGGTATTTTCTGATGCAGAATACGAAATGTTCGAAAATAAGATGAATATGAAGAAATCCCCGGGATACCAGGAAAGACTTAGAAAAGCGTTATAGATGATGAAGTTATAAAAGGAGTTGTTGCTGCGAAGTGACGACTCCTTTGTTCTATCTTTTCGATAAAATTCAAAAAGATAGATCGAAAGTATAATAAAAGAGTACAAAAAAAGATGCTGCAGTAGCAACATCTTTTAAAATCATATCTAATTAAGCTCTTTCAACTTTACCAGATCTTAAGCAGCTAGTACAAACGTGTAATTTTTTTGTACCACCGTTAACTTTACATTTAACGCTTTTTACGTTAGAGTTCCAGATTCTGTTTGTTTTTCTATTAGAATGGCTAACATTATTACCGAAATGTACGCCTTTTCCACAAATATCACATTTTGCCATTTTGACACCTCCTAACAATAAAATAGTCATTACGACTCACAACA